>JACRHJ010000018.1 GCA_016212105.1 Nitrospirota bacterium
ATCATGTTCACAGGGCTTGGGCGGGAGGCGTTTGCGGAGCTGCCGTACCAGACGGTCTGGACGAGGCAGATGGTGACGGGTGGGGAAGATAAAGCATTTTCTGTAGATGTCGATCTATCTGGAAACATTTATGTCGCGGGCTTTACCTACGGCGGGCTCGACGGGAACGCGAGCGCGGGCGGATATGACCTCTTCGTGGTCAAGTACGACTCCGCCGGGGTGAAGCAGTGGACGCGCCAGATGGGGACGAGCGCTGAAGACAATGCTTACGGCGTTTCCGTGGACGGCTCGGGCAACGTATACGTCGCGGGCCGTACCTACGGCGGGTTAGACGGGAACGTGAACGCGGGCGGATATGACCTCTTTGTGGTCAAGTACGGCTCCGCCGGGGTGATGCAGTGGACACGCCAGATGGGGACGGCCGTTAGCGACTATGTTAACGGCGTAACCGTGGACGGCTCGGGCAACGTGTACGTGGCGGGTTATACCTATGGCGGGCTTGACGGGAACGTGAACGCGGGCGGATATGACCTCTTCGTGGTCAAATACGACTCCGCCGGGGTGAAGCAGTGGACACGTCAGATGGGGACGGCCGTTCCCGACTATGCTTACGGCGCGTCCGTGGACGGCTCGGGCAACGTCTACGTTACAGGCTTTACCATCGGCGGGCTCGACGGTAACGTGAACGCGGGCGGCGGTGACCTCTTCGTGGTCAAGTACGACCCCGCCGGGGTGAAGCAGTGGACACGCCAGATGGGGACGGCCGTTGACGACATTGCACAAGGCGCGTCCGTGGATGGTTTAGGCAACGTCTACGTTTC
Source organism: Nitrospirota bacterium (assembly GCA_016212105.1). GTDB lineage: Bacteria > Nitrospirota > JACRHJ01 > JACRHJ01 > JACRHJ01 > JACRHJ01. The sequence goes on from JACRHJ010000018.1 coordinate 822, forward strand.
AGGCTATACCTACGGAGGGTTAGACGGTAACGTGAACGCGGGCGGCCATGACGCCTTCCTAATAAAGCTCTCCCCCAATCCACAATCCACCATAACCGGCCCGCTCGACGGCGCGTTCCTCTCCGGCCCGATTCACAACATCACCGGCACGTCATCCGGCACTAACGGCGTCATGTTCGTCGAGGTCTCCACCGACGGCGGGACGCTCTGGCAGACCGCCTCCGGGACCAACCCCTGGAACATCGGCTGGATGTTCCCCGCGAACGGCACGTACAACATAATGAGCCGGGCTACGGACTCGCTTGACAACGTCGAGACGCCGGGCGCGGGTGTTACCGTGACGGTGGACAACACCGCGCCGGTATCGGCCATCACCGCGCCCACGAACGGCGCGGTAATACCTGCGGAGCTTCCCAGCTTCTCGATAACCGGCACGGCGGACGACTTCGGCGGCTCCGGCGTGGGGACGGTTGAGGTCGGTATAACCCCGGAAGGCGGCACGGTCACGTGGTACGCCGCTTCCGGCACGGACAACTGGACTTTCGACTGGCCGGTGCCCGCCGCGGGCAGCTACACCATAATCAGCCATGCGGTCGACCTCGCGGGCAACATGGGTCCGGCGTCGCCGGGCGTGACGGTTACGGTCGTCGACCAGCCATACCAGACTATCTGGACGAGGCAGGTCGGGACCACTGGCAACGAGAGCCCGTATGACGCCGTCTGGGACGGCAACGGGAATGTATACGTGGTTGGCTACACCAGCGGAAACCTGGACGGTAATCCTAGCAACGGGGGCAACGACGCGTTCATTACGAAGTACGACTCCTCCGGCAACAGGCTGTGGACGAAACTATACGGCACAGCAGGGCCCGATTACGGGAACTCCGTGACGGTTGACGGCTCGGGCAACGTCTTCATATGCGGGACAGCGAACAACAACAACGCCATGTTCGTCGTAAAGTACGACGCCGCGGGTAACAAGCTCTGGGACCGGCAGAAGGCCGCTACGGCCTGCGCGGGCGATACCGTTGCGGTCGACTCAAGCGGCAACGTCTACTCCACGGGCGCGGTCTGGAACGGCGTGGACGGCAACACCTATTACGGCGGCGACGACATCGTGCTGATGAAGTACGACAGCGCCGGCAACTGGCTCTGGACAAGGCAGGTAGGGACCGGCGGCCAGGACGACTGGGCCAGCATCGCCATCGACGGGAGCGGATATGTCTATGTCGCCGCGAGGACACAGGGCAGCGTTGACGGCAACCCCAACGCGGGTAGTTACGACATTCTTATTATGAAGTACGACACGGCGGGCAACCGTCTGTGGTCTCGCCAGACAGGAAGCGCGGCTTACGATCTCCCGACGGAGATAGTCTTGGGCGGGGGTGGTATTTATATATCCGGGCAGACTCAAGGCGCGATGCCCGGAAATATTTATCAGGGCCTGATGGACCTGTTCCTGATGAAGTGCGACCTCTCCGGCAACGTGCTCTGGACCAGGCAGATGGGCACGGCGGCCAACGACAGCGCCGAAGGCGTGACGCTCGACGCGGCGGGGAACGCTTTTATCGCAGGCTACACGGCGGGCGGCCTGGACGGGAACCCGAGCACGGGAGGCTATGACAGCTTCGTCGTGAAGTTCGGTCCTACGGGTACGAAGCTGTGGACGAGGCAGGTTGGCACCGGCGCCGACGACGTCGCCGAAGGTATCGCTACGGACGCGGCCGGGGGCGTGTACGTGACCGGCTATACCACCGGCGGGATGGACGGTTACACCAACGCCGGCGCCTCTGACGTATTCCTCATGAAGCTCGGCCTCGCCTCCGGCGACCACTGCTACAACGGCATACAGGACGCCAACGAGACTTGGATTGACTGCGGCGGCGCGGACTGCGTCCCGTGCGAGACCGACCCGCCGACCTCCACTATAACCACACCCCTCGAAGGCGCGACAATCCCGCTGGGCCCCGGGCCCTACTCGATAACAGGCAACGCGGATGACGGCGCGGGCACGGGCGTCCAGATAGTGAACGTCCTCATCAGTGATTTTGATGCGTATAATGTCTCCTTCGTAGCCGACGGGACGACGTCGTGGAGCTACGACTGGACCCCGCCGGCAGTCGGCGCGTATATCATCCAGTCCACCGCGACCGACTACGCGGGCAACATGGAGCCGGGCGGTCCTAACGTGGTTGTGACTGTGGTGGGCGACCACTGCACGAACACCGTCCAGGACGCGGACGAGATCGGCGTGGACTGCGGCGGCCTCGACTGCGGGGTCTGCCCGGACGTCACTCCGCCTGTCTCCGCAATCACCGCGCCCATAGACGGCGCGATAATTCCGGCGGGCCTGTCCAACTTCTCGATAACCGGCGCCGCAACCGATGACGCCTCCGGCGTCCAGGTCGTGAACGTCCGCATCACTGACGGGGGGGCGTATGATGTCGTCTTAGTGGCCGACGGTACGACCTCGTGGAGCCTCGCCTGGACCCCTCCGGCAAGCGGGACTTATACAATCCAGTCCACCGCGACGGACAACGCGGTCAACGTCGAGTCAACCGGGCCGGGCGTGACGGTGACGGTTCTTGGAACTGAATATCATGAGAAGATTGTATACTCCCGGCAGGAGCCGTCCGGCTATTACGACCTGTGGATGATGAACCCTGATGGATCGGGCATGGAGCGGTTGACAGACGAGGCCAAGGATGGCGTCAGCAACAGATACCCGAGTATCTCCCCTGACGGCACACAGGTTTTATATACGAGCGGTGGAAACATCTGTTGGCTTGACCTGGCCTCAACGCAATCCACGCCAATTACGACGGGAGGCGTGTATTCCGGTGGTCCAGGTTACGTTTCGCCAAGACTTTCGCCGGACGGCAGTAAAATAGTCTACGCCTATGGCAACATGAGTGGTTGCACCGACTGGGAGATTTGGACAATGAACCCGGATGGCACGGGAAAAACAAGGCAGACCAACAACGGATACAGAGAGATAGTACCGGTATATTCTCCGGACGGCGCGAAAATTGCGTTCACGCACGCCCAGACCAAAAGTCCCGATAACTGCAACGCGACCGATATCTCTGTCAAGGACATTTCAGGTGGCACAGAGACGGTGTTGTACGGTAGTGCCTGGTACGACTGGCTTTCGGACTGGACAAGCACCGGTGTGCTTTTCGGAACGATGACCGGCGGGACGGACTTCAAATTGGCAATAATCAACCCTGACGGCACCGGATACAGTGAGATTACGGACGGGGCGAACTACAACTACCCGCTTAGATTTTCTCCTGGTAACTCTAAGATATGCTACATAAACACGGAGAACGGTCCAGCGGAACTTTATTCAATAGGGGTCGACGGTACCAACAAGACGAGGTTAACCCCTGGTGCCGAAGTTTGCTCAGCCGACTGGGGCTATGTAAATATTGGCGGCGTTACCAACCACTGCACGAACTCCGTCCAGGACGCCGACGAGACCGGCGTGGACTGCGGCGGCCTCGACTGCGGGTCGTGCGGGCATACTGCATATGACATACAGGGGACGTGGGTCAACATAACCGACGATAACAATGAGATTACCTTTACCGCGACAAACAGCGCTTCATTTCATGGGGTCTATTCCAACATCCCCAACGACAATACATTTGAAGGTACCGTAACCGGCGGCACGGTTGTTGTTTACCAATATTATTATGAAGGACCTCTCTACGGCACTTGGACAATGACATTCGATTCCCCGACAATGCTTTCGGGGATATTAGTGGACTATGTTGGTTCCCATAGTGTAACCCTGGTCAAGCAAGAGGCGTTTGTGCATTGCACCAACTCCACCCAGGACGCCGACGAGACCGGCGTGGACTGCGGCGGCCTCGACTGCGGGGTCTGCCCGGACGTCACTCCGCCTGTCTCCGTAATAACCGCGCCCATAGACGGCGCGATAATCCCGGCGGGGCTGTCCAACTTCTCGATAACCGGAACGGCATCAGACAACGCATCCGGCGTCCAGGTCGTGAACGTCCGCATCACGGACGGGGGGGATTACGATGTCGTATTCGTGGCCGACGGGACGGGGTCGTGGAGCCTCGACTGGACACCGCCCGCAAGCGGAACTTATACAATCCAGTCTACCGCGACGGACAACGTGGTCAACGTCGAGTCTACCGGGCCGGGCGTGACGGTGACGGTGGGTGCGACGACACAAATTGGCAACATTTGGGTATGGGGTGACAATACATACGGTCAACTTGGTGATGATACTAACATTCAGAGGAACACGCCTGTTCCGGTGAATGGTCTCGAAAATGTTGTAGCTATATCTGGTGGTTCTGGTCATTCAATGGCAGTTAAAGCAGACGGTACAGTCTGGACATGGGGCGCGAATTGGGGCGGCCAGTTGGGGGATGGAACGACCAGCAACAGGTCATTGCCATACATGGTAAGTGGCATAAATGGCGCCTATAGTGTCAACGGAGCTGCGTGGTTCTCCAAGGTACTTAAATCTGATGGCACAGTATGGGCGTGGGGTGAAAATCACGACGGAAGACTTGGTGATGGGACATATTCATCAAGCTTTAGTCCTGTCCAGGTTTTCAGTTCTGCAATTGATGTTAAAGGTAATTGCCAGACGAGCATGACTATCAAATCCGATGGCACATTATGGACTTGGGGTGGTCCTGACGATTGCAGACAGATAGGACGCGGTGGGGCCTACAACGTCCCAGGAGATATAACCAGCCTAACCAACGTGATCGCTGCCGATGCCGGGTATTATGATTCAATAGCACTAAAAGCTGATGGAACCGTCTGGGTATGGGGATGTTATTATTCGCCAAGCCCGGTTCAGGTGCTTAGCGGTGTTGTAAAAATTGCTGCGGGACATAACTTCTTTGCAGCTATAAAAGCTGATGGTTCTGTATGGATGTTAGGGTCAAATGACTATGGCCAACTTGGTGATGGTTCAACTACAAACAGATATACACCTGGACAAGTTGCAGGGATATCTGGTGCTGTTGCCATAGCCGCCGGTGCGAGACATGTAATAGTGCAAAAAGATGATGGGACAATATGGACATGGGGTAGAAGCGACAAGGGACAGCTTGGACGGACTGGTGATAACAAGACTCCCGGCCAAGTGTCTGGACTCAATGACGTTATCACAATTGCAGCTGGTGGTGACCATACAATTGTTCTGAAATCAACTAGTGCATCAGCTCATTGTTATAACTCCGTCCAGGACGCCGACGAGACCGGCGTGGACTGCGGCGGTGCGGACTGCGGGGCGTGCGACACCACCCCGCCGACAATGACCGTCAACGCGCCCGCGGACGGCGCTTACATCACCAGCGCGGCGGCCTTTACCATAACCGGCACGGCGACGGACAACGGCGGCTCCGGTGTGGACAGGGTGGACGTCCTGATAGACGGCGACTGGCAGACGGCAACGGATATATCCGGCAACGGCTCCTGGTCTTCGTGGGCCCTGGACTGGGCCCCGCCCTCCGAGGGCAGCTACGAGGTGCTGGTACAGGTGTTCGACAACGCGGGCAACAGCGAGAGCTATTTCGGGCCTGCATTCCTTGTCGATGTTACCGCCCCGTCCAGCTTCATAAGCTCGCCCGCCAACGGCGCGGTTATACAGGCGGACCTCGGCAGCATCTCCGTTGCCGGCGCGGCGGACGACGGCCTGGGCTCGGGCGTCCAGTACGTGAACGTCCGCATCACCGACGGGGGTGATTACGACGTCATCTTCGTGGCCGATGGCACGGCGTCGTGGAGCATCGACTGGATACCGCCTGCGGCCGGGACGTATACCATACAGTCGAAAGCGACCGACTTCACCGGCAACGCCGAGACTCCGGCCACTGGCGCGGACGTGACTGTGACTGTAGTAAGCGCGTACGAGACATACTGGACGAGGCAGTCAGGCACCGCGTCGGATGATACAGCATACGGTTCCGCCACTGATTCGTACGGCAATGTGTACGTCGCCGGTTATACGCAGGGCGGGCTCGACGGCAACACCAGCGCGGGCGGCTGGGACATCTACCTGGTAAAATACAGCAGTGGCGGCGTGAAGCAGTGGACAAGGCAGTTGGGCACACCGCAGGATGAGCACGTCCAGGGCGTCTCCATTGATGGGAGCGGAAACGTATATGTCGCCGGCTTCACCCACGGCGGCCTCGACGGGAACGTCAACGCCGGAGGCTCAGACAACTTCCTGGTCAAATACAGCCCAGGCGGTGTGAAACAGTGGACGAGGCAGTCGGGTACTCCGCTGGACGACATCGCCCGCTCCGTCTCTTCCGACGCCAGCGGAAACGTTTACATCTCCGGCTTCACCGCTGGCGGCCTGGACGGCAACGTCAGCGCCGGTAACTGGGACATCTTCCTCACGAAGTACGACACAGGCGGGACGAGACAGTGGACGAGGCAGTTGGGGTCGTCGGCTGAGGATTCGGCGTTCGGCGTCTCCGCCGACATCTACGGAAACGTATACGTTGCCGGTTATACTCTGGGCGACCTCGACGGTAACGTCAGCGTGGGCAGCTATGACGTCGTCATAATAAAATACGGCACGGACGGCGTGAAGCAGTGGACCAGGCAGATGGGGACCGCATCGGTCGAGCAGGCCTACTCCGCCACGGCCGACGGTGCTGGTAATGTTTACGTTAACGGCGTCACAAGCGGCAGCCTGGGCGGTGAGCCCAACTCCGGTGGCTATGACGCCTTTACCGTAAAGTACGATGCGGACGGGAACAGGCTATGGACACGTCTTCTCGGGACCTCTGCGCGTGAAGACGGCAACCGTTCGACCGTGGACGGCAGCGGCAACGTATATCTGGCCGGCTCCACGGAAGGCGGCATTGATGGACGCCTGAACTCCGGCCTTCGGGATATGTTCGTCGTCAAGTACGACTCGGACGGCGTGAAGCAGTGGACGAAGCAGATGGGTACGCCCGCCAATGACTACGGCATCGGAGCCGCCGCCGGCGGCGCCGGGAGCATTGTCGTGTACGGCTCGACTTACGGCGGCCTGGCCGGCAACGTCAATGCGGGCGGCAATGACCTCGTCGTCATGAAGCTCGGCCCGGACACAGGCCTGCACTGCTACAACGGTACCCTGGACGCCGACGAGACGGACGTGGACTGCGGCGGCCTCGACTGCGCAGTGTGTGACCCCGACTCAGACGCCGACGGCTTATTGGACTCCGTTGACAACTGCCCTGCAGCCGCCAACCCGGACCAGGCGGATAGGGACCACGACGGCATAGGCGACGCATGCGACGCGGTCTGCGACAACGCGGCGCTCGCGGTCAACACTCTGACGCCGGGGCCGGCGAGCCCGGTGTACGCCGGCGGTACGGTCACCTGGACCGCCACGTCCTCCGACCTCTGTGGCACGTTCCTGTACTCCTTCGCCGTGAAGGGCCCCGGCACGGGCAACGTCTACGCGGTCAAGCAGACCTACAGCCAGTCGAATGTATGGGTATGGCATCCGGGAGCGTCCGACGCCGGCACGAACTACGTCAAGGTGACGGTGAAGAACCCGTACGGCACGACCGTCACGAAGACGTCTCCTGTATATGCCGTCAACGCGGACTCGGACGTGGACGGCGTCCCGGCCGCATCCGACAACTGCCCGGACATTACCAACCCCAACCAGGCTGACCAGGACGCAGACGGCCTGGGCGACGCCTGTGACAACTGCCCGGCAGATGCGAACGCCGGCCAGGAGGACGTGGACGCCGACGGTATCGGTGACGCATGCGACCCGGACGCGCACTGCTACAACGGCACGCAGGACGCGGACGAGACTGGCGAGGACTGCGGCGGCCTCGACTGCGTTGAGTGCGACACCACCGCCCCCGCATCCGCCATAGCCTCCCCGTCCGCAGGCGAGGTACTATCCGGCGCGACTTACAGTGTCACCGGTAATGCCTCGGACGACGGCACCGGCGTGGCGTTGGTGGAGGTAAGCACCGATGGCGGCGCAACGTGGAATACCGCGACCGGCACGACGAGCTGGAGCTACGACTGGAGCCTGCCGTTCTTCGGCGCGTACAACATCAGGACGAGGGCGACGGACGCCTCGGGCAACCGGGAGACGCCGGGCGACGGCCTGACCATAAACGTCGACAACGCGGCCCCTGCACCGGTAAGCGTGACTGCGGTCGACACTCCTGCCGACGAGGGCAGCGACGTCACGATAAACTGGAACGGGTACTCAAGCCCGTCCGACTTCGGCGCATTCAAGGTGTACAGGGGCACGGCCCCGTTCACGGACGTTTCGGGCATGAGCCCGATAGGAGCCCCGCTGACAAACCCGTCGGCGCGGTCATTCCACGACACAACAGCCGTAAACGGCACCGACTACTGGTATGCGGTTACCGCGGTCGACGAGCACGGCAACGAGAACAAGTCGGTGGCATCTTTTGGGCCGGTGCACGCTACCGACAACAACGCTCCGGACGCGGTGCTGACGTTCTCGGCATCGGACACCCCGGCGGACTCAGGCGGCAGCGTCAGCCTCGCCTGGGCAGGATACTTGCAGCCCGCCGATCTTGCACATTACGCCGTGTACAGGGAAACGGCCCCGATAGCATCGGTGTCCGGCCTTACGCCGGTAGCGACCATAGACCCCGGCGTTTATGTATACGCCGATAATTCCGCGGCTGACGGGACGGGCTACTACTATGCAGTCGTCGCGGAAGACACGTCCGGCAACAGGTCGAACCCGGTCTCGGCAGGCCCGGTATCGTCAAAGGACAACATACTGCCAACCGTTGGCATAGTTACCCTGACGAGGACGCAGATTAACGAGACCTTCACCTACGCATCGCTCATCTGGAACTCTGACAAGGGCGGGGACTATGTCCTGCGTGTAAACGGTGTCGCGGCAAAGAGCGGCACGGTCAACGCCTATGCGGGAAACAACGCCAACAACGTGACCATAGACCTGTTCATCTCGGAAAGCTTCCTGACCGAAGGCGCGAACACTCTGACGGTCACGGTCACGGACCCGTCGGGCAACGTAGGGAGTGTGGAGCACGGCACGGCTCTTACAGTGGACAGGAAGCCTGCGAAGCCGACAGGCGTGTACCTGACCTATGAAGCTGGGCAGTACCGGTGTTTCCTTACCTGGTACGAAGGCGGCGAGCCTGACATAGACCACTATAACGTATACGAGTTCAGCACCTCGGACTACCAGTACCACAATACGGCAAGCGTGCCCGCGTCGGGCCTGACCGAGTACCTGGACACAACCGTGAACGCGGGCCAGAACCCCTACCTGTACTACGTAAGGTCGGTGGACACCGGCGGCAACCAGAGCGACCCGTCCGCGGTTGCCAGCTTCGACAAGAACAACCAGCCGGCCCAGGTAGTCGTCGACAGCCTCGGCTTCACCGTAAGCAAATGGGGAGAGGGCGTGGTTCAGTGGCATGTGGACCAGGATATAACCGACTATGCCGTAGAGGTGGGGGGCACGGGCACGCGCGGGAGCGGGACTCAGATCGCGAGCGGGGGTAGCTTCCCCTTGGGTTACCCGCTGAGCGCCACTGTCAGGCCGGTATACATAACGCCGTCCGCGCTGTACGCGGGCACGAACACGGTATATATTTACGTGACCCAGGCCTCAAACGGCCAGACGCGCAGCTCCTCGACCACTTTCGAGTACGTCGCTGGATTCGGGAACGCGTCTTTCACGCCTCCGAGCGGCAGCCCGTCGGATGCATACACCTTCAGCGTTGACTATTTCGACCCCTCGCCTGCGGGCACGCAGGACCCATTGAGGATATTGAAGTACATGATTGGTGACCAGCTGAGCAGCGTAAATATCATTACATCTGGAGGCGGGATAAACACTTGTACTACCTACGGGCTTGCCGTGGGTGCATACAACTATGAATGCATGTTCGTAAACGCGCTCGGCAAGGTCACCACGTGTACCGGAACTGGCCCGACCGTCTCAAAGTCAGACAGCACCGTTACCGCGGGAATAACAGGCTCGAACAGCATAGCGTACGGCAACACTATACTTGTATCAGGCACCGTAACAGGGTTCATGCAGGGCACGTCTCCTGTCGTGACGCTGCACTTCAAAGACCCGAACTCCGTGGACCATCCAGTCGCGGCCCAAACCACCGCAGGGGCATACAGCTATGTGTACAACGAGTACAAGCTCACGCCGATGGAGGGCGACTGGACGGTGGAGGCGACATGGAACGGAGACCTCGTCTATAACGGCGCGTCGAGCGGTACCCCGGCAACGTTCCACCTGGCCAGGGCCGTCACGACGGTGGCGCTGGACCCGCTTCCGAGCGCCAAGACACCGGATAGCACGGTCAACATTTCCGGCAGGGTGACCCCTTCCCCGAACGTGGGAGACAGCCTTGATGGGCTGCCTGTCACCATATATTTCGAGGACCCGTCAGGAACCAGCGTAGGGGTCCCGGTGGAAACCATGGACAGCACAGGTTATTTCGAGCTGAACGGTTGTGCGCTGATGACAGATCCCGGGAAATGGCATGTACGCGCGGACTTTACCGGTGACGCCAGGTACTTGAACGACATCTCGGAAATTGTTGCAGTGGACGTCGCCGAGACCGCGGGATACGCCATCATAGTCCAGGGCAGGGCTTATGACGGCTACAGATACGAGGGCCTTGCGGAACACAATGTCACGACGAACTTCGTGTACAACAAGCTGCTCGAACGCGGGCTCAATCCGGACGACATCATGTACTTCAACTACAACGTCGCTCAGGGAGGGGTGGACGCGGCCCCGACCGAGGCGGGTATCGCGGACGCGATACAGGACTGGGCGCTCGGAAAGATGAACACGGCCCCGGGGCCGCTGTACATAGTCTTCGTCAGCCACGCGGAACCGGGGCTGTTCCGGATATACCAGTCGGGAGACGTCAGTTCCGACCAGAACAACATTACGCCGGCTGAACTCGACGGCTGGCTCGACCAGCTCGAAAGCGGTCTCGACGCAGGCAACGCGGACAGCCTCGTATACTTCATAGACGGGTCCTGCTACTCCGGCAGCTTTATCCCGGAGCTCGAAGACCCGGCAGGTAACAGGGTGGTGATAACGAGCGCGTCGTCCGGAGAGCGGTCGCAGCGAAGCAGCGGCAAGAAGGGCGACGTGAAGGACGGCGAATACTTCATATCCACATTCTTCGACTGGATTGCATCGGGCATGACAGTCAAGGCAAGCTTCATGAACACGGTGGACGACATGAAGGGGGGTGGCAGGTTCAAGGAACAGCACCCGCTCCTCAACGACGACGGGAACGGGATTGGGTCCAACATCCTGGCGCCACCGTCGACAGACGGGATGCTTGTAGCGGGCAGGGGGATAGGTTTCAATACCAACGCGGGCAGCCCGGTCGGGCTCGCGGCGGTGACGCCGTCGCTAACGATAGGGGCAGCCGAGACCGACCCCGGGCTGCTCTGGGCAAAGGTGACGGACATCACGAGGGTCGTCCAGAACGCTGACATCTGGATAGAGGTCGTCGCCCCGGACTACACGCCAGACACAAGCACCGGGCAGGTGGTGTACAGCGTGCCGGTATCTTCGGCGGACAGTTACAACTCCGCACTCCAGAGGTTCGAGTGGACCGGCTTTGTCGATACGGACGGCCACCCGATAGAGTTCCTCGTCCCGGGCATGTACGAGGTGTACTACTACGTCAAGGACGGGCAGACCGGCAATATCTCCAACTTCATGCTGACCAGGGTCTACAAGTCGGAGGCGACGCCGACCTATCCGTCGGCGTTCAACCTCGTAGGCCCGGCGGACGGCAGCACCTCGGAGACAACGCTTGTCCTTCAGTGGCAGGAGAGCACGGACAGCGACGGCCTGACTTACGAGGTCGAGCTATCGACTTCCCCGACGTTCGGTTCCGTGTCCGTGAGGCTTGACGGCATTACAAACGCGTTCGTTGTCCTGGACGCGGCCGCTGGCCTGTCCGACGACGAGGACTACTACTGGCGCGTGACGGCTGTGGACGCGTACGGGGCACGGACACCGGCATCTAACCTGCCGTTCATGTTCCATACCAATAACACAAACGGCGGGATGGTCATCTTATCTGGCTATGTCATGAATGCGTCCAGCAGCCCGATACCGAACGCGCTTGTCACTGCCGGGGCTTACAGCATGAACAGCATGGCCAACGGCGGTTATGCGTTCGCGGTGGTCAACGGGGTATACAACATGACAGCGCATGCGGCGGGCTACCAGGACTGGAGCCAGAACGTTGACGCAAGCTCCGGTTTTGCCACCTTCCAGAACGTGGTCATGACCGCTGCCGTCTCCGACGGCGACGGTGACGGTGTGCCAGACGCATCGGACAACTGCCCGGCGACAGCCAACCCGGGCCAGGCGGACGGTGACGCGGACGGTACAGGCGACGCGTGCGACGACATGGCTGCGCCTGTCACAGTAGTCACAAGCCCAACCGGCGTGTCGCCTGTCTCCGGGGTGAGCTGCAATGTCACCGGTACCGCGTCTGATGCTGGTACCGGCGTCGCTTCCATCGAGGTCTCGACCGATGGTTCCGCGACGTGGCACCTTGCGACGGATACGTCCGGAGCCGGTACATGGTCCACCTGGAGCTACAACTGGTCTCTCGGCTCGAACGGTACGTACACGGTGATGAGCCGCGCGACGGACTTCG
>JACRHJ010000020.1 GCA_016212105.1 Nitrospirota bacterium
CACAATTCTACAGGTACTGAGCGTGTCAGTATTGGACAAAAGTCCAATATTCCAACTACTTACGGATACCGACTACAAATATGAAATACCGCATGACACTAACCAGTTGAATTTATTCAACTAAACAACCGGACACTTGTGGGATTGTATAGCAATTCACCGCGCAAGGCAAGAGGTTTCTGGTAATAACCAGGCATCTGATAAGGGCAACTTCTTGGACCCCGTGTCAAGCACGGGGCGACGAACAAGCACACGTCATTCCCGCCCCGGCTTTAGGCATACCGGGGCAGGCTCCAGCGGGAATCCAGGGATTTGATGTTTTACAGGGGCAATACTTCATAACGCCCCCCTGCCCCTCTTATCTTAAGAGGGGGAGTCAGTGGATGATGACCATTTGATATTAACTGCCAGAGCAAGTACCCGACAGCAGCGCCTTTATCTCCGGCAGCTTCTCGATCGCCGCCTCACGGCCGCGCCTGACGAGTTCCTTGTGCTTGCCGATGTCGTATAGCTGAATCCCGGTTATGTCCACCTTGATAGCGGCGTCGGCATGGGGCAGCTCCGCGTCCGCGTTTCTTCGTCCCAGAAGCTGCGCAAGGTGCATCGCAACCCTCGGCAGGCTGGTCAGCCTCGGGTCCTCCGCTCCAGCCTTGTGGTTCACGTCAACAGCGACGACATGCCGCGCGCCGAGTTCCTCGCGCGCGGCGAGCACGGGTATCTGGCTCACATACCCGCCGTCTATCAGCGCCCTTCCTCCGACCTCGGTCGGCGTGAAGATTATCGGCAGCGAGCAGGACGCCTGCACGGCGAGCGCGAGCGAGCCGGAGGTAAGCACGACCTTGTCCCCGGTAATCATGTCCGCGCAGACCGCCGCGAAGGGTTTATCGAGGTTGCCGATGTACCGGGCGTGCAGGTGCGAGGAGATGAACCGGTGTATGCCTTCCGAGCTGATGAGCCCGGTCGTGGGTATGGCCGGCTTGAAAACGTCGGTCCAGCCGGTCTTCGCCGCGAGCGTGACAAGCTCGCCCACGGACATCCTGCCGTCCAGGTACAGCGCGCCGATAAGAGAGCCGCCGCTCGTCCCGGCGATGGCGTCTACCGCGATGCCCTCCTCCTCGAACACCTGCAGCACCCCGAGCTGGGCTATGCACCGGGCCGCGCCGCCGGAGAGCGCGAGCGCGAGCCGGGGCCGGGGCCTTTCGTGATGCGTAGGGGGATGGAAGGGAGAAGCAGTCAAGAAATGTGTCCTATTGCAGGGGCCGTACCAGGCGAAGCGCGTGTCGGCCCTTATTGGGTTTTTATTGTGTCATTCTGAGCGCAGCGAAGAATCTGCCTGTATCTGTTTCCCGCCTTCGCGGGAATGACGGAAAAGGATGAGATTGCCGCGTCGTCCCGCGAAACGCGGGACTCCTCGCAATGACATATGAAGGGCGGGCACGGGGACCCGCCCCTACATTAAAATCCATCACGAACACGATACACGAACACGTCCCGCGCGTTTAACTCGCGCAGGACGACTTCCCGCGCTTCTCCAAGTACTGCTGGTGGTACTCCTCGGCCATGAAGAACTCGCCGGCGGGCTCTATTGCCGTGACCACGGGCCGCTCGTACCTGCTCTCCGCGGCGAGCCTCGCCTTCGCTTCGCCCGCCTTCTTCCTCTGCTCGTCGTTGTGGTAGAATATTACGGAACGGTACTGCTCGCCGATGTCCGGCCCCTGACGGTTGAGCGAGGTCGGGTCGTGCATTTCCCAGAATATTTCGAGCAGGGTGTCGTAGGTGACAAGCGACGGGTCGTATGTGACCTCGACCACCTCGGCGTGCCCTGTCCTCTTGTAGCATACGTCGCTGTATGTCGGGTTCCGGGTCTTGCCTCCCATGTACCCGACCCTCGTCGATGCAACTCCCGGAGTGCGGCGGAAGACCTCCTCGACGTGCCAGAAGCATCCCGCGCCGAATGTAGCTTTAATCATAACCCGCACCACCTCCCGTCATGTGGCCCAACCATACAATTAAGTATAGCACAGCCGGGAAGCAAGTCCCGGTCAGGAGACCTCGACCTTCGCGCAGGAGTCGAACGGGTTCGTGCGCATTGCGAGCGAGAACAGGTACGGGTAGTCCTTCTGCAGGTGTTTCATGTACGCTATCCACTCGACGACCAGCAGGCCGTATGCACGCTTCACGTCGCCGCCTATGTGGGCGCAGTCCGGGTCCGGCTGGTTTTCGAAGCCGTCCCGCCTGTGAAGCTCCTCGGACAGGTGCAGCACCGCCCAGAGCAGGTCGGTGAACTTGTCGTGCTCTATAAGGTTCGGGTTCCCCAGCAGGCCGAGGATGAACTGCCGTTTGCCGGTAAGAAACACTTTCAGCCCCGGCAGGTCGCCCTTCCGGCAGTTGACGTGCGGGGCGAATCCCGTGTATTTCCTCACCAGTTTGTCGAAGTCGCCGAGCGTGCCGTCATCCCTCGCGCAGAGGTCCCCCCGTATAGCGGATGTGTCTGTGTCGAACTCCTGGAGCCTGTCAAGCAGTTCGGTGCCCATCTCCGAGAAGAATATCCCGATGGCCATGTTCATCTTGTGGGCCATCGACTCCTTGTCGCGCTTCTCCAGCATCTTCTGGAGGACGAGCGTGACAAGGAGCACCTGCACAGGGACGAACGCGATGTCTAGTATCGGGTAATAGAATATGTAGTACGCGTCGCGGAATATGTAGTAGTGGAGCATGTAGACAAAGAGCGACAGGACGACGAGCCCGAGGCCGAACCGGAACTCCCAGTCGGATTTTTTCATCATACGGCACCTCGTGAAAAAAAGGGCCGACACACGGCCGGCCCCTACATTATAAACCAAATAAACCAACCCTCACCCGGCCCTTCGGGCCACCCTCTCCCATTGAAGGGAGAGGGTATATTATAATCCCCCTCTCCCCGTGTGGGAGAGGGGGTTGGGGGTGAGGGCTTCTACTTTAATACACCGGCGCGCCGAAATGCTCGATGGCCGTCCTGAGTGCCTCGTGGTCCTTGGCGTACTCCTCCAGCGTTATGCCCGCGAGAGTCGCGTCCCAGGCCTCGCGGACGCTCCTCGCGCCCATCTCCGCGCCCCTGGGGTGCGCGTATATGCCGCCGCCGGAGAGGTGTATGAAGTCGAGGTGGCCTATCTTCCTCTTGTTTATGGGCACCTTGCCCGCCCACTGGCCGCCGGAGGACACCGGCGTGGACGGCCCGATCTTCCCGAAGTCGAGCGTGCACGCGCGGATGTTCGTCAGCACCTCCTCGTCCGTCTCGTAGAGCTTGCCGGATACCGCGCCGCAGTGGCACTGGTCCGCGCCGCTAAGGCGGAAGAGCTTCGTGATGCAGTGGAACGAGATGCCGAGGTACGGCGAACGCGCCCACATCGGGGCAAAGTCACGGTGGCAGTGGATCGGCACCTGCGTGTACTCGGCCAGCTCGCGCATCGCCTCGAGCCCGGCGGTCGCCGCGTTTATCATGACGCAGTTGCCGCCGCCCTCTACGACTATGTCGTGCAGCTCGCGTATCCTGTCCATCCGGTCGGTGATGTTGAAGGCGTACATCGTCTTCTCGCCTGTCTCGTCCTCCGCGCGCTTGAGCGCCTTGACGATGGTCTTGACGCGCGCCTTGATGGTGTTGTACTTCGTGTCGGCGATAAGCTCGTCGTCCTTTATGAAGTCCAGCCCGCCCTTCGCGCCCTGGTATGCGAGTTCCGCTATCTGCTTGGGCGACACCCCCACGCAGGGCTTTATGATGGCCCCGACCAGCGGCCTGTCGTACACTCCTATGATGTCGCGGGTGCCCTTTATCCCGAACTTCGGGCCCGTGAAGTCTTTCAGGAAGCTCTGCGGGAACTCCAGGTCGAGGAGCTTGATCGCCGTGAACGCGCCCATCTCGTAGAGGTTGCCCGCGACCGCCGTCAGGAGGTTCGGTATCTTCGGCCCGAAGTTTATGTGCGGGAAGGCGAGCCTCAGCACCGCCGCGTTGATCTTGACGTTGCCCGCGCCGAACTCGGACATCCTCGTGCCGGTCGGAAGGTTCGGGCCAGCGGGGACGTACGGCAGTTCGTATATGCCGACGACCTTTATGCCGTGCACCTCGCGCATCTCGTCGGTCTCGTAGCCGACCCTCTGCCATGTGCCGGTGGACTGCTCCGCCGCGAAGGCGTTCGCCGCCTTGTATATGTCCATCGGTGTTTCGAGGTAGTATGTCGCGATTACGTAGTCTTCGTCGTTAATCGCCTCCGGTAGCCGGGTCAGGTCTCTGTCGAAGCTCATCTTGTGTTGTTCCTCCATTACCATTTGTAGGGGGGCCGACCTGCGTGTCGGCCCTGATTTTGTTCTTATGGTGTCATTCTGAACGAAGCGAAGAATCCACAGTTGACTTTGATTCAAAAGACGAAAGTCAAAGGTGGGTCCTGCGGTTTCGCTCAGGATGACAACCAACTGCAATAACAGGGCCGACACGCGCTTCGCCTGGTACGGCCCCTACAACAATCCTAAAAAGGGAAGTCCAGCCCGACGAACGCGTTCAGGCCTTCCTGGCCGTACCCGAAGTCCACGCGTCCGACGACGTTCGGCTTAACAATCGCACGGAAGCCCACGCCGGGGTTTATCCGGTATCCCTCAATTGGCTGCTTCCTGAAAGAGCTGTACACGCGCCCCATGTCCACGAACGGGGCGACCTCCCAGTCGCTCCAGACGCCGTAGATATGCAGCCTGAAGAGCCTGATGCGCTCCTCCAGGTTTATGACGACGTAACCGTCGTCTATGAACCTGTACGTCCCGAGGCCGCGAAGGCTGTTCTCGCCGCCGATGTCGCCCCTCTCGAAGAACGGGATGTGCGACCCGCCGGTAAGCTCGAACGCGCCCTTGATGACCGTCGTGTAGCGGCCGTCCGAAAACGATATGAACTTCCGGGCGTCCGCGCCGACGCGGGTGTACGTCCTGTCGCCGGTGAAGTCGCGCGACACCTCGCCGTATACGTTCGCGAGCTGCCCGGAGGTCGGGTAGACCTCGTCGTCCCGGTCGTCGTAGGTGAGCGTAACGCGGTTGGCGAGCGTCGTGCCGCCTTTAATGCCGTCTATGTCCGGGAAGCGGCTCTGGAGGTACGGGAGCTTCGTCAGCTTGCCGCGCCTGATATCCACGCGGCGGAACTTCTGGCCGAACGAGACGACGAGGTTGTGCGGCAGGTAGTAACCGAGCCTGTACTCAGGCGACACCTCAAGGTTGCTGTAGTCCGTCTCGTCCGCCTCGCGGCTGTTCTCGCCGAACCCGAAGAACCTGTATGTCGAGTCGCGGAACACCGTCCCGCGCGCGAACAGCCTGAACCGCCCGTCCATGAGCTTGTTGTCCCAGTACTCGACGGTCGCCTCGCGGTCGACGCCGATGGACTGGTTGACGAATACGCGGAAGTTCCTGTCCACCGTCGGGTAGCCGAGGTAGCGGAAGGTGATGTTCGTCCCGGTCTGGTCGTTGTATATCACCGACGGCGCGATTATCGCGTATACGTACTCGCCCTCGTCCTTCTGCATGAAGACCGGCATGAAGCCGTAGTCGTTGCCGCCGTTTCTGGACGTCGCGTAGACCGGGAGCGGGATGATCTCGGTGTTGGCCTGCGCGGGCTTTGGCATTACGGCAAGGACCAGAAGGAGCAGGCAGATGAGCCGCGCGGCAAGCGAGGCGCGGCGGAGGATGTTGTTATGATACGGCATGTTCACCCAGTTCGGTATTGTGATAGCCTGGAACAAGGCTGAACCGTAACTTTAGCATACAGGGGAGGTAAAAGGCAAATGGAGAATTATAGAGACGCCCTGGCAGCCGGCGTTAATCCGGCAAACCAAACAGGCAAGCTTCCTGGACACCGTGTCCCAGCTCATATTCCGGGACAGGCAAAGGAGCGAGTTAAAGGCATCAGTCAGCCGCTGGACATACGCCCACCCCCACCCCCAAAAAAAAGGCCGACACGTCAGTGCCAGCCTTTCTTGTCTGCGCTTTTACATCTCAGTGGGTGCTCTCGCCGCCCCCGCCGATGGTCTTGAGGAAGACGTCCACGACGTCCGGGTCGAACTGGGAGGAGGCGCAGCGCTGTATCTCGGCGACCGCGTCCTCGAACGGGAGCGCCTTCCTGTACGGCCTGTCGGACGTCAGGGCGTCGAAGGTGTCGGCCACCGCGAGTATCCTGGCCTCCAGGGACAGCTCGGCGCCCATCTTCTGGTGGGGGTAGCCCTTGCCGTCGTAGCGCTCGTGGTGCTCGCCGACGATGGTCTTGACGTCCTTGAGGAAGGTTATCGGGTCGAGAATCTTCTCGCCGATGAGCGGGTGGTCCTTTATCATGTCGTACTCCTCGCCGGTCAGCTTCCCGTCCTTGTTCAGGATGCTGAGCGAGATTCCGATCTTGCCGATGTCGTGGAGGACGCCCGCGTGCTGGAGCGCCTGCTTCCTGTCCTCGGGCAGGTCCATCTCCTCGGCTATCATCATGGCGAGCAGCGTGACGCGCTCGGAGTGGCCCTTGGAGTACTTGTCCTTGGCCTCGAGGGCGTTGACGAGTGCGCGCACGGTGTCGAAGTAGCTCGACCGGATGTCCCTGTAGAGGTTGGAGTTCTCGACAGCGATGGCGGCCTGTCCGGCCACGGTGGTGAGCAGGTCCAGGTCGTTGTGGTTGAACGGCTCGCCGGTCTTCTTGTTGTTGACGTTCAGGATGCCGATGACCTTGCCCTTAATGAAGAGAGGCGCGGCGATGAGCGACGTGGTCGTGTACTGCGGGTCGCTCGCCTTCCTCTGGAAGCGCGGGTCCTTCTCTATGTCCACGACGAGGAGCGGCTTTCCCTGCTGGGCGACGTATCCGGAGATGCCCTCGCCGACCTTGACGCTCCTGAGGCGTATACCGTCGAGGCCGACCGCGAAGGCGACGTCCAGCTCGCCGGTGACCTCGTTCATAAGCATCAGCGAGCATATCTCCGCGTTCATCGTCCTCGCCATCGTGGTGACGATGACCTCGACGACGTTGTCCTTGTCGAGGAGCGAGTTCAGGATGTTGCCGATATGGTTGACCGTCGTGAGGCGCTCGACGACCTTCTCCAGCTCGGTGTTCTTGTGGGCGAGGTCCTTGATGAGCATCGCTATCTGGTTGTTGGCCTCCTCGACCTCCTTCACGCGGCGGGAGAGCTGAAGGTTCATCGCCTCGAGCTCCTTCTTGTGCCGGTGCTCGGCCTCTATCTTCGCCTTGTCCGCGCGGATGCGGTCGGTTATGTCCCTGACGACCTCGATGGCGTGGGTGATGTTGTCGTCCTTGTCCTTTACCGGGGCGGATATACTGTGGACTATGCGCTCCTTGCCGTCCGGGAGGTAGAAGGTGGACTGGTGCTCATGCACCTGGCCGTCCTCGAAGACCTTTATGACGCCGCAGTGTGCGCAGGGCTCGCTCCGGCCGTGTATCACGCGGTAACAGAAGTCGCCCCTCTGGGCGCCGGGGAATATCTCCTGGCTCCTCGGGTTCAGGTCCTGGATTACCATGTCGCGGGTCAGTATGGATATGCCGTCCGGCATCGCCTCCATAACGGACTTCATCCGGGCGTGGGAGTTGGACACCTCGACGCTCTTGAAAAGCTCCATCTCCTTCTTGGTGTTCTCGTCGTTTAAGTGCCTGATGCTGCCGAGCATCTGGACGAACTTCTTCTGGAGCTGGCCTATCTCGTCGCCGGAAGCGCCGTCGAGGCTGACGTCGCCCCCGGACTCGGCCGCGCTCATAGCCTCCCTGAGGCGGTATATCGGGCGTGTGACCAGGAACTCGAGCAGGATTATGACGGCGAGGACGATGGTAAGGCTGATGAGCGCCGAGGCGATTATGAGCTTCCTCAGGTGCTGGTTTATCTCGGCCTCGGCCTTGAGGAGCGAGAAGCTGACCTCGAGGACGCCGTTTATCTGCTGTGACGAGTCGTGGCAGCCGAAACAG
Organism: Nitrospirota bacterium; assembly: GCA_016212105.1. GTDB lineage: Bacteria > Nitrospirota > JACRHJ01 > JACRHJ01 > JACRHJ01 > JACRHJ01. Next base: position 7,955 of record JACRHJ010000020.1, read on the forward strand.
GCCGGCCTGTTGAGTATCGGCTTTATGAGGAACAGCTTCTTCTGGCCTGCCTTGCTGAATAAGAAGGTGTCGACCGACTGCTTGTACTTCCCGTAGTTCTCTTCGTCTATATGGGTGCCTATCTCGGCGGGGTTGGACGAGCGCAGGATTACCTTGCTGTCGCTGAATATCCGGATGTCCTCGATGTCGCCGCTGCTTCCGATGCGCTCCATGATGCGCTGGACCTCGTCGCGCTCGTCCCTGCCCATCGCGTCCACAAGGCTCCTCTCGATGGTGTTCGAGAGCATCCTGAGCTGGTTTTCGACTGAGGTAAGGTAGAAGGAACGCTCAGAGCGGATGTTGTATGCGACAAGCGCGGTGAAGAAACCGGCAAGCAGCACGGCCGTGAGTATTACTATCTTGGCCTTAAGATTGCTGTTGATTTTGTGGAACAATTCTTTCATAATCACTCTCGTTCCGCCGCCGGTAATAATGAAACTGCGTCTCCAAATATAGAACCATGCAATATCCGGGCCTTTTTCGTCCAGATGCCGATAATTTAATAAAAATCCCCGTAACATGGGTAACCTGCTGATTAGATTAAATATCATTAAAGATGGCGGTGGGCTATATGAGGTATAGACATGCACGATAATTGAGCGCTATAACCCGAAAGTAGTATTTTCTGAGCGATACCAATACCGCGCCCTGCTCGAAACCGCGCAACCCGCATATGTGAGCGTCCGCCAACAATCCATGAAGGTACTGATGGAGCAGGTAAATAAATACCTTGACGTCGTCATCGGCCTCGGCGCGGAGAAGTCCTTCACCTATTCGCTGCCGCCGCATCTCGCCCATAGGGCCGTCCCCGGGCAAAGGGTGGTCGTCCCGCTCGGCAGCCGGGTCAGGACCGGATATATAGTCGGGCTGACCGCCACGAAGGGCGAATATGACGTAAAGGACATACTCGACATCCCCGACGCGGACCCGCTCGTCCCGCCGGGGCTTATGGAGCTTACCCGCTGGGTCGGGGCGTACTACCGCGCGCCGTGGGGGATGGCGCTCGGCGTCGCGCTCCCTCCGGGACTGGAGGAAGGCGTCGCCGTCCGGCCCCGCAAGGGCGTCGCGGAGGAACCAGACGGCCTCTTCGGAGAGGCACATGCGCTCTCTCTGAACGCCGAGCAGGTTGCCGCCGCCGGGCAGGTGCAGGCGGCGGTTAAGGAAGGCTCATTCCGGCCCTTCCTCCTCCACGGGGCGACCGGCAGCGGGAAGACCGAGGTCTACCTCAGCGCCATAGAGGCATTGAAGGGCTCCGGACGCGGCGCGATCGTCCTCGTCCCGGAGATTTCGCTCACTCCCCAGCTTGCGCGGCGGTTCAAGGCCCGGTTCGGGGCGGAGGTCGCGGTCCTCCACAGCGGCCTGACCGAGTCCAAGCGCCGGGAAGAGTGGTGGCGCATCCGAAACGGCAAGGCCTCCGTCGCGGTAGGCGCGCGTTCCGCCGTCTTCGCCCCGTTCACAGAGGTCGGCCTGATCATCGTCGACGAGGAGCACGACGGCTCCTACAAGCAGGAGGAAGGGGTAAAGTACCACGCGCGGGACGTCTCCGTCATGCGGGCGAGCATGGAGAAATGCCCGGTCGTCCTCGGCAGCGCGACGCCGTCTCTCGAAAGCTATTACAACGCGAAGAAGGGCAAGTATACGCTCCTCGAACTCCCGGAACGCGTCCTCGGCCGGCCGATGCCGAGGGTGCACATCATAGACTTAAAAGACAAGCCGGGCGAGTACCCCATCACCTCCGTCATGGCAGGCGCCGCGCGCGAGAGGCTGGAGAGGGGCGAGCAGGCGCTCTTCTTCCTGAACCGGCGCGGCTTCTCGGACTTCCTCGTCTGCCGGGACTGCGGCCACGTGCCCGAATGCCCAAGCTGCTCCATATCCCTGACGTTCCACAAGTCCGCGCGGTCGCTCCGTTGCCACTGGTGCGGCGACGAGCAGACACCTCCGACGCTCTGCCCCAAGTGCGGCGGCGACAAGATCAAATATATGGGCGGCGGCACCGAGCGTATCGAGAAGGAGCTTGAGAAGCTCTACGACGGCGTGAAGATTACGCGCGTGGACCGGGACACCGTCAAGGAGCGCGGAGCTTACGCGAAGCTTTTGGGCGAGGTCGCTTCAGGGGAGTCCGGGATACTCCTCGGCACGCAGATGGTCTCGAAAGGACACGACCTGCCCGGCATCGGGATGGTCGGCGTGGTCCTCGCGGACACGGGGCTCCACCACCCGGACTTCCGCGCGGCGGAACGCACGTTTCAGGTCGTGACCCAGGTCGCGGGCCGCACCGGACGCGGCGACACGCCGGGCGAGGTATTCGTCCAGACCTTCCAGCCGGAGCATTACGCCCTGACCCATGCCGCGACCCACGACTATGCCGGGTTCTACGCGGAGGAGATCGCCTTCCGGAAGGAACTCGGCTACCCGCCGTTCTCGCGGCTCGCGCTGGTGATTCTCCGGGCCGTAAAGCCGGAGAACGCGGAGGGCGGGGCGATGGCCGCCGCGCGGGAGTTCCTCTCCGCCGCGAAGGGCACCGGCGTCACGGTGCTCGGCCCCGCGCCAGCTCCGGTAAAGCGGGTGCGGGGCAAGTACCGCTGGTTCGTGATACTGAAAGGGCCGTCGGCGACGCGGCTGCACAAGGCGCTCGATGTCGGCATCAAGTCGCTCAACGAGAAGAAGCTGCTGCCCGGGTGTTCGCTGGACGTGGACGTGGACCCGCAGGGGATGGTTTAGGTTTATTTGTTTGCTTTGCAATGGGGGATTTGGTAGATTAAGGATGTGGCCTTGGTTGTAGTGGGAGGCAAACATGCTGCACGTCAAGATAGAGGCATACCACGACGGCGAGATGTGGTGCGCGCGTGGGATAAGGGAGTCCGTCTTCACGCAGGGAAAGACCTACGACGAGCTGCTTGAGAATATCAAGGAGGCGGTGGCGCTGCATTTCGAGGAAGAGATAGAGAAGGGCGAGAAAGTAGATGTGCAGATTGTGCCAATTGACAAGAGGGACATGGCTCGCCGGGCAGTGAATACACTTAGGAAACTGAAGGGCTGCTTGAAGGAGGCGTATCCGAATGTTACGTCTGTTGAGCTTCAGCATAGAGGCAAGGAGATGTGGTGAACATTGAGGCGGTGGCGCTGTGAATAGAGGAGTACCGGAGGATAGAAATGCCTTTTGAGGAGTACGGTTTTTTAGGCAAAGATGCTGAATTCTATGCAAATGACATATACAAAACGCACAAGGATTATTTCGATCTATGTTACGAGGTTAATAATTTTGTCCAAAAAGAGAAACACCAATTTGAGCCACCTGATGATGACGGTCAGAAAGTAATTGCCGCGTGTCTATTTGTGAGGGTGTTAAATGGATATCAGGCTGGTGTAATTTTATCAAAACGCGGGCTTGTTATTGAATCAGAAATCATGATTCGCTCGGTATTTGAGTCCCTTGTTTACTTGAAAAATTGCTGCTCTGATAGCGGCTTCTTCAAGAAATACATACAGCAAGACACAATACGCAGGTTAAAGATTATGAACGTGGTAGTAAAAAACTATCCCGACGATGCAGTATTTACCGAGTTGAGAGATTTTGCCAACGGTGGCGAAATAGATAGACTCAATAGTGAGATCGCATCGAACTCCATTGTTAAACTTAAAATCGATCAACTTGCGCGAAACGTTGGCATGATGCATCATTATGACACCGTATACCGAGTGATGTGCGATTCGGTTCATTCAAATGTTAAGTCACTTGAAAAATACATCTGCACCCAAGATGGCGAACTTAACATGATCGATTTTGGCCCAAACTATACAGAGACACGTTTTACTCTAGTAACGCTTGTTGATTTAATGTTAATGGCGCTTCGTGATATATATAGACTATACGAGCTGGAGGAAGTCAACAATATAGACAAGTTTATTGAAAAATTAAATCAGTTGACAGAAGCTTTGGATGCCTCTTGGAAACCCTCGACTCCATAAAAATCCGCGACCTCGAAGTAGAGGTCTACCAGACGAAGTCCGGCTACCGCTTCTCTCTGGACGCGCTCCTGCTCGCCGACTTCCCGGAGGTGCGGACTGTCTCGCGCATCCTCGAACTCGGCGCGGGCAGCGGCGTGGTCTCGCTGCTTCTTGCGAAGCGATACCCCAAAGCAAAGGTAGTCGGCGTCGAGATACAGGACGGCCTCTTCGGACGCGCGGTAAGAAACGCGGAGGTCAACGGCTTATCCGGCCGCGTGGAGTTCATGCACATCGACCTCAAGGAGCTCCCCAAGACGCTCCCGCCGGAAGGCTTCGATTTGGTCGTCATGAACCCGCCCTTCCGCAAGCCCGGCACCGGCAAGATAAGCCCCGGCGACGAGCGCGCAATCGCCCGCCACGAGATGACGGCGGGCCTCGACGACATGCTGAAGTCGGCCTCCGCAATGCTACGGAACCGGGGCCGTCTCTGCATCGTGTACAACCCGACCCGGCTGGCCGAGCTCTTCCACCTGATGCGCGAGAACGCACTTGAGCCAAAGCGGCTCCGCACGATACACTCGACCGTCGCCGACGAGGCCAGCATGGCGCTCATCGAGGCGGTAAAGTGCGGCGCGTCCGGCATGAAGGTGCTGCCGCCCCTCTTCGTCTACGAATCCCACAAGGTATACACCGCCGAGATGCGCGCGTTCTACGGGTTCAAGGACTGATAAACCATCCCTCACCCGTCCCGCGAAACGCGGGACAGCCTCTCCCAGAGAAGGGAGAGGGGTAAATGGAGTGGACTACCTACCTGAGCGACATCATGTAGTCCGTCAGCGCGTCCAGGTCCCTGTCCGGGAGCTGCGCGAACGGCGGCATCGTGCTGCCAGGCGAGAACTTAGAAGGCTCCCTGAAATGGCCCTTTATCCAGGCCCTGTCGCGCCTCGTGCCCACGCCTTCGAGCGGCGGCCCCACCTTGCCGCCCTGCCCTCCCAGGTTGTGGCATCCGGAGCATCCAAGCTCCCCGTACAGCCTCTTTCCGGTTGACACGTCCGCGGCCGGCGCGGGCTTTTCCTTTGGCGCGAGTACGGCCCCGGCGGCGGGAGTCGCAGCGACCCCGGAACCCGTCGCGGGTCCGGGCGCCGGTGTGGAGGAGGACGTGGTCCCTGATGGCGCGCCCGCGGCAGCCGGAGCGGGTGGCGCGGATGGGGCCGGTCCGTGCTCGGCAGGAGCGGCCAGGGCGGCGAGCACCGTGAGAGCGACATATCCCAAGATGACCGTCGCCAGGGCGCCCATCGCCCTCGGCCTCTTAGCCGGGTCCGTCTCCGGGCCCCGGTCGATGAACGGCAGCATCAGCAGGACGGCAATGAAGACGTTCGGCAGTATGACCGTCCCGACGACCTCCAGCGGCCCCTCGAAGTAGTGCAGTATCTGGAACAGGAAGTAGAAGTACCATTCCGGGCGCGGTATGTAGTGGTGGTCGGTGGGGTCCGCCAGGGTCTCCAGCTCCTCGGGCGCGACCGTGGCGAGGAAGGCCATCCCCGCGAAGGCCGCAAGCATCATGACCGCGTCCTTGAACACCTGGTCCGGGAAGAACGGGGCGGTTTTTGCTGCCTTTACCGGGTCCCAGGGCGACGTGTGGCCGACGAGCTGGGTAATCGTCAGGTGCATGCCGATTATCCCGGCGAGCGTCCAGGGCAGGACCATCGTGTGGAGCGTGAAGAAGCGGGTGAGCGTCAGCGCGCCAACCTCCGTCCCGCCCCGCATCACGCTCGTTATCATGTGCCCGAATACCGGGGCGGTGCCCGGCACGCTCGTGCCGACGACCGTGGCCCAGTATGCCTTCTGGTCCCACGGGAGCAGGTAGCCGGTGAAGGCGAACCCGAAGACCAGGAGAAGGAGCGCCGCGCCGGTCAGCCACATAAGCTCGCGCGGCTTCTTGTACGCGCCGAAGACGAAGACGCGCACTGCGTGGAGCATCACCGTCACCACCATGAAGTTCGCGCCCCAGTAATGGAGGCCGCGTATCATATACCCGAACGGGACTCCGTCCTGTATGAACTTGACGGTGTCATAAGCGTGGTCCGGCGACGGGACGTAGTAAAGCATCAGGAGCATGCCGGTAATGACCTGGTTCACGAACAGGAAGAGGTTCACGAAGCCGAGGCTGAACATGTAGCGCGCCCCGCCCCTGAGCGGCTTGGTGAGCAGCCTCCCCAGGACGTCTCCCACGCCGAGCCTGTCGTCGAGCCAGCGGCCTATGTAGTCGAGCAGCATCTGATGTCCTCCGGTGATATTGCTCAGGCAATTCAATAAAAGTCACTGGATTCCCGCTTTCGCGGGAATGACGGCATTATTTGTCGCCCCGTGCTTTACACGTGGTCCAGGAATAAATCACGCCTCTATCTTGTCCGATATGCCGAGGCGGAACCGCTCCCACCTGACGTAGAGCCGCCCGCCCTCGACCTTGACCGGCAGGGTGTCGAGCCCCCTCGGGGCCGGCCCGCCGGTCACCTTCCCGTCTATCGTGTACATGCTCTCGTGGCATGGGCAGACGAACTCGTTCCTCGCCGAGTCCCAGTTGTACCCGCATCCCAGGTGCGGGCAGGTCGGGGAGAACACGGTCACGTTATCGCCCTCGCCCCTCACCACCCAGACGTTGTTCTTCTCCTCTTTTTCCTTCCAGCCTTCCCTCGATACGACCGTCATGGCTACGGATGCCGGCACCCCGGCGGTCAAGGCGTCCAGCGGGCCCAGGTCCGACCAGCCGCTCTCCACCCTCCTGAGCGACGGTTTTATGATGTACGCCGCCATCGGCACGATGTAGCCGAAGGCTATAGCCCCGAATATCCCGCCCATCGCAATCCCCAGAAATTTCCGGCGGGAGTTCTCGTTGTCTTCCGGCATGCGTCCTCCTTGACTGTACAAGTGCACATATGTCCTAAGAAATATAACATAACGCCGGATGGTTGTCAGAAAAAACAGCCGCGAGGGGGCCACTGTCCGGATTATTTGTTATAATATTGTGACAGGGGGTATATTTCATGCAGGCATCCATCAACCTGCGCTGCCCGTCTTGCGGGACGCTCAACAGGGTACCGGCGGACAGGGCTGGCGATGCGGGCCGGTGCGGCCAGTGTCATGCGGCGCTGCCACGGGCCGGAGGCTCGCCGGTAGACGTCACCGACGCGGACTTCGGCCGGACGGTGGAGGGCTCGGCCCTGCCGGTGATGGTCGAGTTCTGGTCACCGTCCTGCGGCCACTGCCTCCGGATGGACCCGGTGCTGAAGGACCTTGCCCGCGAGCTTTCCGGCAGGGCAGTCGTGGCAAAGCTCGACATAACGAAGAACCCGGCCTCCGCAATGCGCTACGAGATACGCGGCACACCCGCATTCGTGGTTGTGAAGGGCGGCAGGGAGGCGGGGCGGTTCGTGGGCTCCATGCCGAGGGAAGACCTGTACAACAGGCTGAGGCCATACATATAGGAGGTAAGATGAAGATCCTGCTCGCGACAGACGGCTCGGAATACTCCGAGACAGCGGCGCGGTACATCCAGAGGCTGGGGCTCGGCGCGGAGAGCGAGGTCGTCCTGCTCCACGCCCTGAAGGAGTACCTCGTCCCGGACAGCGTGGACCCGTCGCGCGACTTCGTCAAGGCCGGGAGGCGGGCAGCCCAGGCGCTGGTCGAGGACGCGAAACGGTTCGTGACGCCGACCGGGGCGCGCGTATCCACGGCCGTCCGCGAGGGCACGCCCTGGCAGGAGATACTGGAGGGCGCGGAGGAGTCCGGCTCCGACCTGATAGTGATGGGCCACAAGGGCCATTCGAGCATAGCCGGATACCTTATCGGGAGCGTCGCGCACCAGGTCGTCCGAAACGGCGACGTCTCGACGTTCATCGTGCGCGAGCTGCCGCCGACCGACAGGCCGGTGCGCGCGCTCTACTGCACGGACGGCTCGCCCGGCGCGCGCCGCGCACGGGACATGTTCGGCACTCTGTTCTTCAACATGGACGTGGAGGTAGAGGTCCTCTCTATCGTGGACATGGAGGTCGAGAGCGTCACGGAGAAGTACTACCCGGACGAGGACGTATCCCTGATGATGGCCGAGCTTCGCGAGCACAGCCGGAAGGTGGCCGAGGGCTGGGCCTCCGAAGACGCGGAGTACCTCCGGCGTTTCTTCGGGAAGGTCGGGACGAAGGTCGCGTTCGGGATACCCGACGTCGAGATAATCCGCGAGTCCGAGGACTTGGGCGCGGACATAGTCGTTATGGGCAGCAAGAGCATGCACGGCCTTACCGGCCTGATACTCGGGAGCGCGGCCCACAGGGTGCTCAAGCACGCGGACTGCAGCGTCCTGATAGCCAAGGCTCCGAACCACAAAACAGGATAGGTGCCGCCGATGGACGGTATGTTCAAAAGGGTGCTGTTCGCCACAGACCTGTCAAGGGACTGCTCACGCGTGTTCATGGGACTCGCGGAGCTTAAATGCATGGGCATGGGCCACGCCCGCATACTCTATGTCATGGACAAGGACCAGGAGGCCGAGGGGTTCTACGACGTCGAGGCACGCGCCAACGAGGAGCTTGCTGCAAAGAAGGACTACCTTGCCGAGCGGGGCATCAGCGTGGACGCGGCGGTGCGGGCGGGCGAGCCCGCGGCCGAGATACTCAAATGCGCGCGCGAGTGGGGCGCGACGCTCGTCATCATGGGATCGACGCCCAGGGGCGCGCTCGGAGGGCTCCTGGTGGGCAGCACGGCGGAGGACGTGGTCCGTGGTTCAGGCGTACCCGTGTTCGTCGAGAGGCTGGCCGGGGGCGCCGTGCCGGAGGCGCACGAAGGCGTCTGCCGAGTCGTGCCGTTCGGGAAGGTGCTGGTCCCGCTCGACTTCTCGGACGCGTCCCTGGCCGTACTCGGGCGGGTGACGAAAGAGATGCGCGTGGCGGCGCGCGAGGTCGTCCTCGCGCACGTCGTCGTGGGCGGCTGGACGCAGGCCGGACGGCTGTCGCTGGCGGAGAAGGCCGAGGCGAGGCTGGACGGCCTCGCGGGCGGGCTGTCCGCGGAGGGGCTTACGGTACGCACCCATGTCCATGACGGGCACGCGGCAGAAGAGATAATAAAGATAGCGGCCGAGGAGGAGGCGGGGCTTGTGGCGATGTCGCTTCACGGGGGGAGCGGGAGGCTGAAGGAGGCCGTCACCGGCGGGACGGCGATGCATGTCCTGCACCACTCGCACGTTTCGGTGCTGGTCTTTCCGGAGGCCTGACCGGGCGGGCCTGCTCAGACGTCGAACCTGAACCCGAGAAGGGCCGACTCCTCGAACTTCTCGCCGAGGCAGATGCAGTTCTTGCCCTTGTCCTTTGCCATGTACATCGCCCTGTCCGCCTGCCTTATGAAGGAGATCTTCTCCTTCTCGATGCTCTTGCCCGCGAGCCCGTCCTCGAAGAACGAGGCGACACCGATGCTGCACGTGATGACGCCCTTTATCCTGCAGGCAGGGCCGCCGTCCGGGCCTTTCTCCTTCAGGAACACCGCGTCCTCGATAGCCTTCCTCACCCTCTCGGCGACGGCGTGCGCCGCGTCCCTGCCCTTGCCCGGCAGGATTATGGCGAACTCGTCGCCGCCGTAACGCACGATGCTCGCTTCGTCGTCCTTGAGCGTATGCGTGAGGAGCGCGCCCACCTCGGAAAGCGTCCGGCTCCCCGCGAGGTGGCCGTACGTGTCGTTGACGGACTTGAAGTTGTCGAGGTCGATGAAGCAAAGCGAGATGTCCGCCGAGTTCTTCTTCGCGTTTCTCAGCTCCTCGGAGAGCTGCTGGTGGAAGAAGCGGTCGTTGAAAAGCCCCGTCAGGTCGTCCCTCCGGGTAAGCTCCTCGTGGCGCTTCGCGTCGAGCGCGTTCTGTATCAAAGTCGACGTGTAGCCCGCGAATATCTCCAGCAGGTTCAGCTCTTCCCGTGTGTAGTTGGGCCTGCCCTTCCTGTTGACCAGCTCTATCACGCCGCAGACGGACTTGCCTATCACGATGGGGACGCAGATGATCGACTTGGACGTCCTGTTGAGTTCGTGGTCCACGCCCTCGAAGAAGTTCTCGTCCATGGACGGGTCCTTGGTCATGTACGGCCTGCCGGTGAGGTAGGTCTTGCCTGTGATGCCGAGCGTGACCGGCAGCGAGTAGCCTATCAGTCGCGCGGAGCCCGGCCCGAAACACGCGACGAAGTGGAGCAGGTTCTCGTCGGGGCTGTTGATGTTGGCGAACTTGTGGAAGGGGTCGTCCAGAAGGATGGAGCCGGCCCTCGACGGCACGAACTCGTTGGCTTTGGCGAGTATCTCCTTGAGGATGTCGTCGAGGCCGAGGTCCATGCCCGGCGGCTTGGACTCACGGCTCTTGGTCCTCTGGAGGAACTTCTCGATCGTGCCTTTTTTCAGGGTGTGGATCTTCATTGCAATATTTTAGTTGCGGGTGGCCCTTTTGTCAAACGATAATTATGCGCACATACCAATATACCTCGTCGGGTTCGCGGAGGCGAGGGCGCCAGGGTCGAGCCCCGGTATGACGAGCGACCCGATATTGGCGACCGCGTCGGCGAGGGATATGCCGCTCCCGGCGAGTGTCAGGCCGTCCGGCATGTACAGCGGCCCCATCTCCGGCACGCCCGGAGTCTTTGCCCCGGCGAGCGAGTCGGACACAAGTATGACCCTTTCCGCGGGCTTGCAAGCGAGCACAAGCCTCAGCGCCGCCGGGTGGACGTGGAACATGTCGGCTATTATCTCGACGTACAGTGTGTCGTCCGTCAGGGCGTAGCCGGCGAGGCCCGGCTCGCGGTGGTGCAGGCCGGACATCGCGTTGAAGAGGTGCGTGACGCCGGTCGCGCCCGCGTGCCTCCCGTCTCGCGCGTCGTCGAAGGTCGCGGCGGAATGTCCCATGTTGACCCGGATGCCGAGTTCCGTCGCGGCCTCTATCACCTCGATGGCGCCGGGCAGCTCCGGCGCGACCGTGATTATCCTTATGACGTCCGCGAAACCGTAAGTGAGGCGGGAGAGGTTGTCCAGGGTCGGCGTTATGAACTCGTCCCTGTCGAGCGCGCCGCATTTCGCGGGGTTGACGAACGGGCCTTCGAGGTGCACGCCCAGGAGCCTTGCCGAACCGCCGAGGCCATCCCGTCCCTGAACCTCCATCGCGCGCTTTACCGCGTCCATCTGCGCCCGCATGACCGGCACCGGCCCCGGAAAGAGCGTCGGCAGGAACTGGCCGGTGCCGTGCGCGAGCATCGCCTCGGCCATGCGGAGGTATGTCTCCGGGTCGGCCGAGCGGCTGTCGCGGCCGGAAATCCCGTGGGTATGGAGGTCGGTGTAGAGCATGGTAGCCTTTACGGTGTCATTCGCAAGCTTCGGCGCGCCGGGGGCGTCGCGCCCTACAAAGAAATAAGGGCCGGCCAACCGGCCGGCCCCTCAATGTCAGCCTACTTCCCGCTGGCGTAGTTCAAGGCCCCGCCGGCGAGGAACAGCTCCCTGTCCCTGTCCGAGAATATCTGCGGGACTACCGCGATTTTCAGGTTCTTCGTCTTGTCCGTCAGCCTGGGCTTCATAACGTCCGCGATGTCAAGCTCCAGCTCGTCGCCCTGGTCCACCCTGTCGTAGTCCGCCGCGTCCTTGAAGGTCAGCGGGAGTATCCCGAAGTTTATCAGGTTCGCGAGGTGTATGCGTGCGAAGGACTTGGTTATGACCGCCTTGACCCCGAGGTACATCGGCGCGAGCGCCGCGTGCTCCCGCGAGCTGCCCTGGCCGTAGTTCTCGCCGCCGAGTACGAAGCCGCCGCCCATCTCCATCGCCCGCTTGGGGAAGGTCGGGTCGACCGCCTCGAAGACGTGTTCGGAGATCTTCGGCAGGTTGGAGCGGAGCGGGAGTATCTTCGCGCCCGCGGGCATGATGTGGTCGGTCGTGATGTTGTCGCCGGTCTTGAGCAGGACGACGCCCGAAAGCGTCGCGCCCGGCCGCTCCTTGCGCGGGAGCGGGGCGATGTTCGGCCCGCGTATTATCTCCACCTTCTTCGCCTCTTCGGCCGACAGCGGCGGGATTACCATCGTGTCGTCGGTAGCGAAGGCCTTGGGTATCTTGACGGCGACCGGGGCGATGCCGAGGTCGCGCGGGTCCGTCATCTCGCCGGTCAGCGCGGCTGCGGCGCAGGTCTCCGGAGACGCCAGTATGACCGAGGCGGTCTTCGTGCCGGAGCGGCCCTCGAAGTTCCTGTTGAACGAGCGCACCGTCACGCCGGCCGACGGCGGCGCGAAGCCCATGCCTATGCACGGCCCGCAGCCGGACTCGAGTATCCGCGCGCCGGCCTTTATCATGTCCGCGAGACCGCCGGACTCGGTTATCATCTCAAGCACCTGACGCGAGCCGGGGGAGATGCCGAGCGACAGGCTCGTGTGGACGCTCCGGCCTTTCAGCATGCCCGCGACGGTCATCAGGTCCTTGTACGACGAGTTCGTGCAGGAGCCGATGGCGACCTGATGCACCTTCATCCCCTTTACCTCGGAGACCTTCTGGACCTTGTCCGGCATGTGCGGCATCGCTACCATCGGCTCGAGATTGCCGAGGTCGATGTCGAGCACCTCGTCGTATGCCGCTGTCTTGTCGGCGACCAGCCTCGACCAGTCGGCCTCGCGGCCCTGGGCCTTGAGGAACTTCTTCGTGACCGCGTCGGACGGGAAGAGGGAGGTCGTCGCGCCAAGCTCCGCGCCCATATTGGTTATGGTCGCGCGCGCGGGCACGTCGAGCGTCTCGACGCCATCGCCTAAGTACTCGAACACGCAGCCGACGCCGCCTTTAACTGTCTTGATGCGCAGGACTTCGAGGATTACGTCCTTCGCCGAGACGAACGGGCGAAGTTCCCCGGAAAGCTTCACGCCTATGACCCTGGGCATCTTGAGGTTGAACGGCTGGCCGGCCATGGCGAGCGCGACGTCGAGGCCGCCCGCGCCTATCGCCATCTGGCCTATGCCGCCGCCGGTCGGGGTGTGCGAGTCGGAGCCGATGAGCGTGGTGCCGGGCTTGCCGAACCGTTCGAGGTGCACCTGGTGGCAGATGCCGTTGCCGGGGCGGGAGAAGTAAAGCCCGTGCTTCGCCGCGATGGACTGGAGGAAGCGGTGGTCGTCCGGGTTCTCGAACCCGGTCTGGAGCATGTTGTGGTCCACGTATGAGACCGAGAGGTCGGTCTTTACGCGGTCCACGCCCATCGCCTCGAACTGGAGGTAGGCCATAGTGCCGGTCGCGTCCTGCGTAAGGGTCTGGTCCATGCGGATGGCTATTGGCGAGCCCGCCTTCATCCTGCCATCGACCAAATGCGCCTTGATTATCTTCTGAGTAACGTTGTATCCCACTTTGAGTACCGTCCTTTATAAAAGATTCGTCCCGCTCAGTTATGGCGGGACCGGTTGATATTATACATTTTCGGGGGTGTCGAGGCAAGGAAAAAGCGGGGTAGCTAAAGCTTCCGGAGTATGGCCTGGAAGTCTTCCGGGGTTATCTCGACCTCCCGGAGAATCTCCCTGATGAGCGGCCTCGTCAGGTCTCTGCCCGGATGGTGCGGCACGGTAGTCGTCCTGCCGTCCGGGTGTCTGTAGAAGGCGTGGCTTCCCTTCTGGCGCGTCTTCTCGAAACCGAGATAAAAAAGCACGGCCTCCATCATGGAGGCGGTGACGATTTTGAGCCTCGTCAAGCGGAGACCTCTATGGTCTGGAGCCCGACAAAGTTCGGTATCTCTTTTTTCGCTTCTCTCTTTTCCTCAAGACAAAGCTCCACTACCTCCTGCAGGTTCTGCCTCAGTTCGTCGAGTGTCGCGCCCTGTGTGTGCGCGCCTGTCAGGCCGGGGACGATGCCCACGTACATGCCGGTCTCGGTGTCTTTCTCGATGTACGCCGTCACGGTGTATTTTTTCATGCGTCCTCCATGTTGGCCCTTGTCCATATGATACGGGAAAAGGGCTTGCATGTCAACGGTTTCCGTTGTGGATGGGGGCAAGGAAAAAGCGGGGCTACGCGGCGGCGCTACCCTGATGGCCGGACCCCGCCTCCATGGACGGCTCCCATACGGCGGTGTGGTTTCGTCCCGCGGCCTTTGCCGCGTACAGCGCCTTGTCGGCGCGTTCGATGGACTGCTCCACGGGGACCTCCGGGTCCAGCTCCGCGACGCCGAACGACGCGGTGACCCAGATGTCTCCGCCCTCGAACTCGACCCGCTGCTCGGATATCCCGGTCCGCAGGCGCTCTATGGCATCAAGGCCATTGTCCGTTACCGGGTGCAGTACCGTGACGAGGAACTCCTCGCCTCCGTAACGGAATATCCTGTCGTATGGCCTCAGGTCCTCCAGTATGTAATGCGTTATCGAGACCAGCACCTTGTCGCCGGCCGCATGCCCGAATGTGTCGTTCACTTCCTTGAAGTGGTCGAGGTCCATCATCGCTATGGAACACGACTGGATGCCCCGCTTGACCAGTTCGTGAAGCTCCCTAAGCTTGGTCAGCATGCCTATCCGGCTGTATGCGCGGGTAAGCGAGTCCCGGTTGTAGAGCATGTCTTCCATCTCGCGCTTCAGCGTCTGGAGCTGCAGCCGCATCGAACCGAGCGCGTTGGTGAACTTCTCGAATTCCAGTATGTGGATGTCCGTCCCGGAGCCCTCCATCTGGAGGAGGTCCACGGCGAGCATGTGGACGTTTTCGTGCTCTATCCCAAGCGCCTCGAAACCGGGATGGTCCTTCAGTTTCTGGGCGGCCGGGCTGTAATACCATTGTCCGAACAGGCAGTCTCGGTGCGCGTTCCTGTGCATTTCCCGGCGGTCGTACGGCAGGTGGCAGATAAGCGCCCTGATGAGGCACTCGTGCCACTGGTTGTGGTTGTATATGGCCTGGTCTATCTGTGTTAGGAACGAGCGCAGTTCGTCCTGGTTCAGACGCAGCATGGCGTGGCCTCCAGTCTAAAGCGGCTTGTTATATGAAAAACCTGGGCACGGGGAAGCGCCCCTCGTAAATATATTATAGCAGGTTATCGGCGGTTGTCCAAAACAGCTTTCCCGATGGCGGGACGAGTTGGCGCAGGTCAGCCGTCTTTCATGAGCGCACGGCATGCGGCGCACCGGCGGGCGAGTTCCGCCTCGTTCGCCAACACGTCCACGCTGCCCTGGGCGGGCATATCGAACTCCGGGAGCGGGGAGTTGTGCGAAAAGCCGCACCGGGCCATCTCGGCAGCGAGCTGGTCGTGGCGCATCCTTATCAGGGACGTGTCCACGAGGCCTTTGTCCACGTAGCCCTTTATGCTCATGCCTTTATTGATGCAGCCGACGAACATGTGCATCTCGGCGTGCTCGCCGAGCAGGTGGTTTCGGCACATCTTGGTGGGGGGGGTGTTCCAGAGGCGCATGGGGTGAGTATAGCGCATAAGTTGATAGCGTACATCGATATTACGCCACCGTAATCTTATTGCATAGGACATTACTATTCTGTTAGAATATTTTCACCGAACGGAGGTTAGACATGCCAGATTCTCTGATTTCAAAGCTTTTGGATTTGCCTAAGCTTCTCACGAAATTTAACATGCCCTTATTTCTTGCGTCGTGTTTTGCCTTGCTTGCTCCAAATGCGTGGCTTGATAAACTTGGCATCACTATATTTGTAACTGCATATAAGCCATACATAGGAATAGCATTTTTATTGACGAGCGCAGTTCTTGTTCATAATTCTGCTAAATGGCTTTTCGGACGTTATATGTTAAACAAACACATCGCCGCAAACAACGCTAAAACGCTTGCAAATTTAACTACACTTGATGCAAAAGAAATTTCAGTATTACGGGAATTCTTTATTCATGGGCAACACACGCTAATGTTACCTTTCGCTAATCCAATTGTCGCCGGTTTGCTTAAGAAGGGCATTTTGGTGCAGGTTGGAAGGCATGGCCAGGTTTCAATGGCAGGACCACTCGCTTCTCTTGAATTATCGGACTTAGTAAAGGATTTGGTTACCTTAAAGTTTGTCGGCATGCATGAAGGTCAGCCGACAGAAGCAGACATTAGATGGGTACAAAATAATCGCCCCGATTTTGCTTATGAGTTAGATCGCTGGGCTATCTTACAGCATCCTTATAAGAGATAAGCAAACGAATTTTATAGGCTATATCACGATCATAATTAATACCCAGTCCTTCTGACCACCTACCATTTACTATTCTAATCCTCCATCAACTCCTCAAAGCTGTTGAAGCTCTTCCTGCGTCCAGCCCATATACTCTATTCCGCATCGGCCTTTTTACGCATACCTGACTTGGTTTGCTTTGGCGTCTTCGGCACAATCGCGACCGGCGTCAGCACGAGGCAACCCTTCTCTACCGTTATATCGAGCGGGTCGCCTGGGACTATGCCGAGCTTCTTCCTGATCTCCTGCGGGATGGTTATTGTGCCACGGGCTGAAAGCGTGATAATCATGGATTTGTTTCCTTTCTGTTATACGGTATTTCTGTACTGCAGTATAATAGAATTATCGGTGTAGGACAACTACTATTATTAACCCGGTGGATATTTAGTGCAATCCATCTCTATTTGTGATATAGTGTCGGTCATGGAAAAGACCGACGCACGCAAGTTAAACAAAGCATCAAAGTACGAGCTTCGCAAGCAGGTAATCCGCCTTCGCAATAAG
>JACRHJ010000019.1 GCA_016212105.1 Nitrospirota bacterium
ACGCTCCCGCCGGTCGCTGCCCAGTAGTCGAGCCTTGCGATGTCCATGTCAGCTCCGCCCGCCGACCATGCCGGGCCTGACACGGTCTATGAACTTCACCGCAACCGCCGTGACAAATGCCTCGAGGCTCCAGCCCAGGATACCCATGCCGAACGACGCGGCGGCGAAGAATTTTATGTTGAACCCGCCGCCCATGTCGAGGATGCGCCTCACCGAATCCGCCGGGGCGGACTGCATAACGTCCGAGATCTCCTCGGCCGAACTCGCGGCCAGGTCGAGGTTCCCGGCGAAAACCATAATAAGCATGATGCAGGTGGACATGAAGAGCGTCAGGAAAGTAGCGGCGGCCGCGGAAACACCCGGCTTCGTGAACTTCCTGAACGCCGAGAAGAGGACGTAGCCCGTCACACCCTCGAACGCTATCACGAGCGTGTTCAGCCCGGCCACCGTCACGCCGCCGTGTCCGACGAGCGCGAGGACGATGTTCACAATCAGGGCCGCGAGGATGGACAGCCAGGGGCCGAGGATAATGCCGGTGAGCACGGTCAGGTTGAGGTGGTACGGCGCGACCTCTATACTCATACAGACGAGCATCACGGCGGACATCATGCCGAGGAGCGGTATCTTCCTCCTCAGGTCCATCCGCCTGACCATGAACAGGGCCAGCGTGACGGCGGCGGCGGCGAGGACCAGCCCGGCCGCCCACAGCCATACGGGCAGGAGGCCGTCCGGTATGTGCAGGTGCGTCATCTACCTGTGCCCCCCGCGCTTGATATAGCTTATCCGCCAGTTCGAGTCGAATATGGTGTTGATGAACCAGCTCACGACGCTGATGATAAGCGCGCCCCAGAAGGCCGCCCAGAAACCGTTGACGGCGAAGTCCGGTATCGCCCAGGCGACGAGCTTCAGCATCAGCGCGTTCACGACAAGCGTGAACAGCCCGAGAGTGACGATCGTGATGGGCAGCGTCAGGACGATGACCACTGGCCTGATGACCGCGTTCACGATGCCAAGGAGCGCGGCGGCGGCGAGGCCGGACCAGAAGTCGTATATCACGATGCCAGCCACAAGCCAGTCGGCGGCGAACAGTGCGAGCGAGTTAACGAGCCACTTCACCAGCAGCCCGGATATTTCCTTGAACAACTCATTCCTCCTTGGCTGCCGTCTTTTCCCTGTCAACCTTGTTGACGAGGTAGTACGCGAATACGAGGACGAACACTATGACCGTGCTCATCCCGAGTTCCCATAGCGGGTAGAACTCCGACTGCTCCTTCATGGACATCTGGGCCTCGAGCATAAGTATCCGCCTTAGGCTGGATATTATGCCTATGGCGAGAAACGGCTGGAGCGAGAACTCCTGACGCTTCAAATACCGGATGACCGTCCAGAGCAGCTCCATGATGATGAGGACGAACAGGACGTCGTTGATCACGAGCAGTATGGACGAGATGTCCATGGACTGAAAGTTCGACGCGGTCAGTATCAACATGAAGACGGCCGAGCCGAGGAGCGCGACGGCCACGAGTACGTGGACGATGTCGTCCGCGAATATCAGCGCTCGCCTTATCTTGCAAATAATGTGGCCGGTATGTCTTGACTTGTCGTCCGCCGGTACGCTCATGACGCCCTCCCCTCGAATATCCAGGCCTGGCTAACAGTAAAAAACGACCGGTAATATTACCACGAAACCGGGCGCAAGACAACGGGAAACGTGGACGCGGCCGGATTATTGAAATATATCAGAGGATTGGGAGGATGGCAAGGCTGCCGGTGGGCAAGTAATGCCGGACTACGGCTCGATTATGAAGTTCGCCAACCGGACACTGTTTATTGCGGCCGACGCCGGCGGGTACATCGAGAGCCGGCTTGACGGGTCCCTGCTACCCATCCTGCCGATTACGAGCGTCTTAGCAGGCCCGGCGTTCCGGCCGCTTAGGCCCTCGAAACCGTCCATGAAGGATGCGAAGGTGGCGGTAGGCACAAAGCCGGGCGGGTCGCCCGCGTGCCTCGGCCCCTTGCGGACGGCGACCTCCTCGAACCTGCCATTTATTAAGACCTTGTTGTCCGCGGGTTCAGGACCCCAGACTACTGTTATCTTCACCCTGGAGCCATCCGCAAGCGGCCCGTCCAGCTTGGCGACATACGGAAAACCCACGCCGCCGAAAACGTCCTCCATAAGCTGCGGGTGGAGCGGGAAGCTCCCGACCATCACGTCGTGGTCGTTTATGCCGACCGAGAAGAACGGGACGCCCGCCTCGTCGTATACCGTAACAAGCGCCTCGAGCCCGTTGCCTATCGCCGAGATTGCCTTGACGTCCGTTATCGTGAGCGAGACCTCAAGCGTACCCCTGTCCGGCGATAAAAGCTCCGATGCGTCAAATGCGTAGTAGTCGCCCTCCTTCGCCGGACGCCAGCCGGAGGAAAGCTCCTCCGCCCCCCGCCCCTCCTCGTCAGGCACGTGTACCGCCCTCGGCGCGGCCACCCTGCCGTCCTTCACAGAGAAGATGGCCTCGTCCAGTATGAATCCGGGCTCCAAAGCCGAAGCGGCGGTCACCCCCGCAAGAAGGGCGGCCGCCGCCATGGTTATAACGGCAAGAATAAAGCGCATACGGAAGGACCTCAGGTCAACTGCCGGAGAAAGTCCCGCCATTTTGGAAAAAGGCGGCCCAAAAACTTATAAACGTGGACGACCGGTCGAATGTGTCTATATCTAATCCCCCTCTCCTCGCGGGAGAGGGGGTTGGGGGTGAGGGGGCTCCAAGTGGTTTTCTTACGGCGCCGACTCGTACGTATCGCCCGCGACCTTGCCGCGGCTGATGGTAGACCTGTTGCCCGCGCCGTCCACCGCGATTACCGCATAGCTGTACGTAAGCCCGCTCGTCACGGCGCCGTCGTCGTATGACAGTGCCTGACCCGCGTTGGTGAAGTCCGCGAGCTTGTTGCCCGGCACGACGTCGCCGTCCGTCAGTATCGTGGCCTGCTCCTTGCGGTATATCTCGTAGTGGTCCACGCCTACGTTGTCGGACGGCCTCGACCACGCGAGGTTCAGCGCGGGCGCGTCCTGAGTCACGTTCAGGTCGGCGACCGCCGCCGGGGCCATAGTGTCCGCCGCCGTGGACTTCGTGATGATGTTGGACTTTCCGGACTCGTTGCCAGCCGAGTCCACCGCGGTCAGGACGTACCAGTACTGCGTATTGGGCGCTCCGGTCGAATCTGTATTCGTCGTGCTGCTGCCCGCGATATATATCGGCGTTATCGTCCTCAGGTCCGTGGACGAGGTTATCTCGTAAGCCACCTTGTACAGCCTGTAATGGTCTATCAGCCGCGAGGTCGCACAGTTGTCCTGGTCGGTCGAGGCCGTCCAGGAGAGCGCCATGTCCGGCGACGGCCCGACGGTAGCCGCGAGCGACGCAGGTGCGGTCGGGACCGTGGTGTCGGCGCATGGTGCGGTAGCGACTGTCGCGTTGGCCTGGGAGCCCATGCCGGAGGCGTTGCCCGCGAGGTCGAACGCCTCGAGCCTGAAGTTGTACCTCTGCCCGCTTATCCCCCTTGCGGCGTAGCTGACCGCGTCGTGCGCCATGAATATCGTCCTCACCTCCGCCGGGTTGTCCTTGTTGGCGTCCGTAATGTCGAGCGGGTAGTCCGACACGTAAAGCTTGTAGTAGTTGAGCGGCTGGGACGCGGCGGAGTCGTCCACGTCTGTCGACGCCGACCATGTGAGGTTCATCGCCGGGTACACGCCCGTCGAGGCCGCGAGGATGCCGGGCACGGTCGGTGGCGTGTTGTCCGGTGACGGCATGGAGGCGACCGTCGCGGTGCCGACGTTCGACAGCGCGCTCTGGTTGTGCGCGGACGAGGCGTCGGCCGCGACAAGGCCGTAGTAGTACGCGGTTGCCGGGTCACCGGTCACGTCCACGTAAGAGCCCCTGATACCCGCGACGGTCGCAACCTTTGTCACGCCCGGGTCCGTCTTCGCTGTGAACGTCGAGAGGCTCCTGTATACGTCGTAGTGGTCTATGTTGCCGACTCCGCCCAGGTCGTCCAGGTCGGAGGCCGCGTCCCAGACGAGGTCGATGGCCGGGTACTGACCCGCCGTCACGACAAGCGGAGTCCCGCCCCATATCGGGGCGACCGCGTCGGCCGCCTCTGTCAGCACGGTGCCCACAGCGCAGTTGGAGATGTTGGACATGTTGTTCTCGTTGTCCCACGCACGGAGCGCGAAGTAGTAAGTCGTGCCAGGAAGCGCGTCCGGGTCGGAGGCGGACACCGCGTTGTACGGGATGAGGCTTACAGCCACCTCCGCCTGGTCTATGTTGTTCTCCGTGATGCACTGGTCCGTCAGGAACGGCTCTATGTCCACGTTGGCCCTGAACATCCGGTACCCATTGATGCCGACGTCGTCGGTGGCGGGAGTCCAGTAGACGTCCACCTCGTGAGTCGTGACCGAGCTGCAGTCGGTTATCACAGGCGGGACCGGCGCGGTCCCGTCCTTGCCAACCACGATGTACGGGCTGTTCGATACCTTAGACCAGTTCCCGGCCGAGTCGGCCGACGTCACGGCGTAGTACACACCCTTGTGGTCGTACCAGGTCGCGGTGTAGCTGTTCGGCGTACCCGGAGTGCCGGACGCGTAGGTCCCGGTATAGACCAGCGTGGCCGAGCCGTAGTTGTCGTCCGTGACCGGGACCGGCGTCCCGACCGAGCTGGTCGGCAGCCTGTAGACCTTGTACTGGGTCGCCCCGATGCCTGTCCCGTGCCCCTGGTTGTCCAGCGGTGTGCTCCATGTCAGTATCGCCTGCGTGGTGCCGACCGGCGTCGAGAGCGCGAGGTCCGTCACCTTGTCCGGCGCGTCCTTGTCCGTGACGGCCTTTACTGTCGGGTTGCCGCCGGACATGCCGGAGACGACGGAGTTCACGTCCCTCGCGAGGACGGCATATGCGTACGTGTGTCCGACCTCGGCCATGAGAGTGGTGTTCTGTATGTCGTGCACGTACATCTCGCCGGTATACGCCATGAACTCGTCGACTATCGGGTAGTACGTCGGCAGGCCGCCGTAGGTCTGCGTCAGGTACATGCGAACCTTGGACGTCGCGATGGCCTTGCTGAACGTGTACGTCACGCTCGCGGCGGAGTTGCCGGTCACGGTGTTCTGCGTCACCCAGGCCGCGCCGTCCCAGGTCTGTATCAGGAAGTCCTTGGGCCTGTACGACTGGCTCCCGGAGTAGAAGTACAGCGACACCTTGTACAGCGGGATGGAGGAGCCGAAGTTAAGCTCCAGCCACTGCGGTGTCGAGACCTGCTGTCCGCGCCATGTCGAAGAGTCGGTGTTGACGCCGTCGTTGGCCGTCGCGGGCAGGTAGTTGTACGCGTCGTAGCGTCCGCTGGCGGACCCGGTCGCGGTCAGTGCCCTGTTGTCACCGGACGGGTACGCGGCCGCGAACGAGCCGATCAGGTTGCCCGGCACGAGGTCGCCGGAGGTAAGCGCCGTCCCCTGCTCCTTCGTGTATACGTCGTAGTACTGCACTCCGGCCAGGCTCGACGAGGACGAGAAGCTGACGACGTTCGCCGACTTAGTGGTCGAGCTGGCGACGCTGATGTCCGACACTGTCGTAGGCCTGGCGTACACGGTACCGGCATAGACCGTGCCTGTGATGTTGTCCACGAGGTCCACGGACTTCAGCCTGTAAATTACCGACGTGCCCGGCGTCAATGTGTTCGGGTCGTCGAACGTCAGAGGAGTAGCGGGCGTATCGTAACCCGCCGGCCTGTAGAAGCTCCCGTCGTTGGCAAGTACAGCGGACTCGCCGGATTCGAGCCTGACACCGTCCACCGTCACCTCGACCGTCGTGTCCGCCGGGGTCCAGACCACCGCCTTCGCGCGGGTCGCGGTCGCGGAGCCGCTGAACGTTCCCTGGAGTGTGTAGCGCTGCCACGACGTGCCAACCGGTGTCGCCGGGGAGTCAATCCGTTCGTTGTTACCACCGTTTGCCTGAAGCGAGTAGCTGACGTTGGCGGACTTGTTGGCCTTTGCCCAGAACGACATCGAGTACTGCCTGTTGGCGACGGACGCCCCCGCGGAAGGCTCGGTCGCCGAAATGGAACCGGTGCCGCTTCCCGTCCACCTGATCTTTACCGCCTTCGACTCAAGCAGCGAGTCGGACACCGCGTATGCGTTTGTGGAGGTTATCGTCCAGTCCGTGAAAGTATCGGTAGTCGCGTCGTCCACCGTCCCGGCGTGCGTCTCAAAGCCGTGGTTGGTCAGAAGCGTCCTGAGCACGGCGCCCCACGACACGCCCTGATTGTAGGACGCCTCGACCCTGTAATAGTTCAGTCCGGCGGGGCTGTACCCGCTGTAGTTGTTGTCCGAAGGCGCGTTCCACGACAGTCGCGCCTGGGTGTTGCTTGGGGAAATAAGCGCACCGGAGACCGAGGCGGCCTGCGGCGCCAACGTGTCCGTCAGTGTCGTTGGGATCGTCGCGGATATGACCGACTCGTACGGCGTAGTCCCGCCGTATGTGCCGTAGTTGGCCGTGACGGCGAACTCGTAGCTGCCAGGCTCGAGCCCGGTCATGTCCGCCTTTACGGCCGTGGTCACGATGTTCCCGGACACGAGCCGGAGGCTGTCCCAGTATGCCGTGCCGATGCCTGTAAGGTTCACCCTCAGCCGCAGCTGGGCAGTGTTCGCGTTGGTCGTCCATGTGTCCGTCGAGAGCTGCCAGCCGGATGTCGTCGTGAAGCCCGTGGCGACGTGCTCGGTGACATACCCGCCGGAGGCGTTGTACTCGATGACCCTGAGCGACGTGTTGCCGCTGGTGATTGATGTCGGCACCCTGACGTATCCGGTAAAGGTGTACGACGCGGACGGCTTGACTTGGACGAGCAGGTCCGTCTCGATGTACTTGTCGCCCGCCGCCGTCCCGGTCAGCTTGACGCACGCCTTGCCGTCGTAATAAGTGCCGGTGGCCGTCAGCGTGGCCGCGTTCCAGCGCGTCGTACCCTCGTCAAATCCGGGGTTTGGCACGAGGTTGTCCGCGACGGTTACGGGAGTCCAGCTGCCGCCGCTCCGCCTCCTGTAGACCTTGTAGGAGGACAGCCCGGTGGTATAAGAAGGTGCTGCCCAGCTTAACTGGTAACAGCTGCCCTGGAGCGCAAGCTGCGCGAGCCCGCCCGGCGCGGAAGGTATGAAGAGCGTCGGCACGTTGCCTAGCAGCGACTCCTTGGACGACGACTCGTCGACCGCCGTCACCGTATAGTAATAAGTGGTATCCACGGACTGGACGGACTCGTCCGTCCATGTCAGGCCCGCAACGAGAGTCCCGATTCGGTATGTCGCACCCTGGTCCACGTCCGACTGCGTCAGGGCCGAGCCCGCCTTCCTGTATACGTTATAACCCGAAATAGTCCCGACGTTCGTCGGCGCGGTCCAGGTAAGCGTCGCCTTCATCTGGTTCGTGACAGGCTTGACCGCGAGGGTTGTAACATTGGCCGGGGCAGGGTCCACTATGGACACAGAGAACGTCGAGCCTGTCGGGAGCGCTGATACGAGCCCGGCCGCGTCGAGCGCCACAACGGCGTACGAGTAGTCCTGTCCAAGCTGCGGGACGGTGTCGGTGTGCGTGTACACGACCGCGTCCGCGCTTCCGTCAGTGCTCAGGCTGGTGTCCGTCTTGGTAGTAATAAGGTTGCCCGCGATCAGGTCGCCGGAGGCCAGAGGCGTGAGTCCCGCTATCCTGTATACCTTATACTGTGTCACGTTCACGTTGTCGGCCGGGTCGGACCAGGTCAGTTTGACGTTATAGGTCCCGGCTATCTGGGCGGTCTGCTGGTTGGCGACCGCGTTCGGGTTTATCGTGTCCGCTCCGAGCGCGACGGTGACGCAGTTGGATACGAACGACTCGTTGTTCTCTGAGTCGCACGCGACAACCGCGTAGTAGTACGTAGTGTTCGGCTGGCCGGTGTAGTCCGTCCAGGATACCGCCTGCCCGGGGCTCGCCCCGGCGACGCCCTTGTATATACGGGTCGCGTACTGCTTGGTCGCCTGCGTTATCGACTGGCTCGACCTGTACACGTTGTAGTGGTGCGCGCCCACGCCGGGCTGGTCGGAGACCGCGTTCCAGTTCAGGTGTACCGTCAGGTCGGCGTCCTTGACGTGGTCGAGGTCCGTCACCGCGTTAGGAGGACGCTTGAAGTCGGCCTTCGCCGTCGTCAGGTTCCTCCAGCCCGCGTTGTAGTTGCTCCACTTCGTGAACGCGTGGCAGGCAAATATCGTGCCGTACGTCGCGTTCGGGGCCTGGTTGTCCGCCTGGCTCATGCACGAAGTCTTGAGGAGCTTGCTCTGCTGGGCGCTGTGCGGGAAGTGGCACATCGAGCACGAGAAGTTGTGGTAGTCGCCTGTGCCTGTCGTGTTCTTTGCTATGTTGCGGCTGACACGCGCGCCGCCCTTTACCGCCTCGTGGCCGATGAACTTAGTGTTCGTACCGGTCATACCGGTGAACGTCGTGCCGATGACGTCGTCCTGCTGGTGGCACATGAAGCAGAGGTCGTTGGCGTTCGACGGCGGGCTTACCGTCGTCACCTTGTTCCTGTTCGTGTTGTCGGGCAAGCCGGACGTCGCCTTCTCGAAGTAGTTCGTCCCGTCGAACGGGTCGCCCACGCCCGGCCTGTGGTATGCGGAGTAAACTCCCCTGCCGCTATGGAACAGCTCCGGCCAGTTCGACTCCCTGTAGTACGGGGCGCGCAGGCCCGGGGCGTTGGCCGAGCCGTGCTCGTTGTGGCACGAGGTGCAGCCTATCGTCCCTTCCTTGATCGGGTGGTGCGAGCTTGCCGTCTCGACGTGGCTGAAGTTGTCGACCGCGAGGTCCATGCTGAAGGTGTTGAACTGCGCCCTCTCGCTCGGATGGCATGACGCGCTGCTGCAGAACGAGTACAGCGGCGCGCCGGTAGTGCTGTTGGCGAACCCCTTGAAGTTGTACACGCTCCCGAAGCTCGTGGACGACGCGTTCATGTAAAGCGGCTTTGCCGCGCGCATCAGGTTTGCCTGTGCGGTACCGTGCGGGTTGTGGCAGTAGGTGCAGTTTTTGTCTATGCCCTTCTTGTGGCCGAATGTGAGCGACGTGAAGTTCGGATAGCCGCCGTACACGCCCATAGAGGCCTTGTGGCACGCGGCGCAGACATTGTTCACGCCAAGCTCTTCCGTCCTCTTGCCGCGCGCTGTCGAGTGCGTACCGAAGCCGACGCTGACGCCGGAGGTCGAGCTTATGTTCTGGAGCAGAATTGCGTAGTTCGGGCTGCCGTGCGGGTCGTGGCACTTCTTGCAGGTTATCCCGCCGGTCTCGTGAGATGATCCCGCATAGGCAGACTTGTTCCACTTGTTCCACTTGCCGGTGGAAGTGTTCCATTCGGCGTCCGACATGCCCGTCGAGTAGCCCGGGAATTTTATGCCGGCCGCTGCATTGGAGTCGTGGCAGCCGATGCAGAACGAGTCGTCCGCAGGCGCCGCCGTGTCCCTGTCGTCCGCGTCCACTACAGGGTTTGTCCTTGTCACGACGTGCGGGTTGTGGCAGTCCTCGCACTCGACCCTGCCGCCCTTGGCGGCCTGGTCGGCGGCGGCCACGTCGTGGTGCGAAGAGCCCGCGAACTTCGCCTGCACGTTGACGCCGTTTACGCTGTTGGCCGGGTTTGCGTGGCAGCTGTAGCAGAACGTCTCCTGGTCGCCCTTTACGTTCTTCCTGAGGCCTTTGTTGACTGAGCCGTGGTACTCATGGCAGTCGGTGCACAGGAGCGTCCCGTTGACGAAGTGCGCGCCGTCGGTGTGCCCCGCGGGCAGCCTCGGCGGGA
Source organism: Nitrospirota bacterium (assembly GCA_016212105.1). Taxonomy (GTDB): domain Bacteria; phylum Nitrospirota; class JACRHJ01; order JACRHJ01; family JACRHJ01; genus JACRHJ01. The sequence goes on from JACRHJ010000019.1 coordinate 9,838, forward strand.
CGTGCTCGGTGCCGCCGCGGTTGAAGCTCGCGGCGACGGTGGAGTCCGGGTCGTGACATTCCATGCAGAACTGGTTGATGGTCCTGTTTGCGACAGGGTCGGCCCATACCATCTCGTCGGACGTGTGGTTGGCGAAACTCGACGGGTCCTTCCTGAGCCTGACCGTGCCCTGCATGTGCCGGGACTGGTCGTGGCATTTCAGGCACTCGACGTAGGCCGGCGTCGTGCCGGTCGGGTCGTACTTTACCGGGTGTATGGAATGCGACCTCTCGGGGTTTGTCGGGTTGTCGTTGAACTCGGACTGCACGTCCGGGAGCGACGTGTTCTCGTTATGACACTGGTAGCAGTCCATGAGCTGGCCGTCCAGCGTGTTGATGTACGGGTTGTGCGAGTCGTGACACTGCGTGCACTCCTCCTTGATGCTGCCCGGCGTCGTGATTATTGCGAAGGTCGGCCTGTAGATATGGCCGCCGACCTCGTCCGCCACCGTGACCTCGGCCTTCAGGTCCGGGTGCTTCCCGACCGGCGACATACTGAACCCGCGCTCAGCCGCGTCCGGCGGCGGAGGCAGCGGCAGGAGGTTGCCATTGTACGTCGTCCTGCCGCTGTGGCAGGCGAGACAGCGCTCGGACGTGGACGAAAGCGGCACGTCGTCGCTCCCGCCATACGTCTCGGACGGCCTGAGCGCGAGCGGCTCCATGCCCTGTATGTGCTGGGTCGGGTCGTGGTTCGGCTTTCCGGACTCGGTGTCGTCCCTTATGAGCTTCGCGTAGGAGCTTCCATGCTGGTTGTGGCACTCGCGGCACAGAAGCGGCGCGCCGCCTGACTGCACATAATGCCCCTTGAACGACGTGATCAGGTCGTATCCGTCCGCGTCCCTCAGGTCGTTCGGGTTGTAGGACAGCTTCACGTTCTTGGGCTGGACCGTCCCGAACGAGACGCCCTCAGGCAGCGTGTTGTCGTGGCAGCGCAGGCAGAACTTCGCGTCGCCAGGCATCGGCTCCCTCGGCGGGTCGGGGTTCGTCGTCGGGTAGTGTCCGGCGGCGTCGTTTCTCGCCTGCGCCCTGTGCTGGTCGTGGCAGTGGTAGCACTCTATCTTGCTGCCGCCGGACGCGACCTGGTCGGCATAAGTCACGTCGTGGTGCGAGAGCTTCCCGAAGTCCGTCTCGACGTCCGGGGCGGGGCTCCCGTCGTGGCAGTTGAAGCAGAGTTCGACGTCGACCGTCCCGTTCTCCTGCATGGGTATGGTAGATGATATGCGCTGGAAGCCCGGCCTCGGCTCGGAGACGAGTATCGCCTTCCGCGAGTTAGACGAGTACCCTATGAACCCGACCGCCATGGTCGAGTCGAGCACGCCGTCGCCGTCTATGTCGTCCGGGATACCGTCCCTGTTTATGTCCCAGGAGTCGCGCTGCAAATGCGACTGGTCCGAGCCGTGCGGGTTGTGGCAGACCTTGCACGGGTACAGGACGCCGTTCGAGTAGTTGCCGAACGTCCTGTTCCTCGCCATCGGGTTTCCGTGCGCGGACATGTCGTAGGCGGACTTGTCCCAGACGCCCTCCTCCGGGAAGACCACGCCTGCCGGTGGCGTTGCCGAGTGGCACTTGAGACAGAAATCCTGGTCGGCCTCGATAGGCACCACCACGCCGCTCACGCTCCGGAACGCCATTAGCTTCTCGGTGACGGTGTGCGGGTCGTGGCAGTCCACGCACTCGACCTTCGCGTCGTCGGCGGTCCCGGGCAGGCCGTCCGGCCCGAGCTGGTCGATGTCGGATACCGCGTGCCTCGACTTCATGTAGAACCGCATCTGGACGTCGTCACCGCTCGACGTGTTGTGTATCGTGCGGTCGTCGGCGTATTTGACCCTGAGGTCGTCGAACCAGACGTCCATGACCTCCGGGCTCGCATCAGCGGTGGACGAAACCGCACCGAACAGCCGGACCTTGAACGCTCCCGTCCTCGGCATAGTGCAGCTTCTCAGCAGGGTGTCGTCAGCATATACGTCCACGGTCCCTGCGGCGGTATTCCTGACCATCTTAAGGGTATGGTATGTCATGGCGATGTCGCCTGGCACCGCGGGCATGTTGCCGCCGTTGCCGCCGTCGTTACTGTAGCGCACGACCCATGCGTGCGGCGTACTGTGCGCGCGGTAAAATATGTGTACGTAGTTGCCGGTCACCGGGTCGAATATTCGCAGGCCGGCGTAATTGTAACCGTCAGTCCTGACCATCTCGGGCGCCTTGATCTTTACAGTAACCGTGCATTCAGCGTCCGGGAAGGCGGCTGAGTAGTCCAGCCCGTCGTTGAACGTCGTGCCCGCGCCGACCGAGGTGCGGCCGAATCTCACCGCGCCGCCGGACTTGGACACGGAAAGCGTAGAGCTGCTGAACCGTGTCCAGCGGTTGTTGTAGTCGCCGGCGGTACTGAAGTTGTCGAACCCGGACGAATGGCAGGTGTAGCAGAGGTTCTCGTCCTTCTTGTATAGCATTGCGTCCGTCTTCGCGCCGGCCTCCCTCGCGCCGTGCGGGTTGTGGCAGTTTACACAGACGCCAGGCCCGTGCCTGCCGTCGCCGACGAGGTTTCCTGTGGTCGTGTTCCCGTATGCGTGTATCGAACCGGAGTATACGGAGTAGCCCGGCCACATCGGGAGCGCCGCGTCCATGCCTGCGTGGCAGGCGGTGCAGACCGTGACGTTGTTGCCGGAGTAGGTGCCGAGGACCGTACTGCCGTTTATCGACGACTTCAGAAGCTTCTCGCTCGCCGAGCCGTGGTGCTGGTGACACACAGAGCATATCTCGCGCGCCCCGGGCTTGCCGTGTCCGGCGGAGGTGTACGTGTCGATTATGTTGAGCGGCGTGTAACCGCCCAGCGTCACAGGGGTAGCGTCGTGGCACTCCAGGCAGAAGACCGAAGACGTCTGCGCGGAGGGCATGATGCCCGATATGCCGTTGAACTTGTCCGGGTCCACCAGCTTATTCGTCAGGCTGTGGTCCGTCTCGTGTTTGGAGCCGTGGCAGGTAACGCAGTCTACCGTCGCGGGAGGCGTGTACGTTATGTTGTGTATCGACTTCTTCGTGTTCGCGTCCGAGCCGTTCGCCGGGGTGTTGAACTCCGCGTCCGCGTCCGGGTACGGGTTGCCGACTCCCGCCTTGTGGCAGTTGAGGCACGAGGTGGTGTAGTAGCTGTTGCCGCCGGTGTAGTTGCCGAGCGTCGGGTTGTGCTTCTTGGTGTGGCATGTGGAGCACGCGGTACCGTCGGCCTGTTCATGCTGACCGACGTACCCGGCGCCCGTCGGTATCTTCTTCGCGCCCTTGTAGCCCGAGCCTGTACGGTTGTGGCAGGACTCGCAGAATGTCCGCGATGCAAACCCCATGCCGCTGGCGAAGCGCGCGGTATACGCGCCGTACACCCTCGGCAGGTACGCGAGGTTGCTCGGGTTCGGCGAGCCGTGCGGCTCGTGGCAGTCCGGGCAGGAAAGCGCATGCGTCGTGTCGTGTCCGCCGCCAGTCCATTCCACGCTCACGCCTGGCGCGCCGGTGACGCCTGAAGGCATAGTCCCGGAGTGGCACGACAGGCAGAAGACTGTCCTGTCGCCCGCAGTCATGCCCGGGTCGTACGGGTCCATTACGGCCTGGGACTGCGTTGCCTTGTGTACGTTATGGCAGTTCACGCACGCGACCTTCGTCAGGTCGTGGTTCGAGGACATCGCAAAGGCCGCCTGTACGTCCTGGCCGGTCTTCGTGTTGGGCGTAGAGGCGTTGTGGCAGTCGTAGCAGAGCGACTGGTCGCGCGCGTCCACCAGCATCTTTCCGTATCCCCTGCCATGCGGGTCGTGGCAGTTGTTGCAGTCGCCCGCAGCCTGGTCGGCGGTGGTGTCCGCCGGGTTGTGGGCCGCCGGGCTGGTCTTATGGACGCCCGCGTTATAGGCAGTCTTGCCTTGGTAGTAGCTCGCGGAAGACGCCGTCCCGAGCCTAAGCTCGTCCCAGTAAACGGTGCCGGCGCCGGTCAGGTACAGGTAGACCCTCAACTGCCCGGTCGTCGCGGCCGTGGTGAACGTATAGGTAGACCTGTCGAACCTCGACGTGGCCGCCGAGGCCGTGCCGACGGTGGTGCCCTTTACTCCGGAGCCGCCGCTCGTGTACTCGTACATATAGATGTAGGACGTCCCGCCTGAAAGAGCGGCCGGGATGTTCCTGTATACGGAGAAGGTGTACTGCGTGTTTGGCGAGACCACCCAGAGGCTGCTGTTGTACGAATACGCCGAGGCGGCCGTGGCGCGGTACTGCTTCATCGAGCCTCCGCCCAGGTAGTACGTCGCCGTATCCACTGTCTGGGTAAGCCCGCCCGTGGCCCAGTTGGTCAGCGCGCTGTCGAAGCTGGAGTATGCCGCGGGCGCCGTCACAGTGCCGTGGCAGGCGAAGCAGGCCTCGTTCATGCCGGACGCGTTGACGTTCGCGGCGGTCGGCGTCCCGGTGTGCGGGTCGGTAATAGTAGTCTTGACCGCATTCTCCTGGCCCGTTCCGTGCGGGAAATGGCACTCCTGGCATATCCTGTCCACACCGGCCTTGCCGTGTCCGGACGTGGTGAACCGCGTCATGCTCGGTGCCTTGCTCCCGTCGTGGCAGTGCAGGCAGAGGTCCTGGTCGTCCGGGAGCTTCAGCATGTGCTCGTTGGGCGAGCCGTGCGGGCGGTGGCAGGTCAGGCAGGATATGTCCAGCCCCGCGCCATATGGGTTGTCGTCGTATGTGCGGGCGGTATCCGGGACAGGCTCGGTGACGGTCGTCGCGCGTACGAACATCGAATGCGTCATCTGCTTGTAGGTTGTCCGCGAGAACCGGTACTGGTCCCCTACCGAGATGTTCGGGAACGGCGAGTGCGGCGGGTTGGCGTCGTCATTGTGGCAGACGAAGCAGTACTCGTCGGTGTCCGTCACGACGTCGGGGCCGGCTGAGAGCAGCTTGGGCTTCCTTGTGGTGGACTCGTGGTTGAACACGCCGTGCGGGTTGTGGCAGTAGGAACACCTGTTTACCTCGCCGTCCATGCCGAACGTCGGGAAATGTATGTGGGTCTGGTCGAACTCCGCACGTATGTTGTAGTCGCTGTACAGGCTTGTCTTGTTCGGCATCGTCGGGTCGATGGACGAGTAGTCGTTCATCGTCCCGGCGTGGCACTGGTAGCAGACGGCTATCTCGTTCGCGCGTTTGAGGTTGTGCGCGAAGCCCTCGCCGAGGCCGGTCTGGTGCAGGTCATGGCAGTTGATGCAGTGGCCCCTCGGGTTTGTAAGCGAGAGGTCGTGCGGCCTGCCGGTGACATCCGCGTTAAGTGACGCGGCTCCGAGGAGCGCCGTCATCAGCGCCGCGACCAGAAGGGCTATGTATTTTGCTTTACCGGGCATAACGAGAATTACCCCTTGTAAAAGTTTTTGGGCCGCCTTTTTACAAAAAGGCGGGATTTTGCCTGTACTATCTCTTATGGCACTGCTGGCACATGTAGTTCCCGCCCAGCCTCTGCAGGCTGTAGTTCTTCGAGCCGTGGCTGTTGTGGCAGGTTATGCACGTCACCTGGCTGCCCGCTTCGAGCGGCACCCTCGGGCTTATTGGCGTCGTGGACCAGTTGTGCATCTGCGTGCTCTCCAGCTTGAAGTCCACCGGGTGCCTCGTCCACGGGTCGCCCGTACCGCAGTCCGGGAGCTTCGTGTGGCAGGCCTGGCAGAAGGACGCGAAACCGGACGAGTACGTGTTGAACGGCCCGGTCGAGCTTACGTGCCCGAATACCCGTATGTTGTCAACACCCTCCACTGACTCCCTGAGCATGACGAAGTTGTCGCCGCCGTGCGGGTTGTGGCACTTGCCGCAGCGGAGTTCCAGCGTCTTGCCGCCTGGCGCGGTATGGGTGCCGTCGACTTCGTGCCAGGAAACCACGTCGCCGCCGCCGACGGAGTAGTTGCCGAACGAGTTGCCGATGGACGAGAAGACGTTGAACCTTGAGGGCGCGTCTATCAGGACCTCCGGGTCGTGCGACTTGAACTCGTTGAACTTCCCGATGCCCGCGTGGCAGTTGTCGCAGAGCTGGGACTCCTTCGGTTCCATAAGGAGCTTTTTGTTGTTCTTCGCGTGTGTGCTGTGGCAGACCTTGCAGTTGGCTCCGTTGCCGACAAAACCGCCATGCGTGTACCTGACCTGCTGGCCCGCCGCGTTGAAGCCCTTCTTGTGGCACTGCTGGCAGAGCGCGGCCTCAGACGACGTGTACGTCTCCATCCGGAGCATCGCGTAGGACGGCGAGCCGTGCGCGAAGTGGCAGGACAGGCACATCACCTTGCCCGATTCGAGCTGCGCCTTCGGCTTGCCGGAGACCGACGAGAGGTTCGACATCTCGCCCGGCGTGAGCGCGAGGTTTACCGGGTGCCGCCTGTATCCCTCGACGCCGGAGCCTGTCACTCCGTATGACGTATGGCACGCGGCGCAGAACCCGCTTATGCCGGAGGAGTACCCGCCCAGGGTGTTCGCCCTGACGACTATCCCGCTCTGGCCGTTGACGTCGTCACGGAGGAGCCTGTAGTTGTTGTTCCCGTGCGGGTTGTGGCATGTGCCGCAGAGCTTCCTGACGGTGCCGCCGCCGGGGGCGACCTCGTCCATGCCGTCTATGTTGTGGTGGCTCTGTATGGTACCGCCGGTTATGCTCGAGTGGCTGCCGAACGAGCCGCCGGTGCCGTCCCACTCATCAGGGGTAGAAGGCGTGTCGCCCCTCCATACCCTGAGCGCGGTGCCGTCGGGGCCGTGGCAACCATAGCAGAGCGTCTTCTCGTCGGCCGCCTTCAGCAACTTCCGGTTGTTCTTGTCGTGCATGCTGTGGCAGCCTGAGCAGTCCCCGCCCGAGCCGCTGAACCCTCCGTGCGTGTACTGCACGTCCGCGTAGGCGGCCAGCGGGTCGAGGCCCTTGGCGTGGCATACCTGGCACATCTGGTTGCCCGGCATGCGCTTCATCTTCTCGTACGGCGAGCCGTGGGCGAAGTGGCAGGTCGTGCAGGTCACCTTGTTCCCTGCCTCAAGCGGCAGATATTTTTCACCTTGGAAATGATTATAGTTTGTCAGCTCCTGTGCGGTCAAAGAAACGTCCACCGGGTGCCTTGTGTACCCGGCCGAGGTGCCGTACTGAATGTAAGACTTATGGCAGGCGGTGCAGAAATCCGACATCCCGCTCCCGTACGACTGCGTCCTGCCCTGCTCGTCCACCGTGGCAGTGACGGTGATGTCCGTCTTGTCGCCCAGCCTCTTCTTGAGGAGGCGGTAGTTGCCGCTGCCGTGCGTGTCGTGGCAGGTGCCGCAGTGCGCCACGGTAGCGGAACCGCCCGGTGCGACCCTTGCGTCGCTGTTGACCGGGTGCATCGAGAACGCCGTGCCACCGTCGGCCGGGTCGTATGTCCCGAACGAGCCTGCCGTGCCGAACCAGGATGTCGGCGCATCGAAGACGTTGCCCTTCCAGACGTCGAAATGGCTCGGGTTCGGGCTCGCGCTCGTGCCGGGGTTGTCGTGGCAGTTCACGCAGAGCGCGGTCTCCGCGTCCGACTTGAGGAGCTTGGCGTTTCCGTCGGAGTGCATGCTGTGGCAGTCCGAGCACGTCCCGTCGTTTCCGGTGAAGCCCGCGTGCGATCCGGGCGAGCCCGCGCTGAACGTGTCACGGTTGTGGCAGGTCTTGCAGAGGTTCACCCACCTGCCGTCCGGGACTTTCAGGTTGGCGTCCTGCGGCGAGCCGTGCGCGAAGTGGCACGACACGCAGGTGACGTTCTCTCCGGTCTCGAGCTGCACCTTGGGCGTGTACGACGTGTTGTTGTCGAAGTTGTAGCTCTCGGTGGAGAAGTTGCCGAGCAGGACGTTTACCGGGTGCCTTATCCAGTTCCCGTTCCCGTCGTCCGTCTGGCTGTACGTCGTATGGCACGCGGTGCAGAACTTCACGAAGCCGGTGGAGTAGTTGACGAACCTGCCGGACTCGTCCGTCCTCGCGTAAACTGTTATACCGGTTACGTTGTTAACCGCCGTCCTGAGGACGCGGAAGTTCCTGCTGCCGTGCGGGTTGTGGCAGGTGCCGCAGCGGTGCTCTGTCGTGACGCCGCCCGGCGCGGGCGTCGCCTCGTCGTTGATGTCGTGCATGGAGTGGGCGTTCCCGCCGCGAAGCTCGGAGTACCTGCCGAACGTGCCGCCCGTCCCTTCGAACGAGAGCATGTTCGCCGTCGTCGTCCAGACGTTGAACATCGACGGCGTGCTCGTCCAGCCGTAGAAGCCGTTCCACGCCGTGCCGCTGTGGCACTTGAGGCATAGCACGGACTCGGTCGACTGCTGGAGGAGCTTCCTGTTCGCCTTCGTGTGCATGTTGTGGCAGTCGGAGCAGCGGCCCTGGTTCTGGAGGAACCCGCCGTGCGAGCCGTACCCGCCCTGCATGAACTTGTCGTTCTCGTGGCACTGTAGGCAGAGGTGGTTCTCTGGCGTCGTTATGTTCTCGAACCGGAGCAGCGAGTGCTTCGGAGAGCCGTGCGTGTAATGGCACGAGACGCATGAGATGTCGCCGGATTCGAGCGGCGCGGCAGGCATCCCGAACGCGGCGGTGTACTGGTAGAACTGGCCGGGCCCGATGCCTACCGGGTGCCGTCTGTAAGGTGACTGGCCGCCGGTGTCGAGCATCGAGGTATGGCATACGGCGCAGTAGTCCTTCCACCCGCCGGTGTAGCTTGTGACGCCTCCCTGCGGGGAAACCACCGCGCTGACGGTGCCCACCGTGACGACACTATATCCGGAGAATACAATCTTGTCCTGGAGGAGCCTCGCGTTCTCGGTGTTGTGCGGGTCGTGACAGCCCGTGCAGGTCAGGTCGACGGAGTGGCCGCCGATTGCCACGCCGAGGCCGAACTCGTGGACCGAGCCCGCGCTGAAGTCCGGGCCGTAGGAGCCTGGGCTGTTGGACATTACGTCGTACACGCTGCCCGCCCCGCCCTCATGACATGCCCTGCAAATGGCGTCACGAGAGAGGCCGGGGCCGCCGAGGCTGTCCTTTATCATCCTGTCGTTTCCGGTGCCGTGCGGGCCGTGGCAGACTACGCAGTTAAGCTGTTTGCCGTTCGCATAGTCGTAATGGCCGCGGTTTAACGTGTTGGCCTTCCAGAGCGACTCGATGTCCGCCGCGCCCTCGGCCCTGCCGCTGTCGTGGCAGCCGAAGCAGAGGTCCTCCGAGTTGCCGTTCGTCTGCCTGCCGTTGATGGTGTTCCTGACGTTCGGGTAGCTGTCCGAGCCGTGCGGAAGGTGGCACTTGGTGCAGTTCCCGCTGTAGCTGAACAGGCCGAACTCGTCCGCGACGGTCGCTGTGTAGTTGTGCAGCGACGTCCCGAACCTCGGACCGAGGTCTATGGGCCTGCCCGCGCTGGTCAGGCCGCTCCCGCCGTCGTGGCAGGTCGCTGTGTAGCATAGCGCGGTCTCGGGCGTAGTCTTGAGGTTAGCGGACTCGGCGTCGTGGTCGCCCTTGTGGCACATCGCAAGGCAGGAGGAGCTGCTCTGGTTGTCGAATGCCACGATATGTCTCGACGGCTTCCCGCCCTCCGCGAAACCGCTGCCCAGGCCCATCAGGGACTTTATGTCCGGCGCTCCGGAGCCGTCGTGGCAACCGTAGCAGGGCGCGCCACCGCCGGACGGGGAGAAGCCGGTCTCGTGCTTGTGGCACTGGAGACAGTTCTTGCGTGCGTTATGTCCGCCGCCGGGAGTTTCGGCCTTGTGGTACTTGGTCTGTGTGTGGCAGACCTCGCATATACCGAAGCCGCTGTCATCGCCGAAACTGTTTATGCCGGTGAACCGCTGGAACCCGACCCTCTTGACGGTACCGGACGGCGTAAGCACCTTGTCGCGGACGAGGTAGAGGTTTTTAGTGTCGTGCGCCGTGTGGCATTCGGTGCATCCGGTCGGTATGGCGCTGTTGTTCGCGTACTTGGGGTGCTTCTTGCCGCCGTGGAGGCCGACCTTCGTCTTGTCGTGGCACGCGGCGCAGAGTTCAGTCTGGGTCTTCTCGCGGAGTATCGAACCGTTGTTTCCAGGCGCGTTGTGCGGGTCGTGGCAGGTGGTACAGACTACAAGCCCGCCCTCCCTGTAAAGGCTCACCTCTCCTACGCTCCGGAGGGTCGTGTGGCTTCCGTAGGCTTTGCCGTAAGATACACCGACCGGATGGTTGTCCTTGGACGCGGCGTCGCCGGGGTGGCTTACCCTGTCGTCAGTCCTGTTGTTGTGGCAGTCTAGACATAATGCGTTCGCGGTATTGTCCGCGCGCAGGTACGGCTGTGGTATGTCGACATAAATATAGTGTGCGGGATTCTGGGCCACGCTGAAAGTAACTATGGCGGTCGCGTAGTCGTATGTGTATTCAGACGGTTTGACGAGGTACTGCTTCTTTGTGCGGGTATTCGTCGGCCTGGAAGTGGACGAGGAGGTCCGATAGACCTTTATGTACTGGGCCAGGTACTGGGAGGTAGTGGTGTAACCGCTTATCCGGTAGTTCCTGTGGTCGCCCTGGTCGACCCCGGCCAGCCAGCCGGTAGCGCTGTCCATGTTCTGTATACCGGCGGCCTTGTCCATGGCGTCGTGACAGGTCTGACAGCCGACCTTGCCGTTGTCGACGTAGCTTGTCATGGCGGCGTTGGCCGGAGTGCGCGTACCGGCGTTGCCGCTCAGCCCCTTCCAGTTGTGAGACGAGCCCTGATAGTTACCCGGTATAAAGCTTGTCTTGTTGTCGTACAGGTTTGTGGAAGGGGTGCCTGCGGACTTGTCGTGGGCCTCGCCGGCCACGTTGTGACAGGTAACGCAGAAATCGGTGTAGTCTTTTTCGTTCGGGGCAGCGGTCCTGTCAAGGGTGCCAGGTGTGAACGTACCACCCGTAACCGTATGGCAGGCCGCGCCCCCGGTACACCCGGCGGTATACCCGGTGCGATAGTCCGTGTGCGGTGGCGCGGCCGCACACGCAAAGCGGGCGTACGCCAGTAACACGGCAAGTACTATGGGGGTAATCCTTAACCGTTCCATTGATGCGCGTCCCGAGTGTGTTTTCTTTAGCGTGCCGGGCTTGCTTGAGAAATTACTATGCAAAAATCATTCCAATATCGATAATACAACTATAATATTTGTCAACATTACACCAAACTCATATTTATTATACAGAATTAATCTGATTTTAGTAATTTGCCCGAAACCGGGATTTCCGTCACCACCCTATATACACGACACGACTGTTCGAAAACGAGCAATAAACAGGATTATGTTGCTCGTAATTGCGCATATTTTGCTGAAAGAGGCCCATTGATTATAATGAGCCTGCGCACCCGGCCGGTAAACAAAAGCCCCGGCGTCCATTGGACGCCGGGGCTTCATGTCGAGAAATAATAAGACGTTATCCAGCCGTAACGTTGTTGGCCTGCGGACCCTTGGGGCCCTCGGTCACGTCGAACTCGACCTGCTGGCCTTCGGTGAGGGTCTTGAAACCCTCCATCTTGATGGCGGAGAAATGGACGAACACGTCCGGACCGGACTCCGGCTCAATGAAACCGTAACCCTTACCCTCGTTGAACCACTTGACCCTACCCTTCAATGCTTTGCTCCTTCCGTTACTCCGGCCGCGAGGATATGCGCCCCCGGCCGGCCAAACCTGCCGGACGTAGAACATCCTACCCTGACAAGCCACACAATAATCCGCCGCGACCCTCGTCGCGGCACAGCGAAACGAAATATATAACAAATAATAGCGCGTGTCAACCGTTTTGAACACATCTGCTTGTCATTGCGAGCGAAGCGCGGCAATCTCAGTTTTTGTCCGTCATTCCCGCGAAGGCGGGAATCCAGAAAGTTCATAAATTCCTGGACCCCGTGTCAAGCACGGGGCGACAAACCCTTAACGTGCGGGCGCAATGAATTGCGCCCCTACAATATCAGATACAGGCAGATTCTTCGCTTCGCTCAGAATGACACCGTAAAAACAAAGAAGGCTTACACGCCCATCGTCTGGTACGCCCCTGCAAGTTATTGTTGATTTCTCCCGGCTAACCGGGTATCTTCATATCCATGCCGCTTATCGAGATAAAGGGACTGACAAAGGTGTACGGCGGTCTGACCGCGGTGGACGGGCTCGACCTTACCATCGGCGCCGGCGAGATATTCGGTTTCCTCGGGCCGAACGGCGCGGGGAAGACGACCACTCTCAAGATGATGGCCGGGCTGATACGCCCGACGTCCGGCAGCGTGTCTCTCGACGGCCACGACGTAGCCACCGAGCCGCTCGCCGCAAAGGCGATACTCGGCTTCGTACCGGACAGGCCGTTCGTGTACGAGAAGCTTACCGCGACAGAGTTCATGGCCTTCATCGGCGGGCTGTACTCGATGGACCCGGCCGTGACCGCCCCCCGCTCCGTGGAGCTTCTTTCTCTCTTCGGGCTCGCGTCCTGGTCCGGCGAGCTTGTCGAGGGATTTTCGCACGGGATGCGGCAGAGGCTGGTCATGGCCGCGGCGCTTCTGCACCGGCCGAAGATTCTCGTCGTGGACGAGCCGATGGTCGGGCTCGACCCCAAGGGTGTGCGGCTGTTGCGCGAGGTATTTCTCGGCCTCAAGGCCGAGGGCTCGGCCGTGTTCATGTCCACGCACAGCTTGGACCTGGCGGAGAAGATCGCCGACCGGGTCGGCATAATAAACCGGGGTAAGCTTATCGCGCTCGGCTCTGTCGAGGAGATGCGGGGGATGGCGGACATGCCGGGGAGCGCGCTTGATGAGGTATTTTTGAAGTTGACGGAGGAGAGGGCGGAGGTTTCATAACGCCCCCGGTAAACCAACCCCCACCCCCAGCCCCCTCGACTTCGCTCGGGGCAGGATCTCACCCCCCTCTGCAATGGGCGGGAGATTGGTTGAGTCCATTATATTCACCCGGTGGATATTTAGTGCAATCCATCTCTATTTGTGATATAGTGTCGGTCATGGAAAAGACCGACGCACGCAAGTTAAACAAAGCATCAAAGTACGAGCTTCGCAAGCAGG
>JACRHJ010000021.1 GCA_016212105.1 Nitrospirota bacterium
CCCTTATTGCGAAGGCGGATTACCTGCTTGCGAAGCTCGTACTTTGATGCTTTGTTTAACTTGCGTGCGTCGGTCTTTTCCATGACCGACACTATATCACAAATAGAGATGGATTGCACTAAATATCCACCGGGTTAATATAAGGCATTTATGCATGAGAGAGCACGAAGTCCTCGTGGTTACCCCGCAGAAGGACCATGTAGGGCAGCTCATGCTTTACTTGTAAGATATCTACGACCTCGAAGCTACTGGACCCCCTGTCTATATAGGCGCCAAGAAATACAAGCCTGCTGTCCGCAGTTGGCGCTATCTGCCCGACAAGACCGGCCAGCTTGTCCAGGTGCCCGTGAATGTCGCCGATAGCGATCAGCCTTGACATGCTGCGTGGTCTCGCAGCCTGCTATTCGTACTATTATATTGGCATAAATGATTAAATATGCTATATTAAATGACATATGAGGCTATATGCGACCGATAAAGCCTCATTTGGTAAATTAACATACCTTACATGACAAGTTGACCGCGAATAATAATTACTTACTGGCTTAACAATGCCGTATTTACCTTCCGTTTTCAAAGAGGATGCTCATCCACAAGGCTATACGAGCGGTCAATATATTGAAGATACTACACATTATCACGCGGCTCGACATGGGCGGCTCCGCCTTGGCGCTCATGCTCATCGCGGCGCTGCAGAAGCGTCGTGGTTATGACGTCGCCGTGGCGCACGGCCCGACCGGCAACCACCAGGACGCAGCCTTCCTGGGCGGCGCGGGTGTCACAGTCCATTACATCCCCTCGCTCGTGAGAGACATAGAACCGCTGAAGGACATCCATGCGCTCTTCTCGGTCTGGTCGCTTATAAGGATGACGAGGCCGGACGTAGTCCATACGCACACATCCAAGGCCGGGTTCGTCGGACGCCTCGGCGCGAGGCTCGCGGGCTGCCGGGCGGTGGTACACTCGCCGCACGGGCATGTGTTCTCGGGTTATTTTTCTCCTTACAAGAGCTCAATGTTCGTGCTGCTCGAACGCATCGCAGCGCGTTTCTGCGACCGCATCCTGCCTCTGACGTCCGCCGAGGCGGACGAGTACGCTGCCCGGGGCGTCGCCCCGATGGAGAGGATGCAGCCGGTGCCGATGGGCGTCAGCCTGGAAGGGTTCAAGCGCCCGTCAGTGTCGAGGCGGGAGGCAAGGCTTGCGCTCGGCATACCCGAGGACGCGGCGGTCGCCGGATGGGTCGGCAGGCTCGACCCGGTTAAGGACTGCGGGACGTTCATCGCGAGTTACCGGGCTGTTTCTGAGGGATGCGCGGCGTCCGCCGGTGTCTGGTACGTGGTCGTTGGCGACGGGCCCGAGGGCGCCGCCATCCGGACGAGAGCGGATGCTGCGGGCGGCGGGCGGATAGTGTTGACCGGCAGGCGTGACGACGTGGGCTGCCTGCTTCAGGCTATGGACGTGTTCGCGCTTACGTCATTGAACGAGGGCCTCGGCATGGTCCTGGTCGAGGCTATGGCGGCCGGCGTGCCGGTGGTTGCTACAGAGGTCGGCGGCGTGCCAGAGGTCCTGGGCGACGCGGGCTTTATGGTCCCGCCGGGCGACCCGCAGGCGCTCGCCCGCAAGCTTGCCCGGCTGCTGGCGGACGAGGGACTGCGCAAGGAATTCGCGGACAGGGGCCGGGCGCGGGCCGAGCGGTACTCGATAGAGAGCACCGAGCGCGTGCTCGCGGGGCTTTATGAGGAAGTCCTCGCGGGCGCGGGTCTGGCGCGCGGGGCGGCAACATAGCCGTCATTCCCGCGAGAGCGGGAATACAGCGACTTTAACTCTCGAAAGTTTTTGGGCCGCCTTTTTCCAAAAAGGCGGGACTTTTCCTGCCTGTACCGAGAGGAAACAGCATGTACGAAGACTACTGGGGCCTGACGCTCCCGCCGTTCCAGAACGTGCCGGACCCGAGGCTTTACTTCGCATCCGCCCAGCACGAGGAGGCTATATCCCGCCTCATGTACGTCATAAAGGGCGGCAAGGGCGCGGCCATGCTGACCGGGGAGGTCGGCTCCGGCAAGACCACCGTCTCGTGGATGCTGGCCAAGAGGCTCGGGCACGACTGCAACATCGGCGTGATAAACAACCCGGCCCTCTCCCCGCTCGACTTCCTCCGGGAGGTGGCGTACCAGCTCGGCGTTCCGGACGGAGGCGTAAAGCGGCCCGCGAAACTTTCCCTGCTCCACGCATTCAACGAGTTCCTGTACGAGAACAACAAGGCCGGACGCGAGACGGTGATAATCGTGGACGAGGCACAGATAATAAAGGACGTCAGGATATTCGAGGAACTCAGGCTCCTGCTCAACTTCCACATGGACGACCGCTTCCTGCTGACCCTCGTCCTGATGGGCCAGCCGGAGCTGTCCGGGAAGATAGCGAAGGTCCCGCAGCTCGGACAGCGGATAGCCGCGCGCTACCATCTGGGCCCGCTCGGCCCGGAGGAGACGGCCGGCTACGTGCGCACAAAACTCCGCGCGGCCGGGGGCAGGGACGGCATATTCACCGACGGAGCGCTCGGCGAGGTCTACAGGGTTACCGGAGGGATTGCGAGGGATATCAACAACGTGGCGGACCTGGCGCTTCTGGCCGGTTTCGCGGAACAGTCCGGGGAGGTCACCCCGGCGCTCGTCCAGACAGCGGCGATGGACGGCATGGCCAGGGCAGGTGCGATATAGTAAGGAACATAGACATAATAAACGGCGGAAAGGTGCCTGACCCTGACGACAAGTCGAATGCCAGGAAGGTCTCGTTCACGGACGCAGCCCTGAAGTATCCGGGAGTGGACGCGGGCGCCGAGAAACCGCAGCCCTGCCAGCCGTGCGAGGACGCCGCCCCGGAAACGTCCGGAGCCAGCCTTGAGGAAGACTACGCCACGGCCGAGGGTCTGCTGGACGAAGCGCTCGACATAGTCGGCAGGGGAGGGCTGATACGCCTGGAGCCGTTCGAGAGGCTGTCCGGGAGCTTCACGGAGCGGCTGCTGGACGGGGAGAACCTTGCCCTCGCGGCCTACAACAAGAAGACTGCGGACTACGACGTGGTATCCCACTCGCTGAACGTGGGGATACTCTCGCTCCAGGTCGGCAAACGCCACAAGCTCCCGAGGCAGGATCTCCAGGAGCTGTGCACCTCCGCGCTCCTGCACGACCTCGGCATGGTCAAGGTGCCGCGCGACATATTCCTGAAGCCCGGCACGCTGAGCACCACGGAGCGGGAACTTCTCCAGAAGCATCCCGCCGTGGCATACGAGGCTATACTTGGCGCGCACGACGCCACGGCCTCCGAGAAGGGCATGGCCGAGGTCGCCTACAGCGTCCACGAGAGGTGCACAGGCAGGGGATACCCCAGGAGGCTCTCCGCTGACGAGATACCGGAGCGGGCGAAGCTGCTGGGGCTGATAGACATGTACGAGGCCCTTACGCACAACCGTCCTTTCCGGAAGCGGCTCCCGCCTCTCGACGCCATAAAGGAGATAATCGCAACCGGCAGGGACTGCTTCCCGACAGACGCGCTGAAGGCGCTGATAGATCAGCTCACGACATACCCCGTCGGCTGTTCGCTGAGGCTCAACTCCGGCGAGATATGCAGGGTGGTCGCTACCAACCCGTTCTCGCCGCTCCGGCCTGTGGTCGAGGTTATATTCTCCGGCAGCGGGAAGAGGCTCGCCGAACCGAGGACGCTCGACCTGTCGCGCTCCCCGCTCCAGTTCATCGTGGACACGGTCTTCGAGGAAGACCTGCCCAGTCCGGGAGTGTGATGGGATACGGCGCGTTCATAATACACGGGGCAAGGGTAGGCATATACCCGCCTGACTCACGGATGGCGGACGAGTTCGGGCTGGAGCTGTTACCCATTATCACGGGCCGCGCGCGTGACTGCGAGGCCGACGTGCTCGCCGTCTACGATGAGCAAGGCGGCACGTCGTCACGCACCGGAGACGGTACGCTCCATTTCGACGCCGGCTGGGAGGGCGCTGAGAACTTCGAGGTCGCGGACGGCGTCCGGGTCTACCTGGACTATGGCAGGCTCGCGGTCAAGATATCCGCGAGAGACGGATCGTCATTCGACGAGTCGCTGCTCGCGCTGGTCAACCTCGTCGAGTACATGCTGAGGCTGCACATGCACAGGAGCAGGCCGCTTGCCGTTTTCCATGCAGCGGCCTGGGAAGTCGGCGGGGCGGGCATACTCCTGCCGGGCGCGTCGGGGGCTGGCAAGACCTCGCTGTCTTTTATAATGGAGGCCGCCGGACACTTGATCATCTCTGACGAGGACTCTTTCGTCGTGAGAGGCGCGGACGGGCTGACGCTCCTCCCCTACCCTCGCAGGCTCAGGGTCGGAGGCGGGCTGCTCGCCGCATACCCGGAGCTGCATAACAGGGCCGCAAGGCCGTACAGCGCGTTCGGGGGCGAGGGGCTCCTGTTCGAGCATGACGGCAGGCCGGCATGCGTCGCGCCCCTCGCGGCGGTCGTGTTCCTCGACAACGACCCCGCCCACACAGGGCCGCCCATGCTCACGCCTCTGACTGAGAGGGCGCGTGTGCTCTACTCGCTCCTGGGTTCGGGCGAGTATTACCCCGCGGACAATGCCCACGGCCCTATGAAGGCTGAGTTCGCGGCTTTCAACAGGGCGCTGTTCGGTATCGCATGCGAGGCCGTAGACAAAGTACCCGCCTGGCGGCTTGTTTACGACATAACAAGGCAGTGCCGGCTCATACCGGAAGTAATCGAAGAACTTGCGTCGAACCTGATGGAGGCAGGACGTGTCTGAACATATAGAAATAATGCCCAGGGCAAACCCCTCGTTACTCAGCCGCAGGGAGGGCGACTCCCTCGTCCTGTTCAACGAGGACAGCGGGGACCCTTTCATCCTGAACGGCACCGGCGCCCGGATATTCGAGCTTGCGGACGGGAGGCGGGGCATAGGCGAGATTGCCGTCATGCTTGCGGCAGAATACGACGCCCCGGAGGAAGTCCTCGCCGATGACTGCGCCGAGTTCATAAGCATGCTGATACAAAAAGGGCTGCTGGAGGTGGCATGAGGCTTTCCGCACCCATTGAGGTGTACTGGTGGCTGACCAGCCGCTGCAACCTCTCGTGTGCCTTCTGTCTGGCTGACGGTGGTGCGCCAGACCCCGGCGGAGAGCTCGACGAGGCCGGGAGGCTCGCTGTGCTGCGGGGACTGACGGAGGCGCGCGTCCTGCGCGTGGTGCTCTCCGGCGGAGAGCCGATGCTACTGCCTGGGATATACGGGTACATCAGCGAGCTGAGCCGGGCAGGCGTCTCGGTGGAACTTACGACGAACGGCACGCTCATCGACAGAGAGGCAGCAGCAAGGCTTTGGGACTCCGGGCTAAGGAAGGTTCAGCTCAGCCTGAACGGCTCGACGGCCGCAGTAAACGACCCGCTGATGGGCGAGTCATACGGGCGCATAACGGACGCGCTCGACATGCTCGTCCGGCTCGGGTTTATAGTCTCGGTGAAGGCTACCGCGACGAGGCGCAACATGGACGACGTGCCCGCGCTCGCCAGGATGCTGATGTCGCGCGGGGTGGTGAAAGTCAAAGTGGCCGACCCGACGCCTATGGGCAGGGCGTTCACTATGAGAGATACGCTCACGCCCGGCTTAGACGAGATCCGGAGCCTCCGGGAAACCCTCCAGGGTCTCGCCGCATCCGGTACTGTCGAGTTCGGGAGCTTCATGCTGAGCATGTCCGAGTCGGGCGCGGCCGCACGCTGCACGGCGTCGGGCGCGGCCGCGTACCGGGCGATAATCACGCCCGACGGGGCGATGGCGCCCTGCACAATGGCGACGCTCTGGCCGAAGAAGCTGAACGTCGCGGAACTCGGGCTCACGGGCGCATGGGAGAGGTTCGCGGAGTACTCCGGGTATCTCGACCCTGACCGCCTCGGAGGCGCGTGTGGGACATGCCTGGAGAAGAATGACTGCGGCGGCGGGTGCCGTCCGCTCGCGTACCTTTTCACTGGAGACTTGAACGGCGGGTACTCTCTCTGCCCTATGGGAGGTTAAAATGGAACAGGAAAAGAAACCCTGGCTGAGGCCCGAGCTTGAGGAGCTTTCGGTCAACCCGCCCGGAGAATGCAACCCAGGCTGGCCGCAGGGGGCGATATGCAATTTCCAGGGCGTGCCGCAGTACCAGACATCATGCAACCAGAAGCCGACTGTATTGAGCTGAGGCGTAAGCCATGCATGGCGAACTTTCATACAGGCTGTTGAGGCTCCCGCTTCTGGGTGCGCCTGGCGGCGGTCTTGTCAGGGCGGCGCTGCCGGCGCTGTTCCATACGAAGCGCACGGCCTCGGCCCTGGCGCGCATGGACCCGGACGTCCTTTGCTGGCCGCGGTTCCGTTTCGTACGGGAGGCGACAACCGGCCCTCCTACGCTTCTGTTCAGGCTGCTGGCCAGGTCTCTGACGCGCGGGATAACGGGCGAATATGACCGGCTCGACACCATATACAAGGCGCTAAAGGGTGCAAAGGGCACGGAGCACATGGGCTACTGGCCGCTCCCGCTGGAGGCTCTTGCACTCCCGAGGCTCGACTGCAAGGGCTTTTCCATGCTGTTCGTGATGCTCGCGAAGGGTGCAGGCATGGACGCGAGGCTTGTCGTAGGCGTGGACGTCGAAGGCAGCGCAGGACATGCATGGGCAGAGGCGGATACGGAGAGCGGACGGATGATTTACGACCCACGCCTCGCGGCGCCCGTCTCGTTCAACGGCCGGCCCGGGGAGTACGGATGCATAGTATCGAAGGCAGGCTGATAAGGCGGCTGCTCGCAGGCGCTTACAAAACGCGGGGCTTGAGCACTGGCGTCCTCACGGGGCGGGCGCGAGGTGAAGCCGCTATAGTATCCGGCGTCGACTGGGCTCGTTTCCTTGATCTGTCCTTGTCACATGGCGTCTCCGGCGTACTGTACCGCGAATTGACCGGAGATACTGCGGCGCGCGAAACGGCCGGCGTCCCGGCCGACGTCATGGCGCGTCTCAGGGCGGACTTCCTGCGGATATCGGCGTACAGGCTCGCTAACGAGAAGGCCATCCGCGAGCTGGACGAGGCCGTTGCCGGGTCCGGGCTCAGGGTCTGCCTGATACAGGGAGCGGCATTGCCGTACGTGCTGTACGCTTCACCCGGCATGCGCCCGATGTGCGACATCGACCTGCTCGTAAGGGCGGACGCGCTTCCCCGGCTTACAGGGCTTCTCGCCAGCCTCGGATACGCCGCGGAGAGCGAGGCACCGGTGGTATACACACGCGGCACGGTCACGCTCGACGTGCATACCGAGCCTGTCGAGTTCTCGCGTTTCGGCGGCGTAACGCCCCTCTCCGTCACGGCGGACGACGTCCTGGGCGAGGCGGGCCCGCTTACCAGGCCGGGCGGGCTCCTCGTGCCGTCGGGACCGGACGTGTTCATACTCGCATGCGCGCACCTGATGAAGCACTCTTTCATGCGCCTGATATGGTTCCATGACATAATCCTCCTGTCACGATACACAGGCATCGGGCCGGATGAGTTGTGGAAGCGCGCGGACATGCTCGGTCTCGTGAAGCCAGTCCGCATGTCTCTCGAACTGGCGAAGGCATACCAGGGCTTCGACGCCGGGTTCCCGCCGCCTCCTCGCGGGCTGGGGTTCCTGGAGGCAAGGATGCTCGCGGCCCTCAGCAGGTCCGGCCCGGTAAACGGGGCGGGCGACCTGCTCTATATCGCGGGGATGGACACCTTCCAGGGACGCTTGTCGTACATGAGGTCCGCTCTCTCGCCGCCCTCCCGCGACGCGCTGCCCGGCGGGACGGCGCATTGCCGCAACACTGGAGACACACGGGCCGGGAGGCTCGGAAGGAACATCCGGCTGTGCGCGTCCGCGGCGTACAGCCTGCTGAAAGGGTCCATGGCATGACAAGAAATGGAATGGCGACATTCATAGCATTGGCCGTGAGAATCATGGCCCTCCTCGCCCTGTCCGCCGGGGCGTTAGCCGCCGAGGTCACGGAGAACAGCACCTTCAAGACCGTTTCCGGCGTCCCGGAATACAGGCTCGGACCAGGCGACCAACTGGAAGTCGTCGTGACGCACGGCGTGACGCAGGACAAATACGACGCGACTGTCGCGGCCGGTGGCTCCATCACGGCGGGGATAGTGCGGGTCGGCATCGACGGCCTAACTGTCGGCGAGGCGTCCGCGCGGGTCGAGGATGAGCTCAGGAAGTTCGTGCGCGAGCCTTATGTGACGATAAGCGTCAAGGACTACCGCAGCAAATCCGTGACCCTCCTCGGCGCGGT
Organism: Nitrospirota bacterium; assembly: GCA_016212105.1. GTDB lineage: Bacteria > Nitrospirota > JACRHJ01 > JACRHJ01 > JACRHJ01 > JACRHJ01. The sequence continues at coordinate 8,331 of JACRHJ010000021.1, forward strand.
CCTCTCCCAGTCGCGCCAGCCGACCGGGCCGGGCGTGTACTACCTGAGCGGCAGGACCACGGTCATGGAACTGCTCGGCGCGGCGGGCGGGCCGTCCGACAAGGCCAACCTCGAAAGGGTCCAGGTCAACCGTGCGGGCGGCACGCTCCACGTGAACCTCTACCGGACCCTCACGCTCGGCGACACGGAGCAGGACCTGGTGCTGGACGACGGCGACACGGTGTACGTCCCGGAGCGTGCCACCTCCGAGAGCAAGGTGTACGTATTCGGAGAGGTGACGAAGCCGGGCGTGTATCCCTATAACCGTGACATGGGCCTGCTCCAGGCGATATCCCTCGCGCAGGGCTACACGAAATATGCGGTAATGGACGAGGTCCGCATTATTCGGGGCAGCGCGGAGAAAACCGACGTCATCACCGCGTCGGTAGAGGGCCTGCTGGAGGACGGCGACCTGAGCCAGGACATAGCGCTCCTGGGCAACGACATAGTCTACGTGCCGAGGAGCGGGATGGGCGACTGGAACGACTTCGTGGACAAGGTCATGCCGACCATACAGCTTATAACCGCGCCGTTAAATACCATGACGCAGATAAAGTACCTTTCCCAGTGACGGACACCGACGGAGCCTTATGACATCGTATGAACTGAACATACGCGACTACTGGCGGATACTCAAGAGACGGAAGAAGATAATCCTCCTGTCCGGGGCGGTCCTCGCGCTGCTCACGTTCCTGATGGGCGAGGCAAACGCGCCCAGGCCGCTCTACGAGGCGACGGCCTCCGTGAAGGTCGAGCGTTCGAGCACCATGGCGGGGCTTTTCATGGAGGTGCTCACCTGGTCGCCCATGGACAACATAGCCACGCAGACCTCCGTGATTAGGAGCTACCCGGTACTTGCGGAGAGCGCGGCCCGGCTCGGGATGATGCCTTCGGGCCTTGGCCCGGACGACGTGCGCGCCGACACGTCCTACATGGCCGCGGTGTCCAAGCTCCAGTCGATGGTCAAGACGGAACAGGAGGGCGCGACCAACATAATCAACATCACGGTCTCGGCGGCGAGCCCCGACGAGGCGCAGAATATGGCCAACACCGTCGCAGAGGCGTACAGGGACCAGAACATCGAGATGAGGAACCGCCAGACGACCGAGGGCAGGAAGTTCATCGAGTCCCAGAGGAAGGTCGTCGGAGAGAGGCTCGCCAAGGCAGAGGAGTCGCTGAGGAGTTACAAGGAGACGTCCGGGGTCCTCGACATAAACGCCGAGGTCAGCCAGATGATGGACCGGACGGCAGAGCTCGAAAGCGAACAGGGCGCGCTCAGGCGCCGGATGGACGAGGCAGTCAAGGGGATAGCCGCGCTGAAGGCCGACAGGGCCGCGCCAGGAGACGGGAGCAGGCTGTTCACCGAGGGCTCCGACTCCTCGCTCTTCAGGCTGAACAGCCTGCTGACCGACCTTCAGCTGAAGCGGGAAAACCTCCTCATGACATACCTGTCCACGCACCCGCTGATCGCGGACCTCGACTCCCAGATTACCAACACGCGCGGCGAGATGGCCGGGGAACTCACGGCCAAGCTGACGTCGTACAGGGAAAAGGACGCGCTCCTCACGAGGGACATAGCGGGGCTCAGAGCCAGGCTCGGCTCAGCCCCGGAGGCCGGGCTTGAACTTGCCAGAAGAGAGAGGGACGTAAAGGTAAACGCCGAACTGTATGCCCAGCTCGAGGCCAGGTATCAGGAGGCGCTTATCCGCGAGGCGGAGAGGATTGAGGAGGTCAGCATAATCCGGCCCGCCACCGCCCCTTCCAGACCGGTAAACCCGCCGAAACGCACCGCACATACCGTCTTGGGCTTCGGCGTCGGCATACTCCTGGGCCTGGTGCTCGCGTTCCTGCTCGAGTCCGTAGATACTTCTATCGGCACGATAGAGGAGGTCGAAGACTTCCTGAACGTACCTGTCATAGGCGTCATACCGGACTTCGGGAAGGACAGGCTGAAGAAGGAGATGACGGCGTTCTACCCGAAGGCCGGCCACGACGAGATAGATATGTACTCACGGCTCGTCACGCACTTCGCGCCGAAGTCAAACCTGTCCGAGTCCTACCGGTCGCTCCGCACCAACATAGAGTTCCTCGGCATAGAGATGGAGCACAAGGTATTCCTGTTCACAAGCTCCGCGCTCCGGGAGGGCAAAACCACTACCGTCGTGAACCTCGCAACCGTCCTGGCCCAGCTCGGAAGGAGGGTCATGGTGGTAGACGCCGACCTCAGGAAGCCCACGGTGCACCATGTCTTCGGCCTGGAGTCGCACGGCGGGCTCACCGACGTGCTGATGGGCAGCCACACGTGGCAGGAGGTCACGCGCACGGCGACCGACATCATGCTCGGGAGACTCGGCGTGGACAACCTCATGCTGACGCCCGGGCTCGACAACGTGAACGTGATAACGGCGGGCGCGATACCGCCCAACCCGGCGGAGTTCCTGCACTCGCCCAAGCTCCCCGCCCTTATTATGGAACTCCGGAAGGAGTACGACATTGTCATATTCGACACGCCGCCCGTCCTGCCCATCACCGACGCTATGATCATAGCTGACAAGGTGGACGGCGTCGTCATCGTGTACCAGGTCGGGAGGATGGCGCGTTTCGCGCTCAAGAGGTCGAAGGCGTTGATTGAAAACGTCGGCGGCAAACTCCTCGGCGTAGTCCTTTCCGGCGTGCGGGCCGAGGTCAGCTCGGACTACTATGCGCACAGCTATTACTATTCCGACGAAGAAGCCGGGGACGACAAGCCCCACCGCTGGAAGGGCCGTGTCAAAAAGAGGCTCGACACATGGAAAGACCAATAAGCAAGGCCGTCGCGGGCGCGGCGGCGCTGCTTGTATACTGCGCGCTGGCCCTGTTCATATCGCAGTCGTCCGCGAAGCTCGTGCTCCTGGCGGTGGGCGGCCTGCTCCTGACGGCGTCCGCGTTCATCTATGCCGAGGGAGCGCTGTACGCGCTCATATTCTCGATGCTGCTCTCGCCCCAGATAGTAGTCGGCGAGACCGCCGCGCGCGAGATCACGCTCCGGCTCGATGACTTCCTCATAATCTTCATATCGCTCGGCTGGCTCGCGAGGGTCGCGGTTAACAAGGAACTGGGGCTCTTCCTCAGGACGCCGCTTAACGGCCCGATAGGGCTGTATATCCTCGCATGCGTAGCCTCGACCTCGGCTGGCGTCGTGGCCGGGCTTGTGGGGCCGCTATCCGGCGCATTCTTCCTGCTCAAGTACGTCGAGTTCTTCTTCGTGTACTTCATCGCGGTCAACCATGTAAAGGACGGCACCCAGGTGAAGCGGTTCGTAGCCGCGCTCCTTGTCGTATGTCTCCTCACCAGCATATACGCCCTCATACAGGTACCGCTGGGCGGTCGCGTCTCCGCCCCGTTCGAGAAGTACAGCGAGCCGAACACCCTCGGAGGCTACCTCGTCCTGATGCTCTCGCTCACTGCCGGGATGATGATGACCGCTCGGAAGAGGAGGAGTATATTCATGCTATGCGGGGTGGGAGCCGTCATAGCCGTCCCGCTCCTGCACACTTTATCGCGCGCGTCCTGGCTCGCAGGCACTATGATGACGCTTGCGCTCCTGGTCTTCAGCGACAGGAAGCTTGCATTGGCTGCGGCTGTAGCGCTCGCGGTCGCGGTCTCACCGCTTGTCCTGCCGGAGCAGGTCAAGGAGCGCGCCGTCTCGACCTTCCAGCCGGACAGGGGCTTCAGGCAGAGCCAGACAGTGGCCGGCGTCACGCTCGACCCGTCCACATCAGAGAGGATAAGCGGTTTCAAGCGAAGCCTGAGCAAATGGTCGGACAGGCCAATATTCGGATACGGAATAACCGGCGCTGGCTTCATAGACGGCCAGTACTTCAGGACGATTGTCGAGCTTGGGCTCGTCGGCCTGGCGGCATTCCTGTACATGCTCTACAGGGTCTTCAGGATACTTTACACGGCTTACCGGTCGGAGGAAGACCCGTACTTCAGAGGGCTCGCACTCGGCGCGCTCGCTGGTCTTCTGGCAATGATGGCGCACGCGCTCGGCTCCAACAGCTTCATGATCGTCAGGATAATGGAGCCGTTCTGGTTCGCGGTCGGGCTGATAGTCGCGCACGGCCTGGCGAAGGCAGGCGACAGCAGGGATGCGGCCTATGAATGATAGCGGCAGATGCCCGCTTTGCGGGTCAGCCGGACGCGAGGAACACCTGAGCGGGCCGGGCTTCGTCCTTTACCGCTGCGCGGCATGCGGCATGGTGTACCAGGACGCGCTCTACTCGGCAGGCGGCACGTATGAAGAGGGCTACTTCCAGGCGGGATACATGGCTGCCGAGAACGAAGAGCGGCTCGGAAAGAATGCGAGAGAGATTCTGGAGGCGCTTGCCCGCCACGTCGACAAGGGACGGCTCCTTGACATCGGCGCGGGCCCGGGTTATTACGTCAAGGCCGCGGCAGGCCGCGGATGGGACGCGCACGGGGTGGAGGTTTCGCGGTACGCGGCAAAGCACGCGAGGGAGGCCCTCGGCCTGGACGTCTTTTGCGGGACGCTCGAAGAGGCGCAGTACCCGGACGGCTGGTTCGACGCGGCGATGATGGTGCACGTTGTGGAGCACCTGCCGGACCCTGTCGGGACGATGAAGGAACTCAACCGTGTCATGAGGAAAGGCGGCGCGCTCCACCTGTCTACGCCCAACATAACCAGCCGGAACGCAAGGAGAGACGGCGCGTCCTGGTGGGCGCTCAAGCCGGGCGAGCACCTGCTCTTCTTCTCGCCGGATACCATAAAGAGGCTTCTGAGCATGACCGGCTTCGAGGTAGTGGAGTTCGACACGAGCGCTACGGTTATCAGCACGGAGTCGCTGCGGGGCGCTGGACTCCCCGCGGGTGAAGGCCTGCGGACGTTCGTGAACAGTTACCTTAAAGGCCCCAAGGAGTTCGTGAGACGTGCAGCCGGACGTCTTATCCAGGGCGAGAGCATAAACCTGATAGCGGTGAAGAAGTGACGGATACCATACCGAGGCTCCTGGAGCGCGCGCTGGGGAAGGGGCTGTACACCCCTGTCAAGAACCTCGCGAAGAAGCTCCTCTGCCTGTCGCGCGGCCTGACGGATACCGGTGTAAACGTATACGTCTCCCCGCTCGCACGGGTCGCCGGGGCTTCGAGGATACGCATGGGCGACGACGCCGTGGCCTACAGGCACGTGGTCCTGCACGCGAGGCTGGAGGGTTCGCGGATAGAGATCGGAGAGGGCACAATAATACTCGAATACGCCTCGCTTTACACAGTCGGCGGGTTCATAAAGATAGGCCGCGGCTGCAGCGTGAACAACTTCTGCGTCCTGTACGGCCACGGCGGCCTTACGATAGGAGACGGCGTCAGCATAGCGGCCCACACGGTCATAGTCCCGGCCAACCACAGGTTCGACGACACGGGATTGCCGATAAAGCTCCAGGGAGAGACGAAGAAGGGCATTGTCATAGGAGACGACGTCTGGATAGGCGCGAACGTGACCGTGCTTGACGGCGTGACGATCGGGGACGGGAGCGTCGTCGGCGCGGGCTCGGTGGTGACGCGGGACATACCCCCAATGTCGGTCGCCGCGGGCAACCCCGCGCGCGTCATAAGAAGGCGCGGTGAGCCAGGATGAAGGTCCTGCTCATCGCCCCGTCCGGCGCGGAGGTCCTGGGGGTTATCGGACGCTCCGTAGCCGCCGCACTCGGGCGGCTCGGCCACGAGGTCAGACATTTCGACTACCGGCGCGGTTTCGTGATGCCGTCCGGCGCGGGCAGCGCGCTTCGGAGTCCGTTTGGCATAAGGCTGCCGTTCTCACCGAGGTCTCTGCCGGGCGTGAAATGGTTCGAGGCGGTAAGGCGCGGACAGGCGCTCCTCTCGACCTGCGGCGAGTTCGGCCCGGAGGTGATACTCGTCCTGAAGGGCGAGGGCCTGGACGGGCGCCTGATACGGGAGGCCAAGGCCGCATCGGGAGCGGTGACGGTGAACTGGTTCCAGGACACGGTAACCCTGCCCGTGCTCAGGGATATAGCGGTATCGGTATCCGGCGGTTACGACTTCTTTTTCGGGATAGACGACGCCGAAGTGCTCGGTCAGGCGGGGCTTCGCTCTGGCAGTGCGGCATTTCTGCCGATGGGCTTCGACCCGGAGATATACAGGAAGGCCGGGCTTTCCCCTGACGAGCTGGAGAAGTACGGCTCGGACCTGGCGTTCGTCGGCACGATGGTGCCGTCCCGTGTACAGGCGTTCGAGGAGCTTATGTTGCCTGGGCTGAGGATATGGGGCCCGCCTGTCACGGTGCACGGGCCGTGGCTCAGAGACGGCTCGCCGCTCGTTGGATGCTACACGGGGGTCGCGCCGCTCGGGGCCGAGGCGGCAAAGGTATACCGGGCGTCACGGGTGACTATCGGGATGCACTGCAACATCGGCGGCACAGTCACTAACGTCACGCCGAGGGTGTTCGAGGTGCCGGCCTCGGGCGGGTTCCTGCTTACGGACGCCAACCCGCAGCTCGGTCACTTCTACGATACGGAGTCCGAGATGGCAACCTACGGCAGCTTAGACGAGCTTAAGGATAAGGCGGCGTACTACCTGGCGAACCCGGGTGAGCGGGCCGCTATGGCGGAGAAGGCGCACCGCCGCGCGACTGCGGAGCACACCTGCGACAAGCGGCTTGAGGAGATGTTCCGTATTATCGGAGCGACTATCTGAGCATGCCAGCTCAGACACTCAATAGTGAAAAGTTTTTGGGCCGCCTATTTCCAGAAAGGCGGGACTTTAAAAAGGGGCACATGACCGACAAGGGCGACTCTAAGGCCAGGCGCGTCATCAAGAACACGGCGTGGCTCTTCTCGGCCTCGCTCCTGGCCAAACTTGTATCTCTCGCACTGATGATAGTCATCGCACGTGGCCTGGGCGACTCTGCGTTCGGATGGTTCACGCTCGCGCTCTCGGTCTCGCAGATATTCATCATATCGGCCGACCTCGGAGTGACGTTCCTGTCCATGAGGGACATAGCTCGCGACCGCACCATCATCGCGCGTTACCTCGGCGGGTTCGCCGTGCTGAAGTTCGCTCTTTCTGCGGCATCGCTAATCGCGGTCGTCGCGGCAGCCAACATACTCGGCTACCCGACCGAGGTCAGGCGCATTATATACATTCTGTACGCGTACCTGATACTGGCCTCGCTCGCAGGGCTTTTGCGCTCGGCCTTCCTCGGAAGCGAGCTGATGTTGTACGACGCGGCCCTGACGCTTGCCGAGAGGCTCGCTGTCGTCGTGCCCGCGCTCGGGGCGCTCTGGCTCGGGTACGGCGTCCACGGCGTAGCCGTCTCATACCTTATAGGCGGGGCGGTGAACCTCGTTGCGAGCCTGTACCTTGTGGGCACGAGGTTCGGCTGGCCAAGGTTCCACGTAGACTGGGACTTCTGGCTGGCATCCCTCAGGGAGGCGTACCCGTTCGCGCTGGTCGGGGTGTTCAGCATGCTGTTCCTGTACGTGGACACGGTGATACTCGAACAGTACCGGGGAGAGCGCGAAGTCGGGCTTTACAGCGCGGCCTTCGGGCTGATACACCACCTCAGGGTTGTGCCGTCGGCATTCCTCGGCGCGGCCTTCCCCGTGATGGCGCGCGCGTTCGGGGGCGGCTCCGGCTCTTCAGGAAGGATATACGCGAAGTCGTTCAAGATGGTCCTCGCGCTCGGCGTGCCGCTGTCGGCCGGCGGGTTCATGCTCGCGCCGGATATTATACGCCTTATATACGGCGAAGGCTTCATGGGCGCGGCCGCACCGTTCAGGGTGCTGATAGTGTCCGCGTGGGTGTTCTACTTAAACGGGCTGTTCGGATACTTCCTGCTCTCGCTCGACAGGCAGAAGGCGAACCTGGTAATGATAATCATAGCGACCGCGCTGAACATCGTCCTGAACTTCGCCCTCGTGCCGTCGCACGGATACATGGGCGCGGCCTGGGCGACGCTCCTGTCCGAACTCGCGGTCTTCGTCATGTCGCTCGCTGTGATACACAGGTGCGGGTACGGCTACCTGCCGTGGGGGCCGGCCGCGCGGTCGCTCGCGGCCTCCGGCGTGATGGCCGCGTTTCTGTCGCTCCCCGGCGTCATCAACGTCGCCGTGCTTGTGGCCGGCGGCGCGTGCGTTTACTTCCTGGCCTTGACTGCATTCCGGTTCTTCGACGCCGAGGACCGGGGGCTCCTTCGCGAGGTGCTGGGCAGATGACGGATGCGCGCGGCGTGAGCGTGATAATACCGACATGGAACGGAGAGCCGCTCCTCAGGCGTAACCTGCCAGCGCTCCGCTCCGCAATGGCAGGATATGTCGAGCCGTGGGAGGTTATTATAGTAGACGACGGCGGGACGGATGGGACGGGCGCGTTTGTCCGGGAGGAGTATCCGGAGTTCAGGCTGGTCTCGCTCAAAGTGAACGCGGGCTTCGGCGAGGCCTGCAATACCGGCGTCCGCGAGGCGAGGCACGGTATTGTATACCTCCTGAACAACGACGTCGAGGTGAGGGCCGGATTTCTGGAGCCGCTCGTTGAACGGCTCGGCATGGCGGATGCATTCGCGGCGGGTTCGGTCGAGGTAGATGACGGACAGTACAGCCTGCCCCGCCTGAGGTTCAGTCACGGGACGTTTCTGCACGACTACGTCTTGCACGACGCTTCGGATTCGAGTCCGGCAGAGGTGTTCTTCGTATCCGCCGGGCACGCGGCATACGACAGGGCAAGGTTCCTGGAGCTTGGCGGGTTCGACCCGCTGTTCCGGCCGTATTACTGGGAGGACGCGGATATCTGCTACCGCGCGTGGAAGATGGGCTGGTCATCCGTTTATGTGCCCGCAAGCGCGGTAACGCACTGGCACGGCTCGACCATAGGCCGTATGGACAGGTCGGGCGTGCAGCGGGTACACTGGCGGAACAGGTTCCTGTTCACATGGAAGAACCTGGATTCGCCGGCGTTGTGGCTTGCGCACATACTTGCCCTGCCGTTCCTTCTGGCCCTGATGCCGCTCCGGGGAAACGCCGCCTATACCGCCGGCTTCTTCATGGCGCTTGGCAGGATCGGCGAGGTTAAACGTAAACAGGGAAGGCTGAAGGACGCGGACGTGCTCCCGGGGTTCGGCTGATATGGCCACGGGCGTGCTCTATATAACATGCTTCGGCGGGTTCGCGGGCGGCGGGCAGAGGAGCCTGTACCTGCTCGTTAAGCACATCGACAAGTCTCGGTTCAAGCCGGTCGTGGCCGTGCCGGAGACGGGAGACCTCTCCCGCGCGCTTGAGGCGTTGGGCGTGCGTACCGTGGTCATGCCGTTCCCGCGCATCAGGGGCATCGCGGGTATCCTGCGCTACCGGCGGCGGGCGGACATGCTCGCGGGGTTGATAAAGGACGAGGGCGTACAAATAGTCCACACGGACTCGGTGCGCGAGACGTTCTACGCCGCGTCCGCGTGCCGCGCCACGGGCGCGAGGCTCGTCTGGCACATCCGTGACGACCTGCCGGGCGCGCCGCTCCCGAGGCTTATGGTGCGGGTCGCCGACCGGCTCCTCGTCCCTCGCTGCGACACGGTGGTACTCGCCTCCGCCGCGATGGGCGCGAGGTTCGGGGCAGGCTCGTCCGCGAAGTTCCGCGTGGTGCATAACGGCGTCGAGCTTGAAGGGTTCGGCGGCCCACGCAGCGGCGCGCTCCGGTCTGAGCTTGGCATCGGCCCGGACGTCTTCGTCGTGGCCGAGGTCGCGGCCATCACGCCGAGGAAGGGTCAGGACCTGCTCATACGCGCGGCGGCGCATGTCAAAGAAGCGGGCGTGCCGATGCACGTAGTCCTCGCAGGGCAGGACGACGGCGGGCACGTCGAGACACTACGTGCCCTCGCGGACGGCCTCGGCATGACAGAAAGCGTCCACTTTCTGGGCGACAGGGAGGACGTGCCGGAGATACTCGGCGGGTCGGACGCGCTCGCGCTCCCCTCACGGCGGGAGGCGATGCCGAGGTCAGTCATCGAGGCGATGGCCGCCGGGCTCCCCGTGGTCGCGTCCGACGCGGGCGGGGCGCGCGAGGCGGTCGTCGAAGGCGTAACCGGCTACATCGTCCCGTGCGACGACTACCGCGCACTCGCGGACAGGCTTATGCGGCTCGCGGCGAACCCGGAACTGCGCTCAGGCATGGGCGAACGCGGGCGGCAACGGGCGATGGAGATGTTCGACGTCGCCGTCAAGACACGCGAAATCGAGGCGATATACGAGGGGCTGCTTTGAAAAAGACCGTTCTCAGCGCATACCTCGGGCTTCGGGCCGCGCTCATGCTCCCGTTCGCGCGTGTGCGCCCGGGGTTCGACCCATCAAGGGTTCGCAGCGTCCTGGTAATCAGGAACGACCGGGTCGGCGACATGGTGCTGACTACACCGCTGCTGCGCGCTATCGGGGAGTCCATGCCGGAGGCGGAGCTGACCGTGCTCGCGAGCGCGTCCAACGCGGACGTGCTGACGGGAAACCCGGACGTGGCGCGCGTCGTCGTGCAGAGTGGCGGGCTTATAAAGACGGCCGGGGAGCTGAGGCAGTCCCGTTTCGACCTCGCCATAGACCCTGTACTGACATACGGGCTCGGAACGGCGATTCTCTGCCTGCTCTCCGGTGCAAAGTACAGGGCCGGTTTCGCCTGGGCAGGCAGGGAGGCGCTCTTCAACCTCCCCTGCCCGCCCGCGGAGGGCGGCGGCCACATAGTCGCGCGGCACCTCGACATCGCGCGCGCGCTCGGCCTCGCGTTTATACCCTCCGCACCGGGGATATATATCAGCGCGTCAGAACGAGAGGCCGCGCTCGACGTAATGAGAGGCGCGGGCGTGGACCCGGGTTCCGGAGGCCCGCTTGTGGCAATACACCCCGGCGGTTACTACCCGTCCCAGCGGTGGCCGGCGAGGAGGTTCGGCGAGCTTGCGCAGGGGCTGGCAGACAGGTACGGCGCGAGGCCGGTGTTCTTCTCCGGGCGCGCCGAGTCGGGGCTTGTGGAGGAGGCGTCAGCCGCCATGCGGGACAGACCGGCACGCCTCGCAGGGCTCGGCATGCGCGAGTTCCTCGCGGCGCTGTCGTTATGCCGGATGTTCGCCGGGAACAACTCCGGCCCCCTGCACTGCGCAGCCGCGCTCGGGCTTCCGACGCTGTCGTTCATGGGGCCGACCGACACGGAGCTTTTCGCGCCTTACGGGCCCGGACATGCTGTACTGAGGAAGAGGCTCCTCCCCTGCCTCGGCTGCGGCAAGGGCTACTGCGAGAGGATGACCTGCATGGAGGGGATAACCGTCGCCGAGGCCCTGGACGCGGCGGGGAAGGTTCTGGAGGCATTACCTTGATGGACTATAAAAAAATCCTCGTCATAAACCTGGGCGGCATAGGTGACATGGTCATCTCCATCCCTTTTCTGAGGGGCCTCCGGGCGTCCTTCCCCGGCGCGGAGCTGCACCTCCTCGCCACGACAAGCAACTCGTGCGTCGTCAAGTACTCGGCCTACGCCGACCGCATCCACGCCTTCGACATGCGGGCGGCGAGGCCAAGGGACGCGCTCGCAAGGCCCATGTGTTTAGTGTCCGCCCTGCGGACTGTCCGGGCGCTGTGGCGCGAGAGGTATGACCTTGCCGTGAACCTTATCCCGCTCGCGACGACGAGTAGCGCGCGGAAAATGGAGTTTCTCCTGGCAGCCATAGGCGCGCGCGTCCTCGCGGGAAGGGACACATCCGGCCGGGGCGGGTTCTACGACATATCCGTCGAGGAGGACGACGGGTTCGGCATGTACGACGTGCGGCTCCACGCCCTGCTCCTCACGGCAATTGGCGGGACGCCTGACGACGGGCAACTTGAGCTGCCGCTCTCCCCTTCTGACGAGGCCGAGGCCGACAGGGTGATGAAGGAACTCGGACTGAACGGAGGGGACACGATTATAGGGCTCAACCCCGGCTCCGGCTGGCCGTCGAGACGCTGGCCGGTGAGACGCTACGCCGAAACCGTAGACCTGCTCGCGGAACTGCCCGGCGCGCGGTTCGTAATAACCGGGAGCCGGGGCGAGTCCGGGCTTGCCCGCGAGCTTGCGTCCCTGACGCGCGTGCCGGTGCTCGACACAACCGGAAGGACGTCGGTCATGGGCATGGCCGCGCTCGTGAAGAGGTTAGCCGTTATGATAACGAACGACACGGGGCCGATGCACGTCGCCATCGCGGCAGGTACGCCGACTGTCGCCGTCATCGGGCCGGGGCATCACAGGCGGTTCCTGAAGGAGTCGGGGCGGGTCGAGATAGTCCGGCACGAGACGGGCTGCGCACCGTGCATAAACATCGTGTGCGAAAACATGAAATGCCTCGCCGATATAACGCCCGGCGAGGTGGCCGGGGCCGCGTTGAGGCTTCTGGGACGCGGAGGCGCGCGATGAACCCGCTGCAGTGGGTGGCCGCCGCATGGCGGAGGCGCGTCACGCCGCCGGACGCACAGGGCGAGTACACGACCGGCTGGCTGCCGCGCCTGGTTCGTGACGAGGTCGCGAGGAGGCTCGCGGGAAAGACCGGGACGCTCCTCGATGCCGGCTGCGGCGAGGGCCTGCTCTTCGGCGGCGTGTGCCGGGCGGCGGCCGGGCTGGATATCGTCGGCATAGACCCCTGGGAGGCGATACTCAGGCGTTCGACGAAAAGGATAGAGGACAACGGCTACGGCCGCGTCAGGCTTGCCCGCGCGGACGCGATGGCGCTGCCGTTCCGTGACGGGACTTTCGATTACGTCGCATGCGCGAACGTCGCGCTCAACCTGCCTGACAAGGCAGCCATAGCCGCCATGTTAGCAGAGGCTGTGCGTGTCGCGCGTCCCGGCGGATATGTGTTCGTGGACTTCAGGAACCGGCTGAACCCGCTCATCCGGGTGGGATACATGCTGGCCCCCCTGCACGACCCGGAGCTGAAGGTGCTCGTCAACAGCTACCGGCCTGACGAGGTCGCGGGCATGTTCCCCGCCGGCTCGCTTTCCGGACTGTCGCTCACAGGGCTCGGCATGGGGCTCGGCATGCTCTCGCCGGTGATATTCGCGGAGGCGGTAAAGAGATGACGTTCAGGATAATACCGACGGCGGGCACGCCCGTGACCCTGGCCGACCTCGCGCACGCGGCGGTGGCGAAGGCCGGCGCCGTGCGCGAGTTCGAGGGAACCCTGGCCACAGTCCTCCGCGTCCAGTATGTGTCCTGCGCGGGATCGGCCACGGCGGCGATGTATTACATACTACTCGCGATGAAGCGGCTGACGGCCGACCCGTGGCGAAACGAGGTCGTGCTCCCGGCATACACCGCCGGCGCGCCGGCGCTCGCCATAATGCGTGCGGGCCTCGTGCCGAGGCTCGCGGAAGTATCGCTCGCGAGCTTCAACGCGGAGCCCGACAATTTCATGGAAGCGGTTGGGGAGCGCACTCTTGCGGTGGTGCCGACCAGCCTCTTCGGCATACCTGTCGACGCGGGCAGGCTCCGGGCGATGCTTCCGTCTGATGTATTCGTCCTCGAAGACGCGGCCCAGTCCATGGGCTCGGCCCTGGATGGCAGGGCCACCGGGACGATGGGCGACGCAGGCGTAGTCAGTTTCCAGCGGGGCAAGAACATGTCGACATACTCTGGCGGGGTCGCCCTGACGGACAGAGAGGACATCGCCGCGCTCGTCGCGCACCATGCGGGCGCAGCACATCGGCCGGGGCCGCTCGATACGGCGGCCGAAGCGGCCAAACTCGCCCTCGTTTCGGCCGTGGTGTGTCCGTCGGTATACGGGCTGGCCCACAGGCTGGTAGCGCCTCTCAAGTCCACCGGGCTTCACGAGGGTTTCCGCGACAGCGCCTATACACCGTTCCAGGCAGGCGTGGGGCTGCGGCTCCTCGCCAGGCTCGATACCCTCTCCAAAGAACGAGCCGAGAAGGGCATGTACCTCATATCCGCGCTTTCAGGGTTAGGCGGGATAACAACCCCTGCCCTGCCGGCGGGCTCGTCGGTGGCGTTCGCGCACTTCCCGCTTCTCGTAAGCGACGAGGCGCGCATCGAGCGGATTCAGGAGAGACTGTTGCGGGCGGGCATGGAGACCTCCCGTTTTTACATGAAACCTCTGCAACAGATGATGGACCTCGGGTATTCACCCGACCCGGACCCGTACCCCGACGCCACGTACCTGGCCCGGCACCTGCTCCTCATACCCGTGCACCACTATTCCGGCATGGACATGCTGGAGGAGGCGGCGCGTGTCATAAAGGAGACCGCATGATACCAAGACGCGAACTGCCGAGGCTTCTCAGGAAGGCGCTCAGGCAGCCGGGCTACGCGCTCGCGGCATTCGGCAAGAGGATGCGCGCGTATATGGGCTACAGGTTCGGCGGGCCGCCGGCATGGCCGGAGAACATCACGCTCTTCCTCACGTACCGCTGCAACATGCGGTGCCGGATGTGCGGGCAGTGGGGCGAGTCCGGGACGTCGAACAGCTACGACGGCGCGACCATATCGGGCGCGCTCTCCGTGGACGAACTTAAGTCGGTCATAGACGACGTGACGGGGTTCCGGCCCAACATCACGCTGTTCGGCGGGGAACCGCTCGTATACAGGGGCTGGGACGAGGTGACATCCTACGCCACCCGGCGCGGGCTCCGGGTGAACATGGTCTCGAACGGGCTCCTGATGGGCTCCTCCGCCGAGGCTATGATACGCTCCGGACTCGCCGAGGTTATACTCTCGCTCGACGGGCCCGAGGAGGTGCACGACCGGATACGCGGCGTGCCGGGCGCGTTTAGGAGAATATCCGAGGGCGCAAGGACGCTTGCAAGGCTCAAAGAGGAGTCCGGCAGCCGCACGCCGCTCCTCAACGTGTCCTGCACGATAGGCGAGGAAAACCACGGCATGCTGCCGGAGGTCGCGGCCATAGCGGCTGATATGGGCGCGTCCGGGATAACTTTCCACCACCAGATATTCGCGGGCGAGGAGCAGTACGTTGCGTCGGAAAAGATATTCATGGATAGGCTCGGCCTGCCGGAGACGGACTGGAAGGGGTTCGTCCGCCAGTCGCCTCCGGGGATAGACCCGTCCAAGGTTATCGCGGCCAGGGCAGGGATGCCGCCCGCGCCGGAAGGCTTCCGGGTGTCGTTCTACCCGAACCTGACCGACGAGGAGGTAAGGGCGTATTATACAGGCTTCCGGTTCAAACCGGCGAGCTACCGCGACCGGTGCCTGAGCCCTTGGATGGTCGCCTACGTATTCCCGGACGGCTCGGTCAGGCCGTGCCAGGCAATAAACTACGACACCGGCAACGTGCGGGATATTAAATTCCGGGACATATGGCGAGGGGAGCGGTACGCGGAGTTCCGGGAACTGGTCAAGAGGGAGCGGTGTTTCTCTGTCTGTTCGAGGTGCACGGAGTTTTACAGGTACTGACAAGAGCGGCTGGTGTCGCCTTAATGCTTTGATTTTCACCTGATACTTCATACCCCCCCGGCCCCCTCTTATCTTAAGAGGGGGAGTAAAAGGATGGGGCCAGTTTATGTAATTAATTGCCGGAGTTATAATGGGCGAGCGCTGGATGTGTCCACTGCTGGTTCGCTGGGTATCGCATATGCTAGCGGCGGCATTCGCAGTCTCCGTGCTCGCTCCTGCATGCGCGCAGGCGGAGGAATACCTCCACCTGCCGGGCGTGGTGCACCTCCAGACCGAGGGCGCGAGCCTTACCGGCGGCATGAGCGTCGAGCGCATGGTGGCCGAGGTAGAGAAGTCCGGGCTCGGGGTCGCGGTAATCACCGACCACGACAACATGCGAGTGGAGTACGGTATTTTCCCGCTCAGTGGTATTATTAAGAAGACGGCCGTGGCCACCTCCATCAGGACGTCCGGCCCAGACAGGTATCTTGCCGAGATACGCGAGGCGGGGGAAAGGCACCCGGGTGTGATAGTGATACCGGGTACGGAGGCGGTGCCAGCATACTACTGGGAAGGGAGCTACGTCGGCCACGACCTGTCCCTCCATAACTGGCACAGACATATACTGTTAATCGGCATGGAGCGACCGGAGGACTACGAAGGCCTGCCTTCCGTGGGCGAGGGGTTCCCGCTGAAGCCCGGCGTCTCTTGCATCATTAACCTCTGGCCCGCCGCGCTCGTAATCAGCGGAGTCTGGCTGTTCCGGTACAACAGGAAGAAGACGGTCCATTTCGGAGCGAGCAGCATGACAGTACTGGTGCGCCCGTACCGTGCCATGGGCGGGCTGGTTTTTGTGGCCGGGGTCGCGCTAATTTATAACAACTACCCCTACTGCAATGCACGGTACGACCAGTATCATGGCGACCAGGGCTACGGGCCGTACCAGGAGGTCATAGACTACGCGGCTGTCCGGGGCGCGCTTACGTTCTGGGCACACCCGGATGTTAAGAGCGATGAGACTTACGAGGGGGTCAGGATGGAGACGCTCCCCTACCCCGAGGCGATGCTCAGGACGGCCGGTTATACAGGCTTCGCCGCCCAGCAGGAAGGCGAGAGGTTCACGGCGGTCCCGGGCGGGACGTGGGACAGGGCGCTGATGGAGTACTGCAAAGGGACCAAGGAAAAACCCGCCTGGGCGCTTGGCGAGCTGGACTACAAGGAGGGCGGATGGATGGGCGACACCCAGACGGTGTTCCTGGTCAAAGAGAAGACAAAAACGGAGGTAATGTCCGCGATGCGTGAGGGCAGGATGTACTCCGTTACCGGAGACTACAAGCCGGTGCTGCGCGACTTCCGCGTATCGGACACGGCCACGGGCGGCACCGCGACCATGGGCGGCGAGGCCGCATGCTCCGGCAACCCGGCCGTGCGCGTCTCCATGAACGTACCGGGCCGGTGGCCCAGGAAGCTCATACTCATCAGGGACGGCAAGGCCATAAAGACCTTCGAGGCGGCGGGAGACGTGGAAATATCCTACGAGGACAAGGACGCGCCCGGCGCGGGCCTGGGTTATTACAGGCTGATGGTCGAGCGCGGCATCGTGACGAACCCGGTCTTCGTCAGGTACGGGAGGGGCCGGACATGATAGCCGCGATACACCAGCCGCACTACCTCCCCTGGCCGGGCTTCATGGACAAGATGGACCAGGCAGACGTGTTCATATACCTCGACACCGTGGACTACAAACGGAACGAGTGGCAGAACAGGAACCGCATCCGGACCGCCTGGGGCTGGCAGTGGCTTACCGTGCCGGTGGTCCATAACGCTGGCGACAAGATAAGGGACATCAGGATAGACGGAGGCAGGTGGCAGAGGAAGCACCTCCAGGCCTTCATGAACCATTACAGGGGGGCGCCGTTCTTCG
Organism: Nitrospirota bacterium; assembly: GCA_016212105.1. GTDB lineage: Bacteria > Nitrospirota > JACRHJ01 > JACRHJ01 > JACRHJ01 > JACRHJ01. The sequence continues at coordinate 25,699 of JACRHJ010000021.1, forward strand.
GCCGGTGCATGCCGCTCCTTAAAGAGCGGCTCTACGACAGGGACTGGGGATGCCTCGCCGACCTGAACATAGCCACCTCCGAGTTGTTCCGGGAGATGATGGGGATAACGACGAGGACGCTCCGTGCCTCGGAGCTTGACGCGCGCGAGGAGCCTACGCTCCGGCTGATAGACCTATGCAAGGCCGCCGGCGCGGACACATACCTTTCAGGGAGCTGCGGCCGCGACTATATGAAAACAGAATACTTCGATGAGGCGGGGATAAGGCTTATTTTTCAGGAGTTCTCACCCCCTGTCTACACGCAGGCGTACGAGGGGTTCATCCCCGGCCTCTCGACGATAGACCACCTGATGAACACGGGCGACGGCCTGCTTGCGCTCTTGCGGGAAGGGAGAAACGGATGAAGATGAACATACTCGCCATAGGAGCGCACCCGGACGACCTGGAGATAGGCTGCGCCGGAACACTCATCAAGTACGCGGAGCAGGGACACGACGTGCATATGCTGGTGATGACGGGAGGAGAGTGCGGCGGCGACCCGTCGGTCAGATGCGAGGAGCAGCAGCTCTCCGCCGACCTTATAGGGGCGAAGGAATTATTCTGGGGCGGGTACCAGGACGCGAAGCTCCCGCTCGACCAGTCCCTGATACAGGACATCGAGTACTCGGTCGCGTCGCTCAAGCCGACGTTCATTCTCGCCCCTTATTTCGACGACACGCACCAGGACCACAGGCACCTCTCGCAGTGCACGGTCAGCGCGACGCGCTACACCAGGAACGTCCTATTCTATGAATGTCCAACAACGCAGAACTTCACGCCGACGGTGTTCGTCGACATCACCGAGCAGATGGACAGGAAGGTCTGCGCGCTCCTCGCCCATTCGTCGCAGGTGCACAGGACGAGGGTCAACAACGTCGACATAGTGTCCGTCGCCCAGGCAAACGCGCGGTTCCGGGGCGTGCAGGGCAGGACGCAGTGGGCGGAAGGGTTCGTCCCGCTCAGGCTGTTCATAAATGTGGGATAACATGACATGGCCGACATAGGAATACGTAACGTGCTCTGGACGGCGGCCCTCATCGCTGCCCTTGCGCTGCTCGTCGAGCCCGCGAGGGGGATACTGTTCCGCGGCGGGCCGGACTGGGTATATGCACTCGCTATATCCTTTTCCATCACGTTCCTGGCAACCCCGGCCGCGATGAGGCTCGCGGTCAAGGTCGGCGCGGTCGACCTGCCGGACGCCCGCAAGGTGCACGACACGCCGACGCCGAGGCTTGGCGGCCTCGCGGTATTCGCGGGCGTGTCCGCCGCCGTTCTTACCAACAGCGGGCTCGGATACGGGATGGTCGCGGCGCTCGTGGGCGGGGCAATGATGGTCGCGCTCGGTTACTTCGACGACGTGCGGGGGCTGTCGTCCACGTTCAGGCTGTTCGTCCAGCTGCTCGCTGCCGGGCTCGTAATAGCTTCGGGGAAGCTCCTCACCCTCTTCCCTCCGAGCATGCCCGGCCTCATCGCCAACGTGCTCGTGACGCTGCTATGGATAATCGGCATAACCAACGCAATGAACCTGTTCGACGGGATGGACGGCCTCGCTGCCGGGCTCTCCTGCATTGTTGCATTCTTCATGGGGGTAGTCGCTTTCCAGACCGGCCAGCCCCAGCTCGGCTGGATGTCGGTCGTTATCATAGGCGCCTGCCTGGGGTTTCTGCCGTACAACTTCAAGACAAGTGGGCGCGCCGAGGTTTTCCTCGGGGACTCCGGCAGTACATTCCTCGGATTCGTACTCGCATGCATGGCGGTAAAGGGCAACTGGTCGGACAACAACCCTGTCATATCGCTGTCCAACCCTATACTGATATTCTGGGTGCTGATATACGACATGGTGCACATCACGGTCGAGCGGTTCTATACAGGGAAGACCCACACCGTACGCGAGTGGCTGGACTATGTCGGCAAGGACCACCTGCACCACAGGATGGCGAGGGTCCTGAAGAGTCAGAAGAAGAGCGTGCTTTTCATATACCTGCTGTCGGCCTCGCTCGGCATATCCGCTATCGCGCTCAGGAGCGTGGACGACGTATACGTCGCCCTCCTGCTCCTTCTCCAGGCCGTCATAATAGTCCTGATGATCACATTTCTGGAGGTCGCGTCCCGGCACAGGGAGTGAACCGTGAACACGGACCAACCTCGTTCAGCGTACTGTCGGTTGGCAAACAGTTCGAGATTATTTAATCCCCTCGACGTAGTTGCCATAGACTTCGTACACAATAGCCTTCGAGGTGTCCCAGAAGGCGCACAAGCCTGTTCGAATCCGTGCCGACTGTCAGCGCCCATGCGGCGAACGTGTGTCTCAGGATGTAGGTACTCTTGTACGGGACTCCCGTAGAATTCAGTGTATTCGCCCAAGGGCCGTACTCTCTGCCGAATGCCTTTACGTCGGACACAGGGAGATTTTCTCCGAGCTGTCGGGCGTCGAGTGGGCGCGCGGCTTCGGGAAGCGCATCTACGAGCTGCACCTGCACGACAACTTGGGCGCGGCCGACGACCACATGCCGATAGGCGAAGGCGTGATAGACTTCGACGGGCTGTTCGAGGAGGTGCGTGCGCTCGTAATAGACCCGGTCTATACGCTTGAGGCGCATTCGGCCGAGGATGCGATGGTTAGTTTGGAGAGGGTGAAAAGGTATTTGTAACCGACGGGGTAATTAGTGACTACCCATTTGATTACACGTTATTTTCTACTAATCTTTCTTATCGCTGCCATCAATAACAGATAATTGGCAACGCCTGCAACTATGCCTGCCACACTTGCAATAATTTTCCCTTTAATCGGTATATTCAAGAACCAAAGTGGAATTATCACAAAAATCAGCAGGACTGTTAAGCCGGACGTTAGGCCAAAACGTATGGTCAGCGCTACACCATGTTTAAGCGCTACTATAACTATCACCGCAATAACTATTATCCCGGTAATAGCTGATATATCCCACATTGTCTTTGTAATAGTCATCATCTTTTATGCTTCTGTTGTCAGTCGGTAGGGTGGGCACGGCCCACCAATCACCGCCGTTATCTATCTATTCACTACCAATACCGGATAAATCCAAATCCCCCGTCGCGCCCCACTCCGCATCGTAAATCCCAAAATAAGCCCCGTGCCTCCCGGGAGAGGGGCTGGGGTGAGGGAGCGCCTTTCGTAGGGGCCGTACCAAGCGAAGCGCGTGTCGGCCCTTCTTCAAAATATGCCCGATAAATCGGGCAACTACAAATTCCTGGATTCCCGCCTTCGCGGGAATGACGAGCAAAGCCAAAAGCAGGTCCCTCGACTTCGCTCGGGACGACACCCCTGAACTCACATCCTCAACGTCCTAACAAACGCAAACAAACTCCCTGTCAACCCGAGCAGCCCGCCGGACGCGATCATCCCCAGCCACGCCCAGACCGGCAGGAAGGCAAGCCCGCCCGGCGCAAGGAGCATCACGGACGGCGTGCCGGACAGGTAATGCAGCAGGCCGTACAGCACGCCGAGCGACAGCCCGGCGGCGATGAGCCCCTGGAACAACCCCTCCAGTAAAAACGGCCCCATTATAAAAATCCGGGCCGCGCCCATAAGCTTCATCACGGCAATCTCCTCCGAGTGGTTCAATACCGCGAGCCGGAGCGTGCTGTAGCTTATGAACACGACCCCCATAAGGACGGCAAGGCCGAGCGCGAGCCCGGCTATCCGGAACGACGCGAGCATCGACCGGAGCTTCCCTGCCTCCTCCTGCATGTAGTTCACCTCGTCCACGCCCTGCATCGTCCGCACCTCCTTGACGAGGGCCATCGCGGCCTCGGGGCCGGCATCGGGCCGGAGGGCCACGTCGAGCGACGCGGGCAGGGGGTTCGTGCCGAGGCTGTCTATCAGCGCGGCCTCGTCCTTCCGGGACCCCCGGAAGTCTTCGAGCGCCTTGTCCTTGGAGGTGTACGTCACGCCCGAGACGAGCGGGCTCCCCTTGAGCCTGTCCTGGACCGCGTCCAGCTGGGCCTGGCTGACGTGGTCGGAGAGGTATACCGAGAGCGGGAACTTCTCGGACATAAGGTCCAGCGCGGCCTTCATGTTCATGAACACGGCAAGGTACGTGCCGAGGAAACCGAGCGCGACCGACAGCGTCACGGCGGTGAAGAGAGACGTGACCTTGGCCTCCCAGAGGTTCCTGAACGCGGACGATATGAAGTAGCGTATCACTTGCCGGAAATCTCCTTATATATATTCACAGCCACTTCTTCCTCCTGAAATATACCAGCATACCGGCCACGATTGCAAGCATAACCAGCCAGACGGCGGGGTATCCCCACCGGGCCCCAAGCTCCGGCATGAACTCGAAGTTCATGCCGTATACGCCTACTATGAAGGTGAGGGGGATGAATATGGTCGCAATAATGGTCAGGACCTTCATCACCTCGTTCATGCGGTTGCTGATGCTCGAAAGGTATATGTCGAGCATGCCGGAGAGCATGTCCCGGTAGGTCTCGACGGTGTCCATCGCCTGTATCGTATGGTCGTAGACGTCGCGCAGGTATATGACGGTGCCCGGCTGGACGAGAGCCGTGTCCGCCCTCTGGAGGCCGCTTATGACCTCGCGCAGCGGCCATACCGACTTCCGGAGGTAGATCATCTCGCGCTTCATGCGGTGTATGGAGTGTACCGTGGCCGGGGTCGGGTCCGCGACCAGTGCGTCCTCGATGTCCTCTATCGTCTCGCCGAGAGACTCGAGCACCGCGAAGTAGTTGTCCACGACGAGGTCGATAAGCGTGTACGCGAGGAAGTCCGCGCCCATCTTCCGGATGCGGCCCTTGTTGCCCCGGAGCCTGTCACGGACCGGGTCGAACTCGTCGTCCGGCCTCTCCTGCAGCGAGATGACGAAGTTCGGGCCGAGTATGATGCTGACCTGTTCGGACATCACGCCGCTGCCGTTTACGTTCCCTTTATTTTCGAGCATACGGAGGACGATGTATATGTAATCTCCGTAGTCCTCCATCTTGGGACGCTGGTCGGTGTTGAGGATGTCCTCAAGGACGAGCGGGTGCAGGCCGAAGCAGTGTCCGACCTTCTCCAGCACCTCGACCTGGTGCAGGCCGACCACGTTTATCCATGTGACCGTCTTCCTGTCCTTGTACGGGATGCATGCGTCGAGGCCGCTGATGTCGCTCTCGGTGATGGTCTCGCTGTCGAACACCATGCACGTGACGCTGGCCTTCTCGACCTTCCGCTCGCCTATGTGCACGAGAGTGCCGGGCGGGAGCCCCGCCTTCTTCGACCGTCTCTTGATTGTCCTCGCCATGCGTCCCTCCACGGGTTGTTAAGAGAAAGGATACCCACGCGGGCGTTTCATTGCAAGTTATTTCTGCGGGCGGTGACAGGGCCGGGCTGATGTGGTAGAATTTCAATAGCTGTCACCCCCGCGAAAGCGGGGGCCCAGTGACTTTGGACTGAGCTGGTTGCACATGCAATGAAAGTCGCTGGATTCCCGCTTTCGCGGGAATGACGGACTTTATTAATCAAGGAGGCGCACATGCCCGAAGAAGGAAAGAAGGCCCCGCTTTTCTGCCTGCGGGGGATAGACAAGGACGGCGTCGAGGCCGAGTTCAGCCTGGCAAAGCTCCTCAAGGAGGGCAGGCCGATGATACTCTACTTCTACCCCAAAGACAACACGCCCGGCTGCACGACCGAGGCCTGCGACTTCCGGGACAACATGAACCGGCTGACCGGCATTGCGACCGTCGTCGGCGTGAGCCGGGACTCGATTGCCAGCCACCTGAAGTTCAGGGAGCAGCACGGCCTGAACTTCATCCTGCTGACCGACCCGGACCACAAGGTGATGGAGGCCTACGGCGCGTGGGGCGAGAAGACGTCCTACGGCAAGACCACTGAGGGCGTGATACGCTCGACTTACATCATCGGCACGGACGGGAAGGTGAAGAAGCAGATGCTGAACGTCAAGGCCAAGGGGCATGTGGACAGGGTGCTGGAGGAGATGGGGAAATTATAAGGCGGGCTTCGTCCAATTGTAGGGGCCGACCTGAGTGTCGTCCCTTCTTGCTTTTGTGTAGGGGCGGGTCTCTGTGCCCGCCCATCTCCCTTCGGCGCGCCGGGGGCGTCGCGCCCTACATAGGACCAAGAAGGGCCGACACGCGCTTCGCTTGGTACGGCCCCTACATTAAGTCACTGGATTCCCGCCGGAGTTTACCCCGGTACGCCTGAAGCCGGGGCGGGAATGACGGTCTTTCTCCCCTCTCCCCGCAGTGGGAGAGGGGCTGGGGGTGAGGGTTCCATTATCCAACATCCCCCAGTTCATACTGAACGATAGCCAGCGCGGCGACGGCGGCGGTCTCGGTGCGCAGTATCCGGGGCCCGAGGCCCGCGACGGCGTAGCCTGCCTCGACGGCCTCGTCCACCTCGGCTTGCGTCAGTCCGCCCTCCGGCCCGACGAGGAGCGCGACCGACCCGGCCGGCCCGGCGGAGCGCAGAAGCGCCCGCAGCCCCTCGGACTTCGCCCCCTCGTAGAACACCACCTTCACGTCCGCGTCCTTCGTAGCCTCCAGGTACTCGCGCAGGTCCATGTAATCGGGCACCTCCGGCACGGAGACGCGCCCGGACTGCTGCGCCGCCTCCGTGGCGATGCGCCGGAGCCGGGACTGTGCCTTGACCGCGCCTTCCCTGTCCGGCCTCCGGACGGAGCGCTCCATCAGAACGGGTATGACCGTCGAGACGCCAAGCTCGACCGCCTTCTGAACGACCCATTCGAGCTTTTCGCCTTTGGGCACGCCCTGGCCGAGCGTGAGCTTCAGCCTCACGGGGTCCTGTAATACCGTGGTGGACACTATCCTGAGTGTTACTGACTTCGTGGAGATGGACTCGATGGCGGTATCGTACTCGCGTGCGCCGTCGAAGAGGGTCACGGAGTCGCCCGGCTTCATGCGCAGGACCCTCGCGAGCCGCCTGGCCTCGGCCTCGGGGAGGGTTACGGAGTCGGCGGTGATGAGTTCGGGCTGGATGAAGATTCTTGGCATTACACCCCCGTGTGGAGACCCCTCACCCCAACCCCTCTCCCGCGAGGAGAGGGGAATTATATACAGGCAGATTCTTCGCTTCGCTCAGAATGACAAACGCTTTTCTTCCCCCTCCCTCCTTGCGGGGGAGGGGGCAGGGGGGCTGGAGGTGTCTCTACCTTTTACTCCGCGCCAAACAGCCCCTTGACCTTGTCGAAGAAGCCCTGGCTCATCGGGTGCGCGTCCACTCCGGAGAGGCCCGCGAACTCCTTTAGGAGTTCCTTCTGCCTGTCCGTCAGGTTGGTCGGGGTCTCGACCACGACCGAGACAAGCTCGTCGCCAATGCCGTAGCCCTGGACGTTCGTGATGCCCTTGCCCTTGAGCTTGAAGACCTTGCCGGTCTGCGTCCCCGCTGGTATCTTTATCGTCGCCTTCTCGGTCAGCGTCGGGACTTCTATGTCCCCGCCCAGCGCGGCGGTGACGAAGCTTATCGGCACCTCGCAGTGGATGTCGTCGCCCTCGCGTTCGAATATCGGGTGCTCGCGCACGGATATGACGATGTAGAGGTCGCCCGGAGGCCCGCCCATCATCCCCGGCTCGCCCTCGCCCGTGAGCCTCAGACGGCTGCCCGTCTCGACGCCCTTGGGTATCTTGACCGACAGCGTCTTTTCTTTCTCGACGTACTTTCTGCCACGGCAGTCCGTGCACGGGTCGGTGATTATCTTCCCCTCGCCCCGGCATGCGCTGCACGTGCGGGTCATAGAGAAGAAGCCCTGCTGGAAGCGGGTCTGGCCGGTGCCACGGCACTGCGGGCAGGTCTTGGGCGATGTGCCGGGCTTGGAGCCCGTGCCGGAGCATGTCGGGCACGGCTCGGTCTTGGGTATCTTTATAGACGTCTCGACGCCGAAGGCCGCGTCCTCAAACGATATGGTCATGTTGTAGCGGAGGTCGGCCCCGCGCGACGCGCGCGCCCTGCCGTGGCCCGCCGCGCCTCCGAAGATGTCCCCGAATATGTCTCCGAATATGTCCGAGAAGTCCTGGCCGCCCCCAAATCCAGCGCCGCCGCCCGGCCCGCCTTGCGCGCCCGCAAACGCCGCGTGGCCGAACTGGTCGTACTTCGCGCGCTTCTGCGCGTCGGACAGCACCTCATACGCCTCGGTCGCCTCCTTGAACTTGTCGACGGCCTCGTGGTTGCCAGGGTTTTTGTCCGGGTGGTGCTGCATGGCCTGTTTTCTGTAGGCCTTTTTTATCTCTGTGTCGCTGGCGTTCTTGTTTACGCCGAGGATTTCGTAGTAGTCGCGCTTAGACAATGCATCATCCTTTATTGCTTATTGGTGTCATTCTGAGGCGAAGCCGAAGAATCCGCCTGTATATAATCATTGTAGGGGCGCAGTTTACTGCGTCCGTTCCTTAGCTTTCATAACGCCCCCCTGCCCCCCTCTTATCTTAAGAGGGGGGAATCCCCTCTCCTCACGGGAGAGAGCCTGCCCTGAGCGAAGTCGAACGGGGGCTGGGGTGAGAGGTATACACCAGGGGTTACTCTTCCTTTTTCAGGGCTTCGAGCTTCGCGTGGAGCTTCACGAACTCCGGGTAATAGACCGTCCTGACGCTACTCGCTATCTTCTCCGCCGTCTCTTCGTTGTATGTATGGGTGGTGAGCGCACGGCTCTTTATCATGTCCATCCATATCTCGCCTTCTTCTATCAGGCCGCGCCTGAAGGCGAGTTGGAATGCGTCGCGGCTGCCGAATATGTTGGTCTCGCCCTGGGCCTCCAGGAAATCCTTGAGGGTGTTCCAGGCAAGCTCGTAGTTGTACTTGAAGACCTGCACCAACCCCAGCTTTTCGAGGTCTGAAAGCTCTCTCTGTTCCGCCAGTTCCACGGCTTCTGTCAGCAGGGCGATGACCTTGCCGAAGTTATGTAACCGCTGTATCCAGCGGATGTCGTCTGTGCTTATGGGCGAGCCTCCTGATGGTGCCGCCTTGCGGCGGATAGTGTTTCAGTCCGTGGCGTTTTTGTGGACGCCGAGGACATTGTGGTTGTCGCTCTATTGCACCCCTTGCGCGTGCCTATTTTCCGAAAGATGTCTAAAAGTCTTGTTAAAGAAGGTGTCGCAGAGAATCTTCATCGTACCAACCTCGCCAAGTGTCAACCCTTGAATATTTGGTTTTGGAGTTTCCAAGATTTCAGCATATTTCAGATATTTATACATATCTTCCGAACTAGTCATGAACTCTGACATGAAATTGTAAAATATCGGAATAAAAGAACCAGTCCCATTCCACGCACCATACTGACGCATTCCACCCCTCAGAGAGTTGTAGAAACATTCAAATGCATTTGCCTCAAATTGCATATGTATGTCGGTTTTGCTTAATAACCCCAGTCCTCTCAGATAATTGTCGAAAGGTTCTTGCTTAACTTTTTCGTCAGGGCCGGGGAAAAAGGGGAAACAGAGCGCGGTATTGATTAAGTCCTGCTCTGACAAAATCCCTCTCTTCCAATCAATTCTCAGTGTTGGGTTTCTATCAATATTGAAATCCAAGTTGGTTTCAATGTCCCTTAACCTTTCATAGTAACGGCTAACCTGCTCAGGCATGTACCACCAAAAAAAACCCATGGAACCTATGTTCAAGGACGCTATAAACCTTCTCGCCATATACCAACCTACGCTCCATAATGCTTGCGTGGAAACCCTATTGGATAGCGTAATTTCAATAATCATCTCAGATCTATTATTGGTCGGGAAAATATTTAACCCGTTGACACTATTATTCCACCAATTCAACGGCTTAGGGCGGATTGAATGCGAATTTGTAAAGAGGCGGATTTTAAGCTTCCATTTATCTTTGTCCGCCTCTTCTTCGGACGGTGCGGGCCGCTGTAGTTCTTTTTCTGCCATTGCGCGCCCTTCAGCTTCCGCTTTATCGAATTTCTGCCTTAGCCATTCTACCCACGCACTTACTTGGCCGAGCCCGGCAAGTTTCTCGAAGGATTCTCTCCCAAATATAATGCGACGCTTTTCAATATCATTTGTTGCAAGAAGAAACCAACTGAGATTCTGACGTTCATCCTCGCTTAAAGATATTGCTGCCTTTCTACCCTCCATCCTAAGCCGTTTTTTGGCGAGAGCAATTAGCATTCGAGCGTTGTCACTTGTTATGATATCTTTCGGATTTTGAGCGGAGTTGTTTAATGGATCTACATAGAGACCACGTAGGCGAGTCTCATGTATTGTCTTTGCCAATCCCTCAAGTTCATTCAACTTTTTATCAGTTATTACTTCACTACCACAAAATAACGGTCCCCAAAGAGCCCAAAACAGTTTCTTTTCATGGTCCTCATACCATTTCGTAGCCCTTTCTGAGGAATCTTCTTTAAAAGAAGCGCAATAATTCACTATTATAAGTTGGGATTTTCCAATTTCTTCCAATGCAAGGGTGGCAAGGTGATAAGAAATATGTGGGTAAGGATTCCCTTTACACAACCGTTGCGCTGCCTGAAGCAAATCCTTTGCATGATTAAGACATGCATCGGAAATGCTCATTAGCTCTACTGGAACTTCGTATTCTAAGTCTCCCATTACCCACCCCATACTCAAACACAAGCCCAGCCCCGTATCACCGGGACTGGCCGACTTCCCATATCCACAAACTTACTCGCAACCTCACAACCCCAAAATCTCTAACGGGTTCGTCGAAGGCTTCGCGGAATTATCCTGCTTCGCCCAGGCATGCTCCCGTGAATCGTATTTCTCCATCCAGTCAGGCGGCAGCACGTAGTACTCCAGTGTGAACCCGGCGGCTTTCGCGTCTCCGGCGACTGCCTCGGTACGCGTGTAAATGTACCGGTTCTGAAACAGCGTCACAAGTTTCGGGGACGGTATCTTGTCCACGTACTTGGGCACAAGGTCAGTCAGCTCTGCCGGATATTTCCCCTGCTCCTGCCTGTACTCCTCGCAGGCATTTATCAGCAGCTCAGCACCGGGTTTCGCGTCCTTGAAGTTTATGCCGTTCGCCTTGATAACCAGGACGATCAGAAGCACGTACATCCCGAGCGATGCCCATCTCCGCCACTCCGGCGGAACTCCCTGCCTGGTTATGACGGCCCTGAGGCCGGTAAAGGACAGGATAAGGAATTTTACCGCGACATACAGCCCCACCGGGACAATTATCGAGTAGTTGAATAACAGGATGTCCAGAAGGAACAGTATCGCCACAAAAATCAATGTCACTGTCATAATGTATGTCCAGATATAGAGCGAATTACAAACACAAGCCCAGCCCCGTATCACCGGGACTGGGCTAAGATACCACATCGGCAAACTTTATTCAAGCGGCGGAGTAGCGGAGGAGATTGCCGCGTCGTCCCGCGAAGCGCGGGACTCCTCGCAATGACAACCGCTTCCCCCTCCCCTTGGTCCCCTCCCGCGAGGGGAGGGGAGAATCAAATTCTTCCCCCTCCATCGTTACGGGGGAGGGGGGCAGGGGGGCGTTATGACCTGCAAGAGAGAGGCTGGGGGTGTCCCCCGCCTTACTTCTTCTCCTCAAACTCCGCATCCACAACCTTCTCGCCGCCGGCTGCTGTGTCGCCCGCGCCAGCGTCCGCGCCGCAGTTAGCCCCGCAGCCCGGCTGACCCTCGCCGGGGTTAGCCTCCGCGCCAGCCTTCTTGTATATCTCCTCCGCCAGCTTGTGGGACACGCCAGCGAGCTTGTTCATCGCGGCCTTCACCTCCGCCGGGTCGGTAAGCTCCTTGGCCTTACGCGCCTCTTCGAGGGCCGCGGTTATGTCGGCCCGCTCGGACTCGGAGACCTTGTCGCCGAAGTCCGTGAGCGACTTCTCGACGGAGTAGATCAGCGTGTCGCACTCGTTGTGCGCCTCGGCAAGCTCCTTCTTCTTCTTGTCCTCGTCCGCGTGCGCCTCCGCGTCCTTCACCATCTTCTTTATCTCTTCTTCGGACAGGCCGGAGGACGCGGTAATCTTGATCGACTGCTCCTTGCCGGTGCCGAGGTCCTTCGCGCCGACGTGGACGATGCCGTTCGCGTCTATGTCGAAGGAGACCTCTATCTGCGGTATGCCGCGCGAGGCGGGCGGTATGCCTACCAGCTCGAACCGGCCGAGAGTCTTGTTGTCGCCCGCCATCTCTCGCTCGCCCTGTATGACGTGTATCGAGACCGCGGTCTGGTTGTCCGCCGCGGTCGAGAATATCTGCGACTTGCGGGTCGGTATGGTCGTGTTCCTCTCGATGAGGCGCGTCATCACGCCGCCGAGCGTCTCGATGCCGAGCGAAAGGGGAGTCACGTCCAACAGCAGTACGTCCTTGACCTCGCCCATCAGGACGCCGCCCTGTATGCCCGCGCCGATGGCCACGACCTCGTCCGGGTTCACGCCCTTGTGCGGCTCCTTGCCGAAGAATTCCTTGACCATCTGCTGCACCTTGGGCATGCGGGTCATGCCGCCGACGAGGACTACCTCGTCTATGTCCTTGGCGGTCTTGCCCGCGTCCGCGAGCGCCTTCTTGCACGGCTCGATGGTGCGCTTGATCAGGTCGTCGGTCAGGGCTTCGAGCTTCGCGCGTGAGAGCTTCATCAGGAGGTGCTTGGGGCCGGACGCGTCCGCCGTGATGAACGGCAGGTTAATCTCGGTATCGAGCGCGCCTGACAGCTCGCACTTGGCCTTCTCGCCCGCTTCCTTGAGCCTCTGGAGCGCCATCTTGTCCTTGGACAGGTCGATGCCCTGGTCTTTCCTGAACTCGTCCACCATCCACTTGATGATGACCTCGTCGAAGTCGTCGCCGCCCAGGTATGTGTCGCCGTTGGTGGACTTGACCTCGAAGACGCCCTCGCCAAGCTCAAGGATGGATATGTCGAACGTGCCGCCGCCAAGGTCGTAGACCGCGATCGTCTCGTCCTTCTTCTTGTCGAGGCCATACGCGAGCGAGGCCGCCGTCGGCTCGTTGATGATGCGCAGGACGTTCAGGCCCGCGATGCGCCCCGCGTCCTTCGTCGCCTGGCGCTGGGAGTCGTTGAAGTACGCCGGCACGGTGATGACCGCGTCCGAGACCTTCTCGCCCAGGTAGTCCTCGGCGGTCTGCTTCATCTTGACGAGTATCATCGCCGAGATCTCGGCCGGGGAGTAGTCCTTGCCGCGTACCGTGACGTGCGCGTCGCCGTTCGGGGCCTTGGCTATCTGGTACGGCAGGTGCTTCTGCGCGTCCGCGACCTCCTTGGCCTCGTACTTCCTGCCGATGAGCCGCTTGATCGAGAATATCGTGTTGTCCGGGTTCGTGACCGCCTGCCGCTTGGCCACCTGGCCGACCAGCCTCTCGCCGGACTCCGAAATCGCGACGACCGACGGTGTGGTGCGCGCGCCCTCGGAGTTCGCTATGACAATCGGGTCGCCGTGCTCCAGCACGGAGACGCAGGAGTTGGTGGTGCCGAGGTCTATGCCTATTACCTTTCCCATCTTTTGTTCCTCCTTGACATATTATCCAGCAACGATGCTGTACGTTAAAATATCCTCTATTCCCCAGCGGGCTGCGGCCTCTTCGCCACGGTAACCATCGCGGGCCTCAAGATGCGGTCGTTAAGGAAGTAACCCTTCTGGAACTCCTCGACGACGGTGCCTTCCTCGAAATCCTCCGTCTCGACCTGCATCATCGCCTGCTGCTTCGCGGGGTCGAAGGGGAGCCCTATGGACTCCACCTGAGTCACGCCGTTCTTCGCCAGCGCGTCGACTAGCTGCTTCCTGACCATCTGGACGCCCTCGGTCAGCGCGTCCGAGCCGCCTGCCTCGCCCGCGTGGGCGAGCGCCCTTTCGAGGTTGTCCAGCACAGGCAGCAGGTCCTTTATTATGCCCTCGTTGCAGAACTTCTCGCGTTCGGAGAAGTCGCGGGTCATCCGCTTCTTGAAGTTGTCCGTCTCGGCGTACAGGCGCAGGTACTTGTCCTCCGCGTCCTTCGCCTTGGCGTCCAGCTCGGATGCCTTTTCCCGGAGCTTGTCGAACTCGGCCCTGATAGCGGCGATGTCCTCCTTGGTTGCGGGCTCGTGTATGCGCACAGCGGCCTCCTCGGTCGCATGCTCCGGCGCATTCTCGGCCGGCTTCCCGGCGTCGTCATCCGCGGGCGGCTTTCCGCCGTTTATCGGGACCTTGCGGCCCCCGTCGTGCTTGTCGTGCTTGTCGTGAAACATGTCACCTCTCGCTGAATTCAATGGCCTCAAGTTGTAGTTGCCCCATTTATGGGGCGGTTTTAAGAGCGCCCGATGAATCGGGCAACTACAACCTCAGACCGAATAAAGAATCACCTCTCGCTCATCAAACGGCTGAGCACCTTCGCGGTGCAGTCCACTATCGGGATAACTGTATTGTAAGGCATCCGGGACGGCCCGATGACGCCGAGCGTACCCATCACGTTCCCCTCGGCGCGGTACGAAGCCACGACCAGGGACACGCCCTCCATGTCAAAGTACGGGTTCTCCGCGCCTATGAAGACCTGCACCCCTTCGGCCTCGACCGCCCTGTCGAGGAGCTGTATAAGCCTGTGCTTTTCCTCGAAAGCATGGAATATCTCCTTTATCTTGTCAAGGTCGCGGAAGTCCGGTATGTCGAACAGCTCGGACATGCTCCCGACGTAAAGCTCGCCCTCGGACGCGCCCTGCTCTCCGTGCTCGCCAGGCTCTCCGCCGGACTGCATCAGCGTCGTGAGCAGCCCCGTGTACCTGCTCCTGTCCTCGTCCATAAGCTCTGTCACGCGTTCCCGCATCTGACTGAGCGTCTTGCCGGAAAGCTCGCGGGAGAGGAAGTTGTTCGCGCGTTCGAGGTCCCGCGCGGTAAATTCCGGGTCGAGTAAGAGCATCCGGTTGTGTATGATGCCCGCCTCGGACACGAAGACCGCGAGCGCGCGGCGGCCCGACAGCGGGACAAACTCGACGTGCCGGTACACCGTCTCGGCCGGTTTGGGGGCCATGACGACTCCGACGTAATGCGACAGGGACGACAGGAGCCTGGTCGTCTCCTTCATAAGCTGGCCGAACTCGGAGCGGTGCAGGGGGTAGTTCATTATCTCCTGCTCCTGCTGGCGCGGGAGGGCCCGTACCTCCAGGAGCGTATCGATATAAAAGCGGTACGCCTTCCCCGTTGGGACGCGGCCCGCGGAGGTGTGCGGCTGGGCGAGGAAGCCCATCTCCTCCAGGTCGGCCATGATGTTCCTGACCGTCGCGGGGGATATGCCCAGCTCGTAGCGCTTGGTAATCGTGCGTGAGCCGACAGGCTCCGCCGTCGCTATGTAGCTGTTTATTATGGCCTTGAGGATGCCTCTGCTTCTCTCGTTCAGGTCCATGTCCGCCGCCTCTCTCCGTCTTAGCACTCACCATAACCGAGTGCTAATAATGTACCAAATGCGTGTGGGCATGTCAAGGGAAAATTGAGGGCAATTCAGCCATTGGACGCCCGAATCCCCATCGGTCATCTCGCACGCGAGGGCAGGGGAGCAGGGGAACTTGCATATTAAACCGGCGGCTGAATATTTGGATTCATCGCCGATACTTCATAACGCCCCCCCTGCCCCCTCTTATCTTAAGAGGGGGAGTTAGAGGTGGGGGCCAGGTTGTTATAAATCCGGCGGGCGAAGCTCGCCATGATTTGGCTTCCATCCTAACAGGATCGAGGGGATGTAAGGGGGAACGTTTCCCCCTTGTCCGGGGCCATAATATTTAGTGGCGGGGGCCGCGCCCCCTTGAGGCCGCGATACCCAAGAGGATGTCCGGATATTTATCCGCCGCGTTAATAACTGCTGACAAAAGGCTGTGGGCTTGGTTTGAGCTACGGTAGATACTCTCTACGCAATCAACTCGAACCTCCCTGTCTCCTCCGAATACCCGTACAGGCTCCCGTCCTCAATATCGAAGTACCAGCCGACGAGCATAAGGAGCCCGGCATCGACACGCGCGCGTATCCAGGGGAAGGTACGGAGGTTTTCGAGCGATACGAGTATCGCCGCCTGCTCGCACGCGCGGGCGAGTTCCTCCGGCGTCCCGCCCGGCAGCTCGGACTTCGCCTTTTCCAGCGCGCCGTCCGCTATCTTCATCCAGTTCTCGATGAACCCGGCCGAAGAGAAGGCGCACTGCCCGCTCATGAGCGCGCCTATGCCGCCGCAGTGGGCGTGGCCGAGGACGATGATGTGCCTGACTTCCAGCGTCAGGACGCCGAACTCGAGCGCCGCGCTGACGCCGTGGTAGCCCTTGCCCTCCTCGCACGGGGGCACGAGGTTGGCGACGTTCCTTACGACGAACAGGTCGCCAGGGTCGCATCCGAACAGTATTGCGGGGTCCACGCGCGAGTCGCTGCATCCTATAATGAGCGACTTGGGCCTCTGCCCCTCCCTGAGCCGGTCGAAGAGCAGCCGCCCGGGGCCGCGCCCCTCGGCGAAGTAGTTTGCCTTGAACTCCCTGAAACCCTCGATGAACTTTGCTATGTCTTCCATGCCGTCCCTCTGGTTGCCAAAATCCCCTGACACGGCAAGGTTATTTGCATGCGGAGGTTTTGTCAACATTTTTATCGCCGGAAATGCGCCCATCTTCCGCTTAACCCCCCTCTCCCTCTCATGGGAGAGGGGTCAGGGGTGAGGGTCCATCAGATACATATTGACTTATCCCGCCATGTTTAGTAACTTTAAGCTATAGAAGCCAATACCAACCCCTAAGGAGAAGTTAGATGCCACTCGACGTAGCGGTGCTGGACGACCAGTACAGGTACAAGAAACACATGCACATTGACAAGGCGATTCACGGCACACTGTTCAAGAAGATCGTCACAACGGCGGACTACCCGAGCCTTGGCCTTGCGCACGATGAGAGCGAGGATATAACCATCGCGCCGGACATGGTCGCGGACCTTGCCGCGGACATAGACAGGCTCGAAGCGTACCTGAAGGCCGAGGCCCCGATGTCCGAAGAGGTCAAGGCGCGCTGCCTTGCGTTCACCGCCGCGCTGAAGGACATATGCGCCGTGGCGATGGCCGAGGGCCGGGCCGTGGAGTTCGTGGCTGGGGAATAAAAGGCTTCGACCGCTGTCTCCCCTCTCCCTTCAATGGGAGAGGGGCCGGGGGTGAGGGTTGGTTCTAATGTAGGGGCGGGTCCCCGTGCCCGCCCTGGGTTAATTCCTGGATTCCCGCTTTCGCGGGAATGACGGGCTAAGACGGAGATTGCCGCGCCGCTTACGCTCCTCGCAAAGACAACTCCGGCGTGCCGATGGCACAGCCTGCCCCGGTATGCTTATAGCCGGGGCGCCCTACAATTACAGGGGGTGTCCAATGTCCGAGATTAGGAAGAACCTGATTACCGGAGAGTATGTCATCCTCGCGCCGGAGAGGGCGAAGCGCCCGAGCGACTTCGAGTGCCCGGTAAAGCACGAGGCGCCGCCGGAGCGCGTGGACAACTGCCCGTTCTGTCCTGGCAACGAGGACAAGACCCCGCCGCACAACTACATCTGCCCGGACGCGGGCGCATGGACCTGCCGCTGCATCCCGAACAAGTTCTCGGCGCTCTCCTCCGAGGGCGACATGTGGCGGAACGAGGAAGGCCTGAAGGTCGTCATGGCGGGCGTCGGCCGGCACGAGGTGGTCATCGAGACCCCGTACCACAACCGCTGCCTCGCGGTCCTCCCGGACGAAGCTATGAAGTGCTACATGAGCACCTGCCTCCACCGCTTCAATGCCTTCTACGCCGACCCGAGGGTCGAGCACGTCATCCTGTTCAAGAACCACGGCGCGGCGGCGGGGACGTCGCTTGAGCACCCGCACTCCCAGATAGTCGGCCTGCCGATGACCCCCGCCCAGGTGCGGTACCGCGCCCAGGACGCCTGCGACTACTTCGACGACAAGGGGAGCTGTCTAGTCTGCCGCACGATAGAAGAGGAGGCGTCGGACGGCAGGCGCGTCATCATGGAGACGGATAACTTCCTCGCTTTCATACCGTACGCGGCGCTCTCTCCGTTCCACACCTGGATATTCCCCAAGCGGCACATGCCCTGCTTCACGGCCATTACCGGTACGGAGCTGGACGAGCTCGCGGTCGTACTGAAGACCGTCCTCTGGAAGGTATACAAGGGGCTCTGCAACCCGGACTACAACTACGTCATCAGAAGCGGCGCACCGTCCGACTGCAATGCGGACCACCTGCACTGGTACGTGGCGATAGTCCCGAGGGTGACGAAGGCGGCCGGATTCGAACTCGGAACCGGCATGTACATCAACCCGTCCATACCCGAGGCCAGCGCGGAGTTCCTGAGGGACGTGAAGTAGGCGGGTATATGCCTGCTGCGTCGATGACGCCGCGTCCTGGCCCTTGCCGTCATACAGGTACGAGTAATGCGCGCCGTCCTGGCAAAGTAATTAAACACGCCACGCCCCCGAAGTCAACCACTTCTCCCCTCCATCCGCCGCCTTGCGCAGTCCATACATGAGCGGTATACTTATGATAAGCAAACATGCCATATGTAACAAACATGGGGGTGACAAAATGTCAACCGATACCAAAATCAACTGGCTTGAGGGCCTCGACCTCGCCTATAGCGTGTCTTCCCAGTCGCACAAGCCCGTCCTGGCGTTCTTCCACTACGAGCACTGCACCGGCTGCAAGAAGACCATAGCGAACACGCTTCCGAAGATGTCGGTAATCGACTACGTTTCGGACAACTATGTCCCGGTCATGCTGGAGACCACGCAAAAGGCCGACGACGCCGAGCTTTACGGCATTGAATGGACGCCAACCTTCGTCGTGATGGACGACCACGGCAAGGAGGCATACCGCTGGGTCGGCTACCTGCCGGAGGACGACTTCATGGGCCACCTGAACATGGCGCTCGCGACCTACGCGCTGAAGAAAAAGGACTACCTGAACGCCGAACGGCTGTTCGACGAGATAGTCCTCAAGTTCCCGCTGACGGAGTTCGCGCCCCAGGCGGCATACTACCTGGGCGTCGTGAAGTACAGGGCGACCGGAGACGTCAACTGCCTGTCCAAGGCCTACATTGACCTCAAGGTGTCCTACCCGGACAGCCCGTGGACGGTCAAGGCGTCCGCATGGGAGAAGGCGTACATCGACAGCTTCAGGAAGGCCGCGTAAAGGCGGTTGCTTATTAATGCAGGGGCCGACCCGTGTGTCGGCCCTTTTTTATTAAATCCCCCTCTCCTCGCGGGAGAGGGGGTTGGGGGTGAGGGGTCTCCACTGTGGTGTTGGTGGTGAGGGGCACATCGGCGGGCAGTGCCCGCCCTACAACTACCCCCTTTCTCCCATACCTGACTTTACAACTCCAGTATAACTGCTACACTTTATATATAGGTAAGCAACAACCTATGGAAGAAAGGGGTATGAGATGAAAATATTTGTATCCGGCGCGGCCGGTTTTATCGGAAGCGCGGTATCTGCCGAGCTTGTGAAAAGGGGGCACAAGGTGCTCGGCATGGCAATCGACGATAACGAGGTGAACATCGTCAGGAAGACGGGCGCGATACCCGTCCAGGGCGACCTGTTCAAGGGCGGCGAGTGGTGCAACATAATCGCCGAGGCGGACAAGGTCATCAGCCTGACCCAGCCCACGAAGATGGGCGACGTGATCACCAGGGACAACGTCGAATCCTACAGCAGGAAACACACGGAGGCCGTGACGAACCTGATAAAGGCTGCCTCGGACGGCAACGCCAGGCAGGTCATAGTCACGAACCACACCGAATGCTTCGGCAACAGGGACGGCAAGTGGGTAGAGAGCGACGCAGCCGCGCACGACCCGGTCGGGTTCTGCAGGCCGCTTGCGGGCTCGTTCGAGGCGATCGAGCGGACCGCCGAGGACGCCGGACTTTCGCTCGTGAACCTGTACCCCGCGCCGGTCTACGGCGACGGAGGGTGGTTCCCGATGGTGGTCGACGAGATGATCAAGGGCAAGATGAAGATGGTCTCGCCCGGCACCAACTACATGAACCTGATCCACATCGACGACGTCGCAGCGCTTTACTCGCTGGTCGTCGAGAAGGTCGAGGGAAGCGACGTGTTCATCCTCTCGGACGACAGGCCGGTAAAGCAGATCGACATGATTAGCCACCTCGCGGACCTGCTGGACGTTGACGTCCCGGAGATGGTAAGCGTCGCGGAGTTCGAGAAGCTATACGGCTGGCTCACGGCCGAGTGCCTGTCGTGCAATACGCGGGTGTCGAGCCTGAAGGCCATCCAGACGCTCGGGCACAAGCCGATAATCAGGAGCTACGAGCAGGGCTTCGCATACACGCTGAAACTGATGGGCGTCGAGCCGAGGCGGAAGGCCGCATAATACGGTACACATATGCCATGCAACGTAACGGCCCCGGAAGCGGGGCCGTATTTTGTGGCTCTTTATGCAGGGGCGGGTCCCTGTGCCCGCCCTATTGTCATTGCGAGGAGCGAATGCGATGCGGCAATCTCCTCATTATAATAATCTATCGAGGAGATTGCTTCGCTACGCTCGCAAAGACAGTCACTGGATTCCCGCTGGAGTTTACCCCGGTATGCCTAAAGCCGGGGCGGGAATGACAATCAATTAATGGGCCGTGCCCACCCTATATTCCCCCCTCTTAAGATAAGAGGGGGGCAAGGGGGGCGTTATGAGAAGTTGGCAGGGGGGCTGGGGGCGTCTCTACCGTTGTGGCGTCTTCTCCCCGTACAGCCGTCTGTACATCATATAATTCCTGAGCACCCGCTTCACATAACTGCGCGTCTCGTAATACGTAATCCCCTCGATGAACTCCTCGTCGGTCGCGGCCGGGTCCTTATCCACCCAGCGCTTCAGCGGCCCCGGCCCGGCGTTGTATTCCGCGAGGGCGTGCGCCAGCCTGCCGCCGTGCCTCTCCACCAGCGATGCGAGGTAGCACGTCCCGAGCGGGACGTTGAACTCCTCGTCCTTCAACTGCTCGGTGGAGCCGAACCCGATGTTCATCTTCGCGCATACCGCCCTGGCCGTGCCGGGCATCAGCTGCATGAGGCCGATGGCCCCAGCCGGCGAGACCGCCTCCGGGTTGAAACGCGACTCCTCCCGGATTACCGCGTAGACGAGCGCGGGGTCGATGCCGAAGGCCTCCGCCTGCTTCAGGACGATGTCCGGGTACGCGAGCGGGTAGAGCATCTCTAGCGCGTAGCCCGGCACCGTCCCCCGTCCGACGTTCACGGAGTCCGAATACAGCCCGCCCGCAAGCTCCAGCGGCCTCTGGTACTGCCCGAGCGCAAGGTATGCGCCGGAAAGAAGCCTGAGCCCGTCCATGGAATGGCTGTACCCGTCCTCGGCGGCCCTGAGTTCCCGGACGGCCTCCTCCTTCATGCCCTGTAGCCCAAGCTCGGAGGCGCGAGCGAACGGCCCGTAGCCGGGCATGGAACCCATATCCGGCGAATAGTAGCTCATTGCCGACTGTAAGGACGGCTGGCCGTCGTCCCCGCCGTCCACCCGTCCGCCGTCAGACGCGAGTAACCCGTAGAATGAGTATCCGTATGTGGACGCAAGTGAGGCGAACATGGCCGATGCCTCGTCCGTCCGCCCCTGCATCCCGATGGTCTTCGCCTGCCAGTATATCGCCTGGGGCGCGAGCGTAGAGCCGGGATACTCGGCCGCAAGCTTCAGGAAGGTCGCCTCGGAGCCCGGGTAGTCTCCGAGCCTGTAGTCGGCCAGACCCAGCCACCACAGCACCTCGTCCCGCCTGTCCGTCTTAGGAAATCCGGTCAGTATCTGGGTGAGTACTTCCTTCGACAGCCCGAAATCCCCGTCCGACTGCGCGGTCACGCCAAGCAGGTACAGGCAGTCTGCCGTCCTCGGGTCTCCGGGGAACCGCGCGGCGCAGGAGGTCACGGTGCCCGCGAGTGCGGACTCGTCGCCCCTGAGGTGCGTCTTGCTGAGCCAGTAGTACGCGTCAGGCGCCTGCGCGTCGTAACCGCCCTCGATTACCTCCTTGAACGCGGCGACCGCATTGTCGTTCTCGCGCAGGTCATAGTATGAACGCCCCAGCCGCAGGAGCGCCTCGCCCCTGAGGGCGGACTTCTGCTCAAGGCCCTGTAGGACTTCGGTGTACGCGCCGGCCGCGCTCCTCTGGCTGCCCCTTGCATATAACCTGTCCGCGCGCCGGAGCCGGTCTTCGAGCGTGGGTTCCGGGGCCGGGTGGCCGGCCTCGGCAAGCTCGGCCGCGAGCCGCTCGGCCTTCACCGTGGCTGAGTAACCCGGATACTCCCGCCAGAGCATCCCGTACTGGGCAAGCGCGTCGTCGTACTTCCCAAGCCCTGCGTACGCCTTCATAAGAAGGTAGTTCGCGTCGGCGGTCTGGTTCGATGAACGCTTCGTCTTCAGGAATCCACGGATTCGGTCCGCCACGTCCTGATACCTTTGCAGCTCGATATACTCACGCGCGGCGTCGAGCGCGGAGCCGGACGCGAGCACGCTTCCGGAGTAGTCCGAGACAAGTTGGCCGTACAACGCGGATGCGTCCTCGTGCCTCCCAGACTTCGCATACTCGTTTGCTGCAAGGTAGATTGCGTAGTCGGCAAGGATGGGGTATTTTTCACGCGCGTTCCCGAACAGCGTCGCGGCGGCGGCCGGGTCGCCCCCGGCGGCAAAGGCCCTTGCGGCGAGGAATACCGCCCTGCCCTCCCAGGCTGAGCCTTTGTGAGCGGCGGCAAGAGAAAGCGCGGCCTCTCCCGCCTCGCGGTACCTGCCGGACGCATGGAGGCCGACGGCCTCGCTGAAAGCGGCCTCCTCCGGGGATACATGCCTGACCGGGGCCGTTTCTGGTGTACTCGTTGTGTTAGGGGGGACGGACATGCTCCGGAGAGGCTCCGGTGCCGGGACGTGCGTACCGGCCAGGCTGGCCACGACCCGCACGGGTGGGTTGTTGGCCGGAGCTTCCGAGTTAGCGGGCGTCCGGGCCACGCTTACACGCGAGCCGTTTCCGGACAGGACGCAGCCCGAGGACAGGGCAAGGAGTATGCCGAGACAGGCATGGATTGGCGAGGATGCGGATGACTTGAAGCTCATATCTGCCCTGCGTGGAAGATAAGCCATTATCGTTCAATAACGCCCGGCTGTCAAGGACTTCCGGGCGGGACTTCTGGGGCTTGCTCGGCAAACTTAGCCCTTGAAAATCGGCTCCGGATATGCTATTTTTTATAGTTCATAAATACTTACAAGGGGGAGCCCATGAAGATAACCGTAGACATGGTCGAGAAGGTCGCCGCGCTCGGCAGGCTGGAGTACTCGGCCGAGGAAAACGAGACGCTTACCCGGCAGTTGGACGGCATACTGACGTATGTGGAGAAGCTGAACGAGCTGGACACCACCGGCGTCGAGCCGACCTCGCACGTCCTGCCAATCAGCAACGTTTTCAGGGACGACGTCCCCAGGCCGTCGCTATCACAGGACGACGCGCTCGGCAACGCGCCGGACCGCGCGGGCGAGTTTTACAGGGTGCCGAAGATTATAGAATAAGGCCACTCTGCCTTTGACCGTCATTCCCGCCCGTTCGGCTTCGCTCAGGGCAGGCTCCGGCGGGAATCCAGGAAGTTGATAGTTGCCCGATTCCTCGGGCGATATTGTAGGGCGCGACGCCCCCGGCGCGCCGAAGATTAAAGAAGGGCCGACACGCGCTTCGCTTGGTACGGCCCCTACAGTTGGCCGGGCGCAACAGACCGCGCCGATGAATAATATACAGGCGGATTCTTCGCTTCGCTCAGAATGACACCTAAGGTAATCGCGCTATAGAAGCTGTTTGGAGGTTCTAAGATGTTACGCACTATGCTCCGGTCGAAGATACACAGGGCCACCGTCACCGAGGCCGACCTCGAGTACGAAGGGAGCCTTACGCTCGACCAGGACCTGATGGACGCGGCGGGCATGGTCCCGTACGAGCAGGTCGGCCTGTCCAACCTGAACAACGGCGAACGGTTCGAGACCTACGTCATACCCGGGCCGCGCGGCTCCGGCGTGGTCTGTCTCAACGGCCCGACCGCAAGGAAGGGCATGGTCAACGACAAGGTCATCATCTTCTGCTACGAAGGGTTTACGGAAGAGGAGATGAAGTCTTTCGTCCCGACCATCATAAAGGTGGACGCGAACAACAGGATAATCAACCCGTCATAACCATATAGGAGTCCGCATTGGACCTGTACAAGCTGACGCTTCACGAACTGAGAGACCTCATCGCAAAGGGCGAGGTTAATGCCAAGGACGCGGCCTTCTCGTACACACGCCGCATAGGCAGGGTCGAAAGCGATATACACGCCTTCACGACGCTGACCGCGAACGCGACCATTTCCATGGCGGAGGCCGCAGAAAAGGCGGTCCTTGACGGCAAGGTAGGCCCCCTGACCGGCGTCCCGTTCGCCATAAAGGACAACATGGCGACGAAGGGCATACGCACGACCTGCTCGTCGAAGATGCTCGAGAACTTCATACCGCCGTACGAGTCCACCGTGACATCGCGCCTCACCGACGCGGGCTACGTCCTGCTCGGCAAGGCCAACATGGACGAGTTCGCGATGGGTTCGTCCACCGAGAACTCCGCCTTCTTCACGACAAGGAACCCGTGGGACACGGAGCGCATACCCGGCGGCTCGTCGGGCGGCTCGGCCGCGGCGGTCGCGGCCGACATGTGCGCGGCGGCGCTCGGCTCGGACACCGGCGGCTCGATACGCCAGCCCGCGGCCTGCTGCGGAGTCGTTGGACTCAAGCCCACTTACGGCCGCGTCTCGCGTTACGGACTCGTCGCCTTCGCGTCCTCGCTC
Source organism: Nitrospirota bacterium (assembly GCA_016212105.1). Taxonomy (GTDB): domain Bacteria; phylum Nitrospirota; class JACRHJ01; order JACRHJ01; family JACRHJ01; genus JACRHJ01. The sequence continues at coordinate 50,510 of JACRHJ010000021.1, forward strand.
GACCAGATTGGCCCCATCACGAAGGACGTCGAGGACTCGGCCATCGTCATGAACGTCATCGGCGGACACGACCCTTCGGATTCCACTTCCGCCGACGTCCCGCTCCCGGACTTCACTGCCCACCTCAAGGACGGCGTCAAGGGCCTCAAGGTCGGTATTCCAAAAGAATATCTCATCGCCGGGGGCATCGACCAGGAGGTCTACCTCGCGGTCAAGGAGGCCATCGACGTCCTGAAGGGCATGGGCGCGGAGGTGAAGGACGTATCGCTCCCGCACACGGACTATGCCGTGGCGACGTACTACCTGCTCGCTACCTCCGAGGCGTCCTCGAACCTCGCCCGGTATGACGGGGTCAAGTACGGCTACCGCGCGCCGGAGTTCACAGACCTCCTCGACATGTACAAGAAGTCCCGCTCGCAGGGTTTCGGGCCGGAGGTCAAGCGGCGCATAATGCTTGGGACGTATGCGCTGTCGTCCGGCTATTACGACGCGTACTACAAGAAGGCCCAGCAGGTGCGTACTCTCATCAAGCGCGACTTCGACGAGGCCTTCAAGGATGTCGATATAATCGTCACGCCGACCGCGCCGACGGCCGCGTTCAAGATCGGCGAGAAGACGGACGACCCGCTCCAGATGTACCTGTCTGACATCTTCACCATCTCCGTGAACCTGGCGGGCATACCGGGCATCTCCATCCCGTGCGGGTTGACCCGCGAGAGGCTGCCCATCGGCCTCCAGATACTCGGCCGGCATTTCGACGAGGAGACGGTGCTCCGCGCCGCCTGGGCGTATGAGAATGCGACGGACTGGCACAAGAAAAGGCCGACGCTGGCGGAGTAGGGTTTAGTTGTAGCTGCCCGATTCATCGGGGGGGGTTGTAGGGCGCGACGCCCCCGGCGCGCCGGGGTTTGATTGTCATTCCGAGCGAAGCCGAGGAATCTGCTGTAATAAATTGCCGTCATTCCCGCGAAGGCGGGAATCCAGGAATTTACAGGGCCCGGCTTCCAGACGGGCCGTTCGGAGACCGGCCCCTACGAACCACAACTAAGGGCAAGAAAAAGGCAGTGGAAGAGACGCCCCCAGCCCCCCTGCCCCCCTCCCCCCAAAGGAGGGAGGGGGAAGAGAAGATAAGCGAAGAGAAGAGAAGAGAAGAGACAATAGCAGTGCAGGGGGCGTATGGAACAGATTATAAGAGCTGTTGCGCGAAAGCTAAGAAGCGAACAGACGCCATCCGAGGAATTGCTATGGGAGCGCCTGAGGTATAAGCAGATTGGCGGGTATAAGTTCAGGAGACAGAAGGCTATTGGTAGCTTTATAGCAGACTTCGTATGTATTGAGAAAAAGTTGATAATTGAACTCGATGGCGATGTACATCTTTCGCTCAAGGCCAGAGACGCCGAGCGCGATTTGTACCTAAAGGATTCAGGCTATGCTGTGCTCAGATTTCGGAACCATGAAGTCGAGCAGGATATGGAAAGGGTCATTCGTAGCATCAGCGATAGCTTAAACACAACCGAGGCCATACCATCCCCCGCTATGGGCGATAAATGATTTTCTCCCCATCTTCCCCCTCCCTCCTTTGGGGGGAGGGGGGCAGGGGGGCTGGGGGCGTGGCTTCCATATCCTTTGACTTTCGCATTTGTTGACGGGGAGAGTGGCTTCCACGTATTCCCTAAGGTGAATATGGATAGAAACGAACTCATAAGACGCATAGTTATGGCATTGGTTGCACGGGGAATCGAGGACTTGTATATTGCCTTGATGCTTCTCGATAATTTCCCAAGGCAGCGTTTTACCTTGATCCAGCAGAGTATCGAAAAGCTGTCAAAGGCTTATATCATCGGTTATAAACTGACGAACAATAACACAAGCGATAATAACTTAGAGCGCGAAGCTAACGAGATTGCAAAGAAGCTATGGCATGGCAAGTACATAGAAGAGATAGACAATCTATCGAATGGCCGAATAAAGAATTCGCTATCCTCAAGGATAGTAGTCTTACCAACTACTGCCGATAGGAAGAATAGATTAACGGAATGGGCGTTGCTGAAGGATTTCGAAAATCTTTTCTCGGAGTCCCGGTATCCAGGCCCATCTCCTCATGGTAATCGTCCATCGTATAAGATAAATAATACTATGAGATGGGACATGTTTGGAAGTACTGACATTGAAAAAGTCTGCGAGTCTGTGTTCAAGATATTGTTTCAAATGATGAACGATGATATAGGCATACCTATACCAAAAGTAAAACCGAACGGACGAATGAGTGACTACGGTTGGAAAAAATTCACCCGGCTTTATTTTGCAAAATATCAGCCTATTCCTGTTGGAGGAAAACCATAAATGAAATTCGAAACCGTAATCGGCCTTGAGGTGCACGCGCAGCTCAAGACGAAGTCAAAGATATTCTGCGGCTGCAGCACGCAGTTCGGCTCCGCGCCTAACTCCCAGACCTGCCAGGTATGCATCGGCATGCCGGGCGTCCTCCCGGTCCTGAACAGGACAGCCATCGAGTACATCGTCAAGACCGGGCTCGCGATGAACTGCCGCATCTCGCCGTACTCGCGCTTCGCCCGGAAGAATTACTTCTACCCGGACCTGCCCAAGGGCTACCAGATATCCCAGTACGAACTGCCCGTATGCGAGGGCGGGCACGTCGAGTTCATGGTGGACGGCCAGTTGAAGAAGGTCGGGCTGACACGCATACACCTGGAAGAGGACGCAGGCAAGAACCTCCACGAGGGCATAAAGGACGCATCGCACGTGGACCTGAACCGTACCGGCGTGCCGCTGATGGAGATAGTCTCGGAGCCGGACATCCGCACGCCGGAAGAGGCCGCCGAGTACATGCGGAAGCTCCGGACGATACTCCGGTACATCGACGTATGCGACGGGAACATGGAGGAAGGCTCGCTCCGCTGCGACGCGAACGTCTCCATACGCCCTGTCGGCCAGAAGGAGTTCGGCACGCGCGCGGAACTCAAGAACATGAACTCGTTCAAGAACGTCGCAAAGGCGATCGAGTACGAGATACGCCGCCAGACCCAGCTCATAGAGGACGGCGGACGTGTCATACAGGAGACGCGGCTCTGGGACGCGAACCAGGGCATAACAATTTCGATGCGCGGCAAGGAAGAGGCCCACGACTACCGCTACTTCCCGGACCCGGACCTGGTGCCGATAGAGGTCAGCAGTTCGTGGCTCGAAGAGATACGCGGCACGCTGCCGGAACTGCCGGACGCGAAGAAGGACAGGTTCGTCTCCCAGTACGGCATCCCCGAGTACGACGCGATGGTGCTTACGGAATCGCGTCAGATGGCGGACTACTACGAGAGGACTGCGGCGCTGTCCCAGCCCAAGCTCGCGTCCAACTGGATAATGGGCGACGTCATGAGGGAACTCAAGAACGACGGCGCGGAGATAGAGGACTGCCCGCTCACGCCCGAGAACCTCTCCGGGATGCTGAAGCTCATCGAGGACAACACGATTTCCGGCAAGATAGCCAAGACCGTGTTCGAGGAGATATACCGCTCCGGCAAGACGGCGGAGGACGTGGTCAGGGAAAAAGGCCTCGTGCAGATTACGGACGACGGAGCTATAATTAAGGTAATAGAGGAGGTCATGGCCGCGAACCCGGACAAGGTAGCGGACTACCGTTCCGGCAAGGACAAGCTGTTCGGTTTCTTCGTGGGCCAGGTGATGAAGGCCTCCGGCGGGAAGGCAAACCCGGCGAAGGTCAACGACCTCCTGAGGGAGAAGCTGTCATGAAAAAGCTGTATGCGTCGGTCGCGCTGTTGCTGCTCGCGGCGCTGCTCGCGTCCTGCGGCAACACGAAGACGACCTTTATCGAGATATACCACGCGAAGGACTACCAGTGGCACAAGAACACGCTCGGCATCAAACTCCACTGGGACTACCTGCACCCGGACGACGGCACGATAGTCGCGGACGGCTACGTGGAGCCATTCAACCCGTCGAACGGCGTGCACACGGTCAGGCTTGAACTGGTCGGCCTGGACAAGGACGGCAACGTCGTCAACACAGCGTCCGGCATGCCCAGGGACAACTACATCTACCACCCGCTCGACGAGTCTCCGTTCACCATATCCATGAAGCTGAACGGCAGCGAGAAGCGCTTCACGATACGCGGGACTTACTATTACTACAACGCGGGCGAGATACCGGACTACTCGACTTCCGACATCGAGTACATACCGATAGACGACACGGAGTCGCGCTGAGGGCGATTTGTCTTTGCGAGCGAAGCGAAGCAACCTCCTCTTTATTGCATTTATTAGACGAGGAGATTGCCGCGTCGCCCCGCTTGACCCGGACTATTGAGCGGGGCGAGGCGCGGGACTCCTCGCAATGACATGGGCTATATTTATATGACACTGTCAGGGACTTCCAAATGGCGAACATAAAAGAAACTGAGACACACTACACCTTCCGCTCGAACATCGGCAACATAGGCGATTCGTTCTTCTACCTGCCGCACTGGTACAAGGAGAACCACGTCCTGATAACATACGTGCAGGGCAAGGCCCCGGCGGAGCATGCCGACTGGCTCGCCTACCTCGGCAAGCGCGGCATCAGCCACGAGATAATCGGGAGCTACGTACTCGTCATGCCGGAGTCCGTCGAGCAGATGTTTGTGGACGAGAACACGTTCCGGGGGCTCTCCGAGATGTACGTATCCCGGAAGAGGCCGACGGCGGAGACAGTGCCCGCGAAGGTGTACCCTGCGGACGGCTGCGACTTCAACACGGCGGTGCCAGACGGCTTCATGGACGGACTGACCGCGCTCGACGCCCTGGTCTACATGTCGGAATGCGGCGACGGCGTGAACATCGCGCACAAGCACAAGGAAGAGATCATATACTTCGTCAAAGAGATGAGCGTCGAAGAACTATAAAGCGAGGACAACATGGACCTGAAAGTCAAAGCGGGAGACATACTGAAGGACAAGTCGGACGCTGCGGTACTGACGGCGTTCGAGGGCGAGGCCATGTCTGGCATCCTGAAGGACGCGGACAAGGCGCTGGGCGGCGTCATATCCGACGGGGTAAAGTCCGGCGAGTTCACCGGCAAACCCGGCGAGATGCTGCTCCTGCACACCGCGAAGGAGCTGAAGGGCGGCCCGGCCCGGCTGCTCGTCGTCGGACTCGGCAAGAAGGACAAGCTCAAGGCTGACTCGCTGATGCGCGCATCCGGCACAGCCGCGAGGAAGCTCCGGAAGCTCGGCTGCAAGGAGGTCGTCTTCTCCGTGGACGAGTCCGCGGGGCTCACCATAACCAGGTCCGCAATGCACTGGGCCCAGGGCGCGCTCCTCGGCCTGTACACATACGACACCTTCAAGGCCGTAGACAAGGACAAGAAGGAGATCAAGAAGCTCACGCTCATGGTCGCTGACAGGAGCGCCCTCAAGGGCGCGGAAGAAGGCGCGAAGACCGGCCGTCTCATATCCGAGTCCGTCTGCTACGCGCGCGACATGATAAACGCGCCGGCCAACGAGATGACGCCGACCATCATGGCCGAGCGCGCGAAGCGTGCCGCGAAGGACGTCGGCCTCAGGTACAAATCGCTTGAGGCGTCCGACTGCAGGAAGCTCGGCATGGGCTCGTTCCTTGCCGTCGCGGCGGGCTCCGTCCAGCCGCCCAAGCTCATCACTCTCGAATACTCCGGCGGCAAGCGGGGCGAGAAGCCGGTCGTCCTGGTCGGCAAGGCGATAACGTTCGACTCGGGCGGCATATCCATAAAGCCCGTCTCCGGCATGGAGAAGATGAAGTACGACATGTCCGGCGGCGCGGCCGTAATCGGCGTCATGCGCGCGGCGGCGGCGTTGAAGCTCCCGGTCAACCTCGTCGGCCTCGTCCCGGCGTCGGAGAACCTGCCCTCCGGGAGCGCATACAAGCCGGGCGACGTCGTCCGCGCGATGAACGGGAAGACCATAGAGATAATCTCGACCGACGCGGAAGGCCGGATGGTCCTCGCGGACGCGCTCTGCTACTCGGAGCGGTACAAGCCGAGGGCGATAATCGACATAGCGACCTTGACCGGCGGATGCGTCGTCGCGCTCGGCGACCAGGCGATAGGGCTCATGGGCAACGACTCCGCGCTCAACTCCGCGATACTCGACGCGGGCAGCAAGACCTTCGAGCGGGCCTGGGAGCTTCCGATGTGGGACGAATTCCTGGAGCCGATGAAGGGCGACGTGTCCGACCTGCGTAACGCGGCGGGCCGCGAGGCCCAGACCATCACGGCCGGAAAGTTCCTGGAGGAGTTCGTACCGAAGGGCGTAGCCTGGGCGCATCTCGACATCGCGGGCGTCGCCTGGGAGGAGAAGGGCATGGCCTACATCCCCAAGGGCGCGCGCGGCACGGGCGTGAGGCTCCTGCTGGAGTACCTGATGGCGGGTGCGTAGAACGCGACACGACTACAAGAAGGGCGGGCACAGGGACCCGCCCCTACATAAATACAAGGGGCCGACCATCGTGTCGGCCCTTTTCTTTCGGCGCGCCGGGGGCGTCGCGCCCTACAAAATCGCCCGATAAATCGGGCAGCTACAACCACATTGCTCGCCCCCCTCATAACCCTGGGTTCAGCCCTCCGGATAACCGAAAAATAGCCTTGACATCACAATATGTAGTGTGTAGAATATTCGAGGCTACAAGATGAAGAATGTTTTAATCCCTTGATTTATCCAAACGAGTAATCCGCGATACCCCGGAATCCATGCCCCGCCGGCGGCGGGACGCAAGTTGGCGCAGGTCACAATAATCAAGCAATATCATACAATCGGAAGTCATATCGGAGGCAATCATGGACGCATTTGATGAGCTTGGCGCGGGCGGCGTCATGGACGGAAGCTTGACCGGCAGGGGCCAGAACGACCTGTTCAGCGCGGGCGCGGCAACGCCCGAGGGTACCCGCGTGAAGAGGCCGGTCGCCACATCCAACCCCAAGCTCGCCTCGGACACGAAGACGGCCGCGGGCATGCCCGAGGCCACCAGGGAGAGCATGCCCGGGAACCTCATAGAGAAGCACCTCGCACCGAGAAAGGAGCCGGCATTGACGCCGAACGCCATAAAGGTACTGGAGCGCAGGTACCTGAAGAAGGACGACAAGGGCAAGACCATCGAGCGCCCGTCCGACATGTTCGCGCGGGTCGCGCACAACATCGCCCTCGCAGAGAAGAACTACGGCGCGACCGACGCCGATATGGACAGGGCCGCGTCCGATTTCTTCGAGATGATGACCAGCCTCGACTTCCTGCCGAACTCGCCGACACTGATGAACGCGGGCCGGGAGCTTCAGCAGCTCTCCGCGTGCTTCGTCCTGCCCATAGACGACACCATGGACAGCATATTCTCGACCATAAAGAACACAGCTCTCATCCACCAGTCCGGCGGCGGCACCGGCTTCTCGTTCTCACGGCTTCGCCCTGCCAACGACAAGGTGGCTTCCACGGGCGGCGTCGCATCCGGCCCGGTATCGTTCATGCGCGTCTTCAACGCGGCGACCGAGGCGGTCAAGCAGGGCGGCACCCGCAGGGGCGCGAACATGGGTATCCTGCGCGTAGACCACCCGGACATCCTCGCGTTCATCAACTGCAAGGACGGCAGCAACGAGTACAACAACTTCAACATCTCCGTCGGCATCACCGAGGCCTTCATGAAGGCGGTCGAGGACGGCACGGACTACAACCTGCTGAACCCGAGGACGAAGGAGGTCGTCAGCACCCTCCCGGCCAAGGACGTGTACGAGCGCATCGTCCAGCTCGCGTGGCGCACCGGCGACCCGGGCATCGTCTTCATGGACAGGATAAACCGCGACAACCCGACGCCGCACATCGGCGAGATAGAGTCCACCAACCCCTGCGGCGAGCAGCCGCTGCTGCCTTACGAGTCGTGCAACCTGGGCTCGATAAACCTGTCCAACATGGTGGACGCGGGCGTCATCAACTGGGACAAGCTCGCGGACACGGCGAAAAAGGCGGTCCGGTTCCTCGACAACGTCATAGACATGAACAACTACCCGCTCGAAGCGATAGGCAGCATGTCCCGCGCCAACAGGAAGATAGGCCTCGGCATCATGGGCTTCGCGGACATGCTTATCATGATGGGCATACCGTACGACTCGGACGAGGCGGTCTCGGTCGGGCGCGAGATAATGCGGTTCATCGACGAGAAGGCCAAGGACGCCTCCGAGTCCCTCGCGGAAGTGCGCGGCACGTTCCCGAACTTCCCCGGCAGCATCTACGACAAGGAGGGCGGAAGGAAGCTCCGCAACGCGACCGTAACGACGATCGCGCCGACCGGCACGCTTTCCATAATCGCGGGCTGCTCGTCGGGCATAGAGCCGCTGTTCGCGGTCTCCTACGTCCGGACCGTCATGGACAAGGACGAACTGGTAGAGGTGAACCCGTACTTCGAGGCAGAGGCGAGGAAGCGCGGCTTCTACACCCCCGCGCTTATGAAGGAGATAGCACACCACGGGACGCTTGCGGACATAGACGCGGTGCCGGAGGACCTGAAGCGGCTATACGTCACAGCGCACGACATCAGCCCCCGTTCGCACGTCAAGATGCAGGCGGCCTTCCAGGAGTTCACCGACAACGCGGTCTCGAAGACGGTCAACTTCGGACACGACGCGACCCCGGCCGACATCGACGAGGTCTACATGCTCTCGTACAAGCTCGGCTGCAAGGGCGTGACGATATACCGTGACGGCTCCAAGGACGAGCAGGTGCTCTCCACCGGCAAGACCAAGGAGGCGACAGGAGGCACGCCCCAGCCGCAGCCGTTACCGCTGACCATGCCCGAGCCTCTGACGCACGGGAAGATCATACCGCGCCCGCGCCCGGAGACGACCCGCGGCTTCACGCGCCAGATAAACACCGGCTGCGGCAGGCTGTACATCACCATAAACGAGGACGAGAAGGGGCTGTGCGAGCTGTTCGCCTCGATGGGCAAGTCCGGCGGCTGCGCGACCTCCCAGACCGAGGCGACAGGCCGCCTCGTGTCGCTTGCGCTCCGCTCCGGGGTGGACCCGGCCTCCATCATAGACCAGCTAAAGGGCATACGCTGCCCGTCCCCGACCTGGACGAAGGGCACCGCGATATACTCCTGCGCCGACGCCATCGCGTCCGCCCTCGAGGACTACATACAGAAGGACAGGCCCGGCACAAAGGGCGCGAAGGAGTACGGCAAGGAGAACCATCTCAACGTCTGCCCGGAGTGCCCGGAGTGCGGCTCGATGGTCTCGTTCGCCGAGGGCTGCGTCGTCTGCCATTCGTGCGGATTTTCGAAGTGCGGGTAGGTTGTAGCTGCCCGATTCATCGGGCGTTTTTGTAGGGCCCGACTTCCAGGCGGGCCGTTCTGAGACCGGCCCCTACGAGATCAAATACCAAGAAGGGCCGACACACGGGTCGGCCCCTACATAAAAACGGAGGCCACGGCATGCTGCATAGCATCAAGGCGTTCATCAGGCGGGACGGGGCGCAGTATGTCGCCGAGTGTCTGGAAGTCGACGCGATAGCTTCCGGGGCCACGCTCGACGAGACTGTGGAGAACATCCGGTTCGAGGTCTCGCGTTCCCTCGTCGGCGTGGACATGGCCGCTATGGGTCTCATCTCGGACCCGATGCTGTTCATCACGGTCGAGGATGTGCCGCTGATGAAGCATCGGATGGAGTGCTAGTCGGAGACCCCTCACCCCAGCCCCTCTCCCCCCGGCTTTAAGCATACCGGGGCAGGCTGCAAGAGGAGAGGGGATTAGATGTGGAGCAAGAGCATGACCGACGAGCAGAAGCAGAAGATACGTGACGCGGCCGTGGACGGCAGGCTCGCGTGCGCGAAGGCCTTCCGGCTGTCGGAGGAGCTTGATTTGTCGCTCAAGGTCATCGGGGAGTTTTGCAATGAGGACGGGATAAGGATAGAGCACTGCCAGTTGGGGTGCTTTCCGTAAGGAGATTATAGCTGTGATAAGAGAATACATAGCCGAGGCCATGCGCCGGGCAGAGTACGAGAAGGTCGAGGGCGATGAGCCGTACTACGGCGAGATAAAGGACTGCCCCGGCGTCTGGGCTACCGGCAGGACTCTTGAGGAGTACAGGAAGAACCTTGAGGATACGCTGGACGGGTGGCTGGTTGTTAAGAATAGACGGATAGCAATAAGGCCGACGATTTGCCGGCCTTATTGATGGATGTACAGGAGATGATATGCCTTCAAGAACATATATTGTTAGAGATGAAGATAGATTGAATTTAGATTTCTACCAAAGGTATGATGAAAACTACCTATTTAACAAAGCAGATACATTGTTCTGTATAAGTGAGGAACGCCAAACGTTCAGAACTATGATTGAAAGCATGGGCAGAGAAACAGAATCGTTGACTGATAAGTATTTTGATGCATTAAGAGCAGAAATTCATTTCACAGAGTTACATCAATTTGAATGCCTTTTTGCTTTAATGATAGCCGTATTTCAAGAACTGCCTCACTGGCTATATCTAACAACATATTCTACAAGAGAAATTAAAGATGCTGTAAGAAAATACCTCGATGGTGATATTGATGGTTTAACACGAGGTTCTCATGCCGATGAGCACTCATTACTGAACCATTCTATCTACACCAAAATGGTAGTCACAGAACCAGATAAAAAAGAGAACTGGCACAAGAATCTCGACAACATTAGCTGGATATTAAAACGTATTGCACGGAAATATATTGAGGGGCAAGAGTACAACGCATATAAACACGGTTTACGGGTTATGACGGGTAAATGTGCATTATACATACATCCGGACAATGAGCCTGAGAAAGCTACATGCTTGGGCTCTACTGATGACTCATTGACCTACTTGGAACTAAAGGACGTTTCTGAGGGAGGAGAGACTGTTTACTCGACTACAAAATTCATCAACCCACTTGAAAGCATAAACCATTTGTATGTCATGAAAGCTATGCTTGAAACTATTAAAGCTACACGGTCTGCCATACTTAATAAACTATCTGGCGCTAAGCTAAATACCTTCATGGAGATAGATAAAGTCAAGTTCTTAGAGCTAAGGACAATTACCAAGACAAGTTTTACTGTATGAATGAACACAAAGAAACCAAAGGCAACAAAAACACTCCTCGACTTCATGGGCGTCGTCAAGGCTCCCAGGAAACCAAAGGATTGGGAAGAGGTGCGCAAGAAAGCACGCGAGTACGTAGCCAAGAAAGTAACCAGCAAGAAGTAAACCAACACGGCCCCGCCTCCCGGCGGGGCCGCTCCATTTCCGCACGCGCAAACCCAAAGCCTACGCAGCCTTAGCCGCCCCAAGCTTCTTGCCGTACAGGTGGCTCCTCGTGACGATCACGTCGCATGGCGCGCCGTCCACCAGCTTGTCTATGTTCCTGCCGAACAGGAACCTCTCCATCTTGCTCTCCTCGTGGTGGCCGAGCACCATCAGGTCTATCTCTTCCTCCCTCGACACGCGGATGATAGCCTTGACCGGGTCCTCGTCCTCGACGTCCACCGAGACCTTCAGGAGCCGCATCTCCTTCCTTACGAAGTCGTCCAGTTGTAGGGGCGCAGTTCATCTGCGCCCGCACCGCATGTCCGTCATTCCCGCCCCGGCTTTAGGCATACCGGGGTAAACTCCGGCGGGAATCCAGGAATTTGAGGAGACCCCTCACCCCAGCCCCTCTCCCCACGCTTTAAGCATACCGGGGCAGGCTGCAAGAGGAGAGTGGATTAGATGTGGAGCAAGAGCATGACCGACGAGCAGAAGCAGAAGATACGTGACGCGGCCGTGGACGGCAGGCTCGTGTGAGCGAAGGCCTTCCGGCTGTCGGAGGAACTCGACCTGTCGCTCAAGGTTATCGGGGCGTTTTGCAATGAGGACGGGATAAGGATTGAGCACTGCCAGCTGGGGTGCTTTCCGTAACAAGAGAGGTTGACATGAAAGGCAACGAGGCGACCGTCGAGGTGTTTTTTTCGGCGATAAAAGGGCTGACGAAGAAGCAGAGGTCGGAGCTGTTCGGCAGGATGTCTCAGGACCCCGCCATGCGCGAGGACATACTGGACCTGGCACTGATTGAGCAGTCACGGGCCGATAAGGGCCGGGATATAGACTGGAGCGATTTCAAGGCTAAAAGAATAAGTGCCAAATTATAGAATCAGACTTAGGCCCGCCGCGAGCAAGGATATCGAAAGGCTCAGCGATCCGATGTACGGGCGTGTCTCTTCCGCCATCGACGGGCTGGAGGCGGACGCGACTCCGCGTGGGTCTCTCAAGCTTTCCGGAAAGAGGTAATCGCATCTCAAGGCAACCCAAAAACAAAGGGGCCACAGCTTGCGCTGTAACCCCTTGATTTACTTGGTAGCGGGGACAGGATTCGAACCTGCGACCTTCGGGTTATGAGAACGGTGACATAGTCCTCACAAGTGGCCTAAATATCTACTAAATATAGATACTACCAGTATGCCGCACTCCCTGAAAATCCCGTAAATACCCCTCTACTGGCCAATCATTGGCCAAGCATCCGCATGAAGGCCGCGCCGTCCTGCCGGGTCGCAGATTGCACGAAACGGGCATAGGTCTTGGACAGCATTTCGATGCTTGTACCCATTTGTCGGGCTATCCAGGCCATGTCCTCGCCTGCCCTGAGCATCAGGCTGGCATAGGTGTGGCGCGTCTGGTAAAGTGTACGCCTGTCCAGTTTTGCCCGTTCGAGAGCGGGCAGCCATACCCTGTTGCGGACACCGTCTACGTCACGGTGGTTGCCGGCTCCGTTCGCAAAGACGTAAACCGAGCGAGTCACCCCGTCCCTCAGGCAGTAGACCGCCATGAGGTCCAGGAGCGCGTCTTTTACTGGCGGCAGCATGAGTATGTCCCTTTGGCTGTCCTTTGTCTTTGGCAGGCCCACCACACCCCGGGTGACACTTCTCTTGACATGTATCTGGTTGTTCTCCAGGTCCACGTCAGACCACTTGAGCGCGAGGAGTTCGCCGGTTCTCATTCCGGTATAGACCGCGACGGAAACGAACCGGGACCAGTACCATGTCAAAATACCGGTCAGCTGCCTGACCTCCTGGACAGAGAAGGGCTGGATGTCCGCCTTGCCGACTTTGAGCGGCCTTACATGCTCAGAAGGGTTGTGGTCTATCACCCCCCGGCGGTGCGCTTCACGAAGCAGTGTTTTGAGAGGGACGAAGATATTGTTGATGCGCTTTGGCGAGAGCCCCTTCAGCCTTGCGCGGAACAGTTTAAGGTCCTTTTCCGCTATCTCGTCCATGTGCATTTCCGAGAATGCAGGCAGCAGATGCTTCTTAAAGGTCGAGTAGTAGTCTGAATAGGTGGACGGCTTGAGGGCCGGGGGCGCGTTCTCGGTCAACCACCCCTCGGCGTACTGTCCGAAAGTAGGGCTCTCTTTGTCGCCGGAGCCGAGCTTGCTTCTGAACTCCTTCGCGCAGTTCCCGTATGGGAAGTGGTGGAGGTAGCGTTCAGCCGTGAATAGACCGGAGTCGATCTCGTCCTGCACGAGCCGCATGTGGGCTTCGAGCCGCTTCCGGTTTGCGGGAGTGTCAGCAAGCTTCGTGCCTTCCCTATGCCGGCGCCCCTGCCAGTAGAAGTAGTAGTACAGCCTGCCGTTCTGGTTTACGCTGATGTTGCCCATCGTGGTTACTAATACAACTTCCTTTGAGTTTCAGATTTGGTCGCGGCTTCTTTACGTTGTGAGTGCGCGTATGTCGGAGGTTGCGAAGTGCACTTTACTCTTGCAATACACAACTAATCTTCACGTTATTAATGGCTCACTCTTGCATTGGTTGCTATCCCCATCACCCCTGCTTATTCTTCATGTCCACCTATATCCGATTGCGCCAAATCGTCTGTTTGGCAATTTGTCTCTGATGTATGACCACCATGACTTCCAACTATGCTTTCTGAGTTCGAATCATAATAGAACTCGTCATGCGATGTTGTTTCCTTTAGTGCATCTGGTATTACTTTCGTAGTACCTCCGATGAGAACATTTACGTTTCCGTTTTCATCCGTAGTCACAATCGCATTAGTGGTACGCCCTAACATGCTCTTTAACTGTCGTTCAATTTCTATCCGAATATTCTCTTGTTCATTTTCCATCTTTAGCTTTCGGGTTTCTTCGATAGTTTTATTGGCTTGAGCTTCGAGGAACTGCGCTTCTTTCTTATCCCTTTCTGCTTGGGCATATTTCTGTGTGATATTAGCAACAGTTTCCGCATTTTTCAGATGTGCATCGTCGGTCTTTGCTTTAAGAAAATCCAAGCCCTTCTTGACTGTTTCCTTTAGTAAGAGGATAAAAGGGTTGTCTTCATTCGCATTAAATATCTTTCTGACAATAAATGCAATAAAGGAGACAGTATCATTTCTGGTCTTTCTCCAGCTTGAATCTGTCTTGCCCCGCAGGTTAAATTTAACAACTTTTCTACGAGTCTTGTCATTATCTTTCATGACAACACCTCGCTGGGAACGCGGCTTAAATCATATTCAAATGTCTCTGTCTGTTCAATTACAAGGCCATCACCGCCGAACGACCTGTTTATATCCGAGAAAAGCCCAAGTATCTTAACTATCTCGTCTTCACTAAATTCATCCAGATCAAAATATACAGATATTGGTTGAATAGAGCCACTTATGTCATCGTTGGCTAACGTGTTATTTATCTTTACCTCATTAGCATTAGGCAACAGACTAATTATGTGATGATGTTGTTTGTTAATTCCTACCGAATTCAATAATTCCGTGTTGCTGGTCGTTATCACTACTCGGACATTATTGTTCTTCTTCAGTAAGGATCTTATTGCAGTGTATAGTTCCGGTATGTCGTTATATTTTAAGTATTCAAGCCCATCCATAAATATAACGACTTTCTTGTTGCCCAAATCTTCGCCTATCTCTAAATTGATTGACGGTTCTATTATGTGCGGTATTTTCCCAAGTGCTGTTTTCCATGAATCATCACCCTTGAGGTATTTTAGATCGAGCAGATTCACAATTAGTGGGTAATCGTTGGGAATAGATTGGGCCATGAAGGCGGCAAACATCCTACATATTGATGTTTTCCCACCACCTTTTGAGCCAATTATTAGGATAGGCTTATTGGGATATACGTTGCCGGGATTTCGTGACAAGGCTCTTGTAAGTAATTTTGCAATCTCGCCTTGAAGCTTTTCATTATGCTCCTTGCTTGTAGACTTCATAGAAGCGAGCTGCTCAACATAGGTATGTTGATCGTGTCGTGACAATGTGCGAATATAGAGGTTACTATCTGCCCAGTTAAATTCAGCGAAAAGCTCACTCCTTCCATACAAACTCCATAGTGTCGTAGAATCCGGATCCTGATCAAGACCAAGATACTTTGCTTCTGCTATTACTGCCCACTCATGACACAAAACCCGAGCATATTCAGAAGCACTTGAATCCGTGACTGTAGGATCTTTGGCACGTATGCCATCAATTACTGCGCAAAGAAGATCGTAGACAAATGAGCGTTTGACGGAATCAAGAACATCATACGATTTCTGAAGTTCACTTATATTAATCCCTAATTGTTCATAATCACCCCATTGATTTCGTATCGGATTATTTTCGAGTTTCCAAGATGCTTCAACGGCAAGAACAAAGGAAGACATTAACTGTCGCAAGATTTTCTCTTGTTTTGTTTCACCTCTGCTTATGGCTCTAAGAAATGGTGTTAATATAGTAGGATCGCTTTTATCAGTAAGCAGCTTAAGAAGCGTTCCAATTTCAATAATCATTTTATGACCTCCTAAATTGTCATATCCCCTATGCAGAATTACTCCCACACCCCAAGCTTTGCGTCCTGCGCCTCATGCTGGAGTTTATAGAAATAGTTCGCCCGCTTGACATTCGGCGGGATAGTCATGATCTTGGCGAGTCCCGCGCGGAGCAGGGCCGAGTTTAGCATCTCGCTGTCCACCCAGACGTATGCGAGGATGCGCCCGTACTTGTCCCGTTCCTGAGCGTCGAGTTCGAGGGCGACGTCCTTGCCGTCGAGGAAGCGGGCCGTGAACTCCTTGGCTTGCTTGCCGAGGGCTATCAGCTCGTCAGGCGTGTGGCAGCAGTCGTGGTTGGCGTCCTCTGCGTGTTTGTCGTTAGGTGTGGACTCCGGGCAATCGATGCCGATGAGCCGGACCTTTTCCTTCTTCCCGTCCACCAGGCAGACGAGCGTGTCGCCGTCCACTACCGAGACCACCTTGACAGGTATGCGGTCGGAGGCGTGGGTCGTAGCGGTGAAGAGGAGGAAGGCAAGGGCAAATGCGCAGCGGCGTCTCAATCTGCTACCCAAATCAACGACCCACCCAACACGCGTGAGCCGCCTACCTCGTTTCCGTTCAAGTCGACAATACTTATTCTGGCATGGTCGGCATCGGTTGGCCTTTGAACATTAACCCATAGATTCCACAAGTTCTGGGCAGCTTGAAGCCTGATCTGCTTGGGCTGATAATGCCACCCGTTCGTAACCTGAATTTTTATCTGGCCTTCAATAATCCCAGGGGCAACGGCTGCGACAAGGTCCGGTGCAATGCCATTGTCCTGGAGTTTCGCCCAGTAAACGCTGGAAGCCTCTTTTGTCGATATTTCAAACTCAGGCACGGCAACGGCGGTTGGGGTGGTCTGCGTTGGCGGAGACGGACTTGACTTGTTTGAGGAGCTGCCCGATGTATTATTTGAGCCTTTCTGAAATACGGCCACAAGCACAAGTAGCGCTGTCAGAGCAGCGAAAGTATAACCAACGCCGGTTTTTACCTTTGTTGATCGTCTGGCAAGAATCGCGTAAAGAGTGCCGAATAATGTTACAACCCAAATAACAACTGCAAGAATCAGTAGCTTAGTGGACGTTAACAACGCGATAATCACGCCTATTGTCAGGACTACTACGCCGGATATTTGCAAGCTATGAGGCGAAATACTGCTTTTCTTACAGGTTGGACACACGCTTGCTCGCTGGTCCATCTCGGAGTAACAGTATGGACAAGACCTTGTGGTTTTCTTTATTTCTTTTTGTAGCTCCGGTGGTACGCGAACTTCTTCAAAAATCGGGCGCACAGATTCTTCCTCTGCTTGCTTGCCCGCTCCCTCAGCGCGCCTGCGTTCCTGTGCCGCGAGGAACTTCGAGACCAGCACCCCGCAAGACGGACATTCATCGTCTGGCAAGCTCTTCGCTCCGCATTTTGGGCAGTCCATTACTACCTCACTTCACCACCGACAGCCACGGTGGCAGGTTAATGGTTACTGGCCTTCCGTTCTTCCACCGGCGGATTGACAATGTCGCCGGCGTCCGGAGTTTCGGCCTCCTTGGCCTTCGCTCTTGCCTTGGCCGTGACCTCGCCTTGCACGAGGTCCATGATCGCACGTATCTTGGCGAGCGTCGCGTCATCCGCGTTGGCGATCTCCTTCATCGTCCTGTACTTTTCCGTCCCCTCTTTTATCTCACGGCCCCCTACTACAACGTCAGCCTCCCAAGGCGAGCGGCCGGTAAGGAGGAAGTCCGTTGTCACCCCGAAATGTTCGGCAATGTCGACCAATATCGAAGAATCGGGCACGCGCCCTGAGCAGTAAGTCGCAAGGGTGGACAGCGGCATATTCATCGAAGCGGCGAAATCACGCTGCGACAAGCCTTCTTGCTTAATTAGCTCCTTTAGACGTGAGCCGAATTCTTTATTGTTATCAGACATAGGGGATAGATATCGCGTTATGTGTATTTATTGCTTGACATATGTTCGCGTTTTGGGTATATCTATTATTCATAAGGTTAGTAATTAACCAGACGCGGAGGCAAGAACCCTCTGGGTCGCAAAGAACAACCGTCCATTTTATAACTTAATAAGGTTAGTAAGTCAATGAAAATTAACACAGACCGCATCAACCAACTATTGAAGGAGAATGGCATTTCTGCCTGGAGAATCGCCAAGGACGCCGGGATGCTTAACGTCTACCCGATGTTCATCAACTTCAAGAACAATAACGGTCACGTCGGCACCGGCCAGAGGGCGCGTCTTCTAAGCCTGTTCTCCGCCGCGCTGGGCGTCCCGGTCGAGGAGCTGATACTCCCGGAAGCCGGAGAGCCGGACGCGGCGGCTTAGTTTTTTTGTCCCATTGCCGTGGGGCGTGGCACAGCCCCGCATGGTAAAGGTGTAACACAAGTAGGGCCGGAAGCAAATCAAAATAAGCATCAGGTTTTATAGGAGGCGTAGGACCAGATGAATATCGACCGTAGCGAGTTCTGCTTTTTACTTCGCAAGCTCTTCACCGACGAGAAGAAATACCCGCTCAAGTCCATCGCCCGTCTCATGGGCGTTAACGAGGCCACGCTTTACTCGTATCACCAAGGCCTCACGTATTTCCCGCCAGACCTCATCCCGAACCTCTACAACGCGACTGTGCTCTACGACCAGCAGAATAAGCGCGCCCCGGCGGGCGAGATGCGTATCCTGACCTTCCTGCTGGAAGGCACCGGACTTGAAGCCGTGCCTGTAGACCGTGCCGAGGACGAGGACAGCATCCAGAAGGACATGCTGGACACATACGAGCTGATGGGGAAGATTATCGAGCATATACGCCAAGCGGAAGCGGACAGCAACATCACCTCCGGTGAAGCGGACGATGTCTCCAGCCTGATTGCAAAAGCCCAGGCGGAACTCGAAGGCATACGAGCAAAGTTTAGGAAGAGGTGCGAGTAATGGAATGGCCTGAGAACCCGACGCTGGCGGACCTCGTCGCCATCGAACGCGAAATGATAGAGAAGCTACACGCCGTGATGGCTGTACCAAACATGAAGAAGCCCGACCCATCTACGGAGAAGACGCGATGAAAACCTTCATGTTCCTGACCGACATCGCCCGCGAGATAGGGCCGTATGAACTGAAGACTCTCCAGAATATGAACGCTAATGGAAAGCTTAAAAAAGCCGGTGTCGAAATAACCTACCCCGTCGGCAAAGGGAAGCCGGTGGTTAAGGTGGACAGCTATTTACGGTTCATCCAGGGAGTAAAAGATAAACCAGCAGACTTCGACAGGCCGCTAACCCCGCTTGAACTGGAGCGGGCGACGGCACAAAGCAAGTAACCAATCTTCCGGGGATAGGCTGGCCAGCCGAAAGGGAGTAGCCTCACTCCTTTCCCCGGAAGAACCTGAGGCGGTCACGGAGGCAGACCTTGAAGAAACACAGAAAAGACGGCACGAAGATTGTCCCGAAGCGGCGGTCGGTAGAGCCGGTGTTCATCACGAAGCAGGACTGGCGCAGGCTGATGGGCCACTTCAAGAAGATGCACGACAACGAGGCGGCGCGGGACAGGATGGTCTTCGTGACCGGAGTCCTGACCGGCCTCCGTCTTGAAGGGCTCCAGTGGCTCGACGTGGGCGACTTGGTGCAAGAGGACGCGGCAGGGCGGCGTACCGTCAGGGGCCGCTTCACAGTTATCGAGAAGGGCGACGTCGAGCGTGAGGTCCCCATCTCCGCCGAGTTCGCACGCGAGGTCGAGGCCTACCTCAAGATTAAGAAGCACCTGGGCGAGCCGGTCGAACTCGATAGCCCGCTGTTCTGCGGTCGCGGTGATGCGCGGATCGGCTACTCGACAGTCCAGTACGTCGTCACCCGTCGCTGCCTCGGAGCCGGGCTCGCGGACTACTCGGCCGGCCCGCCCAGGGCGCGCTACAGCGTCCACGACCTGCGCCACACCTTCGCGGTCAACTGGCTGATCGAGCACAAGAACATGGGCCTCGAAGTCGCCCTGACCCGGCTCGCCGGAATCATGGGACATGCTGACATCCGCACCACACAGAAGTACCTGAAGGTCGGCGTGGACGGGGAGCTTTAGGGGGACGCATGGAATCCTACGAAGGTTTTGTACCAGGCCAGATTTACAGCACCGTTCTCGGACCGCTTCTCATAACTGGCTTCGAGGAGCCGAACGAAGCACAGCGGGAAATGCTGGCCACCCTTGGCGATTCAGGGCTTCTGATTAGATACTGCCCGGCCGACGAAAAGAGCAACGTCAAGCTGGGCTGTCTGCCGGCGCGGAAGATGCGTAGTTTCATCTTCGCAATGAAACCTTAAATTAGAAACCAGAGTGCCCGGGCTTTTCTCCTTTCGACCGGGCGCAACAGCCCGGGGCGGATTGTCCACCGCCCCGGGCCCATTAACAAGGAGGACGCCATGCCGGAACGTCGTTCAGAGAAGACCTGGCCTTGTACCATCCAGAGCTTCAGCGGCAGTTACGTCCACGCGACGACCTGCCACCTGAGGCGAGAGTCCCGCCTCTTCGAGGCTTGCGCTGT
Source organism: Nitrospirota bacterium (assembly GCA_016212105.1). GTDB lineage: Bacteria > Nitrospirota > JACRHJ01 > JACRHJ01 > JACRHJ01 > JACRHJ01. The sequence continues at coordinate 70,848 of JACRHJ010000021.1, forward strand.
CTGCACGTCGAGGGGCGAGGACTTCATCGAGTACGTCCACCGCGCCCTGGGCGTCCCGAAGGGCGAGACGCTCAAAGTTCCAGACGAGACGCTCGACTTCTTCGGCAGGATATTCGCTGATTATATACCCGCTCTCGATCGCGTGAGGCAAGTCAACTTACAAGGAGGTTTTTACATTGGAACCTAACGCCCCGAAGCATTTCAACCAGGCCCACATCTTCGGCACAGTGTCGAAGGTCGAGCACAGCAAGGAGAAGGACGGCAACAAGGCGTTCTTCGTCATGGTCGTCCTGGACTGCCGGAACGAGGCATATGGGGGAATCATAGCCTACTGCAAGATATGGAACAACGCGGCCACGGCGTTCACAGCCTGGCTGAAGGAGTAACCAAAAGACGCAGTCATAAAACTCACCGGACGGCTGAACCAGTTCGAGGACGAAAAGAAGCCAGGCAAGTACCTGAACAGCTTCGACTGCTACGAGTGGGAAGTCAGACCTGACCAGAAGAACATGCTCCGTGCGAGCACCGTGATCGTTGGGGAGGTATTCCTCGTGGCCGAGACGGACGGCGGAGAGCATGAGCTGACAATAATGGTCTCGCGTCCGAAGGCGAAAGACACCGATAACATGTACGAGGAGACGTTCCGGCTATACGTCCACCCGGACGACGGCGTGGACATCAGCGCGCTCCAAGCCGCGACGGGTAGGTCCGTCAACCTGAAAGGCGTCCTCGCACAAAAGGGCGAATACGACATGTTCGAGGATAAGTTCTCCGGCCCTGTCAGGCCATACGTCAAGAAGGTGAAGGTATATGCCTAAAGCGAACTGGTTCGTGAACTACTGGCGCGTGTCCGGGCAGACATGGCGGGAGCGGTTGCTGCTGGCCGACTGCCTCGGCCCGGATGGGGACACCGGCGAGATGTGGAAGTGGGTCTGGTCCACGCATCCCGAATGGGACGCGAAGGTCGAGAAGCTCGTGGCCGAAGTCTCGGTGTACCTCTTCGACGCGCCCGCGGACACCGGCGCCCAGGACCGCTTCAAGGCGGTCTGCAAGAAACTGGAGGAGTCAGTGATGTGGATCGCGCGGCAGTACCGGGCGCACATTGAAACCAGTGGATGTCGCGAAGGGGGTGTGGCGTGACTGACCCGTTCGTCAAATACAGGGACGAGAAGGTGCTGGAGATAATCAACCGACACTCTGCGGTCGAGATAGTCTTCGAGTCCGGCAGGACTCTCTGGTTCAAGCCGCTCTGGAACGCCGCCGGCGATTACGCCAAGGCGAGCATCCTGGTCGAGGGCTACGACGGCGCGGGGAACTTCGAAGTGATACGGAGCGCGACATGACCGACGGCATTATGACAATTTACGGCAACTCAAGCGGCAAGTACAAAACCGCAATCGAGGAGATTGACCTCGACCACGTCGTGTTTATTAAGAGACGGACGTTCAGCGAGAACCCCGACCGATGCGATCTGATTATTACGATGGACACCGGCGATGCGACCACATGGACGATGGATTCCACCACGGCTGCGACACACGCCAAGCAGTTTGTGGACTACAAGCGCGCGAGGCAGCAGGCAGTCGCCACAGTAACGATTTCCGACGTTCCCCGCAAGAGGCGCGCGAAGGCCAAGAAATAGGCCATACCTAACCCCCAACCCGCCCGCGTTCGAGGCTCTGCGGGCATCCTGGGCGTTCATATTTTAAACAGATTTCCAAATTTCGCAATTCGACAATTCGAGGCACTTTGTCCGACATCGACCGCATAAAAGCAGCGCTACCCATAAAAGAGACCGTACTCGGCCTCACGGGGCTTGCCATGAAAGGCCCGCACGCCGAGGCCTGCCCGTTTTGCGGCGGGCACGGCTGTTTCTCCTTCAAGGAGGACGTGGGCGGGTATCACTGCTTCCAGTGCGAGGCGGCGGGCGATGTTATCAAGTTCCTTGAGCAGCACGAGGGGCTGTCGACCGGCGAGGCCATCAGGCGAGCGGCGAAGCTCGCGGGGATAGAGCTGAGCGCCGCGCCGGGGGCGGCGCGCCCTACAAAGACAGAGGGGCAGGCGGACGCGGGGCCGACGGTCAAGGACAGGATATTCAGCGCGGCCGCGGACTACTACCACGCGAAGATGCTGGAGAACGGCGGCAAGGCGTACTTCACCGAGAAGCGCGGCCACACAGAGCGCACGCTCAAGGCGCTCAAGGTCGGGTACAGCGACGGGAAACTGCTTGAGCACCTGCGGGGGCTCGGCTACTCGGACGAGGAGATAACCGGCTCCGGGCTGGTCACTACACGCAAGGACGAGCTGGTGGACTACTTCTTCGGCGGGCTCGCCATCTACCCGCACCACGTCCAGGGCAAGACCGTACACTTCACCTGCAAGGACCCACTGAAGGGACAACGTCCGGACGGCAAGGAGTACAAGCTCCAGCTGCAGGCGAAGCACAGGCACCCGGACTGGCAGTTCTACAACCAGGACATCCTCTACAAGCGCGGCGAGGTTATTGTCGTCGAGGGCGAGAACGACCTCCAGTCCATCCTTGACGCCGGCGTGGACAATGTGATCGGCCTCATCGGCCAGCCCTCGGACGACCAGATAAAGGCGCTCCGGACGCACACCTCCAAAAAGCACCTCTACCTCTGCCTCGACAATGACCTGGGTGCGCTCGGCGGCGTCAACTCGACAACCGGAAAGTGGCAGGACGGGTTCGTCAGGAAAATCTGCAAGGCGCTCGCGGCCGAGGACAGCATCATCAAGATAATCATCCTCGACACGAAGAGCCACGAGGACGGCGGCGTCAAGGACATAGACGACTATCTCCGCGCGCTCCCAGAAGGTGAACGGCACAGGGCGATGAAACGGCTCCAGGAGGAGGCGCTGGAGCCTCTGGCTTGGGAGATTGCGCAGGCTGGCCGGCTGCCGGACCTTGAGGCGAAGCACAAGCGGCTGCAGGAGCAGGGTGTTTACCGCGCGGTCTCCGAAATGTCCGACCTGAGGCTCGAAATATACCTGGAGAAGCTTGACGGCCTGGGCTTCAGCAGGAAGGCCGTCATGAAGGCGGTGGAGGCCGAGAACGACCTGCTGGAGAACGTCCAGAGATACCTCGGCAACCTCGGCAAGGGCGACAGGGCCGACTCCCACTACATGGCCGAGGTGGTCTACAAATGGTTCTCGGCGCGCGGGAAATTCTTCAAGACGGCGGACGGCCGCGTCTACATGTATTACCGCCAGACAATTTACGAGATAGGCAACAACCTCGACTTCAACACGATGATGCTGAAGCTCACGAAGCTGACACCGCTCGGCGAGCCAGGCAAGACCGTCTGGCACTGCCTCCAGTGCTTCTGTAACGACCGCGGCGAGCAGGTCGAGGTCATGTCATGGATGCACACCAACAGGGAGATAGATGCCGTATACATCAACCTGAATGGCCCAAAGAATACCATCATAAAACTCATGCCGAACAGGGAGCCGGAGGAGATACCCAACGGCACGAACCCCGAGGGCGTCCTGCTTGCATCGAGCCAGAAAATCCAGCCGTTTACATTCCAGCAGGACGCGGACGTGCGCGGAGCGCTCCGCGCGCTGGAGACCCTGATTTTCAATAATCTGGCCTGTGAAAGGGAGGTCCGCTACCTCGTCATGACCTGGCTGATTTACTTTATTTTCATAGACTTCAACAAGACGCGCGGACTGATGAAGTTCACCGGGCCGGCCGCAAGCGGCAAGTCGACCGGCGCGACGCTGCTGTCCTATTTGTTGTACGCCAAGGACCTCACGGGACAGAGTTCCGCGGCCGCGAGCTTCTCCGAGGGCGCGCAGGTCCCGCTCATCATCCAGGACAACATCGAGAACAGGGACCTCAACAAGCAGTTGGTCAACTTCCTGCTCCTGGGCGCGAACTCGGCGCCGAGGTCGAAGAGGAAGGGCGGCACTGACAGCGGCGTCGTGACAGAGACGATCAAGGCGCTGATTCTAATTACCGCGATCGAGCCGTTCCCAGGGACGCTGCCGGAGCTTATCAGCAGGACCTACGAGGTCATATTTGAGAAGAGGTACCAGCATCCGGGCTTCGTCGAGGACGAGGTCATCAGGGAGATCGTCAAGAAGAGGGACCTCATCCTGTCGGGCGTCCTGAAGATGGCTGCGCTTGAGATATTGCCGCGTCTCGACCGGCGCTCCGCGTGGTTGTCCGTCCTGCAGTTGAAGTATGCGGGCCACAACAAGGCCAGGACAAACGAGTTCCTGTCGCTGTTGCTCGTGATACTCGAATCGCTCGTCAAGTACATCCCACTCTACCCGGAGGGGCACGTCGCCCACGGTGAAGGAACGGACGCGGCGGACATCCTCGAAGGCTGGATAAAGTACCAGAACGAGCTGGCGAACGAGACGGCCACGACGGGCAACTCGATACTGAACTTCCTGGATAACATCATCCGGGAAGTCGACGCCGAAATGAAGGCCAAAGGCGAGACGCTTAACCAGGTCAGCCATAAGGACTTCGAAGAGCAGGTGTTCGAGCACACACACGCGCTGTACGGCCTGACAGTCATCAAGACGAAGGACGAGGCCTGCACGGTGCACATCGAGAACGAGGACCTGCCGGCGAGGAAGAAGACCTTCCAGTTCGAGGCTTCGAGCGCCCAGCTGCACGACGTCATCAACCGTTACTGCAAGGCGGTGGGCACGCGCAACCCTTACGACAACCCGACAGTGCTCGGCTGCCGGATCGCAAACGACAGGCAGTTCATCGAAAAGGGAGGATGGCAGGTCGTCGGCAAGGCGGACGGGACTCTGCACTTCAAGGTCGTCCACGGCACAAAGTACTTCAAATTCAGGAAAGAGGTAGTTTATTAATGAATACAGATAGTTATATATTTTTTGGCCTGATTCACGGAAAAAATCCAGCATATTTTTCAAATAACCTCCTAACCTCAACCCAAAAGGTATTAAGTATCTATATTTCTTAGTTAAAAGTTGGGTTGGGGTATGGGTGGAGGTTGGGTTGAGGTGGGTTGAGGTTGGGTTGAGGTTGGGTTGAGGTTGCGGGACTGGCAGGCAACCTCCACCCTGATACAAGTAGTTGATAGATAAGCGTATTCCATAAAACAGGCAGGAATCAGGGTGGAGGTTGGAAACGAGCCTCAACCCAAGAGTAAGTCCTTGTATTTCAACGGGAAACAGGCTTGAGAAAGCGCCCAGGGTTGAGGTGGTGGAGGTTGAAACGGTCTGGCCGACATCTGGAAGGGTCGTTCTCGGGTGTGTAAAAGAAGATTCTCAGGGGTATTTATTAAAGAGTAATAGAGATGAAGAAGGATAAAGAAGTCAAAGAGTTAAGGTCAACCCTGCTGATGGTCTCAATAGGATAGGAAAAGAAAAGGCCGAAAACGAACCGAAATTTAAAGCCAATTCTATTAAGTATTCTGTGTCTAATACCTAATAGAGCACTGCTTAGAGTACATAATATCAATGACTTAGTATGTGTTAAGGGGCAGAAATACCTAATATAAACAGGAAAATAGGGAATAAGGTGGCCGGGAGACCCACCCCCCTATGAAAAATTCTGGCCAGGGAGCCAGTTGTCCTTGCTTATCTCTCGCTATAAATTGGGCTGATTTAGAAGGGAATCATGGATAAAGAACTTGAGAAGATTCTTATAGCCTATCAAGAGTATGGTCATCAGGTGTGCGGGTGTAGCTTGGAGGGTGTCAAGCGGTACTGTTCTTCAGTGATCGAGTTTGAGGCCTTCTTGTCTGCGCGCGGCGAGGGTATTTTCTCGGCTTCGAGGACTGATATTGAAACTTGGCTCAAACACCTTTTTACGGCGCGCGGCAACAAGAGTTCGACTAGGGCCGTTAAGTTGTCTGCTATCAGGAGTTTTTACGGCTTTCTCATGCGCGGCGGCTACCTCTCTGGCTCCCCGGCGGAGCAGGTTCCATCGCCAAAGTTCCAGCCGCCCTCGCCGCATAAATTCACGACTGAGGAGCTTGCTCTTATTTTTGCCGGGCCGGACGTTCAGGCGCTCGACGGTATCCGTGACTTGGCCCTTCTCTCGCTCATGTATGCCTGTGGTCCGCGCGTCGCGGAGATTAACACCCTCGATCTCGGCGGCCTCACCTTCACCGCTGCCAGCTGCACGGCACTTTTCCACGGCAAGGGCGCGAAGGAGCGGCAGGTCAAGATGCTCAAGACTCCGGCGCGGGCTCTCGCTGCCTGGCACGCTGTACGCCTCTCAGAGGGCGCGGGCCCGGAGGACGCGCTGTTCACCACACTGATCGCCGATAAGGCGCGGCGCGGCCTCAGGCTGTCTCAGGCTGGTATAAATGCCGTCCTGAAGAAGTACGCTGTCCGGGTGGGTATCGCGGACGTGGACGCCTTCGTCCATAAGATGCGCGCGACGTTCGCCACGGACCTCTACGATGCAGGTGTAGGCGTCTTGGAGATAGCGGCGAAGATGGGCCACAAGGACGTCAAGACGACGATGCGGTACATAGCGATTTCCGAACGGTCGCTTAATGCGGCAGTCATACCTGAGAAGCGCTGGCGGCAGCTCACACGAGGAGGCCTGAATGGTCAGTAAAAACGCAGAGCGCATGGCGATGATAATCCGGGGGCGGCTTGTCGAGTTCTTCGCGGCCCGGAACGTCCCGAAGGCTTACGAGGTCGGGAGCGAGCTTGGGCGGGAGATAGAGGAGCTGCTTATCAAGGAGCTTGGCGGCATCCGGTTGACTATCCCGTGCCTCAAGGAGGCCAACCGCGCGGCCCGTGACTACTGCATCTTTCGGGATTTTACCGGAGCCAACCACGAGGAGCTTGCGTTACGGCATGGCATCAGCAGGAAGCAGGTGTATAACATCCTGCGGAAGAGACAGTTGGAGTTCATTTTTTAGGAGGTCTAATGTTCATCGGCGCGATAAACGAAAAGCTCCGCGCGTTCTTCGCCACGCACGCGCACCTGCTCGACGGCCGGGATTGTTACATCGGCTGTTCCGGGAACTTCAGCATCGAGCAGGTGCTCACCAGGCAGGCACCCGGCGCGCGGCTCCACAGTAACGACGTCTCGCTCTACTCGTGCATCCTGGGCGCGGCGCTCCTGGGCAATCCCACCCCGCTGCGGGTGGTCAACGAGAACGTTCTCTGGCTGCAGGAGTACCTCGACCGAGGCCCGGCCGAGTCGGTTGCCGCCCTGCTCCTGGTGATGGAGGCGTTCAAGTATGAGAAACAGAATTCGCCCCATGCGAAGCGCATGTGGGAGGCGTACCTGGCCGGGTGGGACACAACCTTTGCAAAGTCCCTGGCGAAGGTCCAGCGCGGCATGTCGAACGTGAAGATCGCGGAGTACACTGCGGTCGACGTCCACGACTTCTACCCGCGACCGGACGGCGTATCCATCGGCTTCCTGCCGACATACGAGGGCGGTTACGAGAAGCTGTTCGAGCGCCTGGAGGAGTCCGTCGAGTGGCCGAAGCCCGCGTACCAGATGCTCACGGCCGAGCGGCGCGAGGAAACCGTCCGCCGGATGACCGCCGGGGACTTCATCCTGTACGACGACCGCGAGCGCGATGACCTGCCCTGTGTGGCGAAGGTGGACCTCTTCGGCAAGAAGTCCGTGTTCATATTCTCGAACCTGCCGTTCCCCAAGGGGCTCATCCGGCGCAGGCTCCGCGAGAAGGACCCGCGCTTCGACCTGCTCATGCCGGACGAGGAGATCGATCCCGGCGCCGAAGTCACGTTCACCGAGGTGGAGCAGGCGGTCATAGACCATTACCGGGCAATGTACCTGTCTAAGAAAATCCAGCCCGGCTCCGGGGGCCCCTGCTTTCTGGTCTTCGCTGGCAGGAAGCTCTTCGGGTTCGTCATCTTCCAGGGCTACTCGAAGATGGGCGACCGAAGCTCGATATACATGCTGTCAGACTTCGTCGTCCCGTCCACGAGGTACAAGCGGCTCGCCAAGCTCCTGGTCATGGCGACGCTTTGCGGGGACGTCCGCCGGATGCTGGAGGAGAAGTCGCTTAACCGTCTGTCGTCGGTCTACACGACGGCTTTCACGGAGCACCCGGTCAGCATGAAGTACCGCGGCGTCTACGAGCTGGCGAAGCGCGGCAAAGATGAGAAGACAGGCAAGCAGTTTCTGAACTACCAGGGGAAGTTTAACGACATGAGCTTAAAGGAGGTTGTGGAGATATGGCGGAAGAAACACAAGAGCTGATAAACCAGCTTAACTCAAGGATGGGCGACGGGCCGAAGCTCGCCCTGGTGGACCCGCGCGCGCTCAAGCTCGCGGAGAAGAATGCCCGGTACATGGACAAGACGACGTTCGACCAGCTTGTGGCCAATATCGGCAGGGACGGCGCGCTGGAGTCCACGCCGCTCTGCCACAAGGGGCCGGACGGCGTCCTGACCGTCATCAGCGGAATCCACCGCGACATGGCAGCGCGCGAGGCTGGCCTGACCAGCATCTTCGTCCTGGTGATAGACAAGCCGCTCAGCAGGGGCATGATGATCGCCAAGCAGATTTCCCACAACGCGATCGTCGGTCAGGACGACATGGCAACCCTCAAGTCGCTCTGGGAAGAGATACAGGACATGGAGCAGAAGATGTACGCCGGCCTGGACTCCGAGGTCCTGAAGGAGCTGGACAAGCTGGAGTTCTCGTCCATATCGGAGGCCCCGCTCGATTTCAGGACCATCACGCTGGCCTTCCTGCCGGAGGAGCCGGAAGCGCTCAAGGCCGCGCTCGCCGAGGCCGACGTCCTCTTTGGCGACGAGGATAACTACGTCCTTTCTATGAAGCACTTCGGCCAGGTATTCGAGGCCGTCGCGGACGTCAAGGAGAAGTACAATATCGTCAGCAACCCGACCGCGTTCATGAAGCTGATCGAGCTGGCGCGGGAGAGGATGGCTGAGGCCGAGTGTAATTCTTAGGGTCTCGACCATGAGAAAAAAAACGCCTGAATACAACCATACGTTCCCGCGGCTCGGCCCCGCCACGGGCCACAGGTTGTGCGTATGCCCCTACTCGCGGCGTGCGCGTTCCAACAATCCGTGCTTGCCGTCCGGCAGGCAATAATCTTCTGGGTTCGAACGCATCAGGCACGAGAGGTGCATTATCAAAACAGGTGCCAAATCAGGGAGAAATATTTTTATAAGCCGTTGATTTTACTGCGCTTTTCTCTTGACATAGGTAGGTAATGTGGTAGGTTTAAATTATCACATAACCCAGTGTTTACAATGGGTTACAACCTATCTTGAAAGGAGAGGGAAAAGTGAAAGTCTACGAAATCATCACGGAGCGCATCATGAGGAAACTGGAAGAGGGCACGGTGCCGTGGCGCCAGTCTTGGGCTTTTAAGGCAGGCCCGCCGAGGAACCTGGTCAGCCAGAAGAACTACAGGGGCATCAACATCTTTATGACCGGCTCCCAGGGCTACGAGTCGCCGTACTGGCTTACCTTCAAGCAGGCCCGCGAGCGCGGCGGCAGCGTCCGGGAGGGCGAGAAGGGGACGCCCATCGTCTACTGCGACAAGGTCCGCAAGCAGGAGGTCGACGGCAACGGCGAGGTGTCCGAGCGCGAGGTCTCATTCCTCCGCTATTACACGGTCTTCAATATCGCCCAGGTCGACGGAGTCGCGGCCCCGGCCCTCGATGTGGTCGAGCGTCCGTTCGAGCCCATTGCGGCGTGCGAGCGGATAGTAGCAGGGATGCCGCATCCGCCGGCGCTCAAGGGCGGCATGGGACAGGCGTATTACAGGCCGCGTGTGGACACTGTCTACATGCCCCGCCCGGAGATATTCGAGTCCGAGGAGGAATACTACTCAACCCTTTTCCACGAGCTGGTGCACAGCACCGGCCACGAGACGCGGCTCGGAAGGAGGCCGAGCACGGAGCCGAGGAGAGTCGGAGACAGCGAGTATTCGAAGGAGGAGCTGGTGGCCGAGATGGGTTCCTCGTTTCTCTGCGGTACTGCGGGTATCGAGAACGCGACGATCGACAACAGCGCGGCGTACATCCAGGGATGGTTGAAGGCGCTCAGGGACGACAGGAAGATGGTGATACTGGCAGCAGCGGCCGCGCAGAAGGCGGCGGACTACATCTTGGACACCGCGCCGGCAGTGGCGCTGGCAGCTTAAACGAAAGGAGGTGAGACGTTGGACAAAATTAAAGGGGTGCCCCGCCTGGAAGCTAAGACACCCCTTAGGCTGAGAGCAGTTATCGCTAACCACAGTAGGCCCGATTGCATTTTTGCAAATCCGGGCCGGAAAGTCAAGAGGCTCGTATGAAAACGATTAAGACGACGCTTTACTCGGACAAGGCAACGATGTCCGAGGCGGTCGAGGAATTGGAAGGCATCCTCGACGAGTTCACCGACCAGATGGCGCTCAACAGGCGCTCCGTGATAGAGACGAAGCCCGCCGGCGATGTCGGCGGCTGGCTCATAACCTTCGAACTCGAAATGGACGAAACCATCAACGCATTTTAAGACACCCGGGGGCGGGCAACCGCCCCCCTCTCTCTCGAAAGGAGAAACCGACATGTCAGAATTTACCATACTCCCGCTTTCCAGCATCGTCCCCGCCGCCGACAACTACAGGCGCATCATGGACAAGAAGTCGCTCAAGGAACTCACCGAATCCGTGAAGCACAAGGGCGTACTCCAGCCCATCCTCGTCAGGCCGGTCAAGGGCAACGGCCATTACGAGATAGTCGCCGGCCACAGGCGCTTTCAGGCGGCGACGGTCGCGGGCCTCGCCGACATCCCGGTGATGGTCAAGGACCTGACCGACGAGGAGGCGCTGGAGGTGCAGGTTATCGAGAACAGCCAGCGTGAGGACCCGAACCCAATGGACGAGGCGGTGGGCTTTGCGCGCCTCATCGAAATGGGCGCACACACACCGGAGACGCTGGCGGCGAAGCTCGACCGCTCCGTCGGTTATGTCCTCTCCCGGCTCCGCCTCCTCGACATCCCGGAGGCCGCGCAGAAGAAGATCGCGTCCGGAGAGCTGCCCCAGGGACACGCGCTCCTTCTCACCCGTCTCAAGGACAAGGACGACCAGAAGGCGCTCCTCAAGGCCATGCTGGAAGACACCGGCCTCACCCTCGCCGGAGCGAAGGAGTTCATCAGGCGGCATTTCAGCATGGGCCTGGCCGACGCCTATTTCGACGTCGAGAGCTGCGCGGCCTGCCCGCTCCGCTCCCGCAATCAGGTCGAACTTTTTCCAGACCTCAAGAAGACCGACGAGTGCACCGACCGCGAGTGCTTCTTTAACAAGACGCTCGGACACTTCGAGAACCTGCTCGAAGAGAAGAAGGCCGAGGGCTTCAAGACCTTCACCGACCCGAAGGACATCCACCCGCTGATTAGCTCCGACACCAAGGCGACGCGGGCCATAACAGGCGACAAGAAGGAGGCCGACTGGCGGACGGAGGTGCCGAGGCGCTACAAGTCGGAGTGCATGAAGTGTACCGAACACCACGCCTACTACCTTATGGTGACCGAGGAGTACGGCGGCAAACGGATACAGTCCGGCGAGATATGCCTCAACAGGAAGTGCCTCAACAAGATGCAGCACCCGGAACAGTTCGAGGAGAAGGCCTCGGCGTCCGGCCCTAACCCGCAGAACCTGCGCGCGAAGGCCCGCGAGTGCCGCGACCGTTTCCTCCTTTCGGCGCTCCCGGCGAAGGTCGCGGAGAACGTCACGCTCCAGAAGCGGCTTTCGCTGTTCCGCCTCATGGACGAGGGCGGGTACAGGACGCTGGTGGGTGACGACAGGCGTCCGCCCTTCATGCAGTCCGCGCCGAGGGGTTACATGGATGCCCGCCAGCTTTACAACCTGATAGCGCGCGTCCCGGAGTCCAGCCTCGACGAGGTGTACCTCGCGGTGTTGCAGGACCTCATGGCGAAGACAGACACCGACGTCCTGCTGGACATGACGGAGGAGGCGGGCATCGACCTTGCGACCGAGTTCGTGATGGACGCCGGTTTCCTGAACTCGAAGACGAAGGCGGAGCTTGCGGCCCTGGTCGCGGACCTCGGCCTCGCCGTGACGCTCACCGGCAAGGAGAAGAAGGGCGAAATCGTCGCCGCCATCCTCGCCCTCGACCTGGTCGGCATGAAGCCGACGGAGCTGGTCGAGGTCTGCGCGCCCTTCAATCCGGCAGAGCGTGCATCCCGCGCGGACGGCCAGCAGGTCTGCGACATCTGCGGTTGCGGTTCTAATGACCCGATAATGGAGGGCGTAAAGTGGTCCGCGCCAAACGTCTGCGAGAACTGCAAGGAGACTGAGGGGCTGCGCGTCTGTCGCGTATGCGGTACTTACGAGCCGGAGGCGGAAGCACAGGAGCACTCGGAGGAATGGGCGAAGCCGAACCTCTGCGCGGACTGTTCCATGAACGACCCCGCGCTGGCCGAAGAGCCGGTCGAGGCCGCAGAGGCACAGCCCGAGCTGGTCGAGGCGTAGGACAGACACGGGGGCGGGCAACCGCCCCCTTCCATTTTGAAAGGAGAAAGACGTGACCATTTTCACAGTAGGATACGGCGGAATGGGCAGCCGCGAGGACATCATGCGGGTACTCGAAGCTTTTGGAATCGACATTCTGGTGGACGTCCGCACGAAGCCCACGGCATGGTGCGAGGCATTCTCCGGCCGGAGCCTGAGGAAGCACCTCGGCAGCCGGTACGAGTGGGCAGGTGACAAGCTCGGCGGCATGGCGGAGATCGACGAGTCGGCCATCGAGGAGCTGGCCGAGCGCCAGAAGGGCTCCCGGCTCCTGCTCATGTGCGCCGAGAAGGACCCGGTCAAGTGCCACCGGCATCAGGAGATCGCGCGCCGGCTTCTGGCCTACGGGGTCGTCGCCGTCCACGTCGTCAACCTGGAGGAGCGGCCCGCGGACACCGTGCCGTTTACAAAAGGAGGCAAGCCGTGAAGACCGTGCAGGAGCTACCGTTGGCCGAGGTCTTCCCGAACCCGGACCAGCCACGCAAGGACTTCGACCCTGCGAAGCTCGAAGAACTCGCCATGTCCATCAAGCAGTACGGTGTGCAGGAGCCCATCAAGGTCGTCTTCCGCAACATCCCCCCTCTTAAGATAAGAGGGGGGACTGAGGGGGGCGTTATGACAGAGGAGGGCGTGGCTGGGGGTGAGGGGTCTCCACAGTACATGATAGTCATGGGCGAACGCCGTTACCGCGCCTCGAAGCTCGCGGGGCTGGAGACAATCCCTGCCATCGTCGAGGACTTCACCGACGCCCAGGTCGAGGAACTGGCGCTCATCGAGAACATCCAGAGGGAAGACCTCAACATCATCGAGGAGGCGAAAGCGTACCAGAAGCTCCTTGACCGCGGGCTGTCGGTCGAGGAACTGGCAGGGATGCTCGGCTTCAAGCAGCCGTGGCGTATAACCGAGCGGACGTCCCTGCTTCGGCTCCGGGGCGAGTATCAGGACCTCGCGCTCAAGGGCCACCTCTCCCCTTCACAGGCGTTCGAGTTGAGCCGGGTGGACGGCGAGGACCAGCTGGTGGTGTTCAGGAAGATAAACGAGGGCAAGCTCGACACCTACGAAAAGCTTCGGGCCTTCGTCTCCGCCATGCTCGACGATAAGGCCGTCGTCCCGCTCTTCGACATTGCACCCTTGACCGAGAAGGAAAGGGGCGTACTGACCGCGTATGAAGCTGCAATCGACAAGATAGTGGCATTCCTCAACCGCACCTTCAAGGACAACGAGCTGGTGATACTCAAGAAGGTCCTGCGGCAGAACCGGGGCGAGAACATCCGCAAGATAGAGCAGATGATCGCGCACCTGGAGAAGCTGCGCAAGGCGCTACAGCTTGACGCCCTGCAGGAAGAGGCGGCACTTGAAAAACTGGGGGCGGCGTAAGCCGCCCTTCACTCACTTCTGCCTATCCATCCCGTGAAATTCTATTGACCCAAGCCATCTATTAGGTTAGACTGTCACCATTACATATCACTACCCTCAGACAGCAAGGAACATACAAGAGTTGGGCCTTGAAGTAGTGCGTTTTATTTGCCCATCTTAATGAAACAGGATGGGCTTTTGTATTCTGGGAATCTATAATGAATTATACGACCAAACAACTTGAAGCAATTGAAACAATAGATAATAACCTCCAGATTATTGCCTGTGCAGGCTCGGGCAAGACCCAGGTTATTTCACAGCGCATTATTAATATACTCAAGACCGGTGTCACGCCTTCCAATATCATTGCCTTTACATACACAGAAAAAGCAGCCGCTGAACTTCAAGCCAGGATAATAAAGCTCTGCCAAGAACAGCTTCCTGGCCTAAAAGGTCTTGCCGAAATGTACGTGGGTACCATTCATGCGTGGTGCCTTAATGTATTACAGCAACACAAATATGAATTCCAAAAATTTTCAGTTCTCGATGAAATAAAATTGAAGCTCTTTGTAGATCGTAATTATGAACAGGTCGGGATGCGAGACCTGAATATGGACCGTTTTAAAGATACTGGGTATTTCATCCAGTTGATGGGAGTTGTCCGTGAGTCTGACGTAAATCCAGGTGCTGAAATTCCAGCTGAAATATTAACAGCACTTAAACGCTATGAAGAAACGCTCTTAAGACACTGCTATCTTGATTTTACCATGATTATGACAAAAGCAATTGAGTATGTAAAAACCGACGCTAACTTTCGCAATAAAATAAAAGCGAATATTGGTTATCTAATAGTTGATGAGTACCAAGATGTTAATCCTATTCAAGAACAAATCGTCGAACAGCTCTATAACTTAGGAGCTAATGTCTGCGTTGTTGGTGATGATGACCAAACCATCTTTCAATGGAGGGGTTCTGACATCAGCTATATTCAGCATTTCTGTAAGCGTTATAACAATGTCCATTACATAGACCTGGCAGACAACTTTCGTAGCTCTAACGCAGTGGTAGACGTTGCGTTGAAATGTATCACCAATAATACGAAACGTCTCCCTAAATTCATGGAGGCTCAAAGCAAACAATGCTATGAACGGGGCGATATTCTTTACAACCAGTATAATTCAGTTGAGGAAGAGAACACGTCTATCGTTGATACCATCAAGAAACTCCGAGGAGTAAAATTCCAGGACAAAGAAGATGAGGAGCCTCGTGGTCTCGATTATTCAGATTTTGCCATACTCATTCGTAAATGGAAAAAAGCTAACGCAATAATTGAAGCTTTGCAAGCGGCCAATATACCCTTCATAGTCTCTGGAGTTAACAATCTATTCCAGCGACTCGAAGTACGGGCGTCAAGGGCAATTTTTGAATATCTGAACAGGCAAATCGATAGGAGTGTACTCAAAGATTACTGGCAGAATCTTTCCATGAATATTTCTGCTGACGATCTCGACAAGGCATTTGATTATCTCGACAAGCAAAGGCCATCCAAGGACACATATTATGAGAGGTTCAATATCCAGATTATATTCATGAACTTCCTTGACTTAGCCGGTATAAGGGAAGATGTCTTCGAGGATGGTTCTGGCGGTACATCTTCGGGTTATCACAACGAAGAGATCATCTTTTATAACCTAGGCATGTTTAGCCAAATCATAAACGACTTCGAGACTATATATTACAAAACCAGCAATCCCGCATATAAGCTCTTTACCTTTCTGAATTTCTTGCGATATTCTGCCGAAAATTATTATCCAGAAGGCTGGCTTAACAACACCTACAAAACCCCTAACGCTGTTCAGATTATGACTATTTATCAGGCCAAGGGATTAGAGTTTCCTGTTGTGTTTGTTCCTGGGTTGAACCGGAATTATCTACCAACAAATCAGCCAACTGGCAAGCAGGTTTGGCACTTTATTGACAGGAATATTATCAGGGACGTTGACCGTTATTTCCCTCACTCAGAGGATGAACGTCGCTTGTTGTATGTCGCCATCACCCGATCAAAGAAATTCCTTATTGTTAGCCGCGCTCCTGATGGCCGACAGCAGGGGCGAGAATCATTGTTTGGGCCTGAGATACGAAAGTCAGAATATGTTATCAGCTCTAAAGATCGAGACTGGTCTGAAAGGGAAAGGCTTACCCCGAAATCGTCTACTGAGAGTGCTAATATATCCGTAAACTTTTCATTATTGAAGGCGTATTTTGATTGTCCTTATAGCTTCAAGTTTTGGACATTTTATGGCTTCGTGCAACCACGCGGTGCTCGTATGGGTTATGGGGCGTCAATTCACAACTCCCTAATGGAGATTCACAGGGAAATACTCGAAGGGAAAGTTGTCGCTCAAGACAGCCTTTCAGAACTTTTCGAGCGTCACAAGAACTTCCCTTATGCGACTGATGGTATGATAGAGGGGATGACCACAAAAGCAATTGAGGCTTTGGATATTTACTATCAGCGTAACGCAGATGAATTTCAACATATCGAGTTTGCAGAAAAAGAAATTCAAATCAACTTGGGTGACGGGATTCTTGTGAACGGCAAGATGGACTTGATTAAGAAGAAGAACATCGATGGTACATTTGAGAAAACCATCATAGATTTTAAGTCAACAGAAAATGCCCAGGAATATAACGTAACCATGGACCAGCTCCAACTTTATGCTTTGGGCTATAAAGAACTAACAGGTGATAACGCTGACTTCTTGCAAATATACAACCTCGAAACCAATGACGCCACGAAGAATGAGTTGTCGGTGCGGGACCTTGATGACATGAGAGATAAGATAATCAGGGCTGCCAATGACATCAGGAATAATAACCTGGAACACACATGTAATAAGCCTGATTGCGTCTGCAAGTTTAAAACGACCCATTAATTTCTATACCATGGAGGATTCTTCGTAATGGCTAAAACCTATAAAGGCAGCTTAACCCTCGAATGGTACTACAAGCAGAAGGCCATTATGCTCCGAGAGGCTGCTGATTTGAAAAGCGACTCGGATATCCCCGCTCCGAGAGTTAATTGGGTTAATAAAGACGAAGCTCTTTTTTATGAAGTTAATGAAAACGAAGGCAAGGGACAAGTTCCTTATTGGGTTGATAGTAGTGATATTAGGGTCAAAGAAGCGAGGCCGTTAAAGCTAATAAAAACATACAAAGCAATCTCAAAAAATAAGCCGGGAACCTTGCCAGGAACAAACATGACATGGGAGGTTAGCGCAACCACAGACGATGATCCCGTGATTAATAATATGCTGATAAAGGGCGATAACCTATTGGCATTGAATACACTCAAGAAGCTATTTTCAAACAGACCAGATGATGAAAAGGTGAAATGCATTTACATCGATCCTCCCTATAACACCGGTCAAGCCTTCGACAACTATGACGATAACTTGATGCAATCAGAGTGGCTTACGCTAATGCGTGATAGGTTGGTAATATTGCATGATTTACTTAAAGTGGACGGCCTGTTATTTATTCAATTGGACGAAAAAAACCTCTTTCATGTAAAGGTTTTGTTAGACGACATATTTGGGAAAGACAATTTTGTAAATATTTTTACTATAAAAACATCCGATCCGTCTGGCTTGAAAACAGTAAACCCATCCCCATACGATGCTGCTGAATACGTTTTGATGTACGCAAATAACAAGGCATTTTATAAATATGAAACAATAAACATACCATGCGCACACGATACAGGCTACTCAAAATATGTAACTAATATCAACGATGTGTACTCAAAGTGGAAGATTGAAAATATCAGCGAGCATTATGCAAAGAGAATCGGCTTCACTAGTGCGGCTGAGGCCAAAGAATCTAAGGGCAAACTGGATTTCCTTAGTGAAGTAGCTGAATACGCTATACTAAATGCAGACTCGGTTTTTCAATCTACCGCAATTGCAGACGACGCAGGCAATGACATAGTTGCCACCAGGAATTTGTCCAAAAGTAAACCAGACAAGATATTCAAGGTAGATCGTACTGACAAGGATGTTTTTGTCTTAAATGGCAGGCAGATGTTTTTCTATTCGAATAAAGTTAAAGAAATTGATGGAAAGATAACACCCACCAATAAGCTTACAAATATCTGGATGGATATACCATATAACGGTATATCGAAAGAAGGTGGCGTAAAGTTTAGGGAAAGTAAAAAGCCCGAAAAATTAATAAGACGCGTTTTCGAAACTGCCAATATTGTCGAGGGCGATTTGGTATTGGATTGCTTTGGTGGATCTGGAACAACCTTTGCAGTTGCTCATAAAATGAAGTTAACGTGGATAGGAGTGGAAATCGGTAATCATGCCGATACGCACATAATACCAAGGTTAACAGGAATTCTATCGGGCAATGACCAATCAGGTATTACTGCAGTTGCCAAGTGGACAGGTGGCGGTGGTTTTAAATATTATCATTTAGGACAATCGATATTAGCAAATGATGAATTTAATTGGGCTTTAGGTAAGTCAACAATTGAAGAGTCATTCCTCTCGTCTTACGATTATATTGTAGACTCAGCAATTGAATTTGAGGAGAAAAGGTTAATAACAGATAGCGACGCTCGGCCATCTGTTGGTGTCCAGAAGATTGGCAATAAAGTCAGGGTGGCAGTCGTTACTCTTAACCCTCCTAAAGGGAAAAGGGAGATGCTACCTTATGACGAACTAATAAATATTTATACAAAGGTAAAGAGCAAATACAACCCCGAATATATCAACATCTTCACGAATAGAGGTGTCGAGATAGCATCAGATTCTAAGCCTGATGACTTGGATGTTATAAAGATACCCCATGCGATCTTCGCAGAACTGGAGAAATAGTTCATGGCAAAGAAAGTGAGCGTCTCCTATTTTGAAGAACATGGTAAGGTTCTGCGTAAAATAGTAGATGACTATAGAGGCTATCAGACCGAACTGTTCTCCACAAGTACGTTCTCGGTATTTAATACCCTGGAGCAGGGCGTTACGAATCATCCATTGCGCTATTACCAGAAAGATGCGCTCTATATACTTGATCACCTGTTCTCAACGGCGGAAAGGGAGTTGTATTCAAAATTACATATACCTGGTCACCGGGGCAAAGATATTATCAAGGGGCTGTTGGAAGAGGTCGATTCTGAAACCAATAAAGAAGCACCTTTTATTGGCTATGAGATGGCAACCGGCTCAGGCAAAACTATGCTGATGGGAGCCAGTATCTACCTGTTAAACCAAAAGTATGGAATAAAGAACTTTCTAATCATCACACCTCCGTCAACTGATATATACCAGAAGACAATCAGAAACTTTATGGTCGGCAACTTTGAATCTGTCTGGTCGGATGATACACCTTTCAGATTTAACGTCATAACTGGCGATAATTATACCCAGAATCTGTTTTATGACGAATCGAAAGACGCTAATATTTTCATATTCAATATCAGCAAGTTCGGAAAGAACGCCAAGAACACGACCAAAACCTGGGAATCAGCAATATGGCGAGATGAACAGGGAAATAACATTAGCATTAAGCAGTATTTGAAAGACAAGAAGCTTGTAATCATAACCGATGAAGCACACCATGCCCAGAATAGAGCGTCGAAACAGATAATAATGAACTTCCACCCCAATGCCGTCTTAGAGTTTACTGCGACGGCAGTTGAAAGTGATTCAAACCAAGAAAAACGCAACCAGACAATAGTATACAAATACGATATCAGGCGTCTTCTTGAAGATGGGCACGGCAAGCTTGTGCGCGCGGTAGCCTTAGATACGGAGTCTAAGCAGAAACAAAAGTCAGAAATCCCTCAGGCTGAAAAACTCAAAATCATTACCCTTTTCCTGATTCATATATTAAAGAAGAAAGCGGTACTTCTTGACCAGAAGGCGCGCGGCCTCAAGCCCATTGCTTTTATCAAAGTCAAGGAAGATACAGCTTATACTCAGAAGGTCTTCGATTACATCAAAGATAACCTCGCTGACGACGTAGAAAACATTAATATCATCTTTGAGAAGGTTAAGCAGCAGGACCTTAATATAACCAACCTTCTACAGGAATTGCTAATAAATGATTTCAAAAATGACCCCAATAAAGTACGGGCAGAAATCCAGTCCATCGCTCGTACAACGATCTTTTACCATGGTAAGTCAGACAAAGAAACCGAGAAGAAGTTTCGTGATATCCGCACTAACGATGTCGAGATTGTGGTATACATGCAGCGCCTTGATGAGGGTATTGACCTCCCTAACATATACTCTATGGCCGTAATAAGCGATACCGCAAGCGGGTTCAAAACTTCGGTTAAGCAGATCATCGGTCGTGGAGTACGGCTCAATAAAGATATGCGCGAGTTCGATGAAGATGAGAATCCTATTCTTCAACAGGCGGAAATGCTACATATTGTCTGCGACCAGGGCAAGAACTTTGAGGAGCAGATAATTGCGATTCAAAGGGAATTCGGACTTTCAAACAAATACATTAGCTATGATAAAGAGAAGCAGACTGTTGCCAACCACTCAAAGTCAGAGCTATTGGAAAAACGTTTCATTCCCCATATCAAAGCAGATTTTAGGGTAAAAGAAGGCGCCAATCTGATTAGCTTGATTAATGACGCGGACACAATTGTGAACCGGTTTATAGAGGACAACTGTTTCGCGGGGCCTCAAGATGATATTAAGAGGTTTATTAAATACCGCCCCGATTCTTTTTTTATCGAGGTGGACGTCTTTGCGGATAAGAATGTATACCATAAGCAGCTTCAGCAGACAGGCGGGGTAATAACACCTCTGACCCTTGGCAGCAAAGAGCTTAAATCTATTTATGGAATAGTGCTGAAAACTCTGCACTGCCTTCCAGACTCGGATACAACTAAGAAGACATTTCAGGCATATATCGATAAATTCAACAACATCGGTTTGCAGTATTATCGTCTTTCAGATGCAGATGACAGGCTTGCCGTAAACTTATTGGTCAATTCATTCAGCTTCTTTTACAAAAACCATATAGAGAAAAACTACTTTGCGATCGAGTTCAGGGAAATTCGGAGCGAAGATACTTATAATTTGAGGAATAGTTTCAAAGATTACGAAATGAAAATCCCCGTGGACCAGGTCGAAAATACGAGTTGGAGAAAGATAAAAGACCGGGGCAAAATGGTTGACCTTGTTAGCAGCGGATACAGTTTCTTCGGATACGAAAAGTCAGTATACGACTATAACTCGTTCGATTCTTATACCGAAAAACAATTGGCAGATTATATCAATGACGTGCTGAAAAATGTGCCAGCGGATAAGCGTCCCTTCTGGGTCCGTAATCAGCGCCAGGTCTATTTTACATATGGCTCAAAAAAATACTACCCCGACTTCATTATGGTGAAAGATGACATCACGTATGTGATCGAAACAAAGGGCGAGGTTTTTTCTGACACTAAGAAGAATATCTTGTTAAAGAAATTGGACGAAATCCCAGGTTATAAAGGACTGCTTGTGTTTTCTCAGCAAGCCGATTTGCTTGACGGTGAAAGCTGGGATTTTGAGAAGTTTGTTGGGTATAGCGAGGAATTTTTAAAACGCCGTCAGTCAAGACATGATTTATTGCCTGATGCGCCGATAGAAGAGCAGTTTATAAGATACGTCCCAGTATATTCGCCAGCAAATGCGCATAAAAAATTCGTCAAGAAAAATAAATCACCTAAATCAGATGGCTGGTTAGAATGCCCTGAAATACCTGGCGGATACCCACGCACAATTATAGCTACCCAGGTCAAAGGGACATGTCTTGACAACAGATATAAAGAAAACGACTGGATACTTCTTAACACAATTATTGACGCAGATAATGCACGTGGGAAAATATGTTTAGTGCACAGCAAGGAAATTAGAGATTCATACGAAGACCATTTTACTATGAGGCAACTTGAGGTCACTACAAAAACATTGCCCGGCAAGTTGTGGCCAGAGGCAGTAATACACCTTAAGAGTCTCGATAATGATATCGAGGATATCGTTCTTGAAAACGTTGACAGCGATTCCTCATTTGCTATAATAGGCGTTGAATATTTACCTGCCGGTAATTAATTCACTTGCATGGGCATAGGGTCTTGCGCTGCTTTCTCCTATTCCTTGACGTTCTTAAAAACATACCATGATATACCGTGTTCTAACGCAGTGGGGCTCCGTAAGGAGCCCCTTTTTTTGTTCCCTCCTCACAATAGTGAAACCATTCGCCAGCAGACTTCCCGTTTAATTGCTATTGTCGCCCTCGATAACAACCTTCGCCTGTCACCCCTCGCCCCTTGTGGGAGAGGGGCCGGGGGTGAGGGTTCACGCGGGAGTAGCGCAGTGGTAGCGCGCGGCCCTCCAAGGCCGAGGCCGCTGGTTCGACCCCAGCCTCCCGCTCCAACTCCATTCCACCCTCGCCGCACCTTTTACCCTCTCCCCGCCGTGGGAGAGGGACCGAGGGTGAGGGCTAAGGGGCCGGGGGTGAGGGTTCATCCGGGGGCGACATGGCCGACGAAGAGCAGGGCAAGAAACCTGGGCTTACCGCCGAGCAGGTCACGAAGCTTTACAAGAGCAAGCTCGCCGCCGGGGTGCTGGAGGGCAAGACCGGCCTCGCCTCGGAGCTTATCGCCCTCGACAAGGCCGAGCAGGCCAAAAGCCGCCCGAAGGCGACGCCCCTCGAAAAACTCAAGCCGCGCGGCCCCTACCACATGTCAGAAGCAGCCGTCCAGGCCCGGAAAGACAACGCCAAGAAATCCACCGGCCCTACCTCCGCCGCCGGCAAGGCCATAAGCTCCCGGAACGCGCGTAGCTACGGTCAGGCCGCGAACTCTCTAATCAATCGAATTATCAAGCCCTGCTTTTCAACGTGCGAGCATTACGCCGAGTGCGAGTTCGTCGAAGAAGGCCGCACGTCTGCCGGAGGCGACTGCCTCGACCGCGAGCACGTGCTCGAAGCTCTGTCCGCGATAGGCAAGGCTCTCAAGAACGACCGCAAGGACTTCGAAGAGATAATGCAGGTCGAGCTGGCCGGGATACTCGGCGTCGTGCAGGACGTCCGTGATGCTGTCACAGAGTACGGCGTCCTTGTCAAGAGCTTCAAGATGGACGCGGACGGCGGCGTGATCGCCGAGGAGTGGAAACTCAACCCGGCCCTCCTGGCATTGCCGAAGCTGATAGCCGACCTCGGTATCACATTCAAGGACTGGAACCTCACCCCGGCCGCGATCGCAAAGGTCAAGCAGGGTGACGACGCGATAAAGAGCGCGGCGGACATCATGGGCGCGCTCATGGGCAGGAAGGTGGCGCAGTGAAGACCAGGCTGCTTGCTACCGACGCCCGCGCCGGGCTCGTCACACCCCTCACCGATCTTGACAGCCTCAAGCGCTCCGTCATTATCCCGGAGGAGGTCTTCGACGCCTACCTTGCCCGGTTCGGCTGGACATGGCACCAGGTCGCCCGTGGCGAGTTCCCCACAGGGTTCAGAAGCCTTGACGAGCTTCAGCTTACTATCATCTGCGAGGACCCCGTCCTCTGGGCGCAGTCGTTCCTGCGGGAGCCGACAGACCCGGACCATCAGGACCCTTACTCGTTCTTCGAGTACCAAAAGGAGAGCCTGCGCTACGATGGTGACGCATTGCACGAGGACGGCTCCGAGGTCGGCAAGACACGCGAGATCGTCCCGTTCGGTTTGCATAAGGCCTTCACCGTTGGGGCTGGTTCCGCTCTTGTTGGCGCACCTCTTCAGATTTATCTGAATGAGATAATCGACGCCATACTCGACCAGCTCTCCTGGAACGACATACTGGACAAGGGACTCATGGAGCACAGAAAGGTC
Organism: Nitrospirota bacterium; assembly: GCA_016212105.1. GTDB lineage: Bacteria > Nitrospirota > JACRHJ01 > JACRHJ01 > JACRHJ01 > JACRHJ01. The sequence continues at coordinate 94,577 of JACRHJ010000021.1, forward strand.
CCTTACCACCGCCTCATGTTCACAAACGGCTTCAAGATTGATTTCCGCCCCAGCTCACACGACGGCGCGCCGTACAGGGGCGTCCACGCCCGCACGTTCGGCATAAAGGACGAGGCGGTCAAGGACAAGAACTCGCGTACCTGGTCGGAGTTTTACCGCGCCCTGCTTCCGTCCGCCTCGGTGCGGCTGTATTCCGTCCCGGACGGCGACCGTTCCTGCGAGTTCTTCAAGCTCTGCCAGAAGGCGTCCGGCGTTGAGGTCGAGGGCCTGTCGAAGAAAGCCACCGAACGCAAGTTCCGCAAGTTCCACTGGCCGAAGACGCTAATGCCCGAGCCGTTCTGGTCGGACGAGCGCCGCCGCTGGTTCATAGACGTATACGGCGGCGAGGACAGCCCCGGCTATCAGCACAACGTACTCGGAGCTTGGGGCGACCCGGAGAACTCCGTCTTCCCGACCGAGATGTTCATGCGTGCAGTAAAAAAGCTCACCGAGTACCGCGTCCTGAAGCTCGTGGTCAACGCGAAGGACGACGAGGTATCCATCTTCGGCGCGTCCTACGACGGCGGAGCCGAAGGCAAGGACGAGGTCATCATCCTGGACACCCGCGAGCGGGCGTCCTCATTCTTCAAGGACGACGGCGAGGGCGCAGGCAGCCCGTTCAGGCGGCTCCTCCGTTCGTTCTTCTCAGCCCTGCCCGGCACGGTCGGCGGCGGTGCGGACTTCGGTTATGCCCAGGACCCGACCGAGATGACGCTGAAGCTCGTAATCGGCAAGACCCACAGGCGCGTGGGCAGGCTGCAGCTGAAGCACGTAACCTACGACCAGCAGGCCGAGGCGCTCGACGCGCTTGACGACATATTCGGCCCCGGCACCATGCCCTGGGGGATGGACCTCGGCAACGCAGGCACCGCCGTCCAGCACATCCTCGAAGGCCAGGAGCGCTACGAGGGCAAACGCTACGATGACCGGATATTCGGCGTCCAGTTCGGCGGGACATACGACAGCATAGACGAGGACGGAAACGTTGTCATAGACCAGAAGACCGAAAAGCCGGTCAAGGTCACTGCAAAGGAGCTGGCGACAGACCTGCTCCTGAAGAAGTACCAGCGCGGCGAGATGGAAGAGCCCGCGGACCCGGACATCACGCTATCGTACCCGAACCACACGGTTCGGATGGGCAGCGAGCACAAGATATTCCGCAAGGAAGACGACCACATCATTGACGCCGACCGGGCCGGCATCCTCGCCCTGGTCATGCCGGACGCGGGCGCGTCCGACCTGTTCGCCTGCGGCGCGAACCTGAGGGAGAGGGCATGAAGCTACTGCGTGGACTCCGCGGCATAGGAGACGACCTGCTTTCTGCCGAGCGCGGCCTCGCCCTCACCCTTCAGCGGGGCAAGGGCGCCGCCCGCTCCGGTTTGACCGACGCCCAGATACGACAGGGCAGCCCGCAGGGCATCTACACGTCCGCTTTCGCCGGGATTGCCCCGCGCAAGATAAGCCCGCAGTTCCTCGAAGTCCTGCGCGAGGCAATCCCGGTAATCGACGGCGGCATCAACCGCCTCATCTCGCTGCTCGGACAGGTCGTGGTAGAGGGCGAAAACGGCAAGCTCATGGCCGAGGTCGAGGACTTCGTCCAGAACGTCCCGGTCAACGGGTTTGAGGTCGGGATGCAGGCGTTCTTCCGTAACGTCATGGGCGAGACGTTCGAGCAGGGCTTCGGCCTCGGCGAGTACGTCATGGAAAAGGGCGGCAGAGACGTTGCCGGCCTGTGGGTAGCAGACTCTAAAGACCTCTATTTTACAAAAGACGACAAGGGCGTTTACCAGATGTACGCCAGGCCGCACGTCCTCCCGAAAACGAGTTTCAACCCGACCGGGCAGTTGCAGTCCGTCATCTCTGGCACATGGAACTCAGCCGGCTTTTTTATGTCGGGTTCTCCGGGCGTGTCCGACGTGGCCCTGGGCATGGACAACAAGGTCTATTTCAGCATCAACAACGAGAACCAGGACCCCTATGGGACGACGATAATGCGCCCGCTTCCGTTCGTCGGGAAGCTCATGGCGACGATAATGAACTCGGAGATGAGCGTCATCGAGCGTTTCGGAGACCCGATGTACCACGTCAAGTACAAAGCGGGCAAGAGCATCAAAGACGCGGGCATGCTCAATACCCGCAAGAAGGGCATAACAGACGACTTCAACGCCCTGATAGCCGCGAAGCGGGCTGGCAGGTCAGGCGACTTCGTAACCGCGACAGACCTGGACTCGGACGTGGACGTCAAGGTCATCGGCTCCGACAACAAGGAGATCGGCTTCGAGATACCGATGCAGGGCGCGTTCGAGATGGTCTGCGCCGCGTTCGGTCTCGCGCCGTGGATGCTCGCCCTGCATTACTCGACCACCCAGGGCATGGCGGAGCAGGAGGTCGAGATGATGCTGATGGACGCGGCCATCAGGAAGGCCCCGTTCCTGCCCCGGTTGAACGCGATCGTCGCGGCCATGCTCCGCGCTCGCGGCCGCACCTGGAAGCAGGGCGACTGGAAGATAAACGTCCAGTCCCCGCACCTGCACGACCTGATGAAGCTCGCCCAGGCCCGGTTCCTTGACGCCCAGGCCCAGATGATGGCCGGCGGCGGCCAGGCTCCCACGCAGACGCAGGTCTCGCTCGGCGCGGACGCCGGTGACATGCGAATCAAGATTACCCCCGCCTCGCCTTTGCCTGTTGTAGGGCGCGACGCCCCCGGCGCGCTGAAATTACGCGCCAAGCTCGCCAAGTACCGCGAGCACTGGCACAAAGACTGCGGCTGTCACGACAGCATCGAGGGTATGAAGGACCGCAGCCCGGAGGCCTTGCAGGTCATGGCCGACTACCAAGCCGTGCTTGAGGCCGGCTGGTCGAAGACCCTCGGCCGCGTACTTGGCACGCTCGGCCTGCCGGTGCCGGAGGATGACAAGTCCGTGTCCGGCAAGGCCGTCACCTTCACCGAGTCCGATTATGCCCGTGTGGAGGAGGCGGTCAACCGCTTCGTGGACGAGATGACCTCGAACGCGCGCGACAACCAGGGCGCGGTCGTTACGTACACCGGCCGGGCCCATGCACTCGGATTCGTGCAGGCGGCGAAGGAGCTTGGCAAGGACGGCCCGACGCTCGACCTGCTGAAGAACCAGGCGATATTCGACGAGCTGCTGTCGAGCGGGTTCGCGCTCGTCAAGGACAATGCAACCCTCGCGTACCAGACCGACATCATGGAGGCCATGCGCGCGGGCATGGAGCGGGGCAGCAACCCGAAGGAGATAGCCCGGACGCTGTCGAGGCTGTTCACAGACAAGAACTCGGACTGGGAGCGTCTTGCCCGCTCGGAGGTTGCCCTCGCCCAGGAGATCGGCAAGAGGAACGAGTGGGCGGAGTGGGGGCAGAAGCGGCTTCACTTTTCACCAGCTCCGGGCGCGTGCCCGGCCTGCGCTTCGCTCGCAGGTGATTACGACATCAACAAATGCCCGCTTCCCGTGCTGGATACGCATCCGAATTGCACCTGCGCGACGACGTTGGCATAACCAGGGAGGACATCATGCCAGACCCGAAGAAAGACAAAACCGCCAAGAACTTGACCCCGGCACCTGGAACCCCGGCCCCGCAGCAGGCTCCCGGAGACGACGGTCCGGAGATACTGGAGCCGAGCCCCGGCGGGCACGCCGCCGCATTCGACCCGGAGCCCGATGTCCCGGCGGCCTCTGCCGCCGCGTCCGCCAAGCAGGAGCGTGGTGAGACCGGCCAGCAGTCAACCGAGAAACCGAAGCAGTTCGGCGGACCGGGCGTAGAGGGCAGGAAAACCATAACCGGCCACGACCTGCTCGGGCTCGCCACGCCCACCCGGCCGAACGCGAAAAAGAGCGCCGAGGGCATAACCGGCCACGACCTTCTCAAGCGGAAGTAGCGGAGGCGGCATGTACAAGTCACCGAAGAACAACCTGTTCGGCGCGAAGATCGTCGGTGCTGGCATCGATGTAACGCCGGAGATACTGGCGAAGATAAACCGCTATGCGCTTACGCCGCTCACGTCCGAGCAGGTCTACGTCAGGAAGGCCATCGTCGCGCACTCCGCGGTAGACCGCGACAACGAGCGGTTCCCGGAGGACCTGCTTGATGACTACGCCAGGACGATTCCGGGCAAGGGGTATTTCAACAACCCCGGCGGGCACCCCGGGAGCTTCGGCGGACAGCGTGGCCCTGGCCAGGGGCTCTGGTTTGACGCCTCGACCGAGGAGATGACGCCCCCGATGTTCGAGGAGAAGACAGGCGAACGCCCGAAGCTCGCGCCTGGCAAGACCATGATAAAGGTGCTCTGGAGTTGGATGTACGCCCTGAAGATAGCCGACAACGAGGGGATGATCGCCAACATAGAAGGCGGCATACACCGGCATCTCAGCATAGGGTTCGGCGCGTCCGACCTTGTCCCGGTTAAGGACCCGGGCGACCAGAACCGCACCCTGTTCTACGAGTACGTCGGTCCCGGAGAGGCCCGCGAGGCCTCGTCTGTATACCTCGGCGCCCAGCACGGTGCAGGCTTTCAGAAAGCAGCCTACCCCGGTTGTTCACATAAACACGACGAAGATGACAACCCCAACGGAGGAGACGAAGACATGGATTACAAGGAACTCTACGAGACGACCAAGAAAGAGCTTGACGACGCGCGGAAGAAGGCTGCGGACCAGTCTGTCCAGCTCCACAAGGCCGAGACCGACCTCGCCGCCCTGAAGGAGGCCGTCGGCGGCAACGGCACGGTCGAGGACGTGAAGGCGATTAAGCTCATGGCGGGAGACGGCAAGGCGTACCGCGACAGCCTGGTGGAGAAGAACGTACACGCGGCGCGCCTGCTCGGCAGGATCGACGATACGCCGGAGTCGACCTCGTCCCGCAAGGAGTTCGTGGGCGGATGGCCTATCAAGCACCTGGAGGACGAGACCGGCGTCATGCTGAAGGAACTCGCTGACAAGGGACTCGACAAGCAGCAGCTTCCCGGCGGCGACGGCAACGACAAGCGCACGAAGGACGCGCCCGGCGGCCAGAAGGACCTCACCAGCCCGGAGCATAACGACTGGGTGCAGTAGCGGGGAGACGACAAGGAGAGCCAACCTTTTTCACAGGAGATAAATCATGGCCAAAGCGGTAAACAAGAGCACCAGCGAGTCGTACAGGACGCGGAGGATGACCCACACCGCCGCAGTCGAGTCTCACGAGATAGTGGTCGTCAACGGCCAGGTGGTAGTCGCGTTCAAGGGGGCGGATGCGGACGCGGAGGGCATTTACATCACCGACGCGGAGATCATGCAGTTCCCGAAGAAGGCCGCGCTCGCCGTCGACCCCGGCGACAAGGTCTATTGGGACGCCGACCCGGGCGAGATAACCAAGACTGCGCTGGACGGCGTACTCTGCGGCCTCTGCCACAGCGCCGCCGCCGCAGACGACACGACGGTGGACGTGGAGTTCATGGCTGCGGCCGCGCTCCAGTAGCAATAGACAGCAACCCCTTTACAGGAGGATAAGAGAAATGTTCGGACACAAAATCAACTGGCCGGCGATGATGAAGGCCGTTGGCGGAAGGCCGCCTGCGGACTGGTCGCTGGAAGAGACCCACAAGCTTGTCGGCGCCGTCAACGCCTTCCTGAAGTCCCCGGACCCGAGGATAGCCGACAAGGCGACTACCCTACTGGCCATCAAGTCGGTCATGGAGAAGGGCTTTGCCGCGCCCGGCGCGCAGGGCGGCACGCCCGGTACCCAGAAGCCGGACCCGTACATGATCGAGCGGTACATCACCGGCCTGCTGTCGCCGGACCTCGGGTACGAGAAGATATACAAGCTCGTGGACATGCGCGGCAGCAACCTCGACCACTTCACTATCGACAAGGCCGCCTCGTCCGTCTCCTGGAGGCAGGTGGACGACGGCGAGAAGGTCGAGCTGGCCCCGATGAACGACAAGGAGAACGTCCTCACCGTCTACTACATGACCTTCAAGGCGGCGATCGGCTTCCTTGACGACTGGTGGCGGTACAACCACTTCTGGAAGATGGACGACGTGCTGGAGCAGTTCCGCCTCACCCGGCAGATGAAGAAGTCCGAGATAGCTTACGGCCTCATTGAGGCCCTCGGCAGCGGCATCAACCAGGCCTGGGACACGAACCTCATCTCGACCATAGACAACGCCTGCATCCAGATAGTGGACGACGTGGAGGGCCAGGGCTACGGCCTGCCGGAGAACCCCGAGTTCGACATCCTCTGCCCGCCGCAGTGCTTCCGCGCGGTCGCATTCGCCCTCGACGCGCTCGGCAACCCGTTCGCGCAGGTGGACAGCAAGGTCAGCCGCATCAACTACACCATCAACAACGTCATCACGTCGAGGCGGCTCAAGGACAAGACGAAGTTCTACGTCATACTGTCCGGCTACCAGACCAAGTCCGGCGTGTGGATGGACCTCCAGATGGAGTCGAGGCGCGACATCTTCAAGTCGGCCGAGGAGATGGTCGGCAAGGAGCAGTACAACTTCGGCATAGGCAACGCGAAGCAGTTCAAGCGCTTGCCGATTTCCGGCACCTAACCTTTCACCGGGACGGGGGGCTTCGGCCCCCCAACCCTGACCGGAGGTGCGGATGCCGACGTCAGTCTACGAACATGCTGACTTGCTCGTGAATCTGCTTGCTGGAGGCATCTTGTGCTTCCTTGCAGCGATAGCCTACTACCTGAAGGACATGGCATCAGCCATTAAAGGGCTCACAAAATCGCTTTCGGAGCATAAGGTCGAGGTCGCAAAGGAATACGTATCAAAGGATGACTGCAAGGACATCCGGGCGAACTGCCCGATTCACCAGGTGCTGAGGTAGACGATGAACTTCGATAAAGCGTTCGAGATGCTGATAGACCACGAGAAGGGGTTCTCCAAGGACCCGAACGACCCAGGCAACTGGACGGGCGGCGTCCCGTACCGTGGCGAGCTGAAGGGGACGAAATACGGCATTGCGGCCAACACCTACCCGGACCTCGACATCGAGAACCTGACCCTGGACCTGGCGAAGGAGATTTACCGCCGCGATTTCTGGGGCAAGCTGCACCTCGACGAGCTGCCAGAGAACGTCCGTTTCGACCTCTTCGACGCAGCCGTGAATTCCGGTGTCAGGCGGGCGGCGAAGTTCCTCCAAGCCGCGGCCAGGGTAGTACAGGACGGCGACATCGGCCCGGCGACGATCGCGGCCGCGAATGCGATGAACCCGGAGCAGCTCGACAGCGCCCTCTCCGGTCACCGGATTCTATTCATGGCAGACCTGCAAACCTTGCCGCATTACGCGCGTGGATGGATGCGCAGGATAGGCAATAACCTGATTAACGATTAACAAGGAGGCTCAGATGTACATGTTCATGTTCGGCAACAGGCCGTTCCGGGAAGTCGCCATCACGTCGTTCGTGCTGGCAGTCCTCATGTTCTCCGCAATAACTGGCTATGCCGCTGATGCGGCACCGGTCGCGGCTCAGTCCGGCCCGCTCGGCGAGTTCGTGGCCGCGCTCCTGGTCCAGGTCGTATTCCCGTTCGTCGCGGCCGCGCTCGCCATCCTTGTCCCCTGGGTGCTGCTGAAGCTCAAGAAGAAGCTCAACATCGAGATCGGGCAGAAGACCGAGGCGGCGATAACTGACCAGGCGTTTAAGGCTGTCCATTTCGTCGAGGAGTGGGCTGCCCTGTCCGTGAAGAAGGGCATACCCGTGACGTCCGGCCAGAAGTACGAGAAGGCGCTCGGCATGGTGCGCGAGGCGCTCCCGACGCTGACCCCTGCCGACGCGGAGCGTTACATTCAGTCGGCCATCGGCCTTACCAAGGGGCTCGGAGCGTCGAAGGAGGTAGGCGGATGATAGCGGCGGCGCTCGGCATACTGGCGGCTCTAATCCCGTTCATCGTCGAGATACTGCAAGACCGGCGTTCGCCACAGCACAACAAGGAGGTAGCCCTTGAAGAGTTCCATAAAGGCCTTGCAAGCAACGATGTTATTGCTCTGTCTGCTCAGCTTAGCCGGGAGTTTGACGGCGTGCGCGCACGGCAGGCCGGAGGTGGTGATCGTCCCGGACAGCCGTGAGCTGATAGACCTGTCGAAGGGCAGTCCACCCCGGCCTGAGTGGGTCGGCATCTCCAAGGGCTACCTCCTTGAGATATTCAAGGAACTTCAGAACTGTCACGGAGGGCAGGGCAAGTGAAAAAGAGCGTCTACACGGCTGCCCTGCTGGCGGTACTGGTAATCTCGCGCGTAGGGATAGGCCAGGCCGGCGACCTTCAGCCGCTTACTCAGCAGAAGGCTCAAGGGTTGTACCTGAATGCCGACGGCGGCGACAAGGCGACCGGCTACGTCGAGGTGGACAACCCGGCCTCCGGGTTTATTGTGAGGGACCCCGCGAATATCGAGTGGGTATTCCAGCCCAAGACGGACGGGACGCTACGTGTGACGAAGCTCATCGACATGCCCTCGGCGGTCGGTTCGTTCGTCACGTCCGGTGTATTCAGGGACGTCCGGGGCGTCATACCTTCTACGTTCACGCGTACGACTACGCGGGGATGTTATAACCCCACTACAGGGCTGTATGCGACTGTGCCTGTCGGCACGGTGGGGGTCGAGTCTGCCGGCGCGTTAATAGAGAAGCAGGTGACCAATCATGTGTTGTGGGGCGGTGACCAGTCACATACACCCTGGGTAGCCGGGACCGGCATGGCGTCGTTGATTGCCAACATGGGCATTGCGCCCGACGGTACGATGACTGCGGCAAAACTGACGCCGTCCGCGACTACTGCGCGCATCTACCAGATAGTCGTCCCAGGGGTGACTATTAACGGGTACACCTGGACGTGGTCGACACACATACAGGCCGACGTTGCACACAACGCCAAAATACGTCTCGACACTCGGGATAATTCGTCGAACACGTTGGAGACGATAGAGTTTACCGTTCCGGCTACTACTACGCTAACGCGGTATTCGGTATCACTGGCGTGTACAAACCCCACAGCGACGAGGTTCCTGGTAGCGGTGTACCCGGACATAACGGCAGGCACGGCGCACGTCTATTCGTCGTTTGGTCAGTTGACTCAGACTGTTGCGCCGTTCAGGTACATCCCGACGACGACGGTAGCCGTCACAAAGTCCCTCGATGCGCTGAGCCTCACCAATAATGGCATTCTCGCAGACTCCGCTGGCTCCGTCATGATGACGTACACTCCCCTGTCCGCGAGCACGGAGACCGTGACGAACACGATTATCGCCGGGCCGGGCAATGGTCTCCTTTATCGCGATGGGGCGAACATCAAATCGGACGACGGGACGAGCGTGCTCACCCTGCCCGCAACCTGGAGCGCGGCCCAGCCGCTCAGAATAACACTCACATGGGACGTAAACGGCCGGAAGCTCCATATCGGGACAGGCTCCTCGGCAACAGCGGCGTATGACGGTTCTTTCGGCCTCGTCTCGACCATAGACTTTTTCCAGGGCGCGAGCGCGCCGAACGGCAACCTGAAGGATGTGAAGTTCTGGAATGGGAAGAAACTCTCTGACCCGGAGGTGACGGCATGGCAGTGAGAATAATCGTGGTGTCGCTCTTGTTCGTAGCTGCCGCACTTTCATTGGCGCAGGCCGATGAGATAAGGCTCCTGACCTTCGATGCACCCGGCGGCGCCGTTGAGTACCTCACCGCGCACCAGGAGCTTGCTGCGACCAACTATGTGTCAGGGCCGGGCGGCAGCATGGTCTGGGTGTCCGGACCGGGCGAGCCTCCCGCCTCTGCCGGGATGGCCGTCCTGGGCGCGAGCTACACGGAGGTGTTCGCCGACACAGAGAAGCGCGCAGTATACGAGTCCGTCTACCCACCAGGCCATTACGACCCCGGCGGGAACTTCGTTGAAGTGCCAGGCGAGGAGCGGGAGTTCGGCAGCTTTGCAGGCAGGGGACAGGAGATGGGGCTGTGAGAAAGATAATTCCGTCCGTGGTCGGAGGTGGCATGAAAAGGATAGTCGCGGCAGTATTGGTCTTGTGTTTACTCTCGACGGGAGTGTCATTCGCTGGTGACGGCACCACGGGCAAGCCGGACGTCATCCAGTTCAGCCTGTACAAGCAGGACGGCTCGGTCCGACAGCCGGACTTGTCCAAGTTCTCAGTGAAGGCCAAGAAGAACGGCACGCCGACGGCTATCACGCCAGTATTCAGTAACGATACCACAAGCTGCCGCTTCACCTGGACCCCGCCCTCGTCCGGCAACTGGACCGGGACAATTTTCTACAATAACACGGCCATCGAGGCGTGGAAGACACCGGTCAGGGATGCGGACATCGATACGTTCGAGACGGCGCATAATACGCAGCTCTCGAATCTTGACCAAACCATCAGCTCTCGGGCCGCGGATTCGACGGTCGCTAAAGATTCGACCGTGGCGAAGGACGCCACCGTAGCTAAAGATTCGACGGTCGCAAAAGCTGCGACCGCACTCTCTAATGCGACATGGACGGACGCGCGGGCGGCGAAACTGGACTTCCTCGACGCTGCCATAACAAACGTGCTGTCCGCCATCAGCTCGTTGTCGTCCACCGTGTCGGGCATTGTGACCACTCTATCGACGCTGGTCGCGGATATATGGGGCTACGTCGGCGGTCGCACAATTACCGGCGGCACGGTCGATACAGCGTCTGACATCGGCTCGGCGGCGGCTACGAAGGTGCGCACCCAGGCCGATAATGCCCTCCTGGCTTACGACGTCCCGACTAAGGGGGAAATGGACGCCGCGCTCGCTGGCACCGAGGCCAAGATGGACAACGTCAAGACCCAGATGGACGGCGTGACGGTCGCGATGGGCGTCGTGTCCGACCAGATGGGCGCCGTCTACCACAACATGACCACGTTCGCGGGCACGGGCGACACCGCCGTAACCCAGGATTTCGGCGGGAGCTGCAACCTCTGCTGGAAGACGGCGTCCGGCTCCGGAATCTCGGACGGCCTCATCGTAGCCTACACGAAGGCCGACTGGGCCGCAGGCAACCGCACCGACGCCTACCAGCGCGGGTGGACGAAGACCGGCGACGGCGGGCAGTGGCTCTGGCCGCTCTGGTTGAACCACGGCGTGACTTACACGCTCGTGTACTCGAAGTCCGGTTACAAAACTGTAACCGTGGAGGTGACGCCTTGACCATTACAGGGCAGACAACCGATGAAACGAGGCCCGACCCGCAGACTGGCGGCCCGGTGGTCGGCGACCGCAACCAAACACTGGTCGACCTCGTCAAGGGCGAGGGTTTCGATTACCGGATGCTTGACTTCCGCACCGATGCGGACCTGGACACGTATCTGATAAACGTCTTGGACAAGGCCCAGCGTAACGTTCAGGCGGAAGTGGGCGAGACGGTGTACCTGTCTGATGACGTCGAGATAGCCGCCGCCGTGCAGGACGCGGTCGTCTCCTTCGCTGTCCATAAATGCTGGCTGCGTCGCCGTACCATAGTCGCCAAGTCTGTCGCCTACTCGGGCGAACAGCATGTCCGCTCGGGTATCACAGAGGAGAACGCCGCGCAGGCGGCTTTGGACGAGTTCTGGGCAGATACCGCGCGCGCACTGCGACTCGCGGGGACCGATACCGGCTTCTCATGTTCCGCTGAGGTCAGCTCTCACTTTTCGGAGGCGTCATGAGCGTGCATATCGAATTCGATGCCAGAGCGGCACTCCGGGCTCTCGAAGGGTTCAGCGCGGACCTGGCGACGGAGATTATCGACGAGATCGCCGTCGAAGCCGCGCAGGGAGTATACAAGGGTGCATTCGAGCGGCTCAGTGGAGATAGGCAGGCCTCGGCCTGGGACTACCCCGTGCCGGTCAGGATGGGGCACCTCAGGCGCGCGCTCTACATGCTCATGCCGGGTGGCAAGAAGCTCGGCGGCCAGGAAGGGGAGCGTGAGTTCAAGACCCGCTACGCCGTGGGCCACGGCGAGTCCTATGTCGGCGACTCGGCGGCGTATGCCGGCGTAATCCACGAAGGGCGCATCCGGCGTGGCGCGCTTGGCGGCGGCAGAGGTATGGCGAGGCCGTTCCTGACCGACGCGGGGCGCGAGTTCCTTGGCGGCGGCATCCAGCGGATCGCGGGCATGAAACTTACGGAAGCGAGGGTAAGGTATGGCTTTAACTAACGGCTACATCGCCATCCGGGACAACCTCGCGGCCACGCTTGCGGCTGACTCCGCGCTCGATGCGTTTTGCCAGGCGAACTTCGGTCAGTCACTCTCTATCAGGAAAGGGCTCAGGAAGCGCACCGAGGTCCAGCAGCATGAGCTGCCGCTCGTGATGGTCGTCAGGAACGGGTACGAGATGGAGGACAAGTCTGGTATGCGCGGCCGCGTAAAGCACAAAGCGTCTTTGTATGTCCTGTATGAGTCGCCGGACGCGGACCTGGCAGAGGATTTACTCGACGAGTTAGACGGGCTGCTGGACATGGCGGTACTCAAGGATGTGAACCGTGGCGGCCTTGCGACTAACACGCGGACGCTGGAGATGGGGTTTGATGAGGGTAGATACCACCCTGTCTACGGTTTTGTGAAGTTGCTGGAGATAGTCCAGCACGTTAACCAAGAGGCGAGGTAGAGATGAAACGATACCTGGAGTACCTGGGGCCGGGCGAGGTCTCAATCATCAAGGTCGGCAGCTTTTCGACCGGCACGGTCCATGAAGTGGATGAGGTCATGGCGCGGGATTTCGTGGACGACTCGAACTGGTCGGTACACGAGACGTCGCCCCATGAGACGCCGTCCATGTATGCCAAGCCCTGGGACGTCGACGGTGAGGGCAATACTTCCGACAACATCGAGGCCCCGGCACCCGTGGGCGTGAAACGGGGCAAGGGAGGTGAGAAGTGACGCTATCGGTCTATGACGAAAACAAGGTTGCGCTCTCGCGGCAGGAGCTGTTATTTGCCGCCAAAGAGGCGGCGGGCGCCTTCGGTGTGATAGTTGAGCCGGTAGGTGCGGACCTGATACCGCTTACCGGGATCGCCAGTTTCAAACAGGATACCGGGACGCGCGAGGACAAGCGTGTCCGCGACTCCCGCAGCCCGCGTAGCGGCGCCAAGGGCAGGACTCCCGCGGGGTCGCTGTCGTTTCCGATGTACCTCATGCCCTCCGGCACGCCCGGCACGGCTCCGCCCGGGGACAAGGTCCTTGAGGCGATATTCGGGACGAAGACCACCCGCGCCGCCGACACCGTCCAGGCCTCTCCCGCGGCCACGATCAACAGCTTCAAGCCGGCAACCCTGTCGAATTACCTCGCCGGGCAGCCGGTAGCCGTACTGATAGGCACGCACGTCGAGATACGCCTCATAACGTCCGTGGACACCGCGGTGCATGTCGCACCGGACTTCTCGGCGATACCGGCAACCGGCGCGGCTGCCTATGCCGCGGTGGGGTACACCCTGGCCGACAACGTCGGCTCCCTCTCCCTCTGGCACAAGAAGGGGCACACCGTCAAGGTCTATCCGGGCTCACTCGCCGCCGCCCTCGCCCTCGCCTTCGACGGAGAGAACGAGGTGATGCCGACGGTCTCCGGCAAGTACCAGCGCGAGGTCGTCTGCGGCACGTTCAAGCTCGCGTCGGACATAGACGGCACGGCCGACCCCGTAACCGCGACGGTGGACGACGGGAACAAGGTTTCGGTAGGCGCCCGCTTTAACATCACCGACGGGACATTCACCGAAACCAAGTGCATAGTGACGGGCATCAGCGGCGACTCCGTCACGTTCACACGCGGGACCGGCAAGCACGCTTTCACCGCGTCCGGAGGCGTGGAGTGCACCCCCTGGCTGCCAACGGGCGTGGAGGCCGGCAGCGTAGTCGAGGGCAGGCGCGGCGCGGCGTACCTCAACGGCGTGGCCGTGGACATCATAAAGCTTGAAGTCAATATCGACCAGAAGGTCAAGCCCCATGAGAACGAAGCGACGTCGACCGGCGCGGACTACTTCGAGTCGTACAGCACGCCCGGCGGCCGCGAAGTCAAGGGGTCGCTCGACGTCTACTTCCGCCAGAAGCACGCCGGGTTATTCAGAAGGGCGGATAACCTGACCGCCCAGGCGATATGGAAGCCCGCTTTTGTCGCCAACGAGAACGGATACCCGGTCGCCGGCAAGGCGGTAGTGTTCATCGTCTCTTCCATGAGGCTTGCGAAGCCGGACTTCAGCGAGGACGACGGGGAGGTTGTGCTCAACACCCCTATCCTCCCGGACGACGATACCGGTTCCAATAAGGAAGTATCGCTCTGGTTCCTGTAATTTAACCGGGCGGCTTGCCGCCATTCACCCTTTCTCAAGGAGGCTTAATTGGACGGACTCGTTGTAATAAACAAACAGGAGATACTCTCGAACAACGGCGAGTGGGTGACCTGGCAGGGCAAGGCCCGCGTGAAGCTGAGGCCTGTACCCAATGACGAGGGTACGCGCATCAACGAGCGCCACACCAAGACGGGCTGGAAGAAGCACCAGCCGATAAAGGAAGTGGACGAGCGCAAGGCCGACGAGGACCGCTGGGACTACCAGATTCCGGACTGGGAGGGCCTGGTGGACGCCGAGGGCAAACCGCTGCCATGCACGCGCGAAAACAAGGTCTTTCTGATGCGGCACTACGTGCCTTTCGCATATTTCGTGAACACCGTAATCTTCGAGATGGCCAACGGCGAGAAAGTGGTCGCAGAGGAAGAGGCAAAAAACTCGAACGGTTCGCCCGATGGGTCCGACGGGCCGGGCGAATAGACTGCCGTTACCCGTCGAAGCCGGAGCTTGAATGCACGGCCTTCAAGAAGACGCTCGGGGAGCGGCCTGAATGCGAAAGCTGTCCTAACCCGGACAAATGGCCGCTTCCCGGCAACGAGTACGCTGTCGCGGCGTACTACAAGATATGCACCCAACTTGTGATGGACTTCCATCTCGGGCCTTACATGGCGGCCCAGATGGGCTTGGATACAAGGACGCTGGAAAAGGTCTCGCTAATTTACTCTATCGTCTCGGAGAGGAAAAAGACCGATGGGACAGGAGATAAACCTCCGGATAAAGGTTGACGGCAGCGGCAACGTGGTCATAGACCAGACCACCGTGGCTATCAGGAAGGCTGGCGACGAGGCCGAGAAGACAAGCACCCGGAGCAAGAAGGCCGCTGCTGACATGGATAACGCCTTCAAGTCCGTGACCGGGACCGTCTTGAGGCTTGCGACGGCAGTCGCCGCCGGTCAGCTCCTGAAGGACTTCAATTCCATCGAGGAGCGCGTCAGGGCTATCGGGCGCCAGGGCAACCTGTCCGCCGCCGGCGTGGCCGCGCTCAAACAGCAGGTCCTTGACATCGGCGAGGCCACTTCCCAAGGGCCTGATGTCCTGCTCGGCGCGATCGAGAAAATCATCGCCAAAACAGGCGACATCAAACTCGCCGCCGAAGCAATAGAGGCGGTAGCCCGAGCGGCCGAAGCGTCAGGCGCATCGGCCGTGGACCTCGGCGCGATCGCGGCAGACCTGTCGCAGAAGTTCGGAATCTTCGCCTCAAACATGGGACGGGCCTTTGACATCCTCTACGCGCAGGGCAAAGCGGGTTCGTTCGAGCTGAAGGACATGGCATCGAACGGCGAGCGTCTTTTCACCGCCGCCGCCAACATGGGGCTTCACGGCGAGGGCGGGCTGCGCATTATGGGCGCGTTGCTCCAGATTATCAGGCAAGCGACCGGTTCCGCGGAGGAAGCCACGACCGCCTGGGAAAACCTCGCCAAGGACCTCATCGTGAACGCGGACAAGATAGAGCAGACGCTCGGCGTCCAGGTCTGGGCGAACGCAGGGCACACCGCGCTCCGAAGCATAGACGTCCTGATGAAGGACATCATCCAGAAATCTGGCGGCCAGCTCGACGTGCTGGTAGACCTTTTCGACATCCGTTCATTCCGGGCTGTTTCGGCCCTCAATAACTCGTTCAAGAAGTTCGGAGATTTCCGTGAGCTTGACGATCTTATCAAGAAGGGCGGCGATTTGTCCGGCACGATGAAGGATGCGGCCAACAGAGGCGACGAACTAACGGCGGCGTTGACGAACCTGAAGACATCGGCGATTGAGACTCTTAACTCTTATGTCGGGCTTATAAAGTACGCGACCGAGTTTGTCAAGACGGTAGGCGACAATACGGCGGCGGTCGTAGCTCTGGCTGTCGCGTTCGGCCTCGCCTGGAGTGTCGGTAAGTTGATAACCTTCATCGGCTGGCTCGATAAGCTCGGCCTTAAGCTGCTTGCGATAATCAAATACATCCCGGAACTTACCACTCTCGGTTCCAAAATAGGAGCGTTCGCTGGAGTCGCCGGCGCATGGTTCGCGGGGTGGGAGATAGGCCGGTTCCTCGGGCAGTTGAAGATCGCAGGGAAGACATTAGACGAGTGGGTGCAGCGTGGGTACGCGAAGCTCTTCTTCGACAAACAGACCTTCAACGACAATAAATACGAGTTCGCGCAGCCGGGCCCTGGGGTGGACCAGAAATATACATCGGAATTCTGGAAAGGCGACTACGAAGGGTTCAGCAGGTACATGGATGCCGTGACCAAGCGCCAGGAGGCCGAGCGCGCCGAGGCAAACAAGACGGCGACGGAAATCGCCGCCCTCGAGGAGCAGAAGGTGCAGGCAACCCAGAGGGCTAATGAACTGATGGACAAGCTCACCAAAGACGCCCTCGACCGCATACAGGAAAAATATCAGGACGCATTCCAGGTGTTTAAACAAGGCACGGACGAGCGTGCGAAGATAGACCGGGCGTATTATTCCGAAGTCGTCAATTGGGCCGAAGCCGCCGCGCAGAAGGAGATCGATGCGGCCCAGCGCGTAGTGGACGAGAAGAAGCGGCTCATCCTTCAGGAGATAGCCGACAGGGCCGGAGCGTTCGCCACGCTCGCTGAATATGACCCGGCGAAGTACGCGGGCATGGCAGCCGATGCCTCGCTCGCCCAGCTTGGCTCGGACGAGGCCGTGCGCCGCCAGCTCGCGTTATTGGACGCGACGCAGAAGCAGGACTTCGCGATGGCGCAGGCGCAGAAGACCGCAGGCCAGTTCTTCCCGGAACTCGAAAAAGGAAGCTGGCAGGCCCAGCAGAAGGTGCAGGAGCTGGCCGATACCTTCATGGGCTACGTGGAGGCATGGACCGCGCAGGAGGGCCAGTTCAAGCTGGAGTTCGAGGATATGGTCACTGACCCGCTGAACGCAATCCAGAAGCGCCTTGAGGAGGTAACCGGCAAGGTCTGGCAGATACAAGTCGAACTGACCGGCTCCGGTGCCGGAGTAGCAAGCGCCCGACCTGCAAGCGGCGTCCCAGGGACTCCGCCGGTCGAGGGTTCCCATGCCGGAGGCATAGACTATATACCCCGCGACATGACGGTTCGCGTCCACAAGGAAGAGGCGATGCTGTCGCCCCAGGACGCCCGTGAATGGCGCGAGTTCAAGGCGAGCGGCGGCAGGTCTGCGAGCGGTGTCTCTATCGGCGCGATGACCGTCGAGATGTCCGGCAACTGGGCTTCCTTGCCGTCCTCACAGGAAACGCGCGAATGGGTCAGGCGCACACTCGCCCCGGAACTCGAAGCCTACTACGGAAGGTAAACGATGGGCCTAATATTTTCTAAGACCGGTGCAGTGTCCATGGTCCCGAGTCGCGGCCGCAACTATCCGATAAGGCCTCGCATCAGGTCTAACGACGTTGTGACGAAGACGGAGGCCAATACATCCCGCGTCTGCGGTTATGGGGTGGACCTTATTCATCACTTCGAGTTCGAGGACCTGCCCATCGAGGACTGGAAGGGCGGGTTCGACGAAGACGCCAGGGCGCAGGTGACGGACGGGCTCGGCGGGTGGACGGCGTATTCTGTCGCGGGCGGGACGTGCGCGTCTACTCTGGATACGACAACGCCGTACTCGGGCGTGAACTGCCTGAAGACGAGCATCTCTGCGTGGACGTCCGGGCAACCGCGCGCGGGCAGGAAATCGAAAGTCATCCCGGTCAACGTGGCCCGCGCCTACAACCTCTCCGCGCAGATACGGTATCTGACCGGCTCGTCCAGCAAGGCGGCGGTCTACGTCGAGTGCCTCGCGGCCGACAGGACGACGAACCTGGGCAACCTCACGACGATCGCAGGCTTCACGCCGACGAACGCCTATGTAAAGTACAGCGGGCGGATTAAACCCTCCGACTGGCCTGCAGGCACGGTGTTCGTGATTGTCCGTCCCTTCCAGTACGCAACTCAGACGTCCGAGGAAGGCTCTGTCCTCTTCGACGAGGTATCGTTCAAGGCGGAAGGCGTTGACCGCGAGCTGGTATTCAACTGGAACTTCGACCCGCCGATGCAGTGCTTCAAAAACCTGTTTCTTAACGTCGCCCAGAGGAAGAAGAACCCCATAGACTGGATAGACGAGGACGGTTATACGCACGCGAACAACCGCTTCGACAACGCCGACATCACGCCGAGGGACGAGGACAGCAGATATGTCAGCCTCTCTTTCGACCTGGTCGAGGAGGCTTACCTGTGAGGACGGCAACCGCCGCATTTCTGGCCGAACAGGCAAAGACCGGCAACTCGCCCCGGACACTCACTGTCTGGCACTTCCCGTCTCCGACCGGTGACAAGCTCGTATCCGATGAGGCATTGACTCCGTCCGGCGGTCCTGGTACATTCGAGGCCCTGGTCACGAACTGGGGTGCAATCAACAGCCGCGTCAACCCGGACCCGCTTACCTTCGACACCTCCGACTGGCGGCTCACCCTTGCTAACGACGGGGCCACGCCGTTTTCCAGCTACCTGAAGACATACGACCCCCTTGAAGTGGATGTGGACGTGTACCATTGGTACGAGGGCACGGCCTATTCCGATAAGCTCCAGATAGCTGCCTTCACATGTAGAGATGTACCCGGTTACAGCGCCGAGGAGGTTATTGTCGACCTGGCTTCGCGTATGGAAAAGTACGACAAACCTCTCTTGCCGGTAATGGACCGCGCTACTTACCCGCAGGTGGACCCGGACGACGAGGGAAGGCCGGAGCCGCTCTGGTTCGGCGAGAAAAAGCTTATCAGGCTCCCGTGCATTCTCGGCGGCGCCGTCGGGACTCTCAAGGACAACCCGCTCACCTCTGCCGCGACAAAGGTCTACCCGACGATTGCGCCCACGAAGATCGCTTTCCCGACGTCCTACCCGCATTATTTCTGGATAGATGGGGAACGCATAAAAGCGAACAGCGGCGGGACGGACGCTGGCGGGTTCTATTGGAACATCACGCGCGCCCAGAGCGGCGGGACAGCAGCCATGCAGCACGAGAAGGGCGCGCTTATCAGGGCGGACAGGAACGACTTTTCCTTCCTGGCCAACTGCAAGCCGATGTACTCTATGGACACGCTCTGTGTCAAGGTTGGCGAACAGTTCATCGAGGTCCCGGCTGCGAGCTGGACCGATTATACCGGGAAGACCGGCGACAACCACCCGACGTGGCCGGGCAAGGGTATAGTTGTTGTGACGAATGATGAAGCGCTCAAAAAAGCGGTGGCCCTGGCTGCGAACGCGAGCGAGAGCGGGCACTCACACAATGTAGGATATAACCGCACCACCGTTAACGCGTCGCTTGTCAGCTCGTCACCGCCATCAGGATGGTCAACCGGTGGCACGTCGAAGGATAACGTCGGCGACGCCAACGATAGCACGCTGTACTCGCTCGACAACGTCGGAGGCAGTGCGTTCTCTGGTTCAATTACCGTGAACTTTCCATCCTGGAACGGTGCGACGCCGTTGTCGGTTATGGTGTACATGAAATATTTCTGGTACTCGTCAGTGCAGCCCGCAGACGCGACGCACTACCTGAAATTGAACGGGACGACGGTAGCTATAAAATCTCCAACTGAGGGTATCGAAAGCCTATCATTAGGCACCTCGGTTCCATCGAGTATCTCTGTGTCCTATTACAATTCCAGCGGGACGTCGAATATTGATATATATGAGGTATGGCTGGAGGTTGTCACGGATTCTACTGCCTCGGCGAACGCAGGAGTATCCGCCTCGCTCTCCGGCAACTCGGTCGCGGACACTGTCCTCCCGGACGGTGTATACCTGTCCGGCAAGGGGTGCCTCGATGACGCATCGGGGACGTACACGGGCGTCGCCAACGCGCTCGTGGAGAAGTGTGAGGACGTAATCCACTACGCCGCTGTCGCGGTGGGAGGTGTCCCGTCGGCCTACGTGGACACGACGAGCTTCGGCACCGCAGGGACCGCGCTCGCAGCCGCGATAAGCGGCGGGTACAAGTTCGCGGGCGTACAGCAGGAACAGATAAACCTGAAACCGTTCCTCGCAAGGCTGGCCTACCAGTGCAGATCGCGCGTATTCGAGAGCGGAGGGAAGCTCAAGCTCTTATTCAGGCCGGCCGCCGGTTCTGCCGGCGCGAGTGTCAAGTCTTTCAGCAAGGAGCACATGGTTTTCGGAAGCGTCAGGCCCGGCAGGACCTCAAAGGACGAGATAATAAACGACTTCCTGGTGTACTACGACCCGGACATGTCGAGGGATGACGCACCAGACAAGGACAGCTGCAAGCTCTGCGATGCGACCACTGCCTATCCGAAGGGCGGCGACACGACCAGCGTCGGTAAGATCGGCCGGAAGGAGAAGGAACACGTCTTCGATTTCGTAGTCAACGAGGACCAGGCGAAGGACCTGCGTGACTTCACTATAGGGAAAGAGATTTCACGCAAGGACCGTGTTGCGGTCGACGTGTTCGAGGCGGAGCTGCTGGAGCGCGGTGACGTGGTCGACCTGACCCATGACGCACCGCATCTGGCCTATAGCGGGCTGAAGGCGGAGGTTGAGACGCCTAACTATTATCCTGGGAGCAGCAAGTCCAAGAGGCCGTATATAGTCCAGATGACGGCGGTGGAGACGAGCTGAAGTTTAGTCGTGGCCAACGATTCAGCCAATGCAAATAAATAAGGGGTTAGCCTAATCGGCTAACCCCTTGATTTGTTTGGTAGCGGGGACAGGATTCGAACCTGCGACCTTCGGGTTATGAGCCCGACGAGCTACCGGACTGCTCCACCCCGCGGCAACTTGACTAATATAGTACATCCGCCCGGCAAAGTCAACCACTAAATCCGGCGAGCCCGCTTATTATGCGGCCTTACGCCGCTTTCCTGCTCGCTTCCATCACCTTGGGCTGGACGAGCCTTGCGAAGTCGGCGTACTTTATACGCACCGCCTCGTAGTGGTTGCCCGCCTGGAAGAGTATCTCCGGGTCCTCGGTCAGGCGCCTGTCCACGTATACCGGTATGCCGTAGAGGTTGCCGAACGGCGGCATCGCGCCCGGCTCGCAGTCCGGGAAGAGCTTCCGGAACTCGGCCTCGGACGCAAGCGCCGCCATCTTCAGGCCCAGGCCGTCCCGGAGCAGCGCGATGTCTATGCGCCTGTCGGCAGGCAGCGCCGCCATCATGTAACCCTGCTCGCTCTTTATCATCACGACCTTGACCAGCATATGGCCCTTGACGTGCATGGACTCGGCTATCTCCTGGGCCGTGTAGGCCTCGCCGTGCCGCCTGACCTGGTAGAGAACGCCGTTGTCGTCCAGGTACTTCTTGAGTTTGTCGCAGATCATGGCGTATCCCCCTTTCACATGAGCGTGAATATACATATAGTGTATCACAAAAAAGGGGCTGGGTGGGGAAATGCAGGGGCTAGGGGCTGGTAGGATAAGACTGTGCAAAGACGTGATGTGCGACTGTCGGTCTTTATGTAGGGGCCGTACCAAGCGGAGCGCGTGTCGGCCCTTCTTGTATTTAAATGTAGGGGCGGGTCCCCGTGCCCGCCCTCGTATTAAGAAGGGCGGCCACAGGGGGCCGCCCCTACTACTTCCTGGATTCCCGCCTTCGCGGGAATGACGCTCAACGGCCGAGATTGCCGCGTCGTCCCGAGAAACGCGGGACTCCTCGCAATGACAACATAAGAGCGATGGGGATAGTTACCTACACCCCGCAGAGCGCCTGTTTCTCCACGAAGTTCTCGATGTACTTCTCGGCGGTGGGGTCGATATTCACGAACTCCAGGCCCTTGTTCTCGAACTGGCCGTAGAGGTTCTTGCGCCAGACTACCTTGGCCTGGGTCTTGACCACCTTGTGGGTGTGCGGGAGGATGAAGGACGCTGTGACGACCGAGCCGGGGTTGATGGGTTCCGCAGTCTGGAGCAGGACGCCGGAGCGGCTGATGTCGAGGATGACGCCGTTCTGCACCTTCCTGCCGTCGTTGATGACAACCGCTATGCACGGGGCGGACATCCTTGCCGCGGCCCTCTCCACGAACACGGGCCGGAAGTTCATCTGCCTGTCCACGTACCCGCCTACCCTGTCCGTTACGGCCTCTGAGGCCTCGAACCTTATCCCTATGCGGACGTGTATGTCGTAGACGTTGCGCGTCCAGACGACCCTGGACGGGGTGACAATGGGCACTGCATCGCCGGGCAGTTCGAAGGATGTGGTGATCGAGGAGTTGCGCGCGAACTCGTGGGGGGCCTGGATGAGCGCTCCTCCCATGCTGATGTTCAGGATGGAGCAGGCGAGACTCTCCATGCCGTTCTCCACTGTCAGCGGGATGAACGGGACCGGGACCCTTGCGTTGGCCCTTTTGTCGTTGTTGGCCGGCATCCCGGCCTTCTGGTCGGAGGCGTTCTTGTTACTCATGTATCCCAGTTGTCAAGGTTGCCGTAAGTTTATGAGATATGCCCTTATAATAGCCAATCGGCGGGGATTCTGCAAGGGAAAAAAGCGGGGTGCTCGTCATTAAATGGCGCGGGGCGGGGATTTGCGACAAAAGTGTAGGGTTACAGGGCCTTCTTATCCATCTTCCCCCTCAGCGCCTCATAAAACCCCTCCGCGTACCGGGGCGATATGGCGACGGTATGCCCGTCGTGGAGGCGCATGACTATCACGCCGCTCCCCTTGAAAAGGCTGCGGCGGTTTGTCTCCTCGTCCGGCGGGAAGAACTCGCACGAGATGACGTCCGCGTATGCGACCTTCCTGACGGGTATACCCATGACCGTGACCCGCAGGTGCGTATCCTTGAGCGAGTACCGCACCGTACCGAGCACTGTCACGCCGACGAGCACCACGAGAAAAGGTATCGCCGCGGCCGCGTATACGAGGTATTCCAATAGTTGTCGCTCCGGAACCAGAACTCTATAATCCCCCTCTCCTCGCGGGAGAGAGCCTGCCCTGAGCCCCGGCTTAATGCATACCGGGGTAAACTCCGCCGAAGGGGGGCTGAGGGTGAGGGGTTTCCACTTTCCCCCCTCATAAGAGGGGGCAGGGGGGCGTTATGAGCTTTTCTTCGACGCCGCCGCCTCGACCTCGGCGACGAGCGCGTCGGCAAGCTCGGCCTCCTTGAGCTTCTTCACCACCTCGCCGTGGCAGAACAGCAGCCCGCGCCCCTTGCCGCCTGCGATGCCGACGTCGGCCTGGGACGCCTCGCCGGGACCGTTGACGATGCAGCCCATGACGGCCACGTCGAGCGGGGTCCTCACGTGCGACAGCCGCTTCTCCACTTCCATGGCGAGCCCGATGACGTCTATCTGCGTCCGGCCGCAGGTCGGGCATGAGATTATGTTGACGCCCCGCTCCCGGAGTTTTAAAGCCTTGAGCATCTCCCAGGCGACGCGGACTTCCTCGACCGGGTCGGCGGTGAGCGATACCCGTATGGTGTCGCCGATGCCCTGGTACAGCAGTATGCCGAGTCCGACGGACGACTTTACCGTGCCGGAGAAGAGAGTCCCGGCCTCGGTCACGCCGATATGGAGCGGATATTTTGACGTTTTAGACATCAGTCTGTAAGCATCAATAGTCGTAGGAACATCGGACGCCTTGATGGAGACCTTGATGTCCGTGAAGTCGAGGTCTTCGAGCAGTTTTATGTGGCCCATCGCGGACTCGACCAGCGCCTCCGGCGTCGGCCTGCCGTACTTCGCGAGCAGGTGCTTCTCCAGCGAGCCGGAGTTGACGCCTATCCGGATGGGTATCCTGCGGGCCTTCGCGGCCTTGACAAGTTCGACGACCTTCTTCTTCTCGCCGATGTTGCCGGGGTTTATGCGGAGGCCGTCCACGCCCTTGTCGATGGCCGTGAGCGCGAGCCTGTGGTCGAAGTGTATGTCCGCGACGAGCGGGATGGATATGCCCGCCTTTATCTTGTCGAGCGCGGCGGCGGCTTCCTTGTTCAGGACGGCGACCCGCACGACCTCGCAGCCCGCGAGTTCGAGCTGCTTGATCTGTGCGACCGTCGCCTTGACGTCGCGGGTGTCCGTGTTGGTCATGGACTGGACGACGACCGGCGCGCCGCCGCCTACCTTGACGTTGCCCAGGTGGATGGCGTTTGTGCGTTTGCGGGTGATTTTCAATTTAACGTTTCTCCGTTCAATAACAATGATAAATAGCTGTCAGTGGTCCCTGGTAACCCATTCATGCCATTCGAAAAAATAGTCATTAGTATAGCCGAATGTGATAGCATAATAGAACGATACCCTGCCGTCTTCGAAATTACGATAGGCAAATTTGCCCATATCGGGATAATAAGGCGAAGGAATCTGATCTGTATATTCAGGTACCAAGTCTTCCAGCTGTTCTGGATACGTGCCGTGGTCGAGTTTATACTGCTCTAAACACGCAATAAGGACATTGCCCCTCGATTCCGCTATCCTTGCATTATATGTGTTAATAGTCAGTATGAATACAACCGTGAGCATATATACAGCAAGCCGCTTTGTCGCAAGCACCTTGTTGTCTTTGACAGTTAATGCAAATTTCACAAGAGCTATAACACCAAGGAACCCGGCTCCATAATATCGGAATCCGGTAACGTCAAGTAAAAATACAATCAGCGCTATCAGTATGGTTATGAGCATGCTGCTCCTTGTCTTCCCCCTCCCTCGTCCCGGGGGAGGGGGGCAGGGGGGCTGGGGGCGTGTCTACCATATCCCCTCCCCTTTGTCCCCTCCCGCGAGGGGAGTGGATTAAATACAGGGGGATGACTGTTCTCCTACTTCCAGAGCTGCTCCAATCCCATGATCCTCAGGATGTCGTGGTAGAACACGAACACCATCAGGACGATAATCATGAACAGGCCTATCTGCTGGGCCACCTCGCGCATCTTTATCGAGAGCGGCCTCCTGATGATGCCCTCTATGGCGAGGAAGAATATATGCCCGCCGTCCAGTACCGGTATCGGGAAGAGGTTAATAACGCCGAGGTTGACGGACAGCATCACCATGAACATGACGAAGTCTATATAGCCCTGCTGCGCCTGCATGCCTGACATCTGGACGATCATGATCGGGCCGCCAAGCTGTTTCGCGTCCTCCTTGCCGGAGACAAGCCTCGCGAGGAAGGCGGATATGACCTTGGTGTAAAGCAGAGTCCTGTCGATTGCGAGGCCGGCGGACTCGACCACGCCGTAACGCACCTTCTCCGTGTCAGAACCCGGAGTGATGCCGATTACGCCACCGCTCTTCCCGTTCCCGAGGTCCTCCTTGAGGTCCGGCGTGACTTTGAAACTCATAGGCTTCCCGTCCCTCAGGATGGAAATGTCCAGTTCTCGGCCCGGGCTTCCGTGGATTACCCCGGCCATATCGTCCCAGGAACCGACCTCCTTGCCGTCTACCGCGACCACCCTGTCCTTCCCGCGTATGCCCGCCTTGTCGGCCGGCGAGCCTGGGAAAACGACGTCGATAATCGCCGAACCCGCGAGGCCGATATAGCCCTTTCCGTCGGGTCCGGGTACTGGCGCTGCCTTGATGTCGAGCGTCTCGCCGCCGCGCCTTACCTTGAAGGCCACCACCTTGCCGGGATGGGCCTTCACGTAGTCCGCGACCAAAAACCAGATGTCGGTAGGGTTGCCGTCCATTCCCTCGATTATGTCGCCGGACAGAAAACCGGCCTTCTCTGCGGGGCTGCCGGGCGCGACCCCCGCGACCCGCGCGACCGCGGTCGGGAAGCCCGTTACCAGCAACACGTAGCAGAGCACGAACGCGAGCAGGATGTTGAATACAGGCCCCGCGAGGACGATAGCCATCCGCTTCCAGACGGGCTGCGCCATGAACGAGCGCGCCTTCTCGTCCGGAGTCAGCTCCTTGTCGTCTTCATCCCCTTCTCCGCCAATCATCTTGACGTACCCGCCGAGCGGTATCGCGGACACCATGTATTCGGTCTCGCCACGCTTCCAGCCGATAAGCTTCCTGCCGAAGCCGAGCGAGAACTTGAGCACCCCGACACCGGACATCTTGGCGACGATGAAGTGCCCGAACTCGTGCGCGAACACCAGGATACCGAGCGCGACAATCGCCGATGCTATGCTGAATATCACGTGCATTACGTCGGCCGTGTTAATCATTTCGTGCAAAATTTGTTCTCCGGTTTCTTTGCTGTTATGTAGGGGCGGGTCCCTGTGCCCGCCCTTCGTATCAAAGGCGCCCGATGAATCGGGCAGCTACAACTAAACCGCATCAGGTGCGGGGAGGCGTCTTGCTTACCCTCTCCCCAGCCTCCCGTCGTGCCCATCTGTCCGCCTTCATCACGTCCTCGACAGAGGTCGGCGTGGAGGGCCTGTGCGCGTCCATAGTCGCTTTAATCGTCTTCGGTATGTCCATGAACCCTATGTGACCGTCGAGGAAGGCCGCGACCGCGACCTCGTTCGCGGCGTTCAGCACGGCGGGCATCGTGCCGCCCGCCTTCATCGCGTCGAACGCGTATGCGAGGCACGGGAACCGGCCCATGTCCGGCTCCTTGAACGTCAGCGTCCCGACCTTGACGAGGTCGAGGCCGGGTATGTCTTTCTTGAGCCTTCCTGGGTATCCGAGCGCGTAGGAAATAGGCCCGCGCATGTCCGGCACGCCGAGCTGGGCAATGACCGAGCCGTCCTTGAACTCGACCATAGAGTGTATTATGCTCTGCGGGTGCACGACGACCGAGATCTCGTGCATCCCGACGTCGAACAGCCACTTGGCCTCGATTACCTCGAGCCCCTTGTTCATAAGCGTCGCGGAGTCTATCGTAATCTTCCGGCCCATCTCCCAGTTCGGGTGCTTGAGGGCGTCGGCGGGCTTGACATTTTCAAGCTGCTTACTGGAAAGACCCTGAAAGGGTCCGCCGGAAGCGGTCAGCGTTATGCGCGCGAGGTCGGCCTTCCTGTGGCCCTTCATGGACTGGAAAATGGCTGAGTGCTCGCTGTCCACCGGCAGGAGTTTTATACCGCGCCGCTTTGCGGCGGATATTACGAGTTCTCCGGCGCAGACCAGCGTCTCCTTGTTGGCGAGCGCGACGTCCTTGCCGGCCTCGATCGCGGCCATCGTCGGCACAAGACCCGCCGATCCGACAATCGCCGAGAGCACCATGTCCACTCCGGAAAGGGATGCGACCTCGGACATGCCTTCCGGCCCGGATAGGACCTTCACGCCCAGGCCGCCGAGCCGCTTTGACAGCTCACGGGCGTCCTTCGCGCTGCCTACCGAGACTACCTCCGGCTTGAACGCCCTGACCTGCTCTTCGAGGAGGTTAATGTTCGTGCCGCAGGCCATCGCCTTGACGCGGAACTTGCCGGTGAAGCGCTTCACGACGTCGAGCGTGCTGACGCCTATCGAGCCGGTACAACCGAGGATGCTGAGAGTTTTCATTTAGGATTACAACCTTCTGAGTAAGTCCCGCCTTTTTGAAAAAAGGCGGCCCGATAATCATTCTGTCATTCTGAGCAACGCGAAGAATCCGCCTGTATATAATTCCCCAAACCTCTTCAACAATTCTCCCCTCTCCCTTCAATGGGAGAGAGCCTGCCCTGAGCGAAACCGAAGGGGGCCGGGGGTGAGGGTTGGTTTACCCGGCCAACTTCCTGGATTCCCGCAGGAGTTTACCCCGGTACGCCTGAAGCCGGGGCGGGAATGACGAAAGGCATTTGGTGGGCGTAGCCCACCCTACAATCTTCTTTAATCTAATCCCCCTCTCCTCGCGGGAGAGGGGGGTGGGGGTGAGGGGGCTCCACCTGTAGGGGCCGACCTTCGTGTCGGCCCTGCATTTGAAATATTAGAAGCAGGTCCCTCCACTACGGTCGGGACGACAACAAGTAGGGTGGGCATCGCCCACCGTATGTCATTCCCGCGAAAGCGGGAATCCAGGGACTTTACATGTGCGCGCGAACTGATGACAAGTAAGTCACTGGGCCCCCGTTTTCACGGGGGTGACGGTCTTTTCGTTATATGTTCTTAGACACCATGACGACCGTGTAATAATACAGCGCGGGCGCGTTGAGCAGGAGGCTGTCCACCCGGTCGAGCATGCCCCCGTGTCCGGGTATCAGCGCGCCGGAGTCCTTCACGCGCGCGCTCCTCTTTATCATGGACTCGGCCAGGTCGCCCACCTGCCCTACGATGCCGAGTATCAGGCCTATCGCCACCGCGTCGTGCATCGTGAGGCTCGTGAAAAACCAGTACCGGCAGAGAACCGCCGTGCCGACCGCGCCGAGGAGCCCGCCGGCCGCGCCCTCGACAGACTTCTTGGGGCTTATCTTGGGGTAGAGCTTGTGCCTGCCGAACTTCGAGCCGGCGAAGTACGCGCCGGTGTCCGTCGCCCAGGTGACGAGGAGCAGAAGGAATACAAGCTCCCTGCCCGCAACCCCGCCCATGTCCCAGGTCTTGAGCAGGACGAGGTACGCGGAGAGCCAGGCGACGTATATCACGCCGGTGAACGTGAGGGCCACGTCCACCATCGCGCCGTTTGTGTCCCTTTCCGAGAACAGCCTGCATATGAGCGCGAAGACGAAAGCGCCGGCCACCATGACGCCGGGCGAGAATACGTAGGCGACGTCGCCCTCGTTGACCGCGCCGATGTAAAAGCCGGTGACGACGAGGAGCCCGGCGAGCATACCGGCCATGGTCTGCGGGTGGTAGCCGCTGTTATTGAACATGCGGTAGAACTCGTAGATGCCGACGGACGCCATGCAGAGGACTGCAATGTAGAACTGGAACGGGGAACCGTGCCAGACGAGCAGGTAGACGAGCGGTATTAATACAGCCGCGGACGCGATGCGTTTATACGGCATGACCACCACCTTCCATGGCTCCGTTCCCGTTCACGGCCCCGAGCTGTTCGCCTGTCCTGCCGAACCGCCTCTCGCGGCCCTGGTAGTCCACGAGTGCGGCAATGAGTTCCCGCTCCCCGAAGTCGGGCCAGAGCGAGTCCGTGAAGTAAAGCTCCGCGTACGCGGTCTGCCACAGGAGGAAGTTGGATATGCGCATCTCGCCGGACGTCCTTATTACCAGGTCGAGTTCGGGTAGCCCGGCGGTGTCGAGGTAGCCGGAAAAGGCCTCCTCGGTCAAGCCCTGCGGGCTTACCCTTCCGGCCAGCAGGTCAGCGCCGTACTTCTTCGCGGCCTCCATTATCTCCCACCGGCCGCCGTAGCTGAGCGCGATGTCGAGCACCATGCCCGTGTTGCCCGCGGTCTCTGCCTTTACCTTGTCGATCCATTTCCGGGCCGCGCCCGGCAGGTCGTCCGTCCTGCCGATGGTCGTGAACTTTATGTTGTTCTCCTGCATAAGCTTCAGCTCGTTCTGGAGGTAAAGCGTCAGGAGAGACATCAGCGCCTCGACCTCGAGCCTCGGCCTCTTCCAGTTCTCGAGCGAGAAGGCGTAGAGCGTCAAGGCCTTTATGCCGAGCTTCGAGCTTGCGGTGACTATCTCGCGCACCGTCTCCATGCCCTTTTTGTGTCCGGCGACGCGCGGCAGGCCGCGGTTCGCAGCCCAGCGGCCGTTCCCGTCCATTATTATGGCGACGTGCCGCGGCAGCCGCGACGTATCGAGCCTCGCGAGCAGTTCTTCCCTGGAGAGTTCAGCCACCTGTCCGTCCCTTGTCAGAAGCATTTCCCGCTGTCCCTCACCTCTGCGGAACCCGGTAGATGACCAGGCTCGACCTGTCGGCTACAAGGTTCTTGATGGACTCGACGCTGCCGAGAGGTATCTTGTTGCTCGCCTTCTTGACCTTTATCGTCGGTTCGGTAAGTATCAGGACGCTCTCGGACTTGTTGTTTGCCGCGTCGCCCACGTATATGTCCGCAAGGAAGCCATCGATGTTCTTGATGTCCCAGCGGTGCTCCAGCCTGGAGCCGTCCCAGGCGAACGAGTATATCTCCGCGCCGTTATAACCCTTGAACCTCCTGAGGATGTTTATCATCGGGATGTTCTTGGTGATGACTATCTCCTTGCCGCCGTCGGGGCCGTCCCGGAGAATCAGCCTGCCCTTGACCTTGCCCCTTTCCTCGCCGCCACCCACGTTCAGCTTCTGCTCTGGCAGCTCGAAGAACGAACCGTAGCCCCCGTAGGGGTCGGGGCTCTTCCAGAGCCTCCTGCCGTTCGAGTCGAGCACCTGTATGTAGTCCCAGTCGTCTACCCAGACATATTCGAGGCCCTTCAGCGGGTCGTCGTCGTCCCTTTCCGCGTCGGCATCGGCGTCCTTCACAAGGTCGAGCGCGACGAACCCGTACGGGTCCTTTATGCGGGACGGGAGGTCCAGCGTGTCGCCCCCGGCGAGCTTCCCGCCTTCCCACCTGTACTCACGCACAACGCCGGAGTAAGGCGCGTCCATGCCCATGCCGGACGCTATCAGCATCTTCTTCCCGCCGGGCAGCTCCAGCACCCTCATGAAAATCGCCAGGTCCTCCGAGATCATTTTGTAGTCCTTGCCGTCGTACTCCATGACGAACGACATGAAGAGGCCGTCCCGGAAGTTGGACACATAAAGCTCGTCCCTGCCGTTGCCGTTCAGGTCCGCGCATTCGAGGTCCAGGTAGTCGTCCTTCATGTCGCCCTCGTAGCGCCAGAGTTCCGACAGGACGCCCTTCTCGAAACGGTAGACCACGAGCCTGCGCCCTGCAGCGACGGCTATCTCGGTCTTGTCGCTGCCTGTTATCCGGCCCGCAGCCATCCGCGTGCCGCGCATCGGTATGTCCTCGGTGCGGTAGAAGTCGCGCCTCTCGCCCCGGACGAGCGGGATGTCCTGTATTGTCTCGCCGAACACCTCGGAGGCTATATTGACAAGCCCGGCCTGCGCCTCGACGGTATCGCCGGACTTCGCATACAATGTAATGGAGACGTTTGTCTCTTCCTGTTTCGTCGTGGGAGCCGTTGTGAGGACGATGACGGAGTCCACTTTGTTCTCGCCTGCCAGCTTCGCCACCGAAGAGGCGTCGACAGCCGTTTCGCCGGGTATGTTCACCGGCCCGGAGATGGCGAAGCGGCGGGAGTCCCGGAGCGCGTTCAGTAGCCTGTCGAGGACCACCTCGTTGTATTCGTTCCCTAAGACGCCGACCGCGACCTTGTCGGGCCCTGTAGGCAGACGACAGATGTCGCCGTCCACGATCCTTGTCGCCTTCAGCTCCGATATCCTTGCCGTCGAGCCGGCCTCGCCCGCCTCTGTCACGACGGCGCTGCCCAGGTCCTCCTCGCGGCTGCCGAGCACGACCTTTGTAACCGGGTGGCGGATGGGCTTCCCCGGCCGGGAGAGCAGGACCGTCATGCCGGGCTTCAGGCCGTCCGCCGAGCCGATGTCGAGCCTGACCGTCTTCTCGTCGGCGAAGGTAACAAGGCCCTCGGCCCTCGGGAAATGGGCTATGACCCTGTCGGCCATCCCCTCGACGGTGAGGTATTCCTGTTTGTCGGCGGCGGATGCGTTTGAAGAGACAAGTACGAGGATTGCAGCAAGCAGTACCGCGTGGAACTTTTTCATGTTCTGCCTTTTTGTAGGGGCCGTACCAAGGCCCGTTTTTCGGGCCGCGTGTCGGCCCTTCATCCGCTGTTATGGTGTCATTCCCGCAAAAGCGGGAATCCATTGTCATGCTTTAGAAGTCAAAATGGACCCCCGTTTTCACGGGGGTGACACCTGTGAGGTCGTTACTTTCTCCTGATATTCAGCCCCAGCCGAACCTTCCACGGCACACCCGGCGCGAGCGAGACGCGCCATACAGGCGTAAGGCACGATGACTGGAACACGCGCTCGTATCCCGCCTCGGACTGCGAGACAGTCTCGACCGGGAACCGCCAGAGCGCCGCTTCGTGGCCGAGGGAAAGCTCCATTTCGTAGCCCAGCCAGTCGTCAACCATCCGGACGGACCGGACGTTGTTCAGCTCGCCCGCGGATGCGAAGTTCCTGGCCTTCAGCGTGTGGCCTGGTATCTCGAAGTAGCGGTCGAAGGCGTCCCCGGCCAGAAGCGAGAAGTTGAACTCCACGCCGAAGGCGGCGTTTAGCTCCTCCGTACCCTCGTTGGTTATCTCGTAATCCGCCTCGAAGCCGGACGACTCCTTCCGGACGACGACGGTCTTGACGACCCGCACGGGCATCCCGGAGACGACGCCGAGCCTTTCGAGCGTCGTCTTCACGCGCTCCTTCGTCCTGGACGTCTTGACGGTGTACGCGCCCTTCACGAAGTCGCCCGCCTCGTCGTACCGGCAACGCCGGAAGTCGTCGAGGCCTGCATCCGGGCCCAGGAAGTGGTCTATCAGCGACGCCCGGCGGTACCAGTCGTACACGAGGTAGTCGGACAGGCCCTTTTCCTTGACTCGGACGGCATCGTGTATAGTCTTAGCCGCGCCGCAGGCAGGCTTTTCCTCCTCGTGTGCCGCGTCCTTTATCTTGTCGTGGTACGCCTCTTCCGTCCGGGAGAGGTTGTCCATCAGGTTCATCGATACCGGGCGAAAATCGAACTCGGTCAGCGTGCCGCCATCGGACGGCTTCATCAGGAGCGCGACGGAGCCGTTGGTCACGAATACCTCTTCCGCGAGGTCGCCGTCCATGTCGGCGACCTCGAGCGAAAGCGGGTCGCCGGACTCGCCCGCGAGTATCCGCTCCGCGGCCTCCTCCGCCTTTATCAGGCCACGGTATACCGCGTCGCGCAGGTGCGGCAGGTAAAGGCCTCCGAAAACGCCGTGCCAGAAGGCGTCGTTGCACTGGCCCTGGTAAAGCGCGTCGAGCATCGCGTCCCGCTCGTGCCTGCTCCCGCCAGTTGCCGCGAGCGCCCGGTGCACCTTGGCGCTCACCTGGAGCATCCGCTTGTGCATCGCGTTCGACTCCGGGTACTTGTACAGGAAGTTCCTGAAGAACCCTCCCTTGACGAACAGACGCTTCAGGTCGAACTCCGGGTCGTTATTTAGTTCGGCCACGAAGTGGTCGTACTCCCGCATGGCCGCGGGCGGCAGGCTCCATTCGCCCATCTCCATGTAGGAGCTGGTCGGAAGGTAGAACCTGCCCATGGGCCCTTCTTCTTTAATATAATCGCCGAAGGTTGTCGGCTCGACCCAGTCCGAGCTGGCCGCGAGTGCCTTCATGAACCGCTTGAGCCAGCCGTCCTTGTACACCCATTTGTGGGTTCCGGGCCATACGCCGAACTTCTCGCCGTCGTCGGCCATGGCCGCGAGCGGGTTGTGGCCCGAGCCGCAGCCGCATCCCGAACCCAGCAGTCCCTTGAAATATTTGATGGTCTCTTCCGGCTCCATGAACGGGAGGGTGTACCTGAGCCTCTCGCTGCCCGGGAAGACCTTTATCGCATGCCCCTGCTCCTCGGTGACGTAATAACCGGTGAGGTCTTCGTCCCTGAGGCCCGCCATCTTGAAGTGGAAGTCGTCCACGACGACGTAGTCCACTCCGGCGGCAGCTATCGGCGCGGGCAGGTGCGGCTCCCACACCCGCTCGGCGAGCCACATCCCGGTCGGGCGCCTGCCAAAGCGTTTTTCTATATAATCCGAAAGCTTGAGTATCTGGCCGACCTTGTCCGCGTCCGGCAGCAGGGCGAGGATGGGCTCGTAGTACCCGCCGGTCAGCATCTCGACCTGGCCCTGCTGGACCATCTCCCTGAGCATACCCATGTAGTCCGGGTGCTCCCTGTCCAGCCAAGCGAACAGGTCGCCGGTATAGTGCAGGTTGAACCTGAAGTCCGGGTACTCGCGGAGGGCCTCGACGAGCGGCAGGTACGACTTCTGGTAGGCCTCTTCGTAAACGTGCCCGAAGTTGCCCACCGGCTGGTGGTTGTGTAGGGCAAAGACGAACTTCACCTTCTTCATCGGCGTACCCCCGCGTGAACAGCCATAGTACCAGAACGGCACCCGGCAGTCAAGAAATGAGTGGAGTTTTAATGGTTTGGGGCTTCCCGCTCCAGTTCGCGCATCCGGGCGTCGGACAGGCCGAAGTAGTGTCCGACCTCGTGTACCACGACCTCCCGGATTCTCGCCTCAACCTCGTCCCGGCCCCCGCCCTGGCGGAGTATAGGGCCCATGTAAAGCGTTATCTTGTCGGGAAGGACGTTGCCGTAATAGAACCCGCGCCGGGTCAGCGGTATCCCCTGGTACAGGCCGAGGAGCGTCCCTCGCCTCCCGATACCCATGTCCCGGAGGAGTTCCGGCGACGGCTCCTCCTCCACGACCAGGTCCACGTTCTCAAGCTTCTCCTTGAACCAGTCGGGAAGCCCTTCGAACGCGTCGTATGCCAGTTCCTCGAACTCGCGTATGTCCATCTGGAAAATATAGCTTATATGTGGGCGGGGTGTCAATAATCGCCCCGCCCTTGTAAATCCTGACAAACCGCGTTATGCTTTATATAAGAAATCCACAACCCCCGGCAAGAGGCGTCATCATGGACATCATGAGAGGGCTGAAGGCATCCAGCGAGCAGTCGAAAGGGCTGATATTCTCCATCGCCCTGACGGCTTTCATATTGATTGTCGAGGTCGTCGGCGGCTTCCTGACAAACTCCCTCGCCCTTCTCTCCGACGCGGCGCACGTCATGACCGACCTCGTCTCGCTTGCCCTTGCGCTGTTCGCGATATTCCTTTCCGGGTTCCCGGCCTCCGACACGCGAACCTACGGCTGGCACCGAAGCGAGGTCTTCGCGGCCTTCATCAACGGCATTTCGCTCGTCGTAATTTCCGGGATAATCATGTACGAGGCGGTGGTCAGGCTGGTCACTCCGGAGCCAGTCAAGAGCCTCGGGATGCTCGGAGTCGCGCTGTTCGGCCTCGTGGTCAACCTCGCCGTCGTCCACAAGCTCCAGGGACACGACCACCACGACCTCAACATGCGTTCTGCGTTCCTGCACGTACTGGGGGACGCGCTGATGTCCGTCGGAGTCATAGCGGGCGGCGTCGTTATGCACTACACCGGCTGGTACGTCGTGGACCCGGC
Source organism: Nitrospirota bacterium (assembly GCA_016212105.1). GTDB lineage: Bacteria > Nitrospirota > JACRHJ01 > JACRHJ01 > JACRHJ01 > JACRHJ01. The sequence goes on from JACRHJ010000021.1 coordinate 129,839, forward strand.
GCTCTCAATCTTCTTCTCGCTGTTTATCCTGTGGGGCGCTGGAAGGGTAATCTACGACTCGGCGCACATATTCCTGGAGGGCGTGCCCAAGGGGATAGACATAAACGACGTGGTCGAGGAGATAAAGAAGGTGCCGCACGTTCTGGACGTGCACAGGCTCCACCTGTGGAGCATATGCTCGAACATATCAGCGATGTCCGCGCACATTATGATAGACCCGCACTACCACGGGCGGCGCGAGATTATCATAAACGACATCAACTGCCGTCTGGTCTCGTGCTTCCACATTAACCACACGACGCTCCAGCTCGAGAAGGAGCAGTGCGAGTTCACCGGCCTGGTCTGTGACGTCTCACACTGCGACATACCCGCGAGCAGGCGGCCAGGCGGGCATTTCCACGGCCATGACCACGGGCATGAACATGACCATGCGCATGAACACGAGGGGGAGCATATCCATGCCGAGGGAGAAGAGCATGAGCACGAACCGGAGCACGCGCACGCGCGATGAAAGCAACCGGCACCGGTGGTTCACGTCCAACAAAAGCGAGGACGCAATAAGGACAGTTACCCTAGCTGGTTAAAATTCATACCTTAATTGTGCGTAGATGTTGTCGTCTGATTCAAGCTGCCCGAACTGGCTCGTCCTCTTGCGTCCCCCGAAGACATTCGCCCCCAAAGCTGCCCATACGTGGTCCGAGAAGTTGTATTTGACCTCTGGGTTCAGCATGTAATCGTCTTCGGACGGGCTGTAGAAGGCGAATAAAGAGAGCCTCAGCGTCTGGTGGCTCAGGAACTGCGTAAGCCTCACGGAGGCAAGCTGGTGCAGTTCGCTCTCCCTTGGGAAACCGGCGGGCAGGGTATCCCGGTATTCGGCGTAGTCGAGCATGTACTCGCCGTAGTATTGCATCCCTATACTGAAATCCTCCCATAACTGCCTCTGATAACCAACCAGGTACTTCAGTTGGGAGTTAGGCATCATCGGGTTTGTCCCACTTCCGTCCTGCCGCGAACCATAATACCCCGTCTCAAGGCTTATAACCCCGTCCAGTGCCCTCCCTTGCAGGCTTGCGCCATAGACGGAGAGCATAGGGAAGAACAGGGTTAATTTAGTTGGCGCCATGAGGTTATCCGGCATCACGGAAGGCTGCCGGGAGAAGCCTCTATAAAAATACACAGCCGCGTCAAAACCTGCTATATCGCGGTATGCCCTCAGGGCGACCTCGGTGTTCTCAAGGTTCGTCGCGGGTTCCTTTTCATCCTGAGGAATGCCCGGCATGGGGTTGAAAACCGAATACCTCTTAGGGTCCGGGAACCTGTTAGGCTCAAAGAACGGCACGACGACAATGTCGAACGAGGCGAAGTCAGGGTAGACCCCGAGCTTCATGCCGTCCACGCCCTTCTTCAGATACTCCAGGGGCCTTCCCGAGAAGAACGCCTCGTAGTCCTTTGGGAACACGTCGTTTATGAAGAGCAGGTCGCCGAGGCCCCACGTGATAATCTGCCGGCCGGCCCTGAAGTCCCACTTCTCCGCCGTGTAGTCGATATAGCCTTCCCGCAGCTCCAGCCTGGCGGAATTTTCAACATGGCCGTAGAAAGCGTCGCCCTTCACAAGGACATGGAAGGGGCCACTGCTCGCGTCGAGCTTCAGCTGAAGCCTTTCCTCGGCCAGCTTGAAGCTGCCGCCGTCGGGGTTGTCCATGGCGGTGCCCACTGAGTAGTTCCCCTGGACAAAGCCGTGGACGGAAATGTCCGAGGCCCCTGCTGGTTGAGGCGCAAGGGCTATGAACACAAGCAGTAGAAAGAGACGCTTCATAGGCTTACTCTACCCACTTTCTCGGCGGCTGCCTCAGGTAGCGCTCCGAAAACAGGCTGTCGGGTATGCCGGCATCGTAGTCCGCATCTGTATAGGTCACGTACGTGCCATGTCCGCTCTGGAGGTTCTTCATGGTCCTCTTCGTCACGGTTGGGAACCCCTTCACGACCTTTGTCTCGTCGGCGGTGAAGACCTTGTAGAGGCCGCTCCTCTTGTCGTAATACTCCTCCTTCAGGGGCAGCATATCGTCCTTGGCGATCCATGAGAGCTTGTAGGCGTAGTCCATGTCGCCCGCCCTGGGGACGCTCTTTATCACATAACAATCCCTGTTTCCGAGTTTTTCTTCCTTCGTCAGGGTGTGGGTGTCGTCCTCCACTTTCCGCCCGGAGACGTCCTCATACGAGAAATCGGAGCCGACGAAGCTTGAATGCTTGTCCTGCGCGGCTATCCTCTTGACCATGTTGATCGCGGGCACGAACAGCCACCTGTCCGCGTCACGTCCGGGATACTTGTAGACCATGAACGTCATGTCCTTCACGTCGGCTGGCTTATGGAAATATATGAAGTACTTCTGCTCGCCACCCGGCTCGCCGAAGTTCTTTCTCAGCATCGTCATCTCCCTTATCCGTTCCTGGCCGCTTTTGCTGACAAGCCTCATCGTCACGCGGACTTTGAAGTCCTTGCCCTGATAGAGAAATGCCGCCTGCGATTTCTTCATCACCTCTTCCGCGCTCGCGGCGAAAGAAGTTGAAGCCATGAGCATAACGCCCAATGCCGCTGCAACCGTCATGAGGGTTTTCATTGCATATCTCCTTTGAAGAGCCAGCCGCGAGTTAGCGTAATCAGGGCGGGCAGATATATTATGGTCATTATTGCGCTCAACATCATCATGCAGACGATAAACGCCCCGACCGTTATATACGGCGTGAGTGGCGCGAATATCATTACCGCGAAAGATGCGGCAAAGAGCACCGCGTTTCGCATTATACCCTTGCCGGGCCTTCCCGCGGTCCAGAGCAAGGCGTCGCCCAAAGGTTCGCTGCCTGCCGTTTCCTTCAGTCGCTGCCTGAGCCGGCTCACGAAATGTATTGCGAAGTCCACGGCCATGCCGAGGGAAAGACATGACAGCACGGATATCGGCATGTCGAAATCTTTTCCGACAAACCCAACGACGCCGTATAACAGCAATATCGTGAACAGAAGCGGGGTATACCCTATAACCGCCCATTTAAATGAACGGAAGTCGAGGGCAAGGATGCAGAAGACGACGATAAGGGCAAGGATAAAGCCCTTGACCATATCCCAAAGGACCTCGTCGTTCCATACGAGGTTGAAGTACGCGATGCCCGAAGGCTTCAGTTCCATTGGCGTCGGGTTGGCCTTCTTGTACTGCTCGACCGCGTTAATGACCTCTCTCATCGCCTGGGCGTCCCATGTCTTCAGTTGCACCCAAATGTTCGCCTTTTGGAAGGGGTAGTCAACGACGTTGTCCAAATCCGAAGGTTTGGCCGACATGGCGAACAGGAAAAGGTACTGGCCGATGGCCTCCTTTGTGTCGGGGACTACATCGTATTTCGGGTCGTCGTCATGGAGCACCCGGTTAATCCTTTTTACGTAATCCACGACCGAGGTCGTCTTGCCCACCACAGGTAGCTTTTCAAGGTGCCTTTGCAGCCCCTCCATGTAGCGCATGGCCTCGGGGGTCTTCATGTATTCGTCACCCTCGGCGCTCGCTACCACATAGCCGAGGGACGTGCCGCCAAGGTTCCGGTTGATGACCGAATCCGCCACCCGGACATCGCTTCCCTTCTTGAACCACTCAACCAGGTTGTTGTTAACTCTGATCTTCGTTATCCCGAAGACCGCGACAGCGAAGAGCAGCAGCCCGACCGCGACCGTCGTCCCAGGGCGATGTATGCCAAACCCGGCGAGCTTCCTTAAGAACCGCGCCGTCCTGTCAGAGCCGATATCTTCCGACCGGGCTATCCTGTCTATTTTCTCCTCTTTCACAAACATGAACATCGCGGGTATGAAGCTGAAGCTCAGAACCCTCAAGCTGATCGTGCCGAACGCCACCAGCCCGCCGAAGACCTTGACCGGGATTATCTGCATGAACATCAGCACGGCGAACCCGGCCGCGGTAGCCAGCGCGGTGTTTCGGACCGGTCTGCTTACGGCCTTCATTGTCTCGATTATCGCGGCTTTCCTGTCTTTATTTTCCCGGTACCGGAAGTAGAACTCGTTGTAGATGTGCATGCTGTCCGTAGCGATAGCCATCAGGAAGACGGGCGCCATTGAGCTCATGACATGGATGGGGAACCCGAGGCCGATGAGCAGTCCCATGCTCCAGACTATGCTTATCATGGCGTCCATCATCAGCGTGACGGACAGGAAAAGGTCCCTGAACATGAGATACCTGACAAGGAGCATGACCATGCCCGCGATCGGGGCGAATATCGCCATGAGCTTGAACATCTCGTTCCCGAAGGTGTCCCTTGCCACTGGGTCGCCCGCTATATAGAACCGTTCGTCTCCCTTTTCTTCCGATACTATTCCCCGGATGCTATCGGCGACTTCCTTGCCGTTCGAGCCGTCCTCAAGCGGGACATAGATGGCGGCGGTCTTGCCGTCCCTGGATATGATTCGGTCTATGAAAAGCGGGTTCTCGAAAAGCGTCTTTCCGAGCTTATCCGTTTCTTCTTCGGTCTCTGGGACACTGGTCATGAGCGGCCCTACATTCAGCATCCCCCCGTCGACGGTCACGTTGTCAATGGTCGTGAAGCTCGACACGTCCCTCGCCGCCACGCCTTTCAGCTCCAGGATTTCACCTGTAATCCTCTTTATCTTTTCGAGCGTTTCCTTGTTGAGCACACCCCGTTCGTTTACTATCCCAAGGACTATAGTATCCTCGTAGAGTGCGAAAGTTTTCTCAACACCGTCGTTCCAGACACGGACATCCGACGTGGCTGGGAGCATGTTCTTGGGGTTTGTATCCGTCCTTACTTTTGGGAACTGCGTTGCGAATGCAAGGGTGACGATCAGCGTGAGGATGACAACTAACCTGGGGTGGTTGACCGAGAATTCCACGAGAGAAAACTTCTTCATAAGCTCCTCCATATTGGCGGGCCGTCTGATTCTGGTGCTACCCTGATTTTCTGAACGCCGCCGCAATGAACGCGGCCGCCGAAGGGGTGTCAAGACGGCTTTTTTCTTCGAGGGCTTCGAGTTCGTCTGGCGACAATCCTTCCGAAGCCGGTGGAAAATAGATAGCCCCCTTGAATGCGACCATCCCGAGTCCTGCCTTGAACGACATAAGGCTCACATCGGTAAGCCTGAAGAACCGTGCGCCATGCCAGACGGAGGACGGGTCCTTCCCCTTTTCGGCGCGCTGTCGCGCCCAGGTGCTGTTGCCGTTCAGGAACCCCACAAGCAGTATGCCGCCCTGCTTAAGCATGCGCGCCATCTCGCGTACAGCCGTCTCAGGGGCCGCCACAAACTCCAGCGTGCATACGGAGACGACCCTGTCGAAGGAAGCGTCCTTGAATGGCAGGGCCTCGGCTGCCGCGCCCGCCAGCAGCGCCCACCTGCCGCATGATGAGGCTGCGTAGCTCAGCATCCCCTCGTCCGCGTCCACGCCGACCGGGTTCAGACCCATGCCGTTCAACTCTCTCATGTACACGCCCGTCCCGCAGCCCGCGTCCAGCACCCTGTCGCCATCTCTGAAATCCGCGAGCGAGAACAGGGCGTCCCTTTCGAGCCGGTGGCATACCGAACCGAAGGGCGTCCTGTACCACTCGTCGTAGGCTGCCGGGTTTATATGTACCATCTGGCTCCATCAGGCTAAAAAGTCATAACCTCGCGCTCCAGCGCGTACTCCAGAAGCGTCTGCGGCCCGGCCATCTCGGTGTTCGGGAGAAGCTCGTCCTTCCCGACGCCAAACTGGTTCGCGCAGGCGGTGCAGACGAAGAACTTCTGCCCGGCCTCGACCAGCGTGTCGAGCAGGGTCTTCAAGGGCGGGAAGGCCTTCTGGTCAGTGACCGTCTCCGCAAAGCCCTTCTTCACGAGCAGCGCGCCCTCGTTCAGGGCGAATATCACGACGTCCATCCCGCTCGCGACCGCCGTGTTCGCTATCGAGAGGGCCGCGCCCGCGCGTTCCGGGGCGTCGGATGAATGGGTTATTACTATCAGGAACTTCTTTTCCATGTGAAACACCTCCGCTTAGAACGTCAGGTTCATATCCGCCTGCATGACAACGTCCTTGTAATACGTGGCCGGGTCCGCGACCTTCACTCCGTCGTAGAATTCGGATTCCTTGATGCCGAACAGCTCCTTGTTGAGCGGGCAGGCCCATACGCGCGCCTTTTCGGCTATGAGGAAGAACATCAGGTCTTCCGCGCTCGGAAGGTTCATGTCGTCCATCTTCTTGAGTACGGCCTCGCCTGCCTCCGGCGGCTGGTCGGGCAGGCATTTAAGCTCCCTTATCTTGTCCTTGTGGACTGCGTTGATGCCCCGCGAGCCGAAGAAGACGTCCACCCTGTTGCCTTCCCGGAGGAGGCTGAGTGCGGTCATCAGCGCGTTGTAGACCTGGCATAGCTCGTCGTGGAAGCACATTATCGAGACGTTCTTTTTAACCTTGTCCATTAGGGCACCTCCGTGTTAATCAGCAGGCTGTTTACTATTAATCCGGCAGCATTATATGCAAACCATGCTAACCAAGAAAAGTCCCTGGATTCCCGCTTTCGCGGGAATGACGTGTGCTTGTTCGTCGCCCCGTGCTTGACACGGGGTCCAGGAAGTTTGCCTATTTTGTTGTAGGGGCCGACCGACGTGTCGGCCCTGCCTTTTATCAACCGCCTGTCGCCACCTGCCACCACATCCTTATACCAGTAATCGCGATTATCACCGCTATGGCGTAACGCAAGTGCTTCGTGTTCACCCTCTTGCTCAACCGGCCGCCTATCTGCGCGCCCGGGACGGTGCCGATGACCAGCGCGATTGCGTACGGCCAGATAATCTGGCCCGTGGCCATCTTCCCGATAGTGCCCATCACCGCGCCCATCATCACGATGCCGAGCGTGCTGCCGATGACGATGCGAGTCGGGATGTTCAGCAGGTATATCATGACCGGGATGTATATGAAGGCGCCCGGCGCGCCGACCATGCCGCCGAAGCAGCCTATCGCAAGGCTTACGCCGGATGCGAGCGGCTTGTTGTAAATCAAGTCCTCCGGCGGTATACCCTCGCCCTGCTCCCGCTTGGGTACGAACATCACCACCGCCGCGATGACCGCCATCGTGGCGAATATCGCAAGGAGGAACCCGCTTTTGGTGTAGTTCGAGAAGACCGATCCGATGAGGTTCCCGAGCGCGTTCATCAGGCCCATGTAGATAAGGAGCGACTTGCTGACGAACTTGTTCTTGTTATGGACGATGAGGCCGGATATGGAGGCCGAGAGCACCTGCACCATGCTGACCGCCGCGACCTGCTTCATGTCGAGCTGTCCGACGCCGAGCATCGGCGGTACGTAGAGCAGGAGTGGTATCATGAATATCGCGCCACCGAGCCCCAGCAGGCCGGACAGTACCCCGCCGCCCAGGCCGAGGAGCACAAGTGTAATCAGAAACGGCATGTCCACGGTGGTCTCCTTTTAGTTATTCGTCACTGAGTATAGCGTCCTTGAGCGTCTCGAAGTCCACGGTGCCGTCCCTGACTATGAACCTGCCGTCCACGGCCACTGATGGGCACGGCGGGGGGAAGCTCTCCATGAAGTACTCGTCCGAGCCCTTCTTGACCACAACAAGCTCGACGCCAAGCTCGGACGCCGCCCTCTGCGCGGCCTCGGTGTTAATCCGGCACCGTCCTCCCATAGGGTCGTTGACGTAAAGCTTCACAACTTTAGGGCCCATGGCTACCTCCGTAAGCTGGTATGTTGTCGTTCAGTCGGCACTGCGACTGCTTTTGGCTCCTGGCCTCACCGGACAGCATGCCGGCGAGGGGAGGGGGCCATCGTATTTCTTCTTTATCAGCCCGATGATGTCGAGGGCGCGCGGGTCCTTCAGGAAGTAGCACCTGAGCTTGCCGTCCATGTAGCAGTCCACCAGGCCCGCCCGCCTCAGGAGCGAGAGGTGCTGGGAGACGTTCGACTGCCCGACGCCGAGTATGTCCTCGATGTCCGAGACGCAGAGCACGTCGGTCTCCAGCTTCTGTAGGATTTCGAGCCTTGCCGGGTGGGATACAACTTTCAGCATCTCGGCGGTCTCACGCAAGTCGTTCATTTGTATTTTCCCATATCGTTGTTTATGTAAACGGCACGCATCATCATATTATAATATTATTATATGTGACTATAAACCATGCGCGAGTTCAAGTCAAGAAAAAAACCATGCTTGGCTAATTTCTGCTTATTCATATCACTTCTCGACAAAGATGGTCATGCATGTCACAATTTGTTCTCCCCTCCCCCGGTATTTCGCCTTAATAATCATGACAATCAAGACCAGAGGTGAGACATGAAAATCCTGGCGGTTCTCTATGTGCTCGAAGACCTCGAAGGGAAGCTTGTACAAGAGCTTCAGCGGCACGTTCACCGACGACGACGAGTCGCGGGGGCTTTTCAGGCTGATGTCTGTGGAGGAGGAGGGCCACAGGAACATGGTCCAGTACGAGTGGCGGATGATGTCTAAGAACCTCCGCGGGACCCCGCAAGATCAACCGGCACACCGGAATGCTGACGCGTGTTGCAGTCCGCCCGCTTATCAACCGGCAACCCGTCCATAAAGTTCTCGCCTTCGACCGGGACTTTTGTTATGATGACGGCGTTGCAGCCTGTCTGGTATACGTCGCGCTCACCGGCGGCTATCCAGCTTAATCCCTGATGTAGGCCGAACCCGCATGGAGGCCCGCCGATTTGAGGAATACTCTTGTTGTCATGGCCGTCGCCGCAGCGATCGGGGCATGCTGGTTCACGTACAACAATACACGGCTGTGGGGTCTGTACAAGGCCGTGAAGGCGTCCGACAACAAAGCCAGCATCGGCCTGTACAACCCCTGGGCAGCACTTTCCAGGCTGCCGCAGAGCCGTCTGAACGGGTACGTGTACAGGTTCGACGACAGGCTTGGAGAGGCCAGGGTCGAGGGCGCGGGCAGGGGCGTCCCGGAGCGGTACAGGACCAGGGTAATCGTCGGACATGGCGTCTGCCTGCTCAGGCTCAACAAGGGCAGTCTTGCCAGGTCCGGTGACGGCGTCAGGGCCGTTTTCACGGCGGGACAGTTCCTGTTCAACTCCGTGGAGAAGGACCCGCTTAAAATAAGGATAGCGGACCTGGCCAGCATTGTCATAAGGGCAAGGCACGCGCGCGGGGCGAAGATGTCCCTGTACCTTAACCAGGACGTTGAGCATGGCGACTTCAAGGACGCCATAGTAATCGACGTCGTGGCCGACGGAAAATTCCACGACTACGTGGTGGACAGGGACAAGCTTCCGCATGGCCAAGAGTTCCTGGACGGCCTGGCAGTCAAGCCGTCCAACGTGGAAGGCGACGATGTCGAGATAGCATCAGTCTCGGCCGTCTCGGCGAAGGAAGGTTTCCTTAAGAAGACAGCCGGGGTTGCCAGCCATGCACTGGGCGGCGACCACCGGCCGTGTCTTTTCATGAGGGGCGGGACAACCCTTCGCTACGGCGTCGATACGCGCGGCGGGAAAGACCTCTCGCTAAGGTTCGGGCTTGCCTCGCTCTACGGAAGCGGGCCGGTCTACTGCTCCATAGACCTCGTGGACGGCGGCGGCGTCAGGACGATATTCAAGAGGACGGCGGCGCCGGCTGACGGTTGGCGGGATGTCTCCATCCCGTTCCCGGAAACAGACGGCAGGGCGGAGGTAGTCATCAGGACTTCGGGAGACAGGGACGGGGTGGTCTTCTTTGGAAACCCGGCGCTTTCCGGCCCGCCCGCGAAACGGATGAGCGTGATATGGTACGTGGAGGACGCGGAGACGGCTGACCACCTGTCGGTTTACGGCTACGGCAGGGAGACCACCCCCTTCAAGGAGGAGTTCGCCCGCAAGGGTGCGCTTTTTGAAAACGCATACTCTCAGGCCACGAAGACCGGCATATCGTGTACGTCGTTTTTCACAGGGCTTTACCCTGCCGCCGAAGGGGTCTGGGACAACAACAGCGCCGGGCTTTCCCCGGAGTTTATCACACTGGCGTCAATACTGCGGTCGCAGGGCTTTGAGACCGCGTCGTTCATACAGAACTATTTCGCGGGGCCTGCGCTCGGCCTCGACAGGGGCTTCTGCACCGTGCATACGGTGGTCGGCGAACCGGCGCCGGCTACCGTGAAACGGGTGCATGCGTGGATTGACGGCCACCAGGACAGGAACCTGTTCGTGTACGTGCATATATTCAACCCACATGCGCCATACGACCCGGCTGCGCCCTACGACGCATGGTTCCGCGAGGCGCCCGGCGCGACCAGCGTAATACGGGACGACGGTATCGACCCTGCACACGTTGCCGCGCCTACCGTCGAGGGCCGGACGGCGCTGTACGACGGCGAGATAAGGGCGAACGACGCCGTGTTCGAGAGGTTCGTATCGGGTCTCGGAAAATCCGGCGTATTAGACGACACCCTGCTGATATTCTCATCCGACCACGGGGAGTACCTAGGAGAGAAAGGCCTCTGGGAACACCGGCCTCCATGCCTCGGACCGGTGCTGCACGTGCCGCTCATCATGGTCTACCCCGGCAGGATAAAGCCGGGCCGGTTCGGCCAGAACGTCCAGCTGCTCGACGTCATGCCGACAGTGCTGGACTACGCGGGTATCGACTCCAAGCGATTCCAGCTCTGTGGAGACTCTCTGGCAGGGCTTGTCGACGGCAAGGACCCGAAGTTCTGGGACGAAAGGCTGACGTTCGCCGACGAGGTATCGACTAGGAAGGGCAAGTCCGACCGCGACGCACGCGGCGCCGCCATCTACAAGGGGTACCTTTACACGGTGAAGCCCGGCGCCAACGGCAAGGCCGAGTGGCTTTCGGTGGACGGCTCGGACAGCCTGGAGCCGGAAGGCATCACCGGGCGGGCGGCGGCCATGCTGCTGTCCGGCGCCCTCGAAGGCATGCAGGGCCGCAGCCTCGGCATCTGGGACGGCGCGGTCAAGGGCCGGGAGACGGAAAAGAAGGAGGACCTGGCGGCAAGAGACAAGTTAAAGGCGCTCGGTTACCTGCACTGAGGCCGTCAACCCGCGGAATGGCATGGTACACACTCAGGGCATCGAACCCCCGCCCTGGATGCGGGCTGCCCTTTCCATGCGTCTTTCGACAGACCTGTTGTATATCAGCATATCGACGGAATGGTGCTCCTCTATCTTCTTCCTGAGGGCGATGTCAATGTCATATGAACCCCCCTTGTTCTGCCCGACGTTCGTCTTCTTGGCCGCAAGCGTTGACCCGAGAAATTCATGCGAGAAATAAGCCAGGTCCTCCGCGAAAAACTCCGTTATACCCACGAAGTCGAAATAGGCAAGCGGGAACCCCCACATAAACTGCGCGTACAGGTTCCTGACCTCCGGCCCCAGGCAAAAGCGTTCGAGCGACCAGTCCTCCTCGACCACCCTGCGGTGCAGCGGAGGCGGGTTCAGGGGGGAGTATGTATTCTTCCAGAAGTAGTAATGCGACAGGACCCGTTCCACAGGGTTTCGCAGCCATGTTATGAATACCGTCTTGCGTTTCTCGCCAAGCAGCAGGTATTTCGCGGGCAGGAAATGGCCGTGTATGCAGTTTATGCCGGCATAGTCCTTGCCAGCGTTCAGCACGGACTGCTCGTGAGCGTGGCGGTTTCTCAGGTGCGCAGGGTTGTTTATGGGATAGTCCGCGAAGTCCTTCAGCAACGATGGCCCGAAATGCTCTTCAAGCGAGACCATTAAGCTCGTCCCGGCGGTCTTCGGCAGGTGTACCGATATGATGATGGACCCCGAGTCATTCCTGACGCCGTGAAGTCCCGTCCCGGGGGCGTTGTTGTCAGACTGCCGGTTCATCCGCGACCCTTCATATGGTCAACATCCGCCTGAAGCACCCAGCCGGGCATGGGAGGGTATTCTCCGCGCCCGTTTCCGGAAAAGGCATTAATACGCGTACAGCCTGCCGTACGGCCTCGAAGACTTGGGGTAGAGTTTTATGAACTTGCCGGACATCACCTCGTCGAAGTCGTGGCCGGTATCCTCGCAGAACTCCCTGACGTAGCCGGACAGCTCCTTCATGTCCTTGTCGTCCAGGTCCAGGATGCCGACCTCCGCGCCGCAGTTCCTTATGTCCACCTCGCCGCGTATGTATATCGAGCCGCCGTGCATGCCGGTGCCGAGGTAGTCGCCGACCAGAGGGGCGCCCTCCTCGCGGCCCATGCCGAGCAGCACGAGGACGCCGCCCGCCATGTACTCGCCGAAGAAGTCGCCGGCGGTGCCGCCCGCGATGACCACAGGCATGTTCTCCTTGTAGCCCTTCATGTGTATGCCGACACGGTAGCCTACGTCGCCCTTTATGTAGAGCTTGCCGCCGCGCATGCCATAGCCGAGGACGTCGCCCGCGTTGCCGTTGACGACGATCTTGCCCTCGTTCATGGTGTTCGCCACGCCGTCCTGCGCGTTGCCGTTGACCACCAGCGTCGGGCCGTCCATGAAGGCCGCCAGGTCGTTGCCCGGCACGCCGTTTATGGTTATCTTCGCCTTGCCCTGCACGCCGTCGCCGATGTACCTCTGGCCGTTGACGTTGTCCAGGACTATCTCGGTCTCGCCGCCCGCTATGGCCGCCCGTATCTGCTCGTTCAACTCCCTGTAGTATACGCCCTTCGCGTCGATCGTCATCGTTGCACCCCAAAACCTATGAGAATTGTTGTCGTCCCGACCGAAGCGGAGGGACCCACCTTTGACTTTGCACTGATTTTGGCTAATTGATGTCCGTTTCAATTAACCAGCGATAACCCACACTCAGCAATATGTTATTATTTCATTCGTTTTTCGCTAATAAATCCATGTTCATCTTTCATACCGACAATTCGTCCACATTTGGGACATTCTATATAATCAAAATCATTTGGAGGATAATTCGTCCGGCTAACTTTGAAGAATATCCGATCGTTTGTGTAACCGCACCCCTTGCATGTCAATGTCGGATTTTCATTCATAATGTTATACCGATACCTTGATTGCGAGTATTCCTGTAATCAGTGTATGTTATCGATAAATTTAGCGACACGTAGGATCCTCTAACACAACCTAACAGGCGGATTCTTCGCTCCGCTCAGAATGACACCGTAAATTCACATGCGGGGCCGACCGTCGTGTCTGCCCTTCTTCTATTCTGTCTTTGCGAGGAGCAAAGCGACGTGGCAATCTCCTCCTTAAAAAATCACCATCGAGGAGATTGCTTCGCTTCGCTCGCAAAGACAGGCAAAACCTGGGCCGACACGCGCTTCGCTTGGTACGGCCCCTGCATAGAACAACTTCCTGGAGTCCCGCTTTCGCGGGAATGACGGACGGGAGGGGGCGGAGCCCCTCCCATATAGTCCCCCTCTCCTCGCGGGAGAGAGCCTGCCCTGAGCGAAGCCGAAGGGGGGCTGGGGGTGAGGGGGGTTCCGCTACCTCCCCGCAGGCTTCACGCCGAGTATCTCAAGCGTCTGCGCGTCGAGGCCGACTCCCCTGAGCCTCTCGCGGGAGCCTCTGAGCGACTCGACAGAGTTCACGCCGAGCGCGCCCAAGAACTCCTTGACCTCGTGGCTCCAGCCCCTGAGCAGGTTCTTGAGACGCATCGCGCCCCACTCCGGGTCGAGCCTCCTCGTAAGCTCCGGCTTCTGCGTGCAGATGCCCCAGGCGCAGTTGCCGGTGTAGCACTTCTGGCAGAGCGAGCATCCGAGCGCGAGGAGCGCCGCGGTGCCGATGGCGCAGGCGTCCGCGCCCAAGGCTATCGCCTTCACGACGTCGGCCGAGGAGCGTATGCCGCCGGCCGCGACTACCGATGCCTGGTTCCTGATGCCCTCCTGGCGGAGCCTGTCGTCTACCGCCGCGAGCGCGAGCTCGATGGGAATGCCCACGTGGTCCCTTATCTGGGTCGGGGCAGCGCCGGTGCCGCCCTTAAAGCCGTCGAGGTACACGATGTCCGCGCCAGCGCGCACGACGCCGGCCGCGATGGCCGCGACGTTGTGGACGCAGGCTATCTTTACCGAGATGGGTTTGTAGCCGGTCGCCTCCTTCAACGCGTAGATGAGCTGGCGGAGGTCCTCGATGGAGTATATGTCGTGGTGCGGAGCGGGTGAGAGCGCGTCCGTGCCGATGGGTATCATCCTTGTCTTTGAAATCTCCGCGCCTATCTTCTCGCCGGGCAGGTGTCCGCCGATGCCGGGCTTCGCGCCCTGGCCGACCTTGATCTCGACCGCGCAGCCCGCGTTCAGGTAGTCGCTGTGGACGCCGAAGCGGCCGGAAGCGCACTGGACTATCGTCCACGGGCCGTACTCGTAGAGGTCCTGGTGCAGCCCGCCCTCGCCGGTGCCGTATACCGTGCCCGCGTCCTTCGCCGCCATCGCCAGCGCCTTGTGGGCGTTAAGCGACAGGGCCCCGAACGACATCGGCGCGAATATTATCGGCGTCTCGATCTGTATCTGCCTGGGCATCTCTTCCTTGAGCCGCATCTTGCCGTTCTTGTACTCGACCTCGACCTTGTCCGGCTTCCTGCCCAGGAACGTCCTGAGTTCCATCGGCTCACGGAGCGGGTCGATGGACGGGTTCGTAACCTGGCATGCGTCCACGACGAGGTGGTCGAAGACGATGGGGTAGGGGAGGTTGTTGCCCATGCCGGTGAGCAGCACGCCGCCGGTCTCCGCCTGCTTCCAGACGTTCTTCCTTATCTGGAGGTTCCAGTTCGGGTGGTCCTTGTAGACGTTCTGGTTCTCGGTGATGGTTATCGCGTCCTCGGGGCACATCGCCACGCAGCGGTTGCACGCGACGCACTTGCTGTTGTCGGGCACCACCTTGTCCTGGAACGTGTACGTGCCGAAGCTGCAGGACTGGAGGCAGCGCTTGCACCTCCTGCACTTCTCGTGGTCGATCTTTACCCGGAACTCCGGGGCGATTGTAGTGTTCAACCCAAAACCTCCTGTTTATTCCTAAGCCACGCCTTTTTCGAGTTCCACCACTACGGGATGCCCCGCCCTCGGGTTCCAGACCTTCTCCGGGTCGGGACATATCTCGCGTATGGCCGACTCCTCGCTGGCCATGTACACGGTCTTGCCCTTTGTGGCGGCCACGAAAGGCCTCAGCTTTATCCTGTCGTTCATGCCTATGAGGCCCCTGCCGTGCCCGAAGAGTATGGCGAACGGGCCGTTCAAAAGCGCGCTCCCGTATACCATCCGGAGCGCGGTCATCGCCTTCTTCTCCTCCTCGTCCATCCTGTCGATGTCCTTCCAGAACGAGGCGGCCGCGGCCTTGCACGCGACCTCTATCGGAAGCCCCTGCCGCCTGACCAGGAGGTCGAAGACGTAGGTCACGACCTCTGTGTCCGTCAGGAGCGACATCTTGTACCCGAACATCTCGAGGTAGCGCTTGTTTATGCCGTAGGACGAGATCTCGCCGTTATGTACGATGGACCAGTCCAGCAGCGTGAACGGGTGCGCGCCGCCCCACCAGCCCTGCGTGTTCGTCGGGAAGCGGTTGTGCGCGGTCCATGTGTAGCCCTCGTACTCCTCCAGCCTGTAGAAGTCGGCCACGTCCTCGGGGAAGCCCACGCCCTTGAACGCGCCCATGTTCTTGCCGGACGAGAAGACGAAGGCGTTGTTTATCTTGTCGTTTATGTGCATGACCACCTTGACGATGAAGTCGTCCTCGGTGGCGTCCTTGCCCAGCTCGGCCAGCTTGTCAGGGCGGACCTTGACGAAGTAGCGGTTCAGGAGCGGGTGTATGTTTATCTTGTCGGTCAGCCGGACGGGTATCTCTTCGCCCATCTTGACCTCGACGATGCCGCCGAGATAAGCCTCGGTCTCGACCCTCGCCTGCGCCAGGTCGCGGGTGGGTTTCCCCGGTTCCTCGGTGTACATGATGTGCAGGGCGTAGTAGTCCTTGTACTTGGGGTATATGCCGTAGGCCGCGAAGCCGCCGCCCTGGCCGTTGCCCCTGTCGTGCTGGAGCGCGATGGACTTCCTGATAACCTCGCCGGATATGCGCTTGCCGTCGGTATTAATGATCCCGGACAGCCCGCAGCCGGACATGTCCTTCTCCCACCAGTGGTTCATTTTGAAATTTCCTCCAGAAACTCGAACACGTCATTTCCGCCCCTCGACGTTACTCGGGGTATACTCCGGCGGGAATCCAGGAATTTGCTTTTATGTAGGGGCCGTACCAAGGCCCATCTTCCGGGCCGCGTGTCGGCCCTTTCTTATATTGTCATTCTGAGCGAAGCGAAGAATCCGCCTCTATCGGGTTGGTTTGTCATTCCCGCGAAAGCGGGAATCCATTTTCATGGATGAAAGTCGAAATGGACCCCCGTTTTCACGGGGGTGACAACCTAAGGGCCGACACGCGCTTCGCTTGGTACGGCCCCTACGTAAACCTTGTCGCCCCGTGCTTGACACGGGGTCCAGGAAGGTGCTTTTTATCGTAGGGGCCGGTCTCCGAACGGCCCGTCTGGAAGCCGGGCCCTACTTCTTCACCAGCTTCTTCCAGTCCTCGGTACCGGTCTTGGGCGCGTCGGAAAGTCCCAGTTTCTTCCTCTGGGACTTGGACGGCTCGCCGAGGCGGCCGGTCTTGTTGAACATGTCGATAGCCTTCTGCGTGACGTGCTGGGCGCAGCCCTCGCCGATCGCGGCCTGCTTCAGCTTGGTGAACACCTTTTCCATGCCGTAGCACTGCGGGCATAGCTCCTGGCAAGTGTGGCACTCGACGCACCGCCAGATGTCAGGCGATTTTATGAGTTCGTCGATGTCCTCGGTCAGCACCCTCTTCATCATGTCGTGCAGGTTCACGCCCTCGAGGCTCAAGGTCACCGGGCAGTCGTTCACGCACGCGGCGCATGCCACGCAGCGCTCCACCGAGGCCACGTCGAAAAGCTCCTTCGCCCTGAGGTGCCGACCGAGGTTCTTGTCCCACTTCTCGACGAACGCGGAGGTGTCTATCTTGTGCATGTCCATGCCGAACTCTTCGGGCCCAAAACCCATCGACAGGGCAAGCAGCTCCTGGTACGAGATGACCGGGATGCCGTACTTCTCGCCGCCCTTGGCCATCATGAACTGCTGGACGTCGTACTGCGAGTAGCAGGACGGGCAGACGGTCGTTATCGCGTCCGCGTCCAGACTTTTAAGCTCCTGGAGCTTCCTGCGCATGAGCGTGTTGCCTTCCTCGACGTTGCCGACGTTCGAAAGGCCGCCGCCGCAGCAGAGCATCTTGGTCTCGTACTTCAGGCTCTTCGCGCCGAGCGCGGTGACCAGCGCGTCGAACTTCACCGGCTTTATCGGGTCGTCGAAGTTCAGGACCTTCGCCGGACGCATCATGTGGCAGCCGTAATGGACGCCTATCTTCATCCCCTTGAGGGGCTTCTTGACGTATGTCGCAATCTTCGCCGGCCCAAGCTCGTCGTGGAACAGCTCCAGCAGGTGCATGACCTTGTACTTGCCCTCGTACTTCAGGCCGATGGTAGCGAGCTGCTCGTTTATCTCGGCCTTCTTCCTGGGGTTCGCGTGCAGCTCCGCCTTCGCGCCCTTCAGAGTCCCGTAGCAGCCGTTGCACGGCGTGACGAGGTCGAGCCCGGTGGACTCGGCGACGGCGAGGTTCCTCGCGGCGGTCAAAAGCCACAGGTCCTCGCCCATGTTCTTGACCAGCTCCTTCTCGGGACAGCAGGTGAAGCCGTCGACGTCCACGACGCCTATCTCCATGCGCTCGGCGACAAGCCTCGCGGCCTTCTCCTGGAACGCGAAACGGGCGGGAATTGTACATCCCCAGAAAAACACGTAACTCTTCATCATTTCCTCCGCGATGCGGCAAACCCCTTGCCGTCAAGGTGAACTTTTATGCTATTAAAATGCATACCTCATGTCAAGGATTATTTATTTCCGGGAGCGGATTTTTTTGGCCGGGGATATTATCAGGAATTATAACTGATTTAGTATTGCATGTCCAGAAAAAACCCGCGGCCACCCTGTTTGCCGGAAACAGATAACCATAGTATACTTAACCGGGTGCGGGTGGTGTGCGCTAACCGGCACAATACCTCCCCTCAATCCCTCCCGCGAGGGGCGGGAAGGTTATATTGCGGCCCGTAGAGATTTTTTACCACCATCTCAAATTTTCCTCTTGATTTCTGGCGATATTGTGGTATATTTTGTCTTCGTTAGCACTCGACATAAGTGAGTGCTAACAAAAGCCCGGCTATCAGGCAGGTAAATAACAATAACGTATGCACCGAAAGGAGTAACAAAATGGGATTCAAGCCGTTGGGTGACAGGGTCTACATCAAGTATCAGGAGGAGATGGAGAAGACCGCGGGCGGGCTGTACATACCCGAGGCCGCCAAGGAAAAGCCGCAGAGGGGCACCGTCGAGGCGGTCGGCAAGGACGTCGAGGAGTGCAAGGTGGGCGACGTCGTCCTGTTCGACAAGTACTCCGGCAGCAAGATAAAGGTGGACAACGAGGACTTCCTCATCTGCAAGGAAGACGAGATACTCGGGATAATCTCGTAACCGGGCCATAACCCTCACCCACGGCCCCTCTCCCCCAAAGGGAGAGGGGAGACAATCCAATCGTACCCTCTCCCTTCAAGGGGAGAGGGTGGCCCGAAGGGCCGGGTGAGGGATGGTTTACCGGGGAGTGCACCAGTAGCGATATAACAGACACCTATTGTATCACCACACTTTTCAGGAGGACATAAAGATGGCAAAGCAGTTGCTTTTCTCTGAAGATGCCAGGGCGAAGATCCTGAGCGGCGTCAACCAGCTCACCGAGGCCGTCAAGGCCACGCTCGGCCCCAAGGGCAGGAACGTCGTCATAGACAAGAAGTTCGGCGCGCCGACCATCACCAAGGACGGCGTCACCGTCGCCAAGGAGATCGAGCTGAAGGACCCGTTCGAGAACATGGGCGCGCAGCTAGTCCGTGAGGTCGCCTCCAAGACCTCCGACGTCGCCGGCGACGGCACCACTACCGCGACCGTCCTCGCGAACGCGATAATCAGGGTCGGCGCGAAGAACGTCACCGCGGGCGCGAACGCGAAGGAGCTGAAGCGCGGCATCGACAAGGCGGTCGAGGTCGTCGTGGCAGAGCTTAAGAAGATGTCCAAGCCGACGCAGGACAAGAAGGAAATAGCCCAGGTCGGTACGATTTCCGCCAACAACGATTCCACCATCGGCAACCTCATCGCCGAGGCGATGGACAAGGTCGGCAAGGACGGCGTCATCACGGTCGAGGAAGCCAAGTCCATGGACACCACGCTGGACGTGGTCGAGGGCATGCAGTTCGACCGCGGCTACATGTCCCCCTATTTCGTGACCGACGCGGAGCGGATGGAGGCGGTCATGGACGACGCCCTGGTCCTCATCCACGAGAAGAAGATAACGTCCATGAAGGACATGCTCCCGATACTGGAGCAGATAGCCAAGTCCGGCAGGCCGTTCCTCATCATAGCCGAGGACGTCGAGGGCGAGGCGCTCGCCACGCTCGTCGTCAACAGGCTCAGGGGCACGCTCAACTGCTGCGCGGTCAAGGCGCCGGGCTACGGCGACAGGAGGAAGGCCATGCTCGAGGACCTCGCGGTCCTCACCGGCGGCCAGGTCATCTCAGAGGACCTCGGCATCAAGCTCGAGAACGTCAAGATGACCGACCTCGGCCAGGCCAAGAAGATACACATCGACAAGGACACCACGACGATAGTCGAGGGCGCGGGCGCGACCGACAAGATACAGGGCCGCGTCAAGCAGATCAAGGCCCAGATAGAGGAGACCTCCTCCGACTACGACAGGGAGAAGCTCCAGGAGAGGCTCGCCAAGCTGGTCGGCGGCGTAGCCGTCATCAAGGTCGGCGCGTCCACCGAGACCGAGATGAAGGAGAAGAAGGCGCGCGTCGAGGACGCCCTGCACGCGACCCGCGCGGCCGTCGAGGAGGGCATAGTCCCCGGCGGCGGCGTCGCCCTGCTCCGCTGCGCATCCGCGCTGGACGGCATGAAGCTGGACGGCGACGAGCAGATAGGCGTCGAGATAGTCAGGCGCGCGCTCGAGGAGCCGATACGCCAGATAGTCTTCAACGCCGGCCTCGAGGGCTCGATCATCGTCCAGAGGGTGCGCGAGATGAAGACCACCGAGGGCTTCGACGCCGCGAAGGACGAGTACGTGGACATGATGCAGGCCGGCATCATAGACCCGACCAAGGTCACCCGCACCGCGCTCCAGAACGCCGCGTCGGTAGCGTCCCTGATGCTCACGACCGAGGTCATGATAACCGACCTGCCGGAAGAGAAGTCCGACATGCCCGCGATGCCGGGCGGCATGGGCGGCATGGGCGGGATGGGCGGGATGTACTAAGCCGTCAACCCGGCCGGACAGATACCGTACGAAAGGCCCCCGCCCGGTGCGGGGGCCTTTTTTTGAATACACCCAGGCTGCGCGTATGGGTATTGTTTTAGTTGTAGCTGCCCGATTCATCGGGCGTTTTTAAGTTCGCCCCATAAATGGGGCAGCTACAACTTAACACATGGGCAAGGGCCGACACGACGGTCGGCCCCTACAAAAATGGGTTCTCTCCCACTTTGTGTGGGTAGAAGTTAGCGTTTAGTATTATACTCTTCTCCTGAGATAGACTACAGGAGGAGATTCATGAACGAGAAAGACCTGTTTGGTTTGGCCCTTGGCCTTTCGTCGCCCTGGTACATCGA
>JACRHJ010000022.1 GCA_016212105.1 Nitrospirota bacterium
CAGCCATGAAACGGGCTTACGGCTTCAAATCCATCGACTACTACAGGACGATCATTTACCTCGTTGCTGGAAAGCTTAAGTTCCCGGAACCATGCTGTAAATAACTGTTATGAGCTTCTCGTACCCACACTAAACGAGAGAGAACCTATCTTCTTAATGAAAAAGGTATTTCTTCATGGTGGTTTGGTAGTTGGCATATCAAGGGATTAAGATATAATAGAATTGCTGAATATTCAGTTGAACAAATTAATGACAAGGTGCTAATGAAGCGAGATATTGAAAAACTATTAGCCGATCTTAAATGGTGAGAACCTGATTATTAGCATAATATTTGTCAGATTAACGTCATTCTGTTATCATAATTCAGAAAACAAAAGGGCCGGCAAAATGCCGGCCCTGCGATTGCTTAAAAAATGGTGCCGAGACGCAGAATCGAACTGCGGACACGAGACTTTTCAGGCCTCTGCTCTACCAGCTGAGCTATCTCGGCACACGGATGCTAAAAATACCAGAACACCCTCACGGTGTCAAGAAGAATTTCCGAGGTATTTGCATGAAACAGGTTTTCAAGCGCCCGGACTCGCTTAAAGACGTGCCGTTCCGGTTCTGCCCCGGCTGCAGCCACGGCACGCTCCACAGGATGGTCGCGCAGGCGATAGACGAACTCGGCGTCCGCGAGAAGACCATAGGCATAGCGCCGGTCGGCTGCGCCGTATTCGCATACGACTACTTCAACTTCGACGTCCTGGAGGTCGCCCACGGCCGCCCTCCGGCCGCGTGCACCGGCATGAAGCGCGCGATGCCGGACAGGCTGATATTCTCGTACCAGGGGGACGGCGACCTGGCCGCGATCGGCATGTCCGAGATAATACACGCCGCGAACCGTGGCGAGAATTTCACGGTTATATTCGTGAACAACGCGACGTACGGCATGACGGGCGGACAGATGGCCCCGACCACGCTGGTAGGCCAGAAAACCACTACCACGCCGAAAGGACGCGCCGTACACGGCGAGGGCTACCCCATCCGGGTGTCCGAGATGCTCGCTACGCTTGAGACGCCGTACTACATAGAGCGCACCGCGATGGACTGCGCGAAGAACGTAATCAAGACCCGGAACGCTATAAAGAAGGCCTTCACGTACCAGATGGATGGCAGGGGGTTCACGTTCGTCGAGGTCCTGTCCATCTGCCCGGTGAACTGGGGCATGACCCCGCTTGAGGCTATGGACTGGTGCGGCGGGCCTATGAAGGAGTATTTCCCTGTCGGGGTATTCAAAGATGAGGGCAAAAGGGTGGTCTGAAACCATCCCCCTCACCCCTGCCCTCTCCCGCGAGGGGAGAGGGGGTAATGAGGTATTCCCGCATCGCGGGAATGGAAGAATTGCAGGGTGGGCACGGCCTACCTATTGTCATTGCGAGGAGCGAAGCGACGCGGCAATCTCCTCAGTTTGTCATTCCCGCGAAAGCGGGAATCCAGCGACTTTAGTTGGCTGATGAAAGCAATCCAGTTTCGTAGAGTTTTACGGTTTTCACGAACACGAGACACGAACACGAGACACGGGGGTTGTTAATGTGCTGCCATGACGCAATAATAGCGGGGTTCGGTGGTCAGGGGATACTCCTGGCCGGAAAGCTGCTCGTCTGGGCCGGTATGCTCGACGACCGGCACGTGACGTGGTTCCCGTCCTACGGAGGCGAGATGCGCGGCGGGACCGCGAACTGCACGGTCATAGTCTCGGACGAGGACATCGGCTCGCCCATCGTGGACAGGCCGGAGGCGCTGCTCGCGTTCAACCAGGCGTCCGTGGACAGGTTCGCGCGTCGCGTGGCCAAGGGCGGGTTCATCATCGTCAACTCGTCGCTCGCCACACGTGACGTTGAAGTGCCCGGAGTCCGGCTCATCAGGGTCGCGGCGAACGAGGTCGCGGAACGGCTCGGCGACATAAAGGCCGCGAACATGGTCATGCTCGGGGCGTACCTGAAGGCATCCGGCTCGCTTGGCCTGGACAAGGTCATAAGCGCGCTCGAAAGCGTCATTCCGGCCAAATACAAGGACGCCCTGCCGGTCAATATCGCGGCGCTTCGGGACGGGTACGCGCTGGTGTGAACCGGCGCTTGTCTCCCCGTGCTAGACACGGGGCCCGGGAATTTGTAGGGGCCGGTCTCCGAACGGCCAGTCTGGAAGCCGTGCCCTACAAAACCGCCCGATGAATCGGGCAGCTACAACTTTAATTCCACATTCCATCACTGACTGCGAGCACTACGACATGATACACAAGGCAACCGTTTCCGACGTCAAGCCAATCAAGGGCCTGATTAATTTATACGCCGACAGGGGCGATATGCTCCCGAGGGCGCTCGGCGAGCTGTATGACTCGCTCCGGGACTTCCATGTGTACGAAGACGACGGCAGGGTCATCGGCGTGGCCGCGCTGCACGTCGGCTGGGAGGGGCTGGCCGAGGTGCGCTCCGTCGCGGTAGACCCGGCATATCTGGGCAAGGGAATCGGCAGGGCGCTCGTCAGCGCGTGCCTTGAAGACGCGAAGGCGCTTGGAGTCCGCGAGGTCTTCGTCCTGACATATGTCGACAAATTCTTCAGGAAGATGGGCTTTTCGGACGCATCACATGACGACCTGCCGCAGAAGGTCTGGACAGAGTGCCGGAACAAGTGCACCAAGTACCCGGACACCTGCAACGAGACCGCCATGACGCTGAACCTCGACTGATGCGCGCTGGAATATACGTACACATACCCTTCTGCCCCGGCAAATGCCGCTACTGCTCTTTCAACTCCGTACCATACGACGATCAGGCCGCAAAGTTATATGTAGACGCGCTCGTCAGGGAGATTGAGACATGCCCTGTGGATGTTGAGCCGTCGATCATTTACATTGGCGGTGGCACGCCCACCACACTGCCCGCCGACGGTCTCGCGTCTGTCATCGGTGCGATAAACGGCAGGTTCGGCCTGTGGAATGAGCCGACCGGACACAAGTCCGGAGATATAGTCCCGCCAGAGTTCACAATTGAGGCCAACCCGGGCACGGTGTCCGGTCTCGACGTGAAGGCTCTGACCGCCCTCGGCGTGAACAGGGTGAGCCTCGGGGCGCAGTCGTTCAGCCCGTCGGAGCTTGCCATGCTCGGCAGGCTGCACGGCCCGGCGGATGTCGCTCATGCGGCCGGGACCCTCCGGCGGGGCGGCATCACCAACATAAGCCTCGACCTGATTTACTCCCTGCCGGGCCAGGACATGCGTTCCTGGAAAGAAAGCCTTGCCCAGACGGTGGACCTGAACCCGGAGCACATATCAATGTATGACCTCACACTGGAGGAGGGCACGCCGCTCTATTCCGAGGTCAGGGCGGGGCGGCTCGTCATGCCGCCCGAGCCCGTTCAGGTTGAGATGTACCTCTGCGCGGTTGACTTTCTCGAAACAGCAGGCTACCGCAGGTACGAAATCTCCAACTTCGCAAGGCCGGGCTTTGCGTGCAGGCACAACATCAACTACTGGGACTGCGGCGAATATCTCGGTTTCGGGGCAGGTGCGCACTCCTACGCAGGCGGCAGGCGGACAAAAAACATCGACGGCATAACGTATTACACAGCTGCAGCCGGGGCCGGCGGTCCCTCGCTGGCCGAGTCGGAGGAACTCTCACCCGGCGACATGGAGCGGGAGTTCATAATGCTCGGGCTCAGGAAGGCGGCGGGTCTGGAGTTCGCCGAATTCCGGAGGCGGTTCGGGCATGACCTCGCCGAAAGCAGGCGGGAGGCAATCGCCCGACTGGAGGGCGCCGGCCTTGTCGAGACGTCCGGCGGGAGGCTGAGGCTTACCATGAGCGGGGTACTGGTCTCGAACGCGGTCATAAGGGAGCTGTTCTGAGTGCAGTTCCGTCCGCGGCGAAATCCCTTTTATCCGGCCCTATTTTTCTGTTTACATGACCCTGCCGTGATGTTATATTATAGAACTTTTTATTCCAGCCCCAAGGAGGCACGGTATTGCGTTATATTACAATATGTAAGACGCTGTTTCTGGTCCTGGCACTTCTTCTTGTCTCCTGCACGGCGTTCGCGGATGGCGAGGAGGCCGCGAGGATTACCGACATCCAGATAAACGGCAACAAGAAGATAGAGACGGAGACCATCCGGTCAAGGATGGACGAAAAGGTCGGGGACTCATTCGTCCCGTCGAGGATACGGGGCGACGTCGAGACCATCTACAAGATGGGGTACTTCGACGACGTGCAGGTCGAGGCCGAGGGTTATGCCGGCGGGCTTAGGGTAATCTTCAACGTGGTCGAGCGTCCGATAATCCGTTCGTTCAGTTTCGAGGGCAACAGCGAGTTCGACGAGTCCAAGCTCAGGGAGAAGATAAACCTCACCGCATACTCGGTATACAACCCGGCGTTGGTCGCGGAAAACTCCGGCAGGCTGAAGATGTTCTACCAGGACGAGGGGTATTACAACGCCGAGGTGTTGCCTATCATCAGCGAGGTTTCGAAGGCCGAGGTCAAGGTCGTGTTCAAGGTGTCCGAGGGCGATAAGATTACCATCTGCGACATCGAGTTCATCGGCAACGAGAACATGAGCAGCAGGAATATCAGGAAGGCCATGGCTACAAAGGAGCACTGGCCCATCTGGTCATGGATAATGAAGACCGGCACATACAAGCAGGCCGAGTTTGCGAACGACATCGAACGCATCAAGTCCGTCTATTACAACAACGGCTACCTTCAGGTCAGCGTCGGCGAGCCCGAGGTCGCCATGAGCGACGACAAGGACTGCCTCAGAATAACCATCCCGGTCCATGAAGGCGACCAGTTCAGATACAGCAAGATAGAGTTCTCTGGCAACACCATCTTCAATACCGAGGAGCTAGCTGGGCAGTTGAAGAGTGAGCCGGACGAGATAATGGACCGCGACATGCTCAGGGAGGACATCGTAAGGCTTACCGACCTTTACGGCACCAGGGGTTACGCATTTGCGAACGTCACACCCGTAATCAACCCGGATACCGAGGCCAGGACCGTGGCTGTCACGCTCGACGTGACCGAGGGCGACCAGATATACGTCAACCGCATCAACATCACCGGCAACGACAAGACCAGGGACAAGGTCATCAGGCGTGAGCTTAAGATGAACGAGGGCGAGATATACGACACGTCGAGCATCAAGACGAGCTACGAGAAGCTCAAGAACCTGGACTTCTTCGAGGACATAGAAATACTCCCGGCAAGAAAGGGAGAAGAAAAGATAGTCGACCTCGACGTGAAGGTAAAGGAAAAGTCTACCGGGTCGTTCAGTATAGGCGGTGGCTACAGCACGGTGGACCGTCTCGTGGCCATCGGCGAGGTGACGCAGAACAACTTCCTCGGCCTCGGCGAACTTCTCAAGTTCAAGGGCGAGTTCGGCTCACGCAGGCAGAACTTCGTGTTCTCTTTCATGGAGCCCTGGCTTTTCGACAAGCCCATCTCCCTGAAGGTGGACCTGTTCAAGGAAGAGAGGGTTTATACTAGTTATTCTGAGAGGTCTACCGGCGGAAACCTCAGCATGGGCAGGAGGTTCTGGGATTATTACGGCGCCACCGGTACCTATTCGTTCGCCAACGAGACCTTCTTCGACGTCGAGGACCTCACATCGCAAACCGTCGCTACCCAGAGGATAGTTGAAGAACCTGACCTGACCGACCTCTTTGCGATTAACAGGACCAGTAAGGTCTCTTTCAACATATACAGGGATTCCAGGGATAACTTCCAGGACACGAGGAGGGGAAGCAACAACACCTTATATGCGGAGATCGCAAGCCCCTTGTTTGCAAGCAAGTCATCATACTGCAAGTTGGTCGGGGATTCCACCTGGTACTTCCCGTTCTTCTGGGAGACCGCGTTTTCGGTACATGGCAGGATAGGTTACGCCAAATCTCTTGGCGACAAGGACCTGCCTCTGAACGAGCGTTTCTACGTGGGCGGTATAGGCACGCTGCGTGGTTTCGACTGGGGTTCTGTCGGCCCAAGGTCCAAGTTGAATACTTACACAGAGTCGGTAGTTGGTTCGGGGGTGTTCGATAAGTTTGTAAGCTCTGCGGAAGGCAGGTTCCTGGGCGGCTACAAGCTGCTATTGCTGAACGCCGAGTATACATTCCCTCTGGTGCCGGCAATCAAGCTCAGGGGTGTGACTTTCGTGGATGCCGGCAAGACTTACGATAAAAACGAAGGTATTGGTGAATCGCTCAGGTACAGCGCGGGCGGAGGTTTCCGGTGGATGTCGCCGATGGGGATGATAAGGCTCGAGTATGGACGGATTCTCGACAAGAAGGAAGGCGAATCCGCCGGGAAGTGGGAATTTTCCATGGGGTCCATGTTCTAATCAACAGGAGGTCGTCTAGATGAGGCGGTTAATTGCGTCTATACTGGTTGTTTCAGGTCTTCTGCTCGGGTATTGCGGCGTTTCCGGCGCGGCGGACATTAAGATAGGTTATGTGGATTTCCAGAAAGTACAGGGTGACTCCAAGGCCGGTAAAGACATAATTAAATCCATGGAGACCATGTTGAAGGACAAGCAGGCCCAGCTTGACAAGAGGCAGGACGAGATTGAGAAGATGATGCAGGAGATAGAGAAGCAGTCCTCCGTGCTTTCTTCCGACGTCAGGAAACAGAAGGAAGAAAAGCTCCAGAAGGAGTACAAGGACCTCCAGAGGTTCAAGTCCGACTCCGAGGAGGACCTGAATAAGAAGAAGGCCGAACTACTCAAACAGATGGTGGAAGAAATTGCCTCGGTTATCAATAAGTACGGCAAGGAAGAGGGTTACACCCTCATACTCGAGCGCTCGGTGGTGTTGTACGCGCCCGAGGCAGTAGACATCACGGACAGGATCGTCAAGGCGTACGACGCCACGAAATAACCCGATGGAAAAGACCCTAAAGGAACTGGCCGGTATTGTCGGCGGAGAGCTCGACGGCGACGGTACGCTCGTCGTCAAGGGCGTGGCCGCGCTCAAGGACGCCGGGCCGGGCGATATAACCTTCCTTGCGAACCCCAAGTACCTTCGTGAGCTTGGGTCTACCCGCGCCTCGGCGGTCATAGCCGCGCCGGGCGTGGACGTCGGCCCGCTCGCCGCCGTAAGGGCGAAGAACCCTTACTTTGCGTTTGCAAAGGCTGTCGCCCTGTTCGCGCCGGTAAAGGCACACCCGTCCGGCGTCATGGACGGGGCGCGCGTCAGCCCTGATGCGAGGCTCGGCGAGGGGGTCACGGTATACCCCAACGCGTTCGTCGAGGCAGGGACGGTTATCGGCGACGGGACGGTGCTTTATCCCGGAGTGTACGTCGGAGACGGCTCGTCCATTGGCAGGGGCTGCACAGTATATCCCAATGTGGTTATCCGCGAGGGCGTCAGCATCGGCGACCGCGTGATAATTCACGGAGGCACGGTAATTGGGGCCGACGGTTTCGGGTACGCGACCGAGGGCGGCAGGCACAACAAGATACCCCAGATAGGCGGGGTCGTAATAGAGGACGACGTTGAGCTCGGGGCGAACGTCACGGTGGATCGGGGCGCGCTCGGCAACACGGTTATAAAGCGCGGCAGCAAGATTGACAACCTCGTGATGATAGCCCACAACGTCGTCGTGGGCGAGGACTCGATAATAGTCGCGCAGGTCGGCGTGTCCGGCAGCACGGAGCTTGGACGAAACGTCGTCCTTGCCGGGCAGGTCGGGCTTGTGGGCCATATCAAGGTCGGGGACGGCGTGATGGTCGGCGCCAAGTCGGGCGTGTCGTCCGACCTCGCGGCCGGGCAGGCGTACTCCGGCATCCCCGCGATACCGCACAAGGACTGGCTGAAGGTGCAGGCGGTCCTGCCCAGGCTCCCGGAGCTTCGGAAGCTGGTCAAGGACCTTGAAAAAAGGCTGGAAGTTCTGGAGAAGGACAAAGGTCAATAGCCGGAGGTTAACGCAGTCATGCTTGACATCAACGAGATACAGAACCTGCTCCCGCACCGGTACCCGTTCCTGATGGTGGACAGGGTCCTGGAGATAGACCCGGGCAAAAGCATTGTGGCCCTGAAGAACGTAAGCATCAACGAGCCGTTCTTCCAGGGGCATTTCCCCGGAAGGCCGATAATGCCGGGCGTCCTCATGGTCGAGGCCATGGCCCAGGTGGGCGGGCTCCTTGTGCGAAAGTCGGTCGAGGCCGACGACAACCTCGTGTACTTCATGTCCGTGGAAAAAGCCAAGTTCAGGAAGCCCGTCGTGCCCGGGGACCAGCTCCGGTTCGAGGTCGAGGCGCTCCAGAACAGGGGCAAGGTCTGGAAGTTCAAGGGCGTGGCCAAGGTGGACGGCAAGGTAGTCTGCGAGTCCGAGTTCATGGCCATGACCACGAAAGAATAGAGGCCGGAGAGTAATATTGAACATCCATCCGACAGCGATAATAGACCCCGGCGCCAGGCTCGCGGATGACGTGACAGTCGGCCCGTTTGCCGTAATCGACGACAAGGTGACGATAGGGCGCGGCACGAAGGTCGGCGCTCACGCCGTCATCCGCCCGTTCGTCGAGATAGGCGAGGACAACGAGATATACCAGTTCGCGTCGATCGGCGACCTGCCGCAGGATTTGAAGTTCGGCGGCGAGGAGTCCCGGCTTGTCATAGGCGACCGGAACCGCATCAGGGAGTTCTGCACGCTGAACCGCGGCACAAAGGGCGGGGGCGGGGTGACGGGCATCGGCAGCGACTGCTTCCTTATGGCCTACGCCCATGTCGCGCACGACTGCCATCTGGAAGACAACGTAATCATAGCGAACGCCGTCCAGATGGGCGGACACGTCCACATAGGCGAGTACGCCATCGTGGGCGGGCTTACCGCAGTCCACCAGTTCGTCAGGATAGGGGCGCACTGCATGATAGGCGGCGCGTCCGCGGTATCGCAGGACATACCGCCGTATGTAATTGCGGCGGGGAACCGCACCGAGCTGCACGGCCTGAACCTCATCGGGCTCAAGCGCAGGGGCTTCCCGGACGAGTCGCTCTCGGCGCTCAAGTCTGCCTACCGGCTGTTGTTCAGGAGCGGCCTGACTATAAAGGAAGCGGTCGAGCGCGTCAAGGCAGAGGTTGTCCAGGCGCCAGAGGTCGTGAACCTGCTCGGCTTTATCGCCTCTTCCGAACGCGGGGTATGCCGGTAAGGTTCCATAATTAAATCAGGACCGACACGACGGTCGGCCCCTACAAAATTGTAGGGGAGGACCATCGTGTCCTCCCTTCTTTGATTATATTAAAGTCAACTGTGGGTCCCTCGGCTTCGCTCGGGACGACATTATCGCATGGACAAACTTGGCATCATCGCGGGGAACGGTAAGTTCCCCTTAATTTTGGCCGAAAACGCGGCGCGGCGCGGCGTCACTGTTGTCGCGGTCGCGCTTTCCGAGGAGACGGAGAAGTCCATCGAGAATGTGGCCTCCAAGGTCCACTGGTTATCGATAACGCAGCTCGGTGGCCTCATCAAGGCCTTCAAGGCGGACGGCGTGACGAAGGCGGTCATGGCCGGACAGGTCGTCAAGCGCAGGATGTACACGTCCGACCTCCTGAAGCTCGACCTTACCGCGGCAAGGCTCTGGGCGTCGCTCCCGGACAGGCGCGGCGACACGATACTGAGGGCGGTCGCCGACGAGCTTGCGAAGAACGGCATAGAGCTTCTCGACTCGACCACGTTCATGGAGGACTACCTTGCAGTCCATGGCGTGATGACGAAGCGCAGGCCTTCGAAAGAAGAGCAGGCGGACGTGGAGTTCGGGTTCCGGATGGCCAAGGTCATAGCTGAGTACGACATCGGCCAGAGCGTGGTCGTGAAGGGTTTATCCGTGGTCGCGGTCGAGGCTGTCGAGGGCACGGACAACTGCATACGGCGCGCGGGCGAGCTCGGCAAGGGCGGCATCGTGGTCGTCAAGGTCAGCCGGAAGGGACACGACATGCGGTTCGACGTGCCTGTCGTGGGCATGAGGACGTTAGACACGCTCAAGGAGTCCGGCGCGAAGGTGCTGGCCGTCGAGGCTGGCAAGACTTTGATGCTGGAGAAAGACGAGTTCCTCGCCGGTGCGGACGCGGCGGGGATCTGCGTGGTAGGGGTATAGCTTTTGCATGTCATTCTGAACGAAGTGAAGAATCAGCCTGTATATAAATCGTAGGGGCCGTACCAAGCGAAGCGCGTGTCGGCCCTTATCCCTTATAATGTCACCCCCGTGAAAACGGGGGTCCATTTTGACCTTATGCATCACAATGGATTCCCGCTTTCGCGGGAATGACAACATTCGGCGCGCCGGGGGCGTCGCGCCCTACATAATCCTGAAACAGGGCCGACACGCGGCCCGATAAACGGGCCTTGGTACGGCACCTACATGAGGCAATATGGAAAAGATAAAAGTCGGCGTTGTCGGCGTCGGGTACCTCGGGCAGCACCACGCGCGTATATATTCGGAGCTTAAAGACGTCGAGCTGGTCGGTGTCGTGGACACCGACATCGACCGCGCGAAGGAGATTGCAAAGAAGTTCAAGACGCAGGCCTTCAGCTCGCACAAGGAGCTTATCGGCAAGGTAAAGGCTGTGTCGATAGTCGCGCCGACCTCGCTCCACCACGCGATTGCGAAGGACTTCCTTGAGGCCGGCATAGACGTAATGCTCGAGAAGCCCATCACGGTCACGGTCGAGGAGGCGGACGACCTTATCGCGGTCGCAGACAGAAACTCGCTCATCTTTCAGGTGGGCCACCTCGAGCGGTTCAACTCGGCTGTAATGAAGATGGTCGAGATGACGACGACTCCCAAGTTCATAGAGTGCAACCGGCTGTCCCCGTTCCCGGACAGGAGCACCGACGTGGACGTCGTACTCGACCTGATGATACACGACATAGACATAATATTGAGCCTTGTACAGTCCCCGGTCAAGTCTATAAGCGCGGTCGGCATAGCGGTCATATCCCAAAACGTGGACATAGCCAACGCGCGCATGGAGTTCGAGTCTGGCTGCGTGGCGAACATAACGTCCTCCCGCATATCACTCAAGAAGGAGCGGAAGATCAGGCTCTTCCAGCCGGACACCTACATATCGCTCAACTACCAGGACCAGGAGATTTACGCCTACCACAGGATTCCGAACAAGAAGGACCCGGAGGGAAAGCCGGACATCACGGGCGGCAAGGTCAAGGTCGTTAAGGAAGAACCGCTGAAGGCGGAGCTTGCCGCGTTCGCCGCGTCCGTCCGGGACAGGTCGCGCCCGCTGGTCTCGGGACGCGAGGGCAGGGAGGCGCTTGAGGTGGCGATGCGCGTCCAGAAGGAAATTCAGAGCAGGAGCGTTATCTGATGAAAATACAGATGGTGGACCTCAAGGCCCAGTACATGGATATAAAGGACGAGCTGGACGCAGTGCTCGGCGACGTCCTCGCATCCTGCCATTTCATCCTCGGCCCGAACGTGAAGGCGCTCGAGGACGAGGTCGCGGAGTACACCGGCACGAAGCACGCGGTGGCCGTCGCATCCGGCACGGACGCACTGCACCTCGCGCTCCTCGCTACCGGCATAAAGCCCGGCGACGAGGTTGTTACGTCGCCCTTCACGTTCATAGCCACGGCCGAGGCGATAACGTACATCGGCGCGAAGCCGGTCTTCGTGGACATAGAGGAAGACACGTTCAACATGGACCCGGCGCTCCTCGCCGCAGCCATGACGGACAGGACGAAGGCGCTCCTGCCGGTACACCTGTTCGGCCTGCCGGTTAAGATAGGCCCCATACTCGACTTCGCTGTGACGCACGGCCTTACGGTTGTCGAGGACTGCGCACAGAGCTTCGGGGCGAACTACAAGTTCTCCCGCACCGGATGTTTCGGGGACGCGGGCTGCTTCTCGTTCTTCCCGAGCAAGAACCTCGGCTGCTACGGCGACGGCGGCATGATAACCACGGACAGCGACAAGGTCGCCGACGAGCTTCGCTCGCTCCGTAACCACGGCAGCAAGGTGCGTTACTACCACGATACGATAGGCTACAACAGCCGCCTCGACGAGATACAGGCGGCTATACTCCGGGTAAAGCTGAAGCGCATCGACACGTACAACATGAAGAGGCGCGAGAGGGCAGCGCTTTATAATGCGAGGCTGTCGGAAATCTCCGGCATCACCACGCCGTCAGAACCGACAGGCTACTTCCACGTCTACCACCAGTACACCATACTCTCCGAGAAACGGGACCAGATAATGAAGGCGCTCGCGGACGCGGGCATCGCCTCCGCTGTCTACTACCCGGTCCCGCTCCACCTCCAGAAATGCTACGCCGGCCTCGGCTACAAGAAGGGCGACTTCCCCGTGACCGAGAGGATGGCGGAGCGCGTCCTGTCGCTGCCCATGTACCCCGAACTCCCGGTCGAGGACGTGTACATGATCTGCGACATAATCAAGTCCTGCATCTGACGTGGCGACAACAGGAAACAAACGGGTAATGATGGTCGCAGGCGAGGCCTCCGGCGACCTGCACGGCGGCCACCTGGCGCATGCGCTCAGGCGGCTCGTGCCGGATATACGTATCTCCGGCATGGGCGGGGCCGAGATGCGCAAGGCTGGCGTGGACACGCTCGTGGACAACGCGGGCGTCGCGGTCGTCGGCATATGGGAGGTGCTCGCCCATTTCGGCGAGATAAAGAAGGCGTTCGACACGCTCAAGGACAGGCTGAGAAACGACCCGCCCGCGCTAATAGTCCTGATAGACTACCCGGACTTCAACCTCCGGCTCGCCAAGGTCGCAAAGGACGCGGGCGTCTCGGTCGTGTACTACATCAGCCCTCAGGTCTGGGCATGGAGGCGGGGCCGGGTCAGAAAAATTGCGAAGCTTGTCCGGAAGATGCTGGTCGTCTTCCCGTTCGAGGAAAAGTTCTACAAGGAATCAGGCGTGGACTGCGCGTTCGTCGGGCACCCGCTTCTCGA
Source organism: Nitrospirota bacterium (assembly GCA_016212105.1). GTDB lineage: Bacteria > Nitrospirota > JACRHJ01 > JACRHJ01 > JACRHJ01 > JACRHJ01. Next base: position 12,954 of record JACRHJ010000022.1, read on the forward strand.
CGAGGTGACGGCCGCTGAAAGCCGGGACACGCTCGCGGCGAAGTTCGGACTCGACCCGGCGCGGCCTGTAGTTGGGCTCCTGCCGGGGAGCCGCAGGAAGGAGCTTTACTTCCACCTGCCGGTCATGCTTGAGGCTTTCGACATCCTTAAAAAGAAGGTTCCCGGCATCCAGGCGGTCCTGCCTGTCGCGGGCACGCTGGGCTTGAGCGACCTCGGCCCGTACATGGCGGGACACGGCGAAGTCAAGCTCGTGGAGGGAGACACGCCGGGCGTAATGTCCCTGATGGACGCAGGCATGGTGAAGTCGGGGACGGCCACGCTCCAGACCGCGCTCCACAAAAAGCCGATGGTCATCATATACCGGCTGTCGCCCCTGACGTACCAGATAGGCAGGCGGTTAATCAAGCTCAAGAACATCGGCATGGTGAACCTCATCGCCGGCGGGGAGGTAGTGCCGGAGCTTGTGCAGGACGCCGCCACCCCCGAGGCCATATCCTCTTGTATTTACAAGATGATTTGTGATAAAACATACCATGCGGAGATGGTGGCGAGGCTTGAGGGCGTGTGCACGAAACTCGGCGGGCCGGGCGCGTCCGCGAGGGCGGCGGCCGAGATAGCGGGGCTCATGGGGCGAAATGAATAAGATATACAGCAGGCTCTGGCCGTACATAAAGAGGTACCTTTCCTATACCATCATAGCGGTGGTCAGCACGCTGATAGTCTCGGCAACCAGCGCGCTCATCGCGTGGATGGTCAAGCCGCTGATGGACCACATCTTCGTCAATAAGGACAGCGACCTGTTGCTGGTCATATCGTTTTCCGTGACCTCCGTGTTCGCGGTAAAGGCATTCTTCACGTATCTCCAGTCCTACATGCTCCAGTATGCTTCGTACCGCATAATTAACGACCTCCGTGACGACCTGTTCGACCACCTGATATACCTGCCGCTCAGCGAGTACCACAAGACGGATACCGGCAACCTGATGTCCCGGATGATAAACGACGTCGGCTCCTTCAGCCGGCTCGGCGCGACCGCGATAAAGGACATGCTGCAGCAGACCTTCACGATAATCGGCCTGCTTGTCGTCGTGTACATGAGGGACTGGAAGCTTGCTATAATCGCCACGCTTGTATTCCCGTTCGCGGGCTTGTTCGTAAACAAGTACGGCAAACGGATGAGGCGGGTCAGCCGCAAGGCGCAGGAGTCCATTGCCGACATATTGAGCGCGCTCCAGGAGAGCTTCACCGGCATCAGGATTATCAAGGCATTTACTATGGAGGAGCGGGAGAAGGAGAGGTTCGGCCGCGAGAACGAAATCTATACCGGCCTTGTCATAAAGACGTCGCGCATATCCAGCACGGTTTCTCCGACGATGGAGGTCTTCGCTGGTGTCGGCATAGGGTTGACGCTGTTCTATGGCGGCAGCAACGTCATCGGCGGGACGATGACCCCCGGAGACTTCTTCTCGTTCACGGCCGCCCTGGCCATGCTGTACCCCCCGGTCAAGTCCCTGAGCGGGCTGCACAACTCGATGCAGCAGGCCATCGCGGCGGCCGAGCGCGTGGTCGAGATGTTCGACATGCCGACCGAAAAGGATGTTATCGATGCTGGCAAGGATCTGCCCGTAAACATAACGGACGGGATAGAGTTCAGGTCGGTATCCTTCCGGTACGCGGGCAAGGAGGAGGACGTCTTGAACGGCGTCGACCTTACGATAAAGAAGGGTGAGGTGGTCGCGCTCGTCGGCTCGAGCGGCGGCGGCAAGACCACCCTCGTGAACATGATCCCCCGCTTCCACGACGTAGTGGGCGGCTCGATAACCATCGACGGCACGGACATCCGGGAGTTCAAGCTGCGCTCTCTCCGGGAGCGCATATCCATAGTGACGCAGGACACGATCCTCTTCAATGACACTGTCGCGGTCAATATTGCCTACGGCTCGGACAAGTACTCCCCTGAGCAGATAGCGGACGCGGCGAAGGCGGCGCACGCGGACGGCTTCATTGCGAGGATGCCCAGTGGGTACGACACTTTCGTGGGCGAGAAGGGCGTGCTGCTCTCCGGCGGGGAAAAGCAGAGGGTGTCCATAGCCCGCGCGCTCCTGAAGGACAGCCCCATCCTGATACTCGACGAGGCGACGTCCTCGCTCGATACGGAGTCAGAGCGCATCGTCCAGAAGGCACTCGAAAACCTGATGAAGGGCCGCACGACGCTTGTCATCGCACACAGGCTTTCTACTATAATTAACGCGGACAAGATTGTCGTCATTGACAAGGGGACGGTCGCGGCGGAGGGCAGACACCAGGAACTGCTGGGGAAAAGCCCGATATACAAAAGGCTGTACGAGATGCAGTTCGGCAGGATGGAGGGAGATAAGGTTGAAGCTGTCTGACAGGGTTTTCGTGAGCGTCCTGACGTTCATAGGGAGTATCGCGCTCAGGCTCCTCAAGGCAAGCGTCCGCTTCCGTCAGGTGGACAGGCCGTTGTTCGACCCGGACAAAAGGGTGATAATCGCATTCTGGCACGGCAGGATGCTGTTCATGCCCTATGTACAGCCGCCGGGCCGCTCGACCGTGATGATAAGCAGGCACAGGGACGGCGAGCTGATAAGCAGGATAATCAGGACCTACGGCATATACTCCTCAAGAGGCTCGACGACCAGGGGCGGGATGGCCGCGCTCAAGGACCTGCTGCGCCTCGCCAAGGAGAAGTACAACATAGTCTTCACGCCGGACGGCCCCAAGGGGCCGAGGTTTACCGTCCAGATGGGCGCGATACAGGCGGCGAAGGCGACCGGCTTCCCGATATACCCTGTCACGTACAGCGCACGCAAAAAAAAACTCTCGGTTCCTGGGACGGCTTCATCATTCCTTACCCATTCACCGACGTTGTCATGATATTCGGGGACGCTGTCTTTGTCCCGCGTGACGCGGACAAGGAGCTGATGGAAGAGAAGCGTGCGCAACTCGAGGCCTCCATGCGGGTGCTGACCGAGCGAGCGGACGGCTTCTGGGGATAACGGGATGTTCTTCATATACAGCGCCCTCCTATACCTGCTCGCCCCGATATTCTTCCCCATTATGGCCATTAACCTGGCGCTCAGAGGGAAGTCCCGCGCTGGCCTGCGGCAGAGGCTCGGAATTTTCGACGATGGTTTTTTCGGGCAGCGTGGTAGCAAGACCGTATGGGTGCATGCGGTGTCCGTCGGCGAGACGCTCGCCGCCGTGCCGCTTGTCAGTAAGCTCAAGTACAGAAACCCGGGCGTCCAGGTATATTTCTCGACGGTCACGGAGACCGGCAACGCGGTAGCGAGGGAGAAGCTCGACCCGGCCGACCGCGTGTTCTACTTCCCGTTCGACTTCCCGTTCGCGGTTAATAGTGTAATCGATAAGATGAGGCCGGACGTCTTCGTCGTCGTCGAGACCGAGCTGTGGCCGAACCTCCTTCACGCGCTGTCTCGCCAGGGTATCCCGGCTGTGATGGTGAACGGGCGTATTTCCCCGCGTTCGTACCGGAACTATTACCGGGCACGCTTCTTCATGAGGCGGGTGCTTGCGCTTATCTCGCGGTTCAGCATGCAGACCGCCCAGGACGCCGTCCGCATAAAGGCGATAGGCGCGCCGCATGAGCGGGTCATTGTCGCGGGCAACGTGAAGTTCGACCAAGCCTGCGCCTCCATACGCGACAAGGGCGCGGGGCCCGTTACAAGGGCCTCGCTCGGCCTTCCGGAGTCTGCACTCGTGATGGTGGCGGGCAGCACCCACGGGGGCGAGGAGGAAGAGGTAATCGCCGCCTACAGGAAGATACTTGTGAGCAACCCGGACGCATGCCTGATACTCGCGCCGAGGCACCCGGAGCGGCTCGAAGCCGTGCGTTCGTTGCTGGCCGGTGCGTCCATGCCATACAGGCTGAAGAGCGGCCTCGGCGCGGCGCCGTCCCGCATGCCTGGCGTGATACTGCTCGACACGATGGGCGAACTCTCCGGCATGTACCGCGTGGGTGACATAAACTTCGTCGGCGGGAGCTGGGTCTCCGTGGGCGGCCATAACATCCTCGAACCAGCCGCCTTCGGAAAGGCGGTCTTCCACGGGCCGCACATGCACAACTTCGCGGAGATTAGGGACATACTCATGGCCGCTGGCGTGGCAAAAGAGGTAAGGGACGGGGTCGAGCTTGCGAGGGAGGGCATGCGGCTCGTCCATGAGCCGGAGCGTGTGCGCTCCATAACCGAGTCCGCGAGGGAGGCGCTCACAGCAAACAGGGGCGCTCTCGAAAGGAACGTGGGGCTGATAGAGAGTTATATAAAGTAGAGTGTTCCAGGCGAAGCGACTGTCAGCATGCCATGTCTGTCTTTGCGAGGAGCGAGGCGACGCGGCAACCTCCACCATTTACTTCCTGGACCCCGTGTCAGGCACGGGGCGACAAACAAAGAAATCAGCGGCCTAAAGTTATGATATGAAAATATCGCCACACATAGCCGAAATACTGAAGGGGGTGTCGCCGCTGCCCCTTTATTATTTCGTGCTCTACCCGTTCAGCCTCGCGTATTCGCTCGTCATGACGGCACGGGCGTGGCTTTACATGTCCGGCCTGCTGCGGCGGAGGAGGCTCCCGTGCAAGGTCGTGAGCGTCGGGAACATCACCTCGGGCGGCACCGGCAAGACGCCCATGGTGACGCATATTGTCAGGAGGCTCTCGTCAAAAGGGAGAAAAGTTACGATAGTCACGCGGGGGTACGGCGGCTCTATGGAGGGCGGCACGGCAGTCGTGTCCGACGGGGAAAACATACTCCTGAATACTGAGCAGGCTGGCGACGAGGCGGTACTTCTCGCAAAGGGACTTCCCGGCGTCCCGGTGGTCATGGGGGGCGACAGGTACGATGCGGGGATGCTCGCCGTGCGCCGGTTCAACCCCGATGTTGTCATACTCGACGATGCGTTCCAGAGGCTCGACATAATGCGCGACCTGGACGTCCTACTGCTGGATGCAGGCAACCCGTTCGGGAACGGTTACACGCTGCCTATGGGCTACCTCCGCGAGCCGAGGCGGGCGGCGGGGCGGGCGGACATCGCCGTCCTGACCCGTGCGGATGAGGGCAACCTCAACTCTGGAATGGCGAAGGTCGCGGGTGTCGCACCGGGCCTGCCGGTAGCCGGGGCCGAGCACCGGGCAGAGTCTCTGAAAAGTCTTCTGGACGGGAAAGAACTGGGGCTTTCATGGCTTTCCGGGAAACGCGTCATAGCCGTCTCGGGTATAGCCAATCCGGCCTCTTTTGCGTTGATTTTAAACGGCTTAAATGCTAAAATCGCGGGCAATATCGATTTTTCCGACCACCATGCATACCGTGCCGACGACATCGAGACCATCGACGCCCTTGTGGAATCGGCCGGCGCGGAAGTCGCGGTTACCACGGAAAAGGACGCGGTCAAGCTTTCCGGGCTCATGCCTGGCCGGGCGAGGGTCCTTGTGCTCGGTATAGAGCTTGTGATTACAGTCCGGTCTGAAATATTTGACGATGCGCTTGAGGAATTGTACGCATAGGGCATTTACCACGCAAATGCGGCTGATATACGTATTACATCCAAGTGTTATACATGAGGTCTCGATATATGCTACCCCCAGCGATATTCATACTTCCAGAGAGAGGATACAGGGTAGTCATCGATGAGAACCGGAGACAAAAAAACAACCTGGGCAAGAAAGCTCGGCTGGGCGGTGGAGTACATGGCGGCGATGGCTGGCGTCGGAGTCTTTCACCTGATGCCGTTTACATGGGCGGTCCGGCTTGGGGGGCTGCTCGGCTCCCTCTGGTATTATGTTGACCAGAGGCACAGAACGGTTACGCTCGACAACCTGAAGCTGGCCTTCACGGGCAAGTCCCCGGAGGAACTTGAGAAAATAGCCAAGCGGGCTTACAGAAACCTGGGCTATTCAGCGGCCGAGTTCATACGTTCCAATAGGTACGGAGAGCACCCGATAGAGGCATACGTGGAGTTCGTTAACTACGACTCCTTCGTACGGGCGCACGCCAAAGGCAAGGGCGTGCTTTTCGTGACCGGCCATTTCGGCAGTTGGGAACTCATGGCCATGGCGCACGCGTACTCCGGGAACCCGAGTTCCGCAGTCGTGAGGCCGCTCGACAACCCGTACCTCGACCGCATGGTAACGAGGTTAAGGACACGCTGTGGCAACTCGATGATAAACAAGTCCAGGGGCATGAGGGAGATACTGAGGGCGCTGGACAAGGGGCGGGGCGTCGGGATCCTCCTCGACCAGAACGTCGCTAAACGGGAAGGCGTGTTCGTGGACTTCTTCGGGAGGCCGGCCTGCACAAACAAGGGCCTCGCCATTATCGCGCGAAAGACCCAGGCGCCGGTTGTCCCGACGTTCATCGTCAGGAAAAGCCTTACTCGACACAAGTACGTCTTCGGCGATGAGATACCACTCATTGATACCGGAGACAAGGATGCGGACATCCTTGAGAATACCCAGGCCTACACAAGGGCCATCGAGGACATGGTGAGGAAGCACCCGGACCACTGGTTCTGGATGCACAGGCGCTGGAAGACGCGCCCGGACGACGAGCGGGAAAGATATACCGCAAGGTAAGCCAAAAGGGAATAATGAAGCCTGAAAAGATACTGGTGAGGGCCACCAACTGGGTTGGCGACGTCGTAATGTCCATGCCCGCCGTCACGGCCATCAGGAAGAACTTCCCCGGTTCGCATATAACCGTCCTGGTCAAACCGCCCATGCACGAGCTTTTCGTGGGCAACCCGGCGGTTAACGAAATAATCGTATTCGACCGTAAGGGCGAGTACAGAGGCCCGGCCGGAATAGCCAGACTCGCCAGGGAACTGCGCCGCAGGCGCTTCGACAGGGCCATACTCCTCCAGAACGCGTTCGAGGCGGCGCTTATAACATTTCTTGCCAATATCCCCGTAAGGATGGGCTACAACACCGACGGCCGCGGGATACTCCTTAACATGGGCGTCAAGGTATCCGAGGAGACCAGAAGAAAACATCAGGTATTCTACTACCTCGACATGCTTGACGCGCTCGGGATCAAGGCCGGGTATTCCGCTCCGAAACTGTATGTCGGAAAGCCCGAGTCCGAATGGGCGGCAGGCCTGCTAAAATCACACGGCATAACGTCCAGAGACCTGATAGCAGGCATAAACCCCGGGGCGCAGTACGGCGTCGCCAAGCGGTGGCACCCGGAGCGGTTCGGCCAGGTCGCGGACAGCCTGGCCAAGAAGGACGGGGCGAAGGTGATAATATTCGGCGGCCACGGCGACATCGCCACTGCGGGCGCGGTCCAGGCGTCCATGAAGGGGCAGGCGTTGAACCTCGCGGGCAAGACTACCATCCGTGAGCTAATGGCGCTTATAAAGAACTGCCGCCTGTTCATAACCAACGACACCGGCCCGATGCACATTGCGGCGGCGCTCGGCGTGCCGACGCTCGCCGTCTTCGGCTCGACGGACCATATCGCGACGGCGCCGCACGGTAACGGGCACAAGGTCGTCCGGGAGCCGGTCAACTGCAGCCCATGCCTGAAGCGCACATGCCCGGACAAGAGCTACATATGCATGGAGCGCGTGACGGCTGCAAGCGTTATCAGGGCCGCGCGCGAGATGCTGGGGGACAGGGTTGGCTGACAGGGCAGTATTTCTCGACCGTGACGGGACGATAAACGAGGAGGTCGGCTACCTGTCGGACCCGGAACAGGTCGCCCTCCTGCCCGGCGCGGCGGATGCTCTCGCCAGATTAAAACAGGCCGGCTTCGCGCTCGTCGTCGTGACTAACCAGTCGGGCATAGCGCGCGGCTACTTCGGCGAGGACGAGCTGCGCGGCGTGAACGAGACCCTTGGCCGGTTGCTCGCGGAAAGCGGCGCCGCAATTGACGCGTTCTACCACTGCCCGCACCACCCGGCTCACGGCGAGGTGCGTGGCTGCGACTGCCGAAAGCCTAAACCGGGCATGGCCATTCGCGCCGCGAGAGAACTCGGGCTTGACCTCGCACGGTCCTATTTCGTCGGCGACAAGCAGACCGACGTCGAACTCGGAATGAACGCGGGCGGCAAACCGATTCTCGTCCTGACCGGATACGGCCGCGAGGAATGGTTTCTGATGGAGTCGAGGGGGATAACACCGGCCGGGGTCTTCGACAGCCTGGCGGAGGCGGCCGATTGGATTATCGAAGACTCGAAAAAGTCCTGATAATAAAGCCCAGCTCGCTCGGCGATGTGATACACGCGCTCCCTGTCGCGTCCGCGCTGAAGGCTGCCTTGCCGGCCGTGGGCATAGACTGGGTAGTAGGCCGTGGGTACGAGGGCGTGCTTGAGGGCAACCCGGCCATCGGCCGCGTCATCGTGTTCGACCGGAATATGCTCAAGGGGCCGGGCTGGTCCGGGCGGCTAATGGGCTTCCTCCGTGAACTCCGGCGCGAGCATTACGACCTCGTCATCGACCTCCAGGGGCTCCTCCGGAGCGGGCTGATTACGGCGGCTTGCATGGCGGACCGCAGCATGGGCTTCGCCAACGCCCGCGAGGGGGCGACGCTTTTCTACACTGAACTTGTGCCGGTGCCCGCCACTAATATACACGCCGTGGACCGGTACATGCTGACGCTCGCACATATAGGCATAAACACTGCCAGCCCGTGTGAGTTTTCGATAAGACTGTCCGGCGAGGACAGGGCAGAGGCTGACGCGCTCCTTGAGGAGTTCGGCATACGGCCCGGAGAGCCGTTCGCCGCATTCGCGCCCTCGGCGCGCTGGGATACCAAGCGGTGGCCGGCGGCGAACTTCGTCGAGGTTGCTGACCGTATCCATAAAGGACGCGGTCTGAAGCCCGTTTTCGTAGGCACGGCGGACGAGGCCAGGTTGATGGACGGCGTGCCGGATGCGCCCGCCTGCCGGGGCGGCATGGCCTTCGGCCGGACGACTCTCAAAGTACTTGGAGCGCTCCTGTCGAGGGCGTCGGTGCTTGTAACGAACGACTCCGGCCCGATGCACATGGCGGCCGCGGCGGGGACGCCCGTGGTCGCGGTATTTGGCCCGACCGACCCCGGCAAGACGGGGCCGTACGGCGACAGGCACAGGGTGCTTACGGCTGATATTGAGTGCAGGCCGTGCTTCAGGCGTTCCTGCGACAACGTGAAATGCCTATCAGGCGTGACGGCGGAGCAGGTTTATGAGGCGGCGTCAAGTATTATAGGATAGGCTGTCATTCCCGCGAAAGCGGGAATCCATTGTAATGCATAAATTCAAAATGGACCCCCGTTTTCACGGGGGTGACAGACAAGGGCTGGCACACGGACCGGCCCCAAAATAATCATTCACGAAACACGAACACGTTTCACGTCCTTTTCTTTGGAGGCATACATGGCGATAGACAAGGAGCTTCTGGACATACTGGCCTGCCCGAAATGCAAGGGCGACGTCCGGCTTACAGACAGCGGCGACGGCCTCGTCTGCGACGCATGCAGGCTGAAATACCCGGTAAAGGACGACATACCCGTAATGCTGGTGGACGAAGCGGAGAAACTCGGCTGAGATGCCGCACGTCTCGGTAGTGATAATAACGTACAACGAGGAGGCCAACATCCGCGCCGCGCTCGAGAGCGCGAACTGGGCCGGCGAGACAGTCGTGCTCGACTCGTTCAGCACGGACAAGACAGTGGAGATATGCCGCGAGTACACGGACAAGGTATATCAGGAGGCGTGGCGCGGTTTTTCCGGACAGAAGGCGCGCGCGGTCTCTCTCGCATCGAACGACTGGGTGTTCGTCCTGGACTCGGACGAGCGGTTCACTCCGGAGCTTGCCGCCGAGATAAAGAGGCTGACGGCCTCTGATCCGGATTATGACGGCTACAGGTGCGCGCGCAGGAACCACTTCATGGGCCGCGAGATAAAATATGGCGGCTGGTACCCGGACTACTCCGTCCGTCTGTTCGACAGGCGCAAGGGGAGGTTCGGAGACAGGGCCGTACACGAAGCGGTAGTGGTGGACGGCGCGGCCGGGACGCTTGTGAACCCGATGCTCCACTTCACATACTCCGGCGTATCGGACTACCTTGTCCGGATGGACAGGTACAGCTCTCTTGCCGCCGATGAACTGAAGAAGGCCGGCCGGCAAGCGTCCGCGACCGACATGCTGTTCCGGCCGCCGCTGACTTTCATCAAGATGTTCTTCATGAAGCAGGGCTTCAGGGACGGCATGCACGGCCTTGTGATCGCCCTGCTTTACGCGTTTTATACATTCTCCAAGTACGCGAAGCTCTGGGAGATGGGGGAGAAAAAGCAGTAGGGGGCGCAGTATATTGCGCCAGCACCTTATGTCGTCATTCCCGCCCCGGCTTTATGAATGCCAGGGTAAACTCCAGCGGGAACCCAGCGGCTTATTAGTCATTCCGAGCGAAGTCGAGGAATCTGCTTTTTGTCTACAATTAATCTGCGAGAGGTACAGTGTATCCTCGTCATAAAGCTCCGGCATATCGGCGACGTGCTGCTGACCACGCCGACATTCAGGGCGCTCAAGACGGCCATCCCGCATGCGCGCACTGTGGCCCTCGTACCCAAGGGCACCGAGGACATGCTGACACTGAACCCGTGCGTGGACGAGGTAATCACCTTCGAGAAGGGCGCGGGTCTCGTGCATGAGCTTGGTCTTGTGAGAAGGCTCCGGGCGGAGAAGCCGGACCTCGTAATAAACATGACCGAGGGCGACAGGGGCGCGATAATGGGGCTTCTGTCCGGCGCGCGGTACAGGATAGGCGTTGACCCGGAGGGCCGGGGATTCCTCGGCAAGAGGCTCGTGTACACGCACACCGTGCCCACGGTCTATGACGGCCGGCACAAGGCGGTCATGGATATGGACCTGCTCGGACCGCTGGGCATAGCTCCAGTCACGACCGGCGCGGAGCTTTATACGTCCCAAGAAGACGACGAATATGTCGCGGGCATCCTCGAACGGAACGGCGTCCCAAGGGACGCGAAAACAGCAGTCGTGCACCCGACTTCCCGGTGGCTGTTCAAGTGCTGGCGTGACGAGGCGGTAGCGGCAGTTATAGACCATATAGAGGGCAGGGGGATACGCGCGGTAATCACTTCCGGCCCGGACGCGCAGGAGCTGGACAGGGTACGGAACATCCTGTCTCTCGTCAGGTCCAGGCCGGTTGACCTGTCGGGAAAGCTGACGCTCAAGAGGCTTGCGTCGGTGTGCAGGAGAGCGGAGTTTTTCTTCGGCGTGGACACCGCGCCGATGCACATGGCGGCCGCGGTTGGGACTCCCGTCGTCGCGCTCTTCGGGCCTTCGGACTCTGTGCTCTGGGGACCCTTGACCGGCAGGCGCGTCGTGGTCGAGAAGCTCGCGGAGTTCCCGTGCATCCCTTGCCACAGGGACGGCTGCGAGGGCAGCAAGAGGAGCCGGTGCCTGGAGACGATAACAGTCGAGGACGCGGTAGAAGCGATTGAGATGTTTATAGGAAACATAAAGGCAGGGCCGACACGCGGGTCGGCCCCTACATAAAAGCAGGTCCCTCGACTTCGCTCGGGACGACGTTTCACCTGTTAAAAGTTTTTGGGCCGCCTTTTTACAAAAAGGCGGGCCTTTCTCTCTTCAAGGTTTTATGCCCACAAGCGTCCTATACGTCTCGCACACGCCGGAGTTCAAGGGCTCGGCGGTGAGCCTGTACCAGCTTATGACCGGGCTGGACAGGGCGAGGTTCCGGCCGGTCGCGGCGTTCAGCAAGCCGGGTCCGATGGTCGAAAAGTTGACGTCGATTGGCGTGCCGGCATACGTGCTCGCAAGACGCGGGCTCCTCTGCATTGGCCTCGTCCGCGAGGCGATGCGGCTTATCAAGGCAGAAGGAATAGGGCTTGTACACCTGAACAGCGCAGTGCCGTTCTCGAAGTATGCCGGAATCGCAGCGAAGCTGTCCGGCGTGCCGGTCGTCTGGCACGTACGCGAGGACCCGGAGGGCAGCCGCGTCCGGAAGAACGGCCCGTGGGTGAGGCTCCTGTCGGACAGGATATTCGCGGTATCCACCGACATCGAGGTATACTTCAGTTCAAGCGGCAAGGCTCTGAAGATATACAACGGCGTGGACACGGACGTCTTCAGGCCGGGCCTCGACGGCGGGTCGTTCCGGGACAGGTACGGCATTCCCGTAAACGCGTTCGTGTTCGGGATGGTCGGGACCATCGAGCCCCGGAAGGGCGTTCTGAGCTTCCTCGAAGCGGCGGAGACGCTGCTTGCGGCCCGGCCCTCGGCGTGGTTTCTGATAGTAGGCTCCGGGCAGAGGGAGAACGAGGACGAGCTGCTGAAGTACCTTGAAGCCCGGCCCGCGCTGAAGGCGCGTACTACGCTCGCGGGCCGCGTGACGGACGTCCCGCTTGCCATGGCCGCGCTCGACGTGCTGGTCATGCCTTCGTTGTGGGAAGGTTTCCCGAGGGCGCTTATCGAGGCGATGGCCTGCGGCAGGCCGTCGATAGCGACGCAGGTAGGCGAGGTCGGGAATATCCTGGAGGACGGCAGGACGGGGTTCGTTATACCCAAGGCCGAAGTGTCCGCCATTTCCGGCGCTATGCTCCGTTGCATGGAAATGGGCGACGACCTCCTTGAGATGGGGCGGCTGGCACGCGAGGCCGCCGTGGAGCGGTTCGGCATCAAGCGTCACATAGACCTGGTCATGGACGAGTATGACAAAATCACGGCACGATAACAGGTCGTTCAAGCACGCGTACAGGCGCGCGCTCGCGTACCTGTGCGCGCTGCCGTTCATACTCATGGTAAAGCTCAAGCCCAGGAACTTCGGTGACGTGGCGGACATGGTCAGCCTGTTGCCGATGCCCATAGGGAAGAAGATAAGGGGCGAGTTCTACAGGAGCGCCATGCCGTCGTTCGGCGAAGGCGTTACAATACACCTTGGCACGAAGATAAACTACCGAGACGTCAGGGTCGGCGACAACGTGTCGCTTGGAAGGTACAACACCATAGGACTCGCGGACCTGGGCGACAACCTCCTGACCGCGTCCGGCGTCGTGATACTCAGTGGGCGGCACACGCACTCCTTCGACGACGTCGATACGCCTATCGGCGAGCAGGGCCACGGGGTCCGGCGCGTCACCATAGGCCGTGACGTCTGGATAGGCACGAACGCCATCGTGATGGAGTCCGTCGGCGACGGCTGCGTCATCGGCGCAGGCGCGGTGGTGACGAAACCGCTCCCGCCGTACAGCGTAGCGGTCGGCAACCCGGCCCGCGTAATCAGACAGCGTGGCAAGACAGAGACCATCCCGGTTTAACTATTAAAAGTTTTTGGGCCGCCTTTTTACCAAAAAGGCGGGACTTTCAGCAGTTGATCTTTAATTTGATGCGGGCGACAACTTGCCGAAGATACTGTATCTTGTCATAGGCGATAACAAGCCGAGCACCCGGAAACGCGTCCTGGGGAGCGTGGGTTATATTGCCTCGGCGGGCCACACTGTGGACGTGAGGAAGTTCCCGTCCTCCGGGCCTGGCCAGGCGGCGCTGGTCGCTACGCTTCCGTTTTACGACCTTGTGGTGCTCCAGAAGAAGCTGGTGTCCGGCGCAATGCTCGCCATGATGACGAAGGCCAACCCGCGCATGGTCTACGACTTCGACGACGCGGTGATGTTCCACGAGCTTGAGCGCGGCGAGGCCATGACGGGGAAGCATTTCACGCGTTTCTGCCGTATCGCGGCCGCGTGCAGAGGCGTTGTCGCGGGCAACGGATACCTCGCGGAGTTCGCTGTCGCGGCGAGGGAGAAAGGCGCGGGCTGGCAGGACGTGATAACGCTCCCGACTCCCGTTGACACGGACGCGATAAGGCCGAAGGAGTATAACGCATCCGATAGGGTCGTGGTCGGCTGGATGGGCACGAAAGGGAACCTGCCGCACCTTACTGCGATTCTGCCCGCGATAAGAGCTGCGTTTGCCGGACATCCGGGCGCAATGCTACGGGTGGTGTCCGACGCGGACCCCGGCATAACCGGCGTCCCATGCAATTTCAAGGCATGGGACGCGGGGTCCGAGGCGGACGACCTCGCGGGTTTCGACATCGGCGTCATGCCGCTTGCGGACGACATATGGACGCGCGGCAAGGGTGGGTACAAGCTGCTTCAGTACATGGCCTCCGGAGTGCCGGCAATCGCGTCCCCGGTCGGCATTAACCAGGACATAATACGGCACGGCGAAAACGGACTTATCGCGGACGACATGCACGGCTGGACGGATGCGCTTGGGAGGCTTATGTGTGATGCCGCGCTCCGGGAGCGGTTAGGACGAGCGGGCAGGGAAACTGTCGAGAAGGACTACTCGCTTGGCGAATACAACCGGAAGCTCCTCGGGTTCCTTGAGAGGTTCCTGTGATCTCTGTCCTGCACACTGAGTCGTCCATGAACCTGGGCGGCCAGGAGCTTCGCATACTTGCCGAGATGGAGGGTCTTGCGGGACTCGGGTACCGCTCCGCGCTCGCGGCGAGGCCGGGCAGCAGGATACTCCGGGAGGCGCTGGGCATGGGGCTGGCCGCGTACCCTGTAACGATGCGCGGGAGTATCGACCCGGCCGCCGTATACGGGTTCATGAGGATTATGCGGGCAGAGGGTGCACAGATACTCAACGCCCACGGCTCGAAGGACGGCTGGGGCGCGGGTATCGCGGCCCGGATGCTCGGCTTGCGGGTGGTCCGGTCGAGGCACATAGCCAACCCAATACGCTCTCACATGATGGGCAGGCTGGTATACGGAGCCCTGTGCGACAGGGTGGTCACGACAAGCGACTCGATACGGCAGGGCATGGTAGACCGGGGCGTCGAGCCCGGCAAAATAATATCGGTACCGACCGGTGTCGATACTGAAAGGTTCAACCCGGACGTCGCAAAGGGGACGTTCCGAACCGGACTGGGGATAGGCGCGGACCGGCCGCTCGTCGGCATGGTCTCCGTGATACGCGGCGACAAGGGGCCAGACGTCTTCGTCAGGGCTGCCGAACTGGTCATTGCAAAGGTTCCAGACGCGGTCTTCGTCCTGGTCGGCGACGGCTGGATGCGCGAAGAGCTTGCGGAGATGGTCTCTGCGTCGCCTTGCAAGGCCAGTATAATAGTCGCCGGGTACAGGCGGGACATCCCGTCAGTCCTTGCGGACCTGGACATCATGGCGCTGCCGGCGCGGATACCGGAAGGCGTCCCGCAGGCGGTGCTCCAGGCGCACGCGATGAAGGTGCCGGTGGTCGCGTCGGAAGTCGGCGGTATAAACGAAGTCGCCATCAGCGGCAAGACCGCGCTCACCGTACCGTCCGGGGACCATGCCGCCCTTGCCGAGGCTATACGCGACATGCTCTCGGACAAGGCACGCGCGGCGTCTCTCGCCGAAGCCGGATACAGGCTGGTAATGGAACGCTATACGTTCACCGGGATGCTGGAAAGGATGGACGGTATTTATAAGGACGTGCTGGGCATTCGGTGAGCCGTCCCCGTCCAACGGAGACCCACACCCCAACCCCCTCTCCCGCGAGGAGAGGGGGATATATAAAGGCATGGAGCCGGTATGATTGTTGGTGGTATGAACGAGGTCGAGAACGAGCTGGTCGACTTCCTGGCCGAAAGGCGGGGCGACGGGCGCGACAAGGTTCTCGGTATATATACGGAGCTGAGGGCGAAGTCCGGCTTCGGCGGGAAGGGGTTCAAGGAGTTCTGTCTGAAGTTTCAGGAAATCCATTCCGTCATGTACGACATGCACGACGAGCGCCAGATAATAGAGTTCTACAAGCGCATGGAACTGTTGAGCCTGCTCAGGCTTGTCTCGTATTCCTACAGGATGGGCGAGAAACCGCGCCACCACATGGAGAGGAGGCTCAAGGGGTTCCTGAAAGGGGCTGGATACTCCGAATACCATTCTCTGACGAACAGGCAGAGGCTCGAACGTCACGCCGCCTCGCTCGTAGATATGGCCGGCGGCGAACCGGTCGTAGTAGACTACGGCTGCGGGCTCGCGTACCTCTCGTTTACTATAGCGAGCATGTACACGGGTGCGAAGGTTTACCTCGTGGACATTGATGCACTCCCGCTCGCATTCTCGGAGCACAGGTTCAGGAGTCATGGTCTGGACGTCGAGGTCATCAGGGTGACGCCGGACGAGCTTAACCCGGAACTGCCGCCACACAACATATGCATCGCCACCGAGGTGTTCGAGCACGTTAAAAGGCCGGGGCTCCTGTATGGCAACATCCACAAGTCCATGACGGCGGGCGGCGTCCTGCACGGGGACATGAGCGACCACGAGGCGGACACGCTGCATATCTCTCCAAGCCTTGGAGAGGTCCGGGAAAGGATAGAGAAAGACTATACTAAGGCGGGCAAGGACACATTCAGGAAGAAATAAGAAAAGTCCCGCCTTTTTGTAAAAAGGCGGCCTAAAAACTTTTGATAGTTAATGAACTGAGATGCGGGATAACAAGATACTGTTTCTTACTATCGCGGGCAGGAACGGGGCTAGCAGCAGGTACAGGGTGTACCAGTTCCTGCCTTCGCTCGAAGCCGCGGGGCTCGAAGTCAGGGTGATACCGCCCGCCCAGAAGCCGCGCGGTTTCGGACGGCTGGTTGCCGGGTTGCGCGAGGAGTCCGAACTGCTAAAGGCGTCCTCAGGCTCCGACGTGATATTCATTCAGAAGCGGCTGTTCGGTGCGCGCTTCATCGGGAAGTTGGCGGGGCTCGGCAAGCGCATCGTATTCGACTTCGACGACTCGATATTCACCTCGCCTTCCGGCGGCTGGTCATGGCTGACACGGAAGAAGGTTACAGGGCGGCTGAAGGCCGTGCTCGGAGCATCCGGCCTTGTGATAACCGGGAACGGGTTTCTCTCATCGTTCGCGGAGTCCAACGGTGCCAGACGCACGGAGGTGCTTCAGACAGCCGTGGACGTCTCGCGTTACACAGTGAAGGAGCACAGGCCGGGGCCTCCGACGCTCGGCTGGATAGGGCACTCGGTCAACCACCGGTACATCGACACGCTTTCCGGAGTGCTGCCGTCGCTCGGCAGGGAGTTCCCCGGACTCAGGCTTCTGGTGGTCTCGGACAAAGATTACTTCATGGACGGCATTACCGTCGAGAACAGGAGGTGGTCGGAGGCGAGGGAGGCGGCGGACATACTCGACATGGACATCGGCCTGATGCCGCTTGTCGACGACGAATGGACGCGTGGCAAGTGCGCGCTCAAGGCGCTCCAGTACATGGCCTCCGGGGTCCCGCCCGTATGCTCGGCGGTAGGCGCGAACAACGAGGTCGTCGAACACGGCGTGGACGGCTTCCTTGCAAGGGGCTCGCTCGACTGGATGGACAGCCTGCACGAGCTGATAAGGTACCCCGCGCGCAGGGCGGAAGTAGGCTTGGCCGCGAGGCGGAAGGTCGATGAGCGCTACTCGCTTCATGTGTACGCGGACAGGCTGGCGGGGCTGCTAAGGCAAGCTTAGTCACGTTCACCCCCGCCCCTTATCCATAAGTGGAGAGGGGGTATTCGGTGGCGCCCTCACCCCCAACCCCCTCTCCCGAGAGGAGAGGAGGATTAAAGGATATATGGCAGGCAAAGACAGTTTCAGGAATATAACACCCTGGCGCGACCCCGGCCGTTACGGCCTGACCGAGACGCTCAAAGGGCTTGCGGCGGAAATCCCGGCTGGGGCGTCGGTGCTCGACGCGGGCGCCGGCCAGTGCGAGTATGCGGACCTCTTCGCGCACGCGAAATACTATTCCTGCGACTTCGGCAAGGGAGAGGGCGCATGGGACTACTCGATGACGAGCTGCTTCTGCGACCTCAAGGCGTGCTGTTTCCGGGAGGGCTCGTTCGACTACGTGGTCTGCACCCAGGTGCTGGAGCACGTCCCGGAGCCGTGGGCGGTCATGGACGAGCTTTACCGTGTGTTAAAGCCCGGCGGGACGCTGTACCTCACAGCGCCGTTCAACGGCTTCAAGGAGCACCAGGCCCCGTACGACTTCTACCGCTACACGCGGTACGGGCTCGAATATCTCGCCAGGAGGTCGGGGTTTGCCGAGACGTCCACGAGGCCCGTCGGCGGGTTCTTCTGGATGATGTCCATATTTGTCATGGAGATGCACCGGCATCTCTTCCCCGGCAGGAGCCCGTTTTGGCTCAAGGCGCTACGGCTGCCGTTCAAGCCGCTGTTCTCGCTGTTCAAGAAGGCCGTGGCGAGGCTGTTCTTCTACATGGACAGGTACGACCGGGACAAGGAGTTCTGCCTCAACTATCTGCTGACGTGCAGGAAGTAGGATAATATGGACAGACTCGAAAGCTGGAGCGGACTGTACCGCCACAGGAACAACGTAAAGGCGCGGTATCCCCGTATCTGGGACGTCCCCCTCGTAAAGAAGGAGATGGACAGGCTCCTCCCGAACATCAAGGACGGAGATTCCGTCCTCGAGGTCGGCGCGGGCGACCGGCGTTTCGAGGCAAAGATTATGGCGTCGGGCGTCTCGGTCGAGTACAGGAGCATGGACATAGACCCGGAGACCAGGCAGGACTACAGAAGCCTGGACGGGATTGCCGAAGGGTTCGACCTCGTCTTCATGTTCGAGCTTATCGAGCACCTGACGCCGGACGAGGGGCTTGTCATGTTGAAGAAGGTCCGGGGACTCCTGAAGCCCGGAGGCCGGGTGCTCATCGGCACGCCGAACCTTTACCACCCGCACAGGTACTTCGGCGACATCACGCACAAGACGCCGTACAAGTACGAGGAACTGGGCGCGCTGATGATGATGGCGGGGTTCGGCGACATCAACGTCTACCGGGTGTACAACGACGCATATCTCAGGCGCGCGTTCAGGCTCTCTGTCGGGATATGGCTTCATAAATATCTGGACATAGACTTCGCGGGGAGCATCCTCGCAGAGGGTGCGGCAGGATAACAGGAGCTTGGCCATGAGGATATTCTACAGTCTTGCCGACTACATATTCCGCATGCTGGACAACCTGAAGACGGCCTCGCTCAAGTCCCGGATGCGCTGCGGAAACGCCGTAACCATCAGAGAAAACGCCTTGATATACTGCCCCGAACGTGTTAACCTTGCGTCCGGCGTTTACATAGGCCCGCGCGTGATGGTCATGGCGCAGGGCGGCGTAGAAATCGGAGAACGGACGATGGTCGGGCCATGCGTGACGATACTGAGCGTGAACCACGACTTCCAGAAGGCGATGCAGGGCTCGGGTTCGGTGCAGAGGAAGAGGCCGGTAACCATAGGCAGCGACTGCTGGATAGCGGGCGGGGCGATAATCCTGCCCGGAGTCAAGGTCGGCGACAGGTCGGTCGTCTCGGCAGGGGCGGTCGTCACCTCTGACGTGCCTCCCAACTCTATTGTGGCGGGCATCCCGGCAAGGCATATCCGGGAGCGCTACAGGCAGAAGGATAAGGGCGACGGCTCATCCCTGCCGCTTTTCGACGAGGGCTGGGAAGGGGAGGCCTGACGGCTTACGATGTCTAAACCTGCGATACTGCACACCGAGGCCTCGAACGGCTGGGCCGGGCAGGAGATAAGGATACTCGGCGAGATGCTGGGGATGAAGGGCAGGGGCTACGAGGTCCTGCTCGCGACGTCTCCGGACAACGCCATATACGACAGGGCAAAACGCGCCGGCATTGAGACGTTTTCCGTCCGGATGGACAGGAAGGGTTTTCTGCCGGGTGTCGCTGCGTTGTACCGAATTATCAAAGACCGCGGGGTCGGTATAGTAGGCACCCACAGCTCGCGCGACAGCTGGATAGGTGGAATAGCGGGACGTCTCGCCGGGGCAAAGGTCATCAGGTACAGGCACATCTCGTCCGCGCTTAACACCAGCCCGTTCACGAAGCTTGTATACGGCCCGCTCACGGACGGGGTCATCACGACCGGCGAGTTCATCATGGCGCAGCTCATCCGGGAGCTTGGCCTGAACCCCGGCAAGATATACTCCGTGCCGACCGGTATAAATACAGAAAAGTTCACTGGCACCGGAGGCGATGCGCTTCGCGGCCAGCTCGGTATTTCAGCGGACGCGCCTGTAATCGGGATGGCTGCCGCTCTTCGTAGCTGGAAGGGCCACCGCTACATGATGGAGGCGATGCCTTCCATATTGGCGGAGTACCCGGACGCGCGTCTCGTACTCGCGGGCGAGGGGCCGGTCAGGCCGTACATCGACCAGTGGAAGGAAGAGTTTGGCATTGCCGGCGCCGTGACGATGCTCGGACACAGGGACGACGTCGAGACGGTTATAGCCGGTTTCGACATTTCCGTCATGGCCTCGTACGCGTCGGAAGGGATACCGCAGTTCGCGCTCCAGTCGATGGCGTCCGGGAAGCCGGTCGTCGGGACGGACGTGGGCGGGATACCGGAGGTCGTCAAGGACGGCATTACCGGCCTGGTCGTGCCGCCAAAGGACCCCGCGGCCCTCGCTGCCGCGATAAAGGGTCTCCTGTCCGACCGGGCCCTGATGGCCCGGATGGGCGAGGCCGGCCGGTCACTGGTCCTTGAGAGGCACACGGCGGACAGGATGCTCGACGATATAGAGGCGGTTTACGGGAAGATATTAAACACATGATTGTCATTCCCGCCCCGGCTTTAAGCCTACCGGGGCAGGCTCCGGCGGGAATCCATATTTGCACGAGAGTCAAAATGGACCCCCGTTTTCACGGGGGTGACAAGGCAAGGGCCGACACTACGGTCGGCCCCTACAATTTAGTTGGCGCAATTACATTGCGCCAACGAAAGCGACATAATGGGCACCACCGCATACGATACATTCGAGAAGATGCTGAAGCGCCGACACTGGCTCTACCGGCCGTGGATACCGTACCTGAAGGCTATCGAGGGCGAGGGATTTCTCACGCTCGACATTAAGAGGCCGGTGCTCGACCTCGCATGCGGCGACGGCGTCTTCACCCAGTCCGTCTTCGGGGCCCAGTTCGAGGCAGGGTTCGACCTCTACGAACCTGACCTCAGGAAGGCCAAAGCAAACGGAAGCCACAAGTCCCTCACCCGCGCCTCAGCATACGAAGCGCCGTATAAGACCGGCAGCTTCGGCACCGTCATAAGCGTATGCGCCATCGAGCACATGCCGGAGATCGACCGCGTCCTTGGCGAGGTCGGGCGGGTGCTCGCGCCGGGCGGGCGGTTTATATTTACAGTGCCGAGCGTGTATTTCGGAGGCGGACTGCTCACGCCTGCCATATATAAAATGTTCGGCCTGAACAGCATGGCCGCGCGTTACGCCGACAGGAAGAACGCGAGGAGCCAGCACTACCACGTCCTGCCGGTGGCGGAGTGGGAAAGGCGGATCGGGCTCGCCGGAATGGACATCAAGAGCCACATGTACGTCATAGACGAACGCGAGCTGCTCCTGTGGAGCTTCATGGCCTCTTCGTTTTTCAAGCCGCTGACATATCCGTTCAGATGGCTGAAGAGCGAGGCGCTCGACAGGCTGTTCGAGCGCTTTCTCCTCGGTACGTTCGGCGGTGTGCTCGCTCGTTCGGTTCCGGGCACGTCGAGTACGGGCGGATACCTGCTTGTCGAGGCGGTCAGGCGCGGGGCATGAAGGTCGCGCTTGTATCAATACGCTTCGACACCAGGGGCGGCAGCGAGCGGCGGACATACCAGCTCGCCAGGGGGCTTATCGGCGCTGGGCATGAGGTCGAGATCTTCGCTGCGCACGTCTTGGACATGGACCTGGACGCGAAAGTCACAATAGTCCCGATGATGCACGGGCCGTCGTTCGTGAAGGTGATGAGCTTTACCAGGAACGTTGGGCGCGTACTCGGCGGACGCAAGGATATTGACGTTATACACAACCAGATAAGGCCGTTCACGGAAGGCGTCGTAACTGTCGGCGGCGGATGCCACGCCGAGTACATGGAACGAACCGGGTCCGTCCTGGGCTACATAAACCCGCTCGACCGCGTCATCCTGAACATGGAGAAGTCTCGCTACACACCCGCCGGACGCGTTACTGTGATTACAAACTCCGAACTTGCCCGGCAGGGGATACTCAGGCATTACCCCATCCCTCCGGAGCGTGTGCATGTGGCATACAATGGGGTTGATACAGATAAGTTCCACCCGGCTAAGGTCTCCGCGACACGGGCGGTTGTACGCGCGAGGCACGGCCTCGGCGATGGACCGGTAGCGTTATTTGTCGGCGCGGGGTTCAGGAGGAAGGGCTTGGAAACCGTTATAAAGGCGGTGGCGGTCGCGGCAGGGATGGCTAACGATATTAAGCATATAAAACTCCTCGTGGTCGGCAAGGACGAGCCGGGGCCGTTCATGAGGCTCGCCGAAAAGCTCGGCGTGGGAGACAGGGTCATTTTCGCCGGACCTACAAACAGGCCGGAGGAATACTACGGTGCGTGCGATATATTCACGCTGCCGACCGTGTACGACCCGTTCTCTAACGCGACTATCGAGGCGATGGCCTGCGGCATGCCGGTAATCACGTCACGGGACAACGGCGTCTCCGAGGTAATAGAGGACGGCGAGAGCGGGTACCTGCTCCGGAAGCACGACGACCATGTCGGACTCGCGTCGTCTCTTGCGTACCTCGCATGCGAGAAGGCAAGGCGCGCGGCCGGCGCGCAGGCGCGGCTCGCGGCCGAGTCGCTCACTTGGGAGAAGACGCTGGCAAAGACGCTGGAGGTGTACAGGCTGCACACTGGAGTTTCATAACGCCCCCCGGCCCCCTCTTATCTTAAGATGGGAGATAGTGGAAGGGGCCTATTAAGGCATTGATTTGCAACGTTAACTGGGTTTGCCGTGAATAAACTCGTTATAATCGGCGGCGGGGGGCATGCCTCCGTCCTGCTGTCTCTTATAAGGTCGCACGGCGCGTACGAGATCGCCGGGATAATAGATGACGGGCTGGATAAAGGAGCCGAAAGGCACGGCCTTGCCGTCCTGGGCGGTGAGGAAATGCTGCCCGGCCTCCTCGCCGAAGGCGTCACGCATGCCTGCATAGGTATAGGCAGTATCAGTGTGCGCGCCTCACTTTTCGGCAGGCTCAAGGTTATGGGATACAAAATCCCCGCGCTTGTCCATACGTCGGCAGTCGTTGCCGTAGGCGCGAGCCTAAACGAGGGTGTACAGGTCATGGCCGGCTGCATCTTACAGCCGGGCGTCGCAGTCGGAGTGAATACCATAATTAATACAGGCGCGGTAATAGACCACGACTGCGTGATAGGCGCGCATGCGCACATCGGCCCCGGAGCGGTGCTTGCGGGAAGGTCTTCGGTCGGCGACGGCAGTATCGTCGGTGCCGGAGCGGCGCTCGCTAGCGGGACAAGGGTAGGGGCCGGAGCCTTCGTGGGCGTGGGCACTTCCGTGATTGGCGACGTGCCTGACGGCGCACGGCATGAACGCGGCCCGACGGGCTGATTTAGCTGTAGTTTATATACGGGAGCGGATGAATGGCCGGAGTCCCCGACATAAGCGGCATAGCCGGGCGGGTCATGGCTGCCCTTGCCGCATCACCGGGTAACGGTACTGTACTAGCTTATGTGCACAGCCGTGAGGCGGCGGAGGTGTATAAAGAGCTTCTGACGGCTCTGAGCGCCGCTGGCGTCAGGCCCGTCGTGATGTCACCGGACGAGGGGCTCCTGAAGAAGGAGTCTATCGAGGGCTCGGTTGTTACCTTAGAAAGCAGGCGCTGGGCGGACGCCATCGCAGGATTCCTGGACCGGTTCACAGAGTCATACAGGACTTGGTATATCGTCGACGGCTGCGACCCGACCGTGGCAGATGGATACTCGATTGGGTATATATACGAGCAGGAGGCGTTCGGGATATTCAGGAACGCCGCGCTCCGGCTGGAGAACCTGCGTGACTGCGTGGATCGCGCGCGCCCGGGGGTGGTTGTCACATTCTTCCCGGAGGAGGCTGCTGGTCTCGGCGGGTTTCTGTCCGGAGGCGACGGCCTGGGACAGGGCACGGCTCATATTAATGTGCCCGTCCGTAAGAAAACCGGCCGCCTGAAGGTCATGGAGCTGTCGCTGAGGCTCGGGTTTCCCGGTTGGGCGTACCGGTTCGCTACGGACCTGATGAAGAGTGTGAAGGCCGGGACGCGTTACAGGAATCAAGCCGGTACTGTCGGACAATACCTGTTCTTTTACGCCGGAGGCACGGTATCGAGCCTCGACAGCATATCCGGCGTCGCGGGCGCGGTAAGGGGGCGTGGCGTAATAAACCTCGCGGCGGGCGATAAGACAAAATCCGAGCTTGCAAAGCGCGGCATCGACGCACTGACGTACGGCGACATATACGGATGGTATACACCGGCGCGGGTGCTGATAAAGCGCAAGCCGCTGATGGACAACATAAAGACGTTGTTCGAGAGGCTCACGTCGTCGCCGTCCTTCGACTACAACGGCGTGAGCCTCTTCCCGTTTGTCAGGGACGAGCTGGAGCGGCTCCTGATAAAGGGCCTCCACAACACGCTGGCCCGGACGGCCGCGCTCGGACGGCTTACCGGTATAACGGATGTAAAGGCGCTCCTGATAGCGAGCAGCATGCACCCGGAGCCGCGCGAGGCGCTCCTTTTCTGCAAGTCGCATGGCATACCGGCCGCCGAGGTCTTCCACGGCATGGTCAGCTACAAGCCTATATTCGGCCCGTTCCTCGCGGACAGGATAGCGGTATGGGGCGAGGGGATGCGGGAATGGTTCCTTGAGCACGGGACGGATGATAAGAAGCTCGTCACGACCGGCCAGCCGAGGTACGACGGGATACTCGAACACCTGAAGAACGCCGATACAATCAAGGCGGAACTCGGTATTCCAGCCGGCAAGAAGGTGGTCATGTACGCCGCGACCGGGTACGAGGGCGAGACCGGGACGGTCGGGATGGCGCTTTCAGCCATGCGGGGCAGGGAAGACGCGGTTTTCGTGATAAAACCGCACCCCGTGGAGGACCCGGCCATATACGACAGGCTGCTGAGAGACATGGATTTCCCCTGCGCGCTTGTCGCGAAAGGGAAAAACATCTTTGATATGCTTGCCATATGTGATACAGTTCTACTGACGTTTTCAACCGTCGGGCTGGAGGCGGTACTTATGGGCAAACTGCTCGTCGTGCTGTCCTCCAACAGGCACTGGGGCGGCGACAACTATATAGAACAAGGCGTCGCGGTGCTGGCTGAGACCGCGCCCGAGGTCAGGAAGGCCGTGGACGGGCTGCTTGACGGCTCTCCGGAGTACGGCTACCTTAAAGACAACCGGGAGCGGTTCATACACAGGTACAACTATAAACACGACGGCAGGGCCCGCGAGCGTGTGGCCGCCGTCCTGGACGAACTAAGTGGAAGGTAAAATGGACTGGAACAATTTAAGCGTGCTCGTTACCGGCGGGACCGGGTCGTTCGGCAAGAAGTTCACCGAGATGATGCTGAACAGGTACCGCCCAAGGAAACTCATAATATTCAGCCGCGACGAGCTGAAACAGTTCGAGATGGCGCAGGAGTTCAACGACGACCGGCTAAGGTACTTCATCGGCGACGTCCGGGACAAGGACCGCCTTCACAGGGCCTTCCGGGGTGTGGACGTGGTCATCCACGCGGCCGCGCTCAAGCAGGTGCCTGCGGCGGAGTACAACCCGTTCGAGGCGGTGAAGACGAACATACTCGGCGCGCAGAACATCATCGACGTAGCCATCGACCAAAAGGTGAAGAAGGTCATAGCGCTTTCTACCGACAAGGCGTCGAACCCGATTAACCTGTACGGGGCTACGAAACTCTGCTCGGACAAGCTTTTCGTAGCGGGCAACTCCTATTCCGGGCAAGGGGGGACGCGTTTTTCCGTCGTCAGGTACGGGAACGTAATCGGGAGCCGGGGCTCTGTCATACCGTTCTTCAAGCAGAAGATGGCGACCGGCAGGCTCCCCATCACCGACCCGAGGATGACCAGGTTCTGGATCACGCTTGAACAGGGCGTCGAGTTTGTGATAAAATGCCTCGATATGACGAGCGGCGGTGAGACGTTCATACCCAAGATACCGAGCATGAACATCATGGACCTCGCAAAGGCGGTATGCCCGGACTGCGTCTGCGAGACCATAGGCATAAGGCCCGGAGAAAAACTCCACGAGGTCATGATAACCGAGGACGACTCGCGGCACACGATCGAGTACGACGGCATGTATGTCATACAGCCCGACTTCCACTGGTGGACCCGCGACACCCTCGACGGCGGCAGGCCGGTGCCCGACGGCTTCAGGTATTCGAGCGACAACAACGATGTCTGGATGACGGTGGAAGAGCTCCGTAAACACACGAAGGACTGATGGCTGGCCTGGAAAATATAATCCCCTACGGGAGGCAGTGGGTGACCCCGGACGACATATCCGAGGTAATGGCCGCGCTCGCCTCCGACTGGCTCACACAGGGGCCGAGGGTCGCCGAGTTCGAGGACTCACTCGCATCCTACTGCGGCGCGAAATATGCCGTTGCAGTATCAAACGGCACTGCCGCGCTCCACCTTGCCTGCCTTGCGCTGGAGCTGGACAAGGGCGCGGACGTCGTAACATCACCCAACACGTTCCTTGCCAGCGCCAACTGCGCGCTCTACTCCGGACTCCACCCGCGCTTCGCCGACCTCGACCCGGACACGTGCAATATCGACCCGGCCAGGCTCGAAGAGGCTCTCAAGAATAAAAAGAAGAAGGTTAAAGCCGTAATCCCGGTGCATTTCGGTGGGAACCCCTGCGACATGTTGGCCATATCGGCCATAGCCAGGGAGCACGGAGCCCATGTCATAGAGGACGCGTGTCATGCGCTCGGGGCTGGCACGAAGAAGCGGGGCGGCGGCCTCGACCGGACAGGCTCGTGCAAATACTCGGACATGACCGTGTTCAGCTTCCACCCGGTGAAGCACATCACCACCGGCGAGGGCGGGGCGGTGCTTACGAACAGCAGGAAGCTGTACGACAGGCTTAACATACTCCGGAACCACGGGATGACGCGCGACCCGAAGCGGATGACCCGAAACCCCGGCCCCTGGTACTACGAGATGGTGGAGCTTGGCTACAACTACCGGATAACCGACCTACAGTGCGCACTCGGGACTTCGCAGATGAAGAGGCTTGATGACTTCGTAGCGAGACGGCGTGAGATAGCCGCACGCTACGACAATGCGTTCAAGGACATGGAGTTCGTCAGGCCGCTTGCAGAGAGCCCCTGGTCGTTCTCCTCATATCATCTATACGTTCTCAGAGCAGACTTCAAGAGCCTGAAAAAATCCCGCAAGAAGGTAATAGCGGAGCTGCTGGAGCTCGGCGTCAGGACACAGGTGCATTACATACCGGTACACCTGCAGCCCTACTACATTCGGGAGTTCGGGTACAGGCCGGGCGACTTCCCCGTGGCGGAGGCGTATTATGAGTCCGCGCTCAGCATCCCGATGTTCCCGATGATGGCCGGGAAGGACGTCGGACGGGTTATAGCCGCGGTGAGAAGCGTACTGGCATAGCCTTATTACCTGGAGACGACTAAGATGAGCTATGGCAAGAAACTGCATCCCCTGGGCTTCTGGCAGGTGGACCCGATGCCTACGGAAAAGGAGCTTGAAAAATATTACCGGGAGGCGTATTTCCAGGTCTGTGAGCGTGGGGCATATTCCCCGGACTATACCGCTGACGAGCTTGAATCCTTTGCGAATACAGCAAGGGTCACCGAGCATATACGTAATTCCCTTTACGGCAATGCGAGGGGGGGCTTTCTCGACGTCGGGTGCGGTGAGGGTTACTTCGCGGCCTATATGCATGAACTTGGCTGGGATTTAGACCTGGTGGACTTCTCGTCATGGGCCATAGAGAACCACCATCCGTCTCTCCTCGGTTATTTCAGGCAGGGTAACATATACGACCTGCTTCGGGATTCGGTCTCGTCCGGGAACACATACGGCCTGATAAACGTAGCGAACGTTCTCGAACACGTCCGGGACCCGCTCGGTTTGCTCGACCTGATAAGAGGCCTCATGGACCGGGGATCGCTGCTCAGGGTACGCGTCCCTAACGACTACAGCGGGTTTCAGGCGTTTCTTCTGAAAAAAGGTTTCCTTGACGGCGAGACCTGGTTCACGCCGCCGGACCACCTGAACTACTTTACATGTTCGTCACTGGAGAAGACCCTCGCTGACCGCGGTTTCGAAACGGTCAGGGTGCTTGTAGACTTTCCGGTGGAGACGTACCTTGTCAACCAGTTCTCCAACTACTGGGCGGACAGAAGCAGGGGGAAACAGGCGCATTATTCCAGGATAATGATAGAGAACTTCCTGGTAAACCAGGACATGGACAGCTATATAGACTATATGGCCGCCGCGGCCAGGTGCGGTTTCGGGCGGGACACCACCGCGTTTGTCAGGCTGGCAGGGTGAGCTATTTGAAATACGCCTGCCTCGATACCGACGTCTACTGCCTGGACGGATACAGCATAAGGTCCTTGCGAAGACAGGACATGGACTCGATAAGGGTCTGGCGCAACTCCCAGATGGAAGTCCTGAGACAGGGACGTCCACTGACGGAAGCAGACCAGGCCTCATACTACGAAAACGCAGTCCTGCCGTCCATGGTCCAGGAGCGCCCTGGCATGGTCCTGTTCAGCTACCTGCTTGACGGTTCCTGCATCGGCTACGGCGGGTTTACAAATATCCACTGGACGTCGCGCCGCGCCGAGTTATCGTTCCTGCTCGACACCTTCCGTGGCCGGGACACTGCGCTGTACACCAGGGAGTTCAGCGTATTCCTGGGCCTTATGAAGCTCGTCGCGTTCCGGGCTCTCGGGTTCAACAGGCTGTTCACCGAAACCTACGACATCAGGCCCTGCCATGTCGCGGTGCTGGAAGACAGCGGTTTCAGGCTTGAAGGCAGGATGCTCCAGCACGAACTGATCGACGGCGCCTATGTCGACTCACTCATTCACGGTTACCTGAAAGAATATTATGATACTGAAGGATAAGAAAGTTTTCGTGAGCGGCGGTGCAGGCGTCATCGGAGACTACCTCGTAAAAAGGCTCCACGACGAAGGCGCGGTCATGCTGGTCGGGGACCTGAAGCCGAGGCCGGCAGGATGGCCTTCGGATATACAGTACCGTCAGGGAGACCTGAACTACATTACGCCGGATGAAATTGGCGCATTCGCGCCAGAGTACTTCTTCCACCTCGCTGCGACGTTCGAACGCTCTACCGAGACCTACGAGTTCTGGGACGAGAACCTGCGTCACAACGTCCTGCTGAGCCACCACCTTATGGGATGTCTGAAGGACTCCGGAAGCCTCCGGAGGGTGGTATTTGCGTCGAGCTACCTAATATACGACCAAAAGCTATATACCTTCGGCGGCCCGGCCGCACAGCCCGTATCGCTCAGGGAGGACTCCGCCATATATCCGAGGAACCTGACGGGAGCGGCCAAGCTTTCGCACGAGATCGAGCTAGATTTCCTGAACGAGTTCAGGGGTGGGGCGTTCAGTTCCATATGCGCGCGCATCTACAGGAGTTACGGCAAGGACTCCCGCGATATAATCTCAAGGTGGACAAGGGATCTGCTCAAGGGCGAGACGCTGACCGTCTATAACGAAGAAGGGCTGTTCGACTACATCTACGCAGGGGACGTGGCCGAAGGGCTTGTCAGGCTCGCCAAGAGCGACATGACCGGCATCGTGAACCTTGGCACCGGGCGTGCGAGGAGGGTAAGCGAGGTAATAGAGGTGCTGAGGAAACGTTTCCCGGAGATGAAGTCGGTAAAAGCCGCGCCCGACATACCGTTCGAGGCCTCCCAGGCGGACGTCGGGCTCCTCAGGCAGGTTACCGGCTGGTCTCCGGAGAGAAATATCGAGGACGCCATCCCCGAGATCATAGCATTCGAGGAGGAGAGGAACGGACAGACCGGCGCATCCGCCACAGCACTCAACGTCCTCGTCACGAGCGTATCGAAGAAGGTCCCGCTGTTAAAGTCGGTAAGGGACTCCATCACAAAGCTGGGAGTCCCCGGGAGGATTCACGGTGCTGACCTCGACCCCGTCTGCCTCGGCAGGTATTTCGTCGACTCCTTCTGGGAGATGCCGCGTCTGACCGAAATCGAGGCGTCTGACATAGTCGAGTATTGCATGGAGAACGAAATAACCTGTATCATCCCGACCCGCGACGCCGAGCTGGCCTTTTTCGCCGCAGGCCTGGAGGTATTCAGGGAGGCGGGTATAAACGTGATGGTGTCTCCTCCGTCCGCCGTCGCGACCTGCCTCGACAAGCTGCTTTTTCATGAAAGGCTCGCCGGTATGGGTTTTCCTGCCATAGATACGGCTGAAGACATTTGCCGTATCGGCTGCGAGTCATTCGTTGTCAAGGAGCGTTTTGGCGCTGGCTCGCGCGGTTTAGGGCTCAACCTCTCGGCGCGGGAGGCGTCGGCACACGCGTCTGAGCTGACCGAACCGATATTCCAGCCGTTCATTACCGGGCAGGAGATAAGCGTGGACCTGTATGTCGCAGCGGACGGCAAGGTAAAAGGCGTCATCGCCAGGACACGGGACCTTGTCGTGAACGGCGAGTCACAGGTGACCACTACTATAAGGGACGGGCGGATAGAGAAGATGTGCTGTGACATTGCGGAGGGTCTCGGCATCTACGGACACGCGGTGATGCAGGTGATCGTCTCTCCGGACGGCGGGGCTCATATAGTCGAGTGCAACTGCCGGTTCGGCGGGGCGTCGTCCCTCAGCGTGGCGGCCGGGCTCGACAGCTTCTACTGGTTCCTGCTGGAGTCGGCCGGGGCCGACATATCCGCTTATCCGTTCGCGCGTCCGCGGCAGGAGAAAAGGCAGGTCCGCTATCCGGCGGACTTGGTGCTGGATGGTACTGGTATTTGACCTGGACGATACGCTCTACAACGAGCGGAACTACGTCCTGAGCGGGTTCAGGGCTGTGTCCGGCTACCTCGGCTCGGTTTATTCCGTACCGGAGGACGAGGCATTCCGGCTCATGGCCCTCAAGCTCGAACTCGGCCGGGGCCGCATATTCGACGATACGCTGGAGCATTTCGGGCTGTGTACCAGGAAGCGGGTGCTGAACTGCATCTCCGTCTACCGGGGGCATGCACCGGATATAAGGCTTGACCGCGATGCGGATGCCTGCCTTGAGCGTTTCAGTGAGCATCCGCTGTACATCGTCACTGACGGTAACAAGTACGTGCAGAATAACAAGCTTGTCGCGCTCGGGCTGTTCGACAGGGTCCGCTCCTGTTACATAACACACCGTTACGGGGTGAAAAACTCCAAGCCATCTTCATACTGTTTCTTCAGGATATGCGAGAGAGAGGGAGTGCCGCCCACGGAAGTGGTGTATGTCGCCGACAATCCGAACAAGGATTTCGTCGGCATCAAGCCCCATGGTTTCAGGACGGTCAGGCTGATGCAGGGACATTACAGGGACCTGGAGCTTCCGGCGGAGTATGAGGCGGACCACCGCCTAACCGGCCTCTCCGGATTGGACCTTGATTTTCTCGACAAAGTGTTCAGGCGTGATACAACTCGATAAGGGGGAGATTTTG
The DNA here is from genome assembly GCA_016212105.1 of Nitrospirota bacterium. Taxonomy (GTDB): domain Bacteria; phylum Nitrospirota; class JACRHJ01; order JACRHJ01; family JACRHJ01; genus JACRHJ01. The sequence continues at coordinate 44,541 of JACRHJ010000022.1, forward strand.
GATACGGTAATGGTCGGGGGCATGACCATCGGCGATGGACATCCACCGTTCATAATCGCGGAGATGTCCGGCAACCACAACCAGTCGCTTGAGCGGGCGCTGGAGATCGCCGAGGCGGCCGCCATGTCCGGTGCGCACGCGCTGAAGCTACAGACCTACACCGCCGACACGATTACGCTCGACGTGCGGGAAGGCGAGTTCTACATCAGCGACCCGGACAGCCTCTGGAAGGGCTACTCGCTTTACGACCTGTACAAGCAGGCCTACACTCCGTGGGAGTGGCACAAGCCTATAATGGACCGTTGCCGGGAGTTGGGGATGCAGTGCTTCAGCACACCGTTCGACCATACCTCGGTGGACTTTCTCGAAGACCTCGGTGTAGAGCTTTACAAGATAGCCTCGTTCGAGAACGTGGACATACCGCTGATTAAGAAGGTAGCCGCGACCGGTAAGCCGTTAATCATGTCCACCGGCATGGCGACGGTAGCCGAACTGGACGAGGCTGTCAGGGCGGCGCGGGAAGCGGGCTGCGAGGACATCATACTGCTGAAGTGCACGAGTTCGTACCCGTCAACTCCGGACGACACGAACCTCATGACGATACCGCACATGCGGGACGTATTCGGCGTACAGGTCGGTCTCTCCGATCACACTATGGGTATCGGCGTGTCCGTGGCCGCTGTCGCTCTCGGGGCGACGGTCATAGAGAAGCATTTCACGCTCAGCCGCGCTGACGGCGGGGTGGACTCCGCGTTCTCTATGGAACCCGATGAACTTGCCATGCTCGTCCGGGAGACGCAGCAGGCATGGCGTGCGATGGGCAGTGTCAGCTACGGCCCGACAGAGAAGGAAAAGGCGTCGATAAAGCACAGGCGGTCATTGTATGTGGCCGCCGACATGAAGACGGGCGAGGCGTTCACGGAGGCAAACCTGCGCTCTGTCAGGCCGGGCCTCGGGCTTCCGCCGAAATACTATGAAACGCTGCTTGGCAAGAGGGTTAATAAGGATATAAAGAAGGGGACCCCGGCAGGCTGGGATATGATAGGATAGGATTCACCCTCACCCCCGGCCCCTCTCCCATTGAAGGGAGAGGGGAGCATCGGTTGTCTTTGCGAGCATAGCGAAGCAATCTCCTCCTCTCAGAGATAATATGGAGGAGATTGCCGCGTCGCTTCGCTCCTCGCAATGACAAACAGGCCGGGCCGACACGCGGCCCAAAATACGGGACTTGGTATGGCCCCCACATAAGAGGATATTAGATGAAGATTCTCCTTGTTAACCCGCCCATCAGGACCTGGGCGAAACCGAACGTATTCCCTCTCGGGCTCGGCTACCTCGCGGCTGTCCTGCTGAACGCGGGACACGAGGTCGAGGTGCTCGACCTGAACGTCGACAGGATGTCCTTCGAGGACGCTGTCGAGCGCATCAAGAAGACCGAGTTCGACATATTCGGCATCGGCGGAATCGTCACGACGTACAAGATCGTCAAGCCGCTCGTGAACGCGGTCAAAGACGCCTTCCCGAAGAAACCGCTCATGGTGGGCGGCTCGGTCGCTACATCCATACCAAGGACGCTCCTCGAACGTACAAGGGCGGACATCGCCTGCATAGGCGAGGGCGAAGAGACTGTCGTTGAGCTGGTCGAAGCGCTCCAGAATGGCTCCGGCCTGGAAAGCGTCCTCGGCATATGGTACAAGGACGGCATGGGCAACATCCACCAGAACGGTCCCAGGCCCGCGCTCTCAAACCTCGACGACCTGCCTCTCCCGGCCTGGGACCTGTTCCCCATGGACGAGTACCTGAGAAACCCGATCGGCGCGATCAACAGGAACAAGTGGATAGACGGATCGGGCGAAGCATCCGTGCTTTCCATGAACCTCAACGCTAACCGCGGCTGCCCGTACCCGTGCATATACTGCTACCACGACTTCCTGGGGCAGGGATACCGCTCGCGTTCCATATCCAACGTGATGAAGGAGATAGACATCCTCTACAAGAAGTACGGCGTTCGGTACTTCCATTTCGTGGACGACGAGTTCTCGCTCAAGAAGCAGTACGTCTACGACTTCTGCGCCGCGATAAAGGCGTACGCGGACGACATTACATGGGGCTGCTCGGGACGGGTGAACCTCATGACCGAGGACATGATAAAGACAATGCACGAGGCCGGCTGCCAGCAGATAGGCTACGGGATAGAGTCCGGCAGCCAGAAGATACTCGATATCCTCAAAAAGAAGGCGACCGTCCAGCAGGCGAAGGACTCCGTGCGCTGGACGCAGAAGTACCTGGGTGAGGCTGACTGCTCGTTGATGGTCGGCTCGCCCGGCGAGACGCGCGAGACGGTGCAGGAGACTATAGACTTCTGCAAGGAAACCGGACTTACGCCGGAGGTCATATTCTTCCTGACGCCGTACCCCGGCACCGACCTGTACGATATGGCCACGAAGATGGGCAAGATAGGGGACGAGGAAGATTACGTCCTCCGTCTGAACGAGCAGGGCGAGAACATCATGGTCAACATGACGGACTTCTCGGACCAGGAGCTAAACGACATACAGCAGTACATGATATCCGAGCTTAAGGCCTGGAACAAGCTGCGCCACCCGGAGAGCAGGTAGTCATGAGATTTCTGATAATAGGTGCGGGTTCGATAGGCAAGAGACACATGCGCTGCCTCCGTGAGCTTGGCCACGAGGTCGCGGCCTGCGACACTGATGAGACGAGGCTCGCGGGCCTGCCCGAGTCGCTCGGAGCGAAGTGTTACACAAATCTGGATGAGGCGCTTGGCGGCGGTTACGACGCTGTGCTGGTCTGCACTCCTACAAGCTCGCACGTTGCTATTGCCAAGATGGCCGTCGAGCGCGGCCTGCACATATTTGTCGAGAAGCCTGTATCTGACACGCCGGACGGCATTGACGAGCTCGCGGCCATGACGGAAAAGGCCGGGCTCAAGGCGCTGGTCGGCTGCAACACGAGGTTCTACCGCCCGTTGACACGCGTTAAGGACCACATGGACTCCGGCAAGACGGGCAGGATGCTGTCTGTCCGGGCGCAGGTCGGGTTTTACCTCCCGTACTGGCACCCGAACGACGACTATACGAAGGCATACAGCGCGAACCGTTCGATGGGCGGAGGCGTCATACTCGACGACATACACGAGCTCGACTACCTGCGCTGGTTTTTCGGAGAGGCCAAAGAGGTCTACTGCGTCGCGGTCAATACAGGGACGCTGAGGATAGACACCGAGGACCTCGCCGCGATGGTCGTCACCTTCGAGAGCGGTGTCATAGCCGAGGTACATTTCGATTACCTCCAGCGCACGTACCACAGGCGCGCGGAGTTCATCGGAGAGAAAGGGCTCGTGGTCTGCGACTTCATAAAGCAGGCGACGGAGTTTTTTGGCGAAGAGGTATACCTCTCGAATACCAAGTCCGAAGGGCTGAACGCGGACGTAAACCACATGTACGTCGGCCAGATGGCGCACTTCGTCAGGGTCATCAGGGGCGAGGAAGAATCCATTAACGACCTCGTATCCGCGAAGAAGACGCTTGAGCTTGCGCTTGCGGCGAAAGAGTCCGCGGAGAAGCATATGCCGGTGAGGCTTGGGTAGCATGACCGTCACCGCTATTATACAAGCCAGGCTCGGCTCGACAAGATTGCCTGGCAAGACGCTGATAGAGCTTGAGGGCGTGCCGCTTCTCGGACATCTGATTAGCAGGGTGCGCGCGTGCCGCAACGTGGACGGCATAGTCATCGCCACCACCGTGAAGCAGCGGGACGACCGGCTTGAAGAGTACGCTAAGGGCCTCGGCATCGGATGCTTCCGGGGCGACGAGGACGACGTGCTGGACAGGTTTTACGGCGCGGCGAAAGAGTTCGGCATCGCAACTATAGTCAGGGTTACGCCGGACTGCCCGATGCTCGACCCGGACATAGTCGACATGGTCGTCGAGGAGTTCCTGAAGTCCGGGGCCGACTACGCGACCAACACGCTGCCGCCTACATACCCGGACGGGATGGACGTGGAGGTTTTATCATTCAGTGCATTGGAGACCGCGTGGAAGGAATCCAGTCTCAGGTCCGAGCGTGAGCATGTAACGCCGTACATCAGGAACCACCCGGAGCACTTCACGCTCGTGAACGTCGCTGGCAAAGAAGACCTCTCACGCTTGAGGCTGACGGTTGACGAACAGCTCGACCTTGACATGGCGAAGGAGATATTCAGGCGGCTGTATCCGGGAAACCGCCTGTTCGGGCTGGCGGAGGTGCTCGCACTCTTGGAGTGCGAGCCCGGCCTCCTTGAGATAAACCAGATGATAGGCAGAAACGAGGGTTATGCTAAGTCCCTCAAGGAAGACGCTGCCTTATAACACGCCCTGCCCCCCTTTTATCTAAAAGGGGGAGTAAATGGATGGGGCCAATTAAGAATTCAATCGTCGGAGTGACATAAATGAAATATCCGTCATTCAAGAAGTCGGTCGAGTTGCTTGCGCAGGTGCGCGGTATAATACCCGGCGCGGCACAGACGTTCAGTAAGGGGCCGACGCAGTTCTCCGCCGGTTCCGCTCCGAACTTCATCGTGTCCGGGAAGGGATGCCGCTTGACAGACCTGGACGGCAATGAGCTGATTGACTACTCCTCGTCGCTCGGCGCGGTCACGCTCGGGTACGCATACCCGGCGGTGGACAGGGCGGTCGCGGCACAGATGAAGAGGGGCATGAGCCTGACCCTGCCGTCCCCGCTCGAATACGAGCTGGGCATGGTGCTTAAGGACATCTACCCGTGCGCAGAGATGGTTCGTTACGGAAAGAACGGCTCGGACGCGACCTCCGGCGCGGTACGGGCAGCGCGCGCTATTACCGGACGCGAGGTGGTCGCGTGCTGCGGCTACCACGGCTGGCAGGACTGGTACATCGCGACGACCACCCGCGACAGGGGAATACCTGGCGGCGTCAAAGCGCTTACGAAGACGTTCGACTACAACGACCCCGCCTCTCTCGAAAGGGTGTTCGAGGAGAATAATGGCAACGTCGCCTGTGTCATAATGGAGGCGACGGGCGTCGTCCGGCCCGAGAAGAACTTTCTCAAAGAGGTAAAACGCATCACGCACAAGCACGGCGCGCTTCTGATTTTCGACGAGGTAGTCACCGGCTTCCGTCTTGCGCTCGGTGGGGCACAGGAGTTCTTCGGCGTCGTGCCGGACATGGCATGCATCGGCAAGGGCATGGGCAACGGTATGCCTATCTCCGCCGTCGTCGGCAAGAAGCGGTTCATGAAGGTCTTCGACGAGATATTCTTCTCGTTCACGTTCGGGGGCGAGGCGCTCTCGCTCGCGGCCTCGCTTGCCACCATCTCCGAGATGAAGAGACACGACGTGCCCGGCCATATGGCCAGGATGGGCCAGACACTGATGGACGGCTACAACGCCCTTGCCAAGAAGCACGGGTTGGAAGACGTCACTAAATGCGTTGGCTACCCGTGCAGGAACATAGTCAGCCTCAAGGACGAGACCGGCCAAGAGTCGCTGCTAGTTAAGACGTTCTTCCAGCAGGAGGCAGTCGCGCGCGGCGTGCTGTTCTGCGGTTACCACAACTACACACTGAGCCACAAGGTGCGGGACATTCTGGCGACGCTTTCGGCGTACGACGGCGCGTTGGCCGAGCTTAAGGACGCGCTCGGTAAGGGCGGTTCCAGAGAGATAAAGAAGAGGCTGAATGGCGAGCTGCTCCAGCCGGTCTTCAGGAAGTTATAGATGGCGGGAAAGGCTGAGTTCCGGAAATATGGAAACCGGGGCGCGTACCACTGGGACGCGTTCAGCCGTTCTATACGCCGGCATAACCCGTACCTCGCGGGCCGGTACAGGCTCGTCCTGGAGCTGCTCGAATGCGCGAAGCTTCCCGGCAGGCGGCTCCTCGACATCGGCTGCGGAGACGGGGCGCTCAGCTATCTGATGACAATGGCAGGCTGGGACGTGACCGGGCTCGACTATTCGCCGACCGGCCTCGGCTTTGCAAGGGATAAGTTCATGGAAGAGGGGGCGGCCGCGAGTTTCATGCGGGGCGACTCCTGCATGCTGCCGGTGAAGGACGGCTCGCTCGACGCGGTTGTGGCGGCGGACATCATCGAGCACCTCACGGAGCAGGAGGCTTTTCTGGCCGAGATAGCACGTGTGCTAAAGCCCGGCGGCGCGGCTGTGATAACTACCCCGGTGAAGGTAACCGAAATACCGGTGGACCCTGAGCACGTCCGTGAGTTCTACCCGGAAGAGTTCCGTGAGACGCTCGGCAGGTATTTCGGCAGTGTGGAAATAATACAGAGCCACCCGGCGGACTGCGTGGCAAGGTACAACCGGCAGTACAGGTTCCTCGGCGTCGTCGGCCGTATGAAACCGTACAAGTACATATACAACGTCATGTCGTCTTACGTCGGTAACAACCCGTTCCTGGGGAGCGGCGGTGGCGGGTACACCCAGATGTCCGCGATTTGCAGGAAAAGGTAGAAACGCCCCAACCCCCCTGCCCCCCTCCCCCCCAGGTGGGGAGGGGGAAGAAATTGAAAGCGTGGGCAATGGCACACCTATTGTCGCCCCGTGCCTGACACGGGGTCCAGGAAGTTGTAGTTGCCCGATTCATCGGGCGCTTTTTCAGGAAGGGCCGACACGCGCTCCGCTTGGTACGGCCCCTACATAAATCACATTAAGTGGATTACAGGTGAGCTTACTTGGATAAGAAGGCCCTCATAAAATACATAGACAAGTTCCGCGATACAAACATCCTCGTCGTCGGCGACCTGATGCTCGACCACTTCATATGGGGCAGGGTGACGCGGATATCGCCCGAGGCGCCGGTCCCGGTCGTGGACATCAGCAACGAGTCTCTTATGCTCGGCGGCGCGGCGAACGTCCTGAACAACATTATTTCGCTCGGCGGCAGGGCGCACATCTGCGGGGTCGTCGGACACGACGAGATGGGCAGGCGTCTCGTCCACGAGCTTCGTGTCCTCTCTGTCGAGACCTCCGGCGTCGTCGTGGACGAGTCGAGGCCGACTACTATAAAGACAAGGGTCATCGCCCACAACCAGCAGGTAGTCCGGTTCGACCGCGAGAGCAAGGGCGAGATAGCAAGCGACACCGAGAACCTTATACTCGACTACGTGAAGAAAGAGGCCGGGAGCATCTCCGGCATAATAGTCTCCGACTACGCAAAAGGGGTAATTACGAAGCGGCTCGTAAAGGGCCTGGTAAAGGTCGCTGACGAATACCACATACCAATAATGGCGGACCCGAAGGTCAGCCACTTCGACTACTACAAGGGCGTGACTGTCGTGACGCCGAACAACCTCGAGGCCTCCCAGGCGTCCGGCATCGACATCGTGGACGGCCCAAGCCTTGCCGCGGCCGGGAAGAAGCTCATCGAGCGGATCAAAGGCCGCGCGGTGCTGATAACGCGCGGCGAGCACGGGATGAGCCTGTTCGAAAAGGGCAGGGATGCGGTACACATACCGACAGTAGCAAAGGAAGTCTACGACGTGACCGGCGCTGGCGACACGGTAATCGCCGCGTTCACGCTCGCCCTCGCGGCGGGTGCGGGACTCGCCGAGGCCGCTGTAATCGCAAACCACGCGGCGGGCATAGTTGTTGCAGAAGTCGGCACTGCCACGGTAAAGCCGGAGCGGCTAGCCGCGGCGATAAAGACGGCATAATAAGCAAGAGGGCGGGCACAGGGACCCGCCCCTACATAAAATCAAGAGAGGTATTTCACAGTGAAGATTCTGGTCACCGGCGGCGCCGGGTTCATAGGTTCGAGCGTAACCGACAGGCTCCTTGCCAGGGGCGACGAGGTAGTCTGCCTCGACAACTTCGACGACTTCTACAAGCCGTCGATCAAGAGGCGCAACATCGAAGGCGCGCTCGCGCACAAGAACTACAAGCTGGTCGAGGGCGACATACGCGACATGGCTATGCTGAAAAAGCTGTTCGCCGGGGAAAATTTCGACATGATATTCCACCCGGCGGCGCGGGCCGGCGTAAGGCCGTCCATCGTCGACCCGATGCTGTACGAGGACGTGAACATCAAGGGCACGATGAACCTGCTTGAGATGTCCCGCGAGCACGGGATAAAAGGGTTCATATTCGCGTCGTCGTCGTCCGTATATGGCGAGAACAAGAAGGTCCCGTTCTCGGAGGAAGACAACGTCGACTACCCCATATCGCCGTATGCCGCGACCAAGAAGGCATGCGAGTTGATATGCTACACTTATCATCAGCTTTTCAAGCTTAACATCACCTGCCTCAGGTTCTTCACCGTCTACGGCCCGAGGCAGAGGCCTGAGATGGCCACGCACATGTTCACTCGGATGATAGACGAGGGCAAGCCCATCCCGATGTTCGGCGACGGCACTACCAAACGCGACTACACATACATTGACGACATAGTCGACGGCGTGCTGAAGTCCATCGACTACAACGCCCCGTACGGGATATTCAACATAGGGGAGTCGCAGCTTACCGAACTCAGCGAGCTTATCGCGCTCATAGAGAAGAACCTCGGCAAGAAGGCCATAATAAACCAGCTGCCGAACCAGCCCGGCGACGTGCCGATCACGTACGCGGATATCTCCCGCGCTGTAAAGACCATAGGCTATGCCCCCAGGACCAAGGTCGAAGAGGGGGTCAGGAAGTTCGTCGAGTGGTACAAGGAGAACAGGGAGTTTCTATAGTTCTATTGGTGTCATTCCGAGCGAAGTCGAGGAATCTGCTTTTTCTAAAGCGGCATTGGAAGATATAGGAATATGAAAATCACGGTTGCCGCGATAATACCCGCCCGATACGCCTCGACTCGGTTGCCGGGCAAGCCGCTCGCTGATATTAACGGCAAGCCGATGGTCTGGCGGGTGTACGAGCAGGCGAAAAAGGCCCGTCTTGTCGACGAAGTTTGGGTGGCAACGGACGACAAAAGGGTGTATGATGTTGTAGCCGGGCTCGGCGGCAACGTCATAATGACCAGCCCCGACCACCCCTCAGGCACTGACAGGCTGGCGGAGGCGGCGTCCAAGGTAATCGCGGACGTGTACGTGAACGTCCAGGGCGACGAGCCGATGATACCGCCGGAGATGATTGACGATGCGGTGAGGCCGCTCATCGACGACCCGGCTCTGAATATGTCCACGGCCGCGATGGAGATAGCCGCTCCGGACGAGATAATGGACCCGGCGGTCGTAAAGGTCGTTATGGACGAGACAGGCAACGCTCTCTATTTTTCGCGCGCCCCGATACCGTTCCACCGAGACGAGTGGGGGGCGTTCCCGGCAATAACCGGCGGGACGTGCTACAAGCACATAGGCATTTACGTGTACCGGCGGGAGTTCCTGTTCCGGTACGCGGGTCTCCCGCAGACCGCGCTCGAGAGGCTTGAGAAGCTGGAGCAGCTCCGCGCGCTCGGCCACGGGGAGCGGATAAAGGTTGTTATCACAAGACACGAGTCGACAGGCGTGGACACGCCAGCCGACCTTGAAAAGGTTCGCGAGCTCTTAACCCGGATGGAGAGGAGTTTATGACCAAGTTTATATTCGTTACGGGGGGCGTCGTTTCGTCGCTCGGCAAGGGGCTTGCCGCAGCCTCCATCGGAGCGCTGCTTGAGACCAGGGGGTTCAAGGTCACGAACCAGAAGCTCGACCCGTACATAAACGTCGACCCCGGCACGATGTCGCCCTTCCAGCACGGCGAGGTGTACGTGACCGACGACGGCGCGGAGACCGACCTCGACCTCGGCCATTACGAGCGCTACACCAGCGCGAACATGTCCCAGAAAAACAACTTCACTACCGGCCGGATATACAAGTCCGTCATAGACAAGGAGAGGCGCGGCGACTACCTCGGCGGCACGGTCCAGGTCGTCCCGCACATCACCGACGAGATAAAGGAGAGCATCCGCGCGGTAGCGGGCGACAACGACGTCGTTATCGTCGAGATCGGCGGCACCATAGGCGACATCGAAAGCCTGCCGTTCCTCGAGGCGATAAGGCAGTTCAAGTACGACGTCGGCCGCGAGAACACGCTGTACATACACCTGACGCTCGTGCCGTACATAGGCGCTGCCGGTGAGCTGAAGACCAAGCCCACGCAGCACTCCGTCAAGGAGCTGCTCTCCATCGGTATCCAGCCGGACATTCTGCTATGCCGCACGGACAGGTTCCTGCCGCCGGAGATGAAGAGGAAGATAGCGTTGTACACGAACGTCGACAGGGACGCGGTCATCACCGCTAAGGACGTCCCGTCCATCTACGACGTGCCGCTGGTGCTACACCAGGAAGGCCTGGACGAGCAGATAGTCAGGAAGCTGCACCTGCCTGACACCGGGCAGGACCTCTCCGCCTGGGAACGCGTTGTCGACAAGATAAAGAACCCGTCGTCCGAAGTCACCATAGCGCTGGTCGGCAAGTACGTCGAGCTGAAGGAGTCCTACAAGAGCCTCAACGAGTCGCTCGTGCACGGTGGCATCGCCAACGACTGCAAGGTCAATATAGAGTGGGTGGACTCCGAGGACATAGAGAAGGACGGCCCGGAGAAGTACCTGGTGGACGTGCACGGCATACTCGTGCCGGGAGGGTTCGGGAGCCGTGGAATACAGGGCAAGATCGCGGCGGTCAGATACGCACGCGAAAAACTGGTCCCGTACTTTGGCATTTGCCTCGGTATGCAGGTCGCGGTAATAGAGTACGCGAGGAACGTCTGCGGCCTGGACGGCTCGGACAGCACCGAGTTCAACGTGAACTGCACAGCGCCGGTGATATACCTTATGGAGTCCTGGTACGACTACATGAAGAAGACTGTCCAGACCAGGAACAGCCAGTCCGACATGGGCGGCACGATGCGGCTCGGGGCGTACCCGTGCGTCCTAGAGGACGGCACACTCGCGCACAAAGCCTACGGCAAGTCCGAGATATTCGAGCGGCACAGGCACCGCTACGAGTTCAACAACCTGTACCGGGGCACGATAACCGGGAAGGGGCTGAAGGTATCCGGCACCTCGCCGGACAAGGAGTTGGTCGAGATAGTCGAGCTGCCCGGACACCCGTGGTTCCTCGGCTGCCAGTTCCACCCGGAGTTCAAGTCGCGCCCGATGAACCCGCACCCGCTGTTCAAGGGCTTCATCGAGGCCGCGCTCAAGCACCAGAAGTCAGGGGAGCTGGCGCTGTAACAGCGAGCGGCTATTGTTATCTCATGATTTCTCGCTGATACTTCATAACGCCCCCCGGCCCCCTCTTATCTTAAGAGGGGGAGTAATAGGATGAAGAGTAATTATACGGATTAAAATATGACAAAAGAGATCCCCATAAAGTCCGTGAAGATTGGCGGGGGCAACCCGATTGTCCTCATCGCAGGGCCGTGCGTTATCGAGTCCGAGGCGAAGGTCATGCGCGCGGCCGAGGAGATCGTCAGGGCTGCCGAGACGCTGCACGTCCCGCTCATATTCAAGTCTTCGTTCGACAAGGCCAACCGCAGCTCCGCTTCTTCGTACCGCGGGCCGGGCCTCAAGGAAGGCTTGCGGATACTCGGCAGGGTGCGCGATACCTTCGGCGTGCCAATCATATCAGACGTGCACTCGGTCGAGGAAATCGGCCCTGCGTCCGAGGTGCTGGACATGCTGCAGCTGCCCGCGTTCCTGTCGCGCCAGACGGATTTGCTTCAGGCTGCGGCTCGCTCCGGCCTCCCGGTGAACGTCAAGAAGGGCCAGTTCATGGCCCCGTGGGACGTGCAGAACATCATAGACAAGTTCAAGTCCGCCGGTTCCGACAACCTGATGCTGACCGAGAGGGGGGTCTCGTTCGGGTACAACAACCTGGTCGTGGACTTCCGCTCGCTCGCTGTTATGCGGCCCATGGGCTGCCCGATAATCTTCGACGCGACCCACTCCGTGCAGCTCCCAGGCGGGGCGGGCACGTCCAGCTCCGGCCAGAGGCAGTTCGTCGCGCCGCTTTCGCGCGCGGCGGCCGCGGTCGGCATCGACGGCCTGTTCATGGAGGTCCATCCCTGCCCGGACGAGGCTCTCTGCGACGGGCCGAACATGGTTTCCATCCCGGAAATGGCGGGGATAGTCGAGCAGGTGATGGCTATCGATGAGGCGTTGAGGGGATAAGATGCTTCTTGCGTATCAATATGATGAGGTATTATATTTATGATTTACTGTGAACTTTTAAAGGAACTATCGCTATTAAATGATAGGATTAAGAACGATAGAGACGCTGGACACATATGGCAAGTGGATTTTTACTCAAAAGAATATAACACTTTGGTAAACCGTTTTGTTGCTTCAGCTAAGTCAGATGGTAATGATTATACTGGGATTCAATTACTTGGTGGTGATGCATTGGCACATAATAGTGCCGAAATGCTTCAGTTGTTAGACCAGTTACACTACAAAAGTGAGCAGCTTTGTTTACGTCTTGAATCTTTGTGCAGTCATAATATAATCGGTTCTAAGAATAAACCCAGAGTTCCTAATGCAAAGTCAAATAGCAGTCAAGGAAATATATTCATAATTCATGGCCATAATGAAGCTAAAAGAAGAGAACTGAAAGAAATCATCAAAGATGATTTTCATTTAAATCCTGTTGTACTTCTTGATGAACCTGATGGTGGTTCATTACCTATAATTGAAAAGATCGAGAAATATGCTCCAACTTGCAGCTATGCAATAGCTGTATTCACGCCAGATGATGTAGTAGAAAAGAATGGCGAGAAGTATCTCCAAGCAAGACCAAATGTCATCTTTGAATTAGGCTGGTTCTGCGCGCATCGCGGAAGAAGCAATGTTATGATACTTCTTCAGGATGGTACGCACATCTTTTCCGATTTTGATGGCATAATCCAAAAACGCTTCGTCAAGAATGTGAAAGAAGTATACAAGGAAATTGAAACGGAACTTAGACATGCAAATATCATATCGTGAATAGCGTTTACCAGGAGTCACCCATGAGCACCTACATATTATCAGACGAGTACAAAAGAATCTATCGCCGTCAGTTAGAAGGACAGATTGAACTCAAACACAATATTATGGAAATGTTTGAGGAAGAAAAGCGGCGCGCAGAAATAATGGCGGAAGGGAAAACTAGAGAAGAAGATCCACAGGTTTACAGTTGGATTGATGGATACGATAAACTATTGCGCGAATGCAGGGAACGCGAAGACATACTTAAAACAGAGATTGCGAAACTGGACGAATGAATTGGTGGGCGAAGCCCACCCTACATTAGAGGATTGAATGCTCGACCACGCAAAAAAAGTCCTGCGCATAGAGGCCGAGGCCATAGCCGCGCTCATCGACAAGGTCGACGGCAGCTTCGCGCAGGCGGTCGGCCTGATACTCGCCTGCAAGGGCCGGGTCGTCGTAACAGGCATGGGCAAGTCCGGCCTCATCGGCAAGAAGATTGCCGCGACGCTCGCGTCCACAGGCACGCCCGCGCTGTTCCTGCACCCGGCCGAGGGCATCCACGGCGACCTCGGCATGGTGACGAAGGGCGACGTGATAATTGCGATTTCCAACTCGGGCGAGACGGAAGAGATCATAAAACTGCTGCCGGTATTCAAGAGGCTGGCGGTGCCGGTAATAGCGATGACAGGCGGTATTAACTCGACACTCGCGAAGGCGGCCGAGGCGACGATCGACGTGGGCGTGAAGGAGGAGGCCTGTCCGATGGGGCTGGTGCCGACCGCGTCCACGACCGCCGCGCTCGCTATGGGAGACGCCATTGCCATAACGCTCCTTGACGAGCGCGGGTTCAAGGAAGAAGACTTCGCCTGCTTCCACCCCGGCGGTAGCCTGGGCAAGCGAATCCTGCTCCGCGTCGAGGACGTGATGCACGCGGGCGCACTTGTTCCCGTGGTCAAGGAGACCACCGGCATGCGCGAGGCGCTTTTTGAGATTACGTCCAAGAAGCTCGGCCTGACAACCGTCGTTGACGGCAGCGGAAAACTGCTTGGCGTCATAACCGACGGCGACCTCAGAAGGTATTTGGAGAAGTCCGGCGACATATTCGACAGGACGGCGGGCGAGCTTGCGAGCAGAAATCCGAAAGTGATTGGACGGGACGCGCTCGCGGCCGAGGCGGTTGCCGTCATGGAGCGTCTCTCGATAACGTCGCTCCTTATAACGGACGCGGACGGCAGACCGTCGGGCGTGATACATCTGCACGATTTATTGAAAGCCGGGGTGGTGTAACGATGCTGACAGATCAGGAGTTCGCAGACAGGGCGCGCAAGGTCGAGCTGATAATCATGGACGTGGACGGCGTCATGACCGACGGCCGGATAATCCTCGACAACCACGGCAACGAGACGAAGGCGTTCCATGTCCGGGACGGCCACGGCATTAAGCTCGCCCAGAGGGCGGGCATCGTCATCGCCATAATAACCGGCAGGAAGTCCAAAGTTGTCGAGGTCCGCGCGGAGGAGCTTGGCATCGAGGAGGTCTACCAGAAGTCTCACGACAAGCTCACGACGTACCGGGAGCTGCTTCACAAGCTGGAGCTCTCGGACGAAAACGCCGTGTTCATAGGCGACGACATAGTAGATATACCTGTCATGTCGAGGGCCGGGCTTGCCTTCGCGGTCGGAGACGCCGAGGAGTACGTAAAGGAGTCGGCGCACGTCGTTACCCGCAGAAAAGGCGGGGAGGGGGCCGTCCGGGAGGTCATAGACAGTATTTTAAAGGCCAGGGGTGACTGGGAAACGGTCACGGCCAAATATTTTAGTTGATATTTTGACGACAAGGCTATAAAATTCAGATAACACTGCCGCGTACCGCGGGTCGGCCATTCACGGCCTTGGCTGTTTGTCATCCTATCGGGGGAACGACTTGAACCTTCCGAACTCACTCACGCTGCTGCGGGTCCTTCTGATACCCGTTTTCATATATTTCCTTTCCTCGTCCACCATGTTCAACCTCACGCTCGGAGACCGCGCCCTCATCGCCGCCGGCATCTTTTTCATAGCGTCACTAACCGACGGACTCGACGGCTATATAGCAAGGAAGACCGGCCAGATCACAAAGCTCGGAAAGCTATTCGACCCGATCGCGGACAAACTGCTGACGTCCGCGGCGCTGATACTGCTTGTCGCGCTCGACAACCAGGTGCCCGCATGGATTGCCATAGTCATAATAGGCAGGGAGTTCGCTGTCACCGGGCTCCGGGCGGCCGCGTCTTCCGAGGGATACGTCATACCGGCCTATGAAGGCGGCAAGGCCAAGATGGTCTTCCAGATAATTGCGATCATCGCATTGCTGATAGACCTGGGTGTAAAAAATGTGGACCTGTTCGGAATCCTGGACCTCGAGGCGTGGCTCATCGGAACGGTGGCAATATGGATTGCCATGTTGCTTGCGTTAATATCGGGGATACAGTACTTCGTGCAGTTCTGGGACAAGATCGGCCTCAGGGAGGGCATGTAGTTGCTGGGCGCATCGGTCGCGGCCGCATACCTGCTCGGTTGCATACCCTTCGGCCTGCTGATAGCGAAGCTGAAAGGCGTGGACCTCCGTGGCGCGGGCAGCGGCAACATCGGGGCGACAAACGCGCTCCGCGTCATGGGAAAAAAAGAAGGGGCCGCGACACTTGCCGGAGACATGCTCAAGGGCGTTGTCGCCGTACTGCTGGCTCGGCAGTTTGCCGGGAATGACGCGGCTTACATCGCGGCCGCAGCGGTGGTTATAGGACACGACTTCCCCGTCTTCCTCGGTTTCAAAGGAGGGAAGGGGGTCGCGACAAGCTTCGGCACGATGCTCGCGCTACAGCCGGTCGTCGGGCTCATATGCGTTGTGGTTTGGCTCGTGACTTTTTTCGCGTCCAGGATCTCTTCGCTGGGCGCGCTCGTGAGCTTTGCCTGTCTTCCGGTGTCTGTGCTGATATTGTATGGTGGGGACAGGTTACTCCTGGCGGTTACGGTCTTCATGACAGCAGTCGCGTTCATCAAGCACAGGCCGAATATCGCCCGCCTGTTAAAGGGCGAAGAGTCCGGTATCAGTCATAAGGCAGCTTAGACAAGAAAAGGGATGCCGCCGATGTCTTTCGTCAAGTCAGGTTTTGCGACCTTTATAATGCTGTTGCTGCTCGTCACGGCCGGCCCGTTGCGTCTATGTGCCGAGGAACCGGCGGAGGCCCCGCGGGAAACGCCGACGGCGACGCCGCATGAAGCGGAACCTTCGCAGGCGGGCCCTTCCGAGGATCAGGCCCCCCCCGTGCAGCCGGTTCCCGCAAGCCTTGCCGTCATCCCTGGTCAGGCGGTCCTGGTCACGCTTAACGGGGACTGGTCCGCGCTCCGACAGTCGCTCAAATCCATGAACTACGAGGAGCTGCAGACGGGCCTCAAGGCGCTCGAGGGCCGCTGCATGGACCTTGGCGTCTCCTCCTTCGAGGAGCTGTCCGCATCGATGATAAAAGAGGGAAGACGGTTGCAGGACGAGGGGAACCTGGCATACGCCACCGCGCTCTACGATTCCGCGAGGCGGGTGTCCCCGAACTACCCGGCCTCCTACTTCGCTTCCGGCTGGGCCATCCTTGCCCAGAACAAACTCAAGGCGCTGAGCGCCGTTGACATGTTCATCGAAGGCTACAGGAGCTTCTGGAACGACTTCAGGTGGTCATATTATTATGCAGGCAACAAGTCCATGAGCCTTCTGTTTACACTTGCCCTGCTCTATTCCCTGTTCGGTTTCTTCGCCGCGGTCAGGTACATCCAGCTCCTGGCGCACGACATATCTGAGACCGTCCGAAGGCCGGACATGGAGGAGAAGCTCAAGTACCTGATACTGCCCGCTGCATACGTCCTGGTGCTTCTTGTGCTCGGCTTCTGGTGGGCGGTTGCCTTGACGGTGCTCACACTCTGGGTTTACTTCAACAAGAAGGAAAAGGCCCTGGCGCTTTTGTTCTTCGTCCTCCTGGTCCTAATGCCAGACATCATGACCGGCGTGTCCGGTTTTGTCCAGGCCGGCGGAAACAGGCTGCTCTGGGAGATGGACGAAGTGAACAAGGGGCACATACAGGACGGCGCGCGCGAGTTCCTCCAGTCGGAGCTTGACAAAGACCCTGACAACAAATGGATAATAATGTCCCTGGCGCAGGTAGCGAAGAAGCAGGGACGGTACGCAGAGGCCGAAACGCTGTATCTGAGGCTCGCGGCGATAGACCCAGAGTCGGCTATCATCAGGAACAACCTTGCGAACGTCTATTTTATACAGGGCAAGAACGACCTGGCCATCAAGGAGTACAAGGCGGCGGCGGAATACCAGCCGGACAGGCCGCTCGTCTTCTTCAACATGAGCCAGGTTTACAGCGAAAGTTTCATATTCACCGAAAGGGACAACGCCGACCGGACCGCAAGCCAGCTTGACCTCGAGGAGGCCGCGTTCCTCAGGGAAAAGGCCGGGGACACGCCGGTAAGGATGGTATTCGACGAGCAGGTACCCGTGGAGGCGTTCTGGAAAATCGCAATGCACGGCATGCCTGGAGCCAAGACGCTTGCGGGCTCGCTCTGGTCCACGACGGTCCGTGTGCTCCCCCTCCAGGGTTCGAGGATCGCAGGTATCGCCTTTATTGTCCTCGCGCTCACCATAGGCTTCCTGAGGAAGAAGAAGGTGTTCTCCCATTACTGTATAAAGTGCGGGAAGGTAAGCTGCAAGGTCTGCCAGAAGCCGACTTACAGCAAGGACCTTTGCCCCCAGTGCAACCAGATCTTCGTGAAGCTCGACGGGGTCGAGGCCAGGGACAGGGTCAGGAAGATGCTGGAGGTCAGGGAGATACACAGCAAGGAAGGCCTGCGTAACCGCATCGCATCCCTGCTCCTGCCGGGCAGCGGACATTTCCTCATGGGAAACCCCATTGGCGGGTTCCTGTTCTCGGGGGTCTTCATATTCATCGTCAAGGACCTTTTCTTCGGAGAGTTCTTCGAGGTGCCTTATATATTCAGTATGCCGTATATCAGTCCGACGACCATACTCATGGTCCTTGTACTTGTGATATTTTATGTGGCGGCACAGCTCGACTCCAACAGGATTACAAAAAAGCGAGATATATTATGGCATTAGAAGGAACAATCAAAGAGTTTGGATTAGCTGATATATTCCAGCTCATTGGATTACAAAAGAAAACTGGCGTCCTGTTCCTGAAGGGCGTGGAGGGGACCATCAACATCCACTTTGAAGACGGCATGGTCGTCAAGGTGGAGAACAGCATGATGAGCCCGAGATACCTGACCGGCACGATCCTCATCAACCGGGGCAAGATAAACGAGGCCCAGCTCAGGGAGGCACTGCAGATACAGAAGAGCACCGGCCAGAAGCTGGGTCAGGCGCTGATCGGGCAGGGCCTGATCAACAAGGACGAGCTGCGGGACGCGCTCAACCACCAGATGTGCGAGAACGTATACTCGGCCTTCCGGTGGAGGGGCGGGGACTACAAGTTCTACCAGGACAAGGTGGACTACGACAGAAATACGATAATACCGATTAATTTCGAGAACATATTAATGGACGGCGTCCGGTTGATGGACGAATGGCCGCGTATCGAGAAGAAGCTGCCGTCCAAGGACATCGTCCTTAAGAAGGCAGTCGGCTACGAGGTCGATGAGGACGAGGACACAAAAGAAGACGACATATTCGCCGCACCAGATGGCAAGGGCTCGGGCAAGGCTGCCAACTTTACCAGGGAGGCCTCCGCGATACTCAAGATGGTTGACGGAAACAGCAGCGTCTATGAAATAATAGAATCCTCCAGCCTCGGCGAGTTCGAGACCTGCAAGGCCATAGTCGAGCTGCTCGACAAGGGCATTGTCATCAAGACCGGAGACAGGCCTCAGATACTCTCGGATCGTTCCGAGCCATTGACTCTTCCCGTGCACATGTCCGGCCCGCTGAAACTCGCCTATTATCCATATATATTCATTATACTATCGTTGCTGCTGATAGTCTTTCAGGTAACCGGCACCAGGAAGGTCATGAGCGCCGGGGCAAAGGGGCTTGGAGGTTTGAAGGCGCCGATGGCTCTGAACCAGGTCAAGCGTGTATATAACAACTCCGTCCTTTATTACATGGACTTCGGCAATTATCCCGCGGACGCCGAAACCCTTGTCCAGCTCGATTATATAAACGGTAACGACTCCGTTGACCCATGGGGGAGCAAACTGCAGCTTTCCAATGACGGCAATAATGTCCATGTCTCAAGCGCCGGATTAGACAGGGCACCTGGTACATCCGACGATATTTCAAGCATGCCATGAGTATTGGTTTACATAATATACCTTATGGGACATTAATTGGATTGGCAGAAGTTTGATGATAATAACCGCTCGAAGGTTTTACCCCGTCACCAGACCCGTCATCGAACACGGCGCATTAGTTATCGACGGAAGCCGTATAGTAGACATCGGGGACCGCAGGGCAATCCTCAGGAAATATCCGGGACAAGTTGTTACCGACCTTGGCATGCGCTCGGCGATGCCGGGGCTTGTCAACGTGCACACCCATTTGGAACTCTCACATCTTCAGGGCCTGCTTGGCGAGCACGAGCGGTTCTTCGACTGGATAACCGCGCTCGTGGACGCGAGACGCACTCACGGCATGCGCGGCGCGAAAAAGCCTGCTACGGCTGCGCTCGGTCAGGTCATAAGCTCAGGCACGACCTGTGTCGGAGACATCGCCGCCACGAAAACGGCACTCCCTGCTATTATTAAAAGCGGCATCCGGGCGGTATCCTTCCAGGAGGTCATAGGCCTCGACGAGGGCATGGCGGAGGGTGCCTTTGCGGGACTCATGGTGCGGCTGGAGGCCGCCGGGAGGCTGATAAGCAGGACCGGCGGCAGGCTCAGGTCCGGCATATCCCCTCATTCCACGTATTCCGTATCAGATTTATTATATCGACAGTTAGCTGATTATATATCAAGTAATAGTTCAGATATATGCATACACATGTCTGAATCATATGATGAATTACTTAGCATGTGCGGAAGCCCGTCGGGCATGGACAGCTATATGGAACGGTACGGCTGGGACAGGCATCCGAGGAACCGCGCGAGGAGTCCGGTCGAGTTTGCAAGGCTGGCCGGGGTGTACAAAGGTCTGCTCGCCGTCCACTGCGTACATGTCAGCAAATCTGACATGAAGACGCTCAAGGCGGCGGGCGCGTCCGTCGCGCACTGCCCACGGAGCAACCATTTCCTGAACGTCGGCAGGGCCCCAGTCGAGGAGATGCTCGCGATGGGCATCAACGTAGCGCTCGGGACGGACAGCCTGACGAGCAACATCGACCTGGACCTCTGGGAGGAGATGCGGTTCGCCTACCTGGTCAACAGACTGAATGCCGAACAGGTCATCGCTATGGGGACGATCAACGGCGCAAAGGCGCTCGGCTTCGGAGACGTCGCGGGTTCTCTCGAACCCGGCAAGGATGCCGACATCGTGGCGGTCGAGGAGATCGACACTGGATGGAAAGACCCGCACCAGGCCCTGCTGCTTGGCGCGCATAGAGAAAACATTGCCTTGACAATGGTCCAGGGCAGTATAATACACATGAAGGAAGGGCTCAGGTATGAAACCGGACTTTAGGGAGCTGGGGAAGAGGCTGCTGGCCGGCGGCAGGTTGACCGATGCCGAAGCCGTCTCCCTCTTCGAGACAGACGACATATTCTCGCTCGGCGAGCTGGCGAACTGCGTGGCAGTCAAGAAGAACAATAAGTTCGTGTACTACATTAAGAATATGCACATAAACCCCGGCAATATATGTACAAACAGGTGCATGTTCTGCGCCTTCAGCAGGAACGAGGGCGAGCCCGGAGCGTACGAGTATACATTGGACGAGATGGTGAAGGGCGCGGCCAACGTTAAGGGCAAGGTCAGCGAATTCCACATAGTCGGCGGCCTGAACCCAAAGATGGACCTGGGCTTCTATTCGGAGTTGTTCACCGCCATAAAGGCAGCAGTGCCGGGTGTCTATATCAAGGCGCTTACCGCAGTGGAAATCGATTACTTATCAAAGCTGTCCGGCAAGACACCTACCAAAGTGCTTGAGGTACTGCGGGCGGCGGGGCTCGACTCCATGCCGGGCGGCGGCGCCGAGATATTCAAGGCAAGCGTCCGAAACAAGCTCTGCCCGGAGAAGATACCTGGCAGCAAATGGCTCCGGATAACGGAGACGGCTCACAAACTCGGACTCAAGACCACCGCGACGATGCTGTTCGGCCATGTCGAGACGTACAGGGACCGCGTCGACCACCTGTCGAAGCTCAGGCAGCTCCAGGACAAGACCGAAGGTTTCCTCGCGTTCATCCCGCTCCCCTTCCACCCTTCCAATACGCGCGTGCGGGGTACGCACCCGATCAGCGGACTCGACATCCTGAAGACGATCGCCGTGTCGAGGCTCTACCTCGACAACTTCGACCACATCAAGGCCTACTGGATAATGACCGGGGAAAAACTTGCGCAGACCTGCCTGATGTTCGGCGCGGACGACCTCGACGGCACGGTGCTGGAGGAGAAGATAACCCACGCCGCCGGGGCCGAGAGCAAGGAGGCTATGTCCGTGGAGGAGATAACGCACATCATAAGGACGGCGGGCAGGACGCCGGTGGAGCGGGACACCTTCTACAACCGCCTCAAGGTGTGGAAATGAAGCGGCTAATAAAGAAGATAGAGGCCGGAAAGCGGCTTACCAGGGTGGAGGGCCTCGCCCTCTTCAGGGGAGCGAAGCTCCTTGAGCTTGGCCGGGCCGCAGACTCCGTCCGGAAGAGGCTCCACCCGGAAGGTGTTGTCACCTTTGTCGTGGACAGGAACATAAACTACACCAACGTCTGCGTCAACCAGTGCAAATTCTGCGCATTCTACCGCACGGAGGACGACGCCGAGGCCTACCTCCTCCCGGACGAAGAAGTCTTCGCCAAAGTCGAGGAGACGCTGGAGGCTGGCGGCACTCAGATACTGATACAGGGCGGCCTCCACCCGGCTCTGGACATCGCATACTACGAGAGGCTGTTCACCGGCCTGAAGGCCCGCTACCCAATAAACATACACGGCCTCTCCCCCGCCGAGGTCAAGCACATCGCAAAGATGTCGAGGCTCACCGTCCGCGAGGCGCTGACAAGGCTGAAGGACGCCGGCCTCGACTCCATACCCGGTGGCGGGGCGGAGATACTCGTGGACTCCGTGCGCGGCGCCGTAAGCCCAAAGAAGATTACATACGAGGGCTGGCGGGAGGTCATGCTCCTCGCCCAGGAGATGGGCATGCCGACGACCGCGACGATGATGTTCGGGAGCGTCGAGACGGACGAGGACATAGTCGAGCACCTTGCTCGGCTCCGGGAGATGCAGGACGTCCACGGAGGGTTTACCGCGTTCATCCCCTGGACATACCAGCCGGGCAACACCGAGCTTGGCGGCAGGACGGCGACCGGGGTCGAGTACCTGCGTGTCCTCGCCTTCTCACGAGTCTTCCTCGACAACTTCCCGTCCGTTCAGGCCTCCTGGGTGACACAGGGCGCGGCCCTGGCCCAGGTATCGCTCCGTTTCGGGGCGAACGACTTCGGCAGCACGATGCTCGAAGAAAACGTCGTGGCCGCGACCGGCGTCAGGAACCGGATGAGCATGGAGGACATAATCTATCTGATAAGGGACGCGGGCTTCACGCCCGCGCAACGCGATACCAAGTATTTGATTTTAAAGACATTTTAGCACCAGAATCCGGAACTCCTGATGTTTCATGGGGTTAGGCCTCCAATCCACACCGGTGGTGGATAACCTGTGGTTAACTGTGTTGATATTGCGTAAACCCCACACTCTTATATGCCTTGCCGGGCCTTGCCTATATTATAGGCAGACCGGCAAGTCGGCCGCTATCCTACCGGACAAGTCTTCTATCAAACAGTGTTATGTTTGATATATGCCTTATATATCAGTATATTAGGCCATGCTGCCTGATACCTGGGCATGTAGAGGAATGGGGCGGTACGCTAACCTGATGATTATGCTTATACAACGTCATATATCCGACAACATGGTGTATGCAAATAATATTACAGGTTATTCAACATAATGTGTAGATACTGTACCGTATGCGGGCAAAAATAATGGCCGGCAGACGATGCCGGCCAAATATATTAACAGATTCAAGGCAGGGCCGACACACGGGTCGGCCCCTACATTAAACCGCCTACTGCCGCGTCGCGGTCTTCATAAGGAACTCCTTCAACTGCGAGTTGTCCTTTACCCCCCTCGCCATCAGGTCCGTCAGCAGTTCTCCAAGCTTGCCTACCATGTAGTTGTGGTCGGCGGTAGACGGCGCGACTGTGTCGTTGAAGTCGCTCTGGAAGTCCGACCATACCGTGTCGCCGGTCTCGACGTCGAGGACGAAGAAATGCATCGATGCCTTGACGTTTACTTCCTTCGTGACCAGGCCGCGCCTGGACTCGGCCATGAACTCGTTTACCTTTGCACCGAAGGCCACCTTGACGTTCGGGTAGTAGGCCTGGAGTTTTTTGCGGATGTCCTCGGCCGTCTCCTTGGTCAGAGGCCCTGGGACGCCCTGCACGCTGACGAGGTTCACGCCGAGCCTGCCGAGTTCCGCCTGGAGCGCGTACGTGAAGACGTCCTCCACGGTGCGGTCGTTTATGTCGTATCTCGCGTTACCGCTGTAGTCGGTCTCTTTGATCACCTGCTTGGTATATGTCTTGACCTGCTCGCGGGCGTCGGTCACGGAAATTATCGTCCCCTTGACCGCGAGCGGCAGGGGCGCGCCCGCGCCGGTGGGCGGCGTGTATACTATATTGTTCCGTGAGGACGCGCACCCGCTTGCGAGTATTGCCGTGAGGGCGAGCGTGAGTGATAAAAGCTTGAATATTTTCATATTAGTCGAGCCTCCTCTGGTTTTGAGTGGGCGAGCATTGCGGGGATTCGATACAGGTTACTATAAACTAATTGGCGGGGTGGGGCAATAGAAATGTTGGTGGATATTCGGGCTTAAAACCATGTTATCTTCCCCGCCTTCTTCAACGCGCGTATAATTCTTGGGTCGGAACGCATATCCTTGCCTTTGAAATACTCTTTGGATGGATAACCTAATCTGAATTGTACTGCGTTACTTCTATTTTCTGGAGGTTGATTTCTAATTGGAGAGGCTTCATACGCAACGATACCAGTGGAGCTTACCGAAGAAAGACTGTTTCTGATCTCTCCTATATAAATCCGTTCTTTCCCTACGCACACGACAAATAAGTCGCCCCCACTTTCTATTATAAATCTGTCATAACCTTCTGGTGTCAATTTCATCACATGCGTTAATTTGGAGTAATGCACAATATCATCGGATGTAATTACAGGCTGATCGCTGAGTTTGATCTTATTGATATCTCCCGCAAGTATACTGCTATGATTGCTTTTATCGGTCGAGAGGTAGATTGCGAATTGATGCGATTCACCCGCATAACCCAGGGTTGCCGTGAAGACAAATAATAAACACATTAGATAGCGCAAGGATATATCCCCTGAATATACGTAAATAGCTTCGACAACTTGTAGGGGCCGACCTATGTGTCGGCCCTTCTTTGCCTTATTCCTGGATGCCCCACATCAATACTTCACCCTCATCTCCTCCAGCTCCGCATCCCCAATCTTCCCGGACATGACTTCCATCTCCTCGCCGCCGAAGGCGCGGTAGCCCACGGCGAGCACCTCTCCGTCGTCCACGTCCGAGTAACGCGTGGCGACCGCCGCCGCGAGCCGGATGTCCTCGTCCCCTAGTGTGCCTCGGAACAGGACGAGCGTACCGGGCCGCTCCTTGATTTTAAAAATAAAATCGCCCTCGCGCGCGAACTCGCCGAGCTTCCTGTTGTCTTCCTTGTTCCGGCCGACGTACAGCCGCCCGCCGGGCACGGAGAAGTGCCGCCCGACCGCAAGTATTGCCACGTCCGATACGGTTATAGGCGCGCCGCCCTGAAGCAGCCAGGCAATCCGCTGGGAGATTATCGGGTCGGTCAGTAGACAGCCGCCCGCGGGCGACTGGTAATCCGAAATCCCGTATGCCTCCGCCAGGTCCATCTGCCTCCTGCGGGCACGGCCAGATATGTCGTGCAGCTTTTCCCGGTCTATAAGCCCGTGCTCCTCCGGGTACGTTGGCTTCATGTGCTTCGCACAGAGTGGCCGCAGCAGGTAGTAGTCGAGGCCGGAGTCGCGTTCGACGATGCGCATCGCGTCGCGCCTCTGGGACATCGGCCTCTGGCCCAGCACCTCGCCGGATACGATGAAGTCCGCGCCAAGCTCGGACATCATCTCCTTCGCCCGCTTCATCATGAATATCTTGCAGTCTATGCACGGGTTGAAGTTCTTGCCGTACCCGTACCGAGGGCTCCTGAGCATGGCGATGTACTCTTCCGAGACATCGACTATCATGCACGGGAAGCCGAACTTCGCAAGGAACTCGTCCGAGGACTCGGCCTCGCGCCCCTTGTGTCTGTAATTGAAGAACGGCGTAATGAACTGGAGCGCGATGACCTCGACGCCCTGCTCCATCACGACACGGACGGCCAGCATGCTGTCCAGACCGCCCGAAAATAGCGCCAGTGCCCTGCTCATGCGAGTACCCCCGTGCAGCCGTCTTTCGTGGCCGCGGTTATCTTGACATCGACCGCCGAGCCGGGCCTAAGCGCCGTCCCTGCTGCGTCGATGCTCACCCTTATATAGTTGTCGGTCAGGCCGGATATGACGCCGTACTTGTCCTCGACGACGACCGTCATCGTCCTTCCGACATGCGCCGAACTCAGTACCATGTCCTTTCTGTGCCACAGCTCGCGGAGCCGCACGCTCCGGGCCTTCTTGACCTCGCCCGGGACAGGGTCACCCACTGCGTATGCGCGTGTCCCCTGCCTCGGCGAGAAAGTGAAGACGTGCAGGTGGTTGAGCGGCGAGCCTTCGATCCTCCGGTATGTCTCCTCGAAGGACGCGTCGTCCTCCGTCGGGTATCCGACTATGACGTCCGCGCCGAGCCTTGCGCCGGGCGAACGCCTGTCGAGTTCATCGACCACCTTGAAGTACTCGGCGGTAGTGTAGCCTCGCCCCATGGATGCGAGCACATGGTCATCCCCGCTCTGGAGCGGGACATGGTAATGGCGGCATAGTTTCTCCTCGCCCAGAAGCTCCATCATGCCCGCGTCGAACTCCATCGGCTCGGTCGAGCTGATACGGAGCCGTCCGAGGCCAGGCCTCTCCAATATCGCGCGCACGAGGTTGTGCAGCTTCACGCCGCCGGGCAGGTCCCTGCCGTATGCGCCAAGGTGCACCCCGGTCAGGACTATCTCGTGGAAACCTTCCGCGATCAGCCTGTCGACGACTTCGAGGACGTTTTCAAGAGGCGCGCTGATTGGCACTCCGCGCGCATACGGCACGACACAGTACGAGCAGAACGAGTCGCAGCCCTCCTGCACCTTCAGGAAGGCGCGCGCCCGGCCCACCGCCTGCGCCGTCAGGCCCGCAGGCAGGCCGAGGACGCCGTCCTCTACGGTGGCCGCCTGTGTCGCGGTCCGATTTCCGAGTATCAGGCCCGGTATCCCGTCCCGGCCTTCCCGGCCGACCACGAAGTCCACGCCTGGAATGCTCCTTACAGCATCCGGGTTCGCGCTCGCGTAACAGCCGGATACGACAACGATGCCCCCCTCGCCTTTTTCCTTTATGGCGCGGCGGATTGCCTGGCGGCACTGGTCGTCGCTCTTCTTCGTCACGGTGCAGGTGTTGACGACGTAGACGTCGGCATGCTCCCCCGCGTCCGCGAGAGACGCGCCGCCACGCACGAGCGCCTCCCGGAGCGCGGCCGAGTCGAACTGGTTTATCTTGCAGCCGAAGCTGGTGATGGATACTTTCATGGGTATCTCTAAAAATCTCCGGTTCAAGTCACGAGTTTACTTGCTTGCGGCGGTCTGAAGTTATAAAATAGGCGCATTCATCCCGGAGGATACCATTTATGAGAATGCCCAGCTTTTTCGACCTTGACCGCCGTTTTTCAC
>JACRHJ010000002.1 GCA_016212105.1 Nitrospirota bacterium
GCTGGTGGACATGGGCGGCATTACCGTCTCCGAGTCGCTCGCGGACGTGGAGACGCTCAACAGGCTCGCACTCGACGCCCGGTACGACCTGACCAAGGTCTCGTTCCACGCGCTCGCGTTCCTCAGGGACAACTACTGCCTGCTCCGGAGCGGCGGGGCCGTGGGCCGGGGCTGCGGCCCGCTCGTCCTGACGAGGAGGCCCACGGACATGTCCGCGCTTTCCGGAAAGAGGATAGCGATACCTGGCCGGTTCACCACGGCCTACATGCTCCTTATGCTGTACGGCGACCAGTCCTGGGACGTGGTCGAGATGCCGTTCGACAGGATAATGGACGCGGTCCAGTCGGGCGAGGTGGACGCAGGCCTCGTTATACACGAGTCCCGCTTCACGTACCACGCGCACGGCCTCCACAAGTCGCTGGACCTCGGCGAGTGGTGGGAGTCCGAGACCGGCCTGCCCATCCCGCTCGGCGGAATACTCGCAAGGCGCACCCTCGGCGTCGAGGTCGTACGCGCGGTCGAGTCCGGGATCAGGCGCAGCATAGAGTACGCGCGCAGGCATCCCGAAGCCGCGAAGCCTTACATAAAGGAGTACGCGCAGGAGATGGACGACGCCGTGATAGACAGCCATATCGGGCTTTACGTCAACGAGTTCTCGCTCGACCTCGGCGAGGAGGGCATGTCCGCGGTAGAGGAGCTGTTCGCCCGCGCGGAGTACAGGCGCATAATCCCCACAGACGACAACCCGCTCTTCCTATGAAGTTCAATACCTTCTCCGCCCTCCGCCATAGAAATTTCAGGCTCTTCTTCATCGGGCAGTCGGTGTCCCTGATCGGCACCTGGATGCATTCGCTCGCCCAGGGCTGGCTCGTCCTGAAGCTCACAGACTCGGCGTTCTACCTCTCCCTCGTCCAGGCGATGGGCTCGCTCCCCATACTCTTCCTTTCGCTGATAGGCGGCGTTGTCGCGGACAGGGTCGTCAAGAGAAACCTGCTGCTCGTTACGCAGGCGCTCTCGATGGCGCTGGCGACGCTCCTCGCGGTGCTCGTCGGGATGGGGGCGGTCACCGTCTGGCACGTAATCGTCATAGCGACAATTCTCGGCGTGGTCAACACCTTCGACATACCCGGCAGGCAGTCGTTCATCGTCGAGATGGTCGGCAAGGAGGACCTGATGAACGGCATCGCGCTTAACTCGGCGATATTCAACGGCGCGAGGATAATCGGACCCGCGATAGGCGGCGTCCTGATAGCGGCGGCCGGCATCACGGCGTGCTTCTACATCAACGCCGCGAGCTACGCCGCGATCATCGCCGGGCTCCTGATGATGAGGTTCGAGGCCGCGCCGCCCCGGCGCGAGACGCACCCCATGATGAAAGAGCTGAAGGAGGGCCTCGCATACGTCCGGCACACCCCGTCGCTTCTGTACTTCATACTCATGGTCTCGATAACCAGCCTGCTCGCCATACCGTATATCGCGCTGATGCCGGTCTTCGCGCGTGACGTCCTCGGGGTCGGGGCCAGGGGGCTCGGCATAATGATGGGCTCCGCGGGTGCGGGTGCATTGGGAGGGGCGCTCACGCTTGCCACGATAGGCTCCGTCCGCCGTAAAGGTCTGACCACGTTTTCCGCCGCGTTCATATCGTCGGCCGCGCTCCTTCTGTTCTCTTTCTCCCGGAGCTACCCGCTGTCCTGCGCCCTCCTCGTCGTGGTAGGCTGGGGGATGATAACCCAGCTCGCCACGGTCAACACCCTCATACAGACAGACGTGCCGGACGACCTGCGCGGCCGCGTGATGAGCCTGTACACGCTCGTCTTCCTCGGCTTCATCCCGGTGGGCAACCTCATAGTCGGTACGATGGCCCATTACCTCGGCACGCCGCGCGCCGTCGCCGTCAGCGCGTCCGCCTGTCTCGTCATCTTCACAGTCATCGTCGGTATAAAGAAAGACCTGCTCTCGTACTAAACGTTTTCTCCAAACGCTTGCCGGCATAACTCCGCAAAGCACTACCACACTAATTATCTCCAAGGCATTTTCTCAACCCCTTCACAAGACCCTTCAACCTTGTTCCGCTATCCTTGCGCCCAAGACACCAGATGGCGCACATGACCTTCGAGGAGTTCACGAACGAACTGATGAACCTCTCGCCATTCTATACCATGTCAACAAATCAAGCGAATTGGAAACTACAAGCAGGGCAAGGCGATACAACCTCAAAGACGTTGTTATACACGTTGAGAGCAACGTCTTGCATGACTGTTCGCGAGATAAACATGGAACTCGTAAAGAATGTTCATTGGGACATCATCACCGAGAATACAGTGGTGATGGTCATGGAGCGTAGGATGCAATAGAGAAAAGTCGCTGGATTCCCGCCTACGCGGGAATGACGGGTATGGGCCGGGGGTGAATTACTCTAATCCCCCTCTCCTCCCGGGAGAGGGGGCTGGGGGTGAGGGCGTACCGACAGGGTTTGATGGTGTCTCTCCCTCTTCCCCCTCCCCACCTGGGGGGGGAGGGGGGCAGGGGGGCTGGGGGTGTCTCTTCCATGTCCCCCTCTCCTCGCGGGAGAGGGGGCTGGGGGTGAGGGGTCTCCACCTGCGGGGTTGAGGCTGTTGGGGTTTCCTGTTATGTCTGCGTAATAAACAAGGAGGCAAAATGAAGACCTGCAAGACCTGCAAGACAAGAATGACATGCCAATCGCTATGTCCGGAAATCGAGTCCCGCCTACCCAAGGAGTACACCGGCAAGGACGGACGCGTCGAGGTCAGCATGGACACGGACGCGTTCAACGCGGTGATGGAGCGTTACGCGTACAGGGACTGGAGCCACGACGAGGCCGTCTCCCGCTGCCCGAAGGTGGACCTGTCCGTGTTCACCGCGAAGGAGAAAAGCGCGGTGCTGCTCCTCGCATCCGGGATGTCACAGAGGGGCGCGGCGAAGCGGCTCAGGATAAAGCTCAGCTCGCTGCAGAAGCGCGTCAGGACAGCGCGCGCAAGGCTTTCGGCCTGTCAGTTTTCATACCTTGTGAAAGGCAATCACATCCACGCCGCGGACGGCGATATCGGGGAGGCCATATGAAGAAGTCAGAGTGCAGGAAGTGCGGGAACGGTTCGATGCTCAGCGGTTTCATGAGCCTCCGGTGCCCCATCTGCGGCGAGTACGTGTACGCGGATGAGGCGGACGACCGGCTCCTCTGGGCGGAGCACAGGCTCGGCCTCCTGTTCACAAGGGACGGCTGGCGCTGGCTCCCGGAGGTCGATCCCCCTGCCTGGTTCATCGAGAACGTCGCGTAACCCACTCTATATAGAACGTGGCCGAGGGCTCTTATTAATCCCCCTCTCCTCGCGGGAGAGGGGGTTGGGGGTGAGGGGTCTCCACGGTGTCTTGGGGGTGAGTGGCCTCCACCGGGCGGCCAGACTGTTTCTTCAACCGAGGTATTTCATGACACTAGCAGCCAACTCCTCCGACAATGTCAACCGCCGCCACCTCGCGGGCTTCAGGTTGCTACAGCGCGGCGCGCTCAAGGTCTACAAAAAGGCGGTCAGGACATTGTCCGGTGATGACGCCGACGCTGACGCATCGAAGAGCAAGACGCCGCTCGTAAAGCCCACGGACATGAAGACGCTGGTCTCGACTTACAACGACGCGGTAGCAGGCGAGCGAACAGTGCTCGGGATGGATACTACGAGCCCCAAATCCAGTGAACCCGAAGAGGTGCAACTTGTATGGGTGATAGACGAGACAGCAGGGCCGGGCGGTGCGACAAGTGACCAGGAACAAATATAAGAAGGTCAGGATAGCATACTCCTATCTGCCGGCTCAAAAAAGGTTCCATAACTCAAGGGCAAAGTTCAGGGCTTATGTAGGCGGGTACGGCTCAGGAAAAACGTATGCCGGATGCCACGAGGCAATCTGGCTCTCGTACCTCAACTCCGGCCTCACCGGCATGATGCTCGCCCCGACGATGGGGATGCTGGAGGACGCGACCCTGCCGACGTTCCTGGAGATACTCGGCCGGGCGGGGCTGAAGTACAGGTACCGGTCATCCGACAGCAAGCTGACGCTCCCCTGGGGCTCGAAGGTCCTGTTCCGTTCGGCGGACAACCCCGCCCGGCTTAAAGGGCCGAACCTCGCATGGGTGGGCGTGGACGAGGGCGCGCTGGTCTCGAAGGCCGCATGGGAGGTAGCGATCTCCCGCATACGCCACCCGGACGCAAAAAGGCTCGCGGCGTTCATCACGACGACGCCTGAGGGCTTCAACTGGCTGTACGAAGAGTTCGTAGCGAGGAAGCGGCGCGGCTACGAGGTGATATATGCCCGCACGGACGAGAACGTCCACCTCCCGGCCGAGTACGTCCGCGACCTTGCCGAGGCATACGACCCGATGCTCGCGCGCCAGTACCTTATGGGCGAGTTCGTGAACCCGGCCGCGGGCCGGGTCTACCAGTCGTTCGGCAGGGCGTTGCACGTAAGGGACGACATAGCTTTCGACCCGGCACTGCCGGTTATCCTCGCGGTAGACTTCAACGTCAACCCGCTGCACGCGGCGTTGCTGCAAACGAAGGCGGACACCGTCTTTGTCGTGGACGAGATAGTCCTGCCTTCGTCGAACACATACGAGCTGTGCCTGGAGGTGCGCTCGCGGATCGGAGAAAGACACGTCACCGCCTACCCGGACCCGACCGGGCGCGCGCGTAAGACCGCCGGAACGTCCGAGGCCCCGTCCGACTTCGCGATACTGATGTCGCACGGATTCGAGGTGCGGGCCAGGAACGGGTCGCCCGCCATAAAGGACCGTGTCAACGCGGTCAACCGTAAGCTCTCCGGGCCGGGCGGCATCGCAGGCCTTTACGTCTCCAGCCGCTGCCGCGAGACGGTACGCTCGTTCGAGCAGACCTGCTACAAACCCGGCAGCACGGTCGTCGACAAGTACGCGGGCGTCGAGCATATCACCGACGCGATTGGCTACTTCATCGAATACGAGTACCCCGTCCGCCCCCCGATGCGTGTCGAGTACACGGGAATCGGCAGGGACGCCGGGGGGCGCGGCTATTAACAAAACGTATTCAACCTCTATCTCACCTCTCCACGCAGTGGGAGAGGGGCCGGGGGTGAGGGTTGCAATAACTGGCTTCATCCTCTTGTAGGGGCCGACCTGCGTGTCGGCCCTGCCCTTGCCCTCGTGGTGTCATTCTGAGGCCCCGGCTTTAGACATACCGGGGCAGGCTCCGCCGAAGAATCCGCCTGTATCAAATCCCCCTCTCCTCGCGGGAGAGAGCCTGCCCTGAGCCCCGGCTTTAAGCATACCGGGGTAAACTCCGTCGAAGGGGGGCTGGGGGTGAGGGGGTCTCCACCAGGGGGTGAGGATGTTTCTCCCTCTTCCCCCTCCCCACCTGGGGGGGAGGGGGGCAGGGGGGCTGGGGGCGTCTCTACCTTATTGCCCCTCTCATAAAGTCCCAGTGTTACAAGTCAACTTCCTGGACCCCGTGTCAAGCACGGGGCGACACCTGTTAATAACAAGGAGGCATCATGCCCGAACTATCCGAAAAACTGTGTTTCACGCTCGACCAGGAGCTTGGCGGGACGGAGGGCTCGGAGCCCCCGGACACCGTGCAGGTGCTCCCGGCGGGCGAGGTCAACCCCAGGGGCAAGACCTCGTTCCTCGTGGACGAGGAGTCGCGCCGGATGATACTCGACGCATACGAGAAGGGCGCGACCGACCTCGTAGTGGACTACGAGCACCAGAGCCTGTCAGGCTCGGAGGCCCCGGCCGCAGGCTGGATAAAGGCCATAGAGGACAGGGGCGAGTCCGGAGTCTGGGCGATTGTCCAGTGGACGGAGCGCGCCCGCGAGTACCTGCGAAGCCGCGAGTACCGCTACTTATCTCCCGTCGTCCTGATACGGAAGAGGGACGGACGCGCGGTCGAGCTCCTCGGCGCGGCGCTCACCAACCTCCCCGCGATAGACGGCATGGTGCCGGTGGTCAATACCGCCCGTCCCGTGCCCGGCGAGGCCGGTGCTGCAAGAGACATGGAATGCGGCGGCCTGTGCCACGGCATGCTCGAAATGCTCGGCCTGCCCGAAGGCTCCGGACTGGAGGAGGTGCGCGCGAAGGTTGAATCAATTGCAAACCCCGAAGGCTACGTCCCCGCGTCCGAGTACCAGGCGCTCAAGGACGAGCTGAAGACGCGCGAGGCCGATGGCCTCGTGAAGGAGGCGCTCGCCTCCGGCAGGATTCCGCCCTCGCTTGCGGGCTGGGCAAGGTCGTATGCGATGGACGACCCGGACGGCTTCAGGGAGTTCGCCGGGAAGTCGTGTCCCGTGGTACCGCTCGGCCGCATGGACGGCCTCGACGTCATGCGCGTCCTATCCATCGACGCCCCGCAGCGCTCGGTCAACGTGCTGCTCGGCATAGACGACAAGTCGTTCGCACGCTACGGCCAGCCGGCCCTTTGAAGGGGGTGAGCAACGCATGACAGTACAAGCAGGAAACAATGAATCCGGGCATACGCCCGAACAGGTGAAGCCTCCTGTCACGCGGGAGGTAGCGTCGGCGTCCATAAGGGA
This sequence comes from Nitrospirota bacterium, assembly GCA_016212105.1. Lineage (GTDB taxonomy): Bacteria > Nitrospirota > JACRHJ01 > JACRHJ01 > JACRHJ01 > JACRHJ01. The sequence goes on from JACRHJ010000002.1 coordinate 6,571, forward strand.
CCGCTGGTCGGGCTACCCGTCCTCCGGGCTTACGCCCCGGCGGCTCACCGCTATCCTGCGCGAGGCCGACGCAGGCGACCTGATCCGTCAGATGGAGCTGTTCACCGAGATGGAGGAGAAGGACGCCCACCTTTACTCCTGCCTCCAGACGAGGAAGCTCGCGGTCGCGGGCCGGCCGTGGGAGGTGGCCCCTCCCGCCGGAAGATCCGGCAACGACGATGCGGCCTCATTCGTGAACGATGCCCTCTCCGGCATGGACAACTTCGAGGAGTCCATGATGGACCTGCTCGACGCTGTCGGCAAGGGGTTCTCCGTCGCGGAGATAATCTGGGAGGTGACGAAGGGAGGCGTCTTGCCGCGCGCGCTCAAGAAGAGGCCTCAGAAGCGGTTCACGTTCATGTCGGACGGCGGCGTATTCGAAACGCCCCGTCTGTTGACGGAGGACCAGCCGGTGCACGGCGTCGCGCTCGTCCCGGACAAGTTCGTGACGCATGTATACCGCGCGGGGTCGGACATGCCGGAGCGCGGCGGGCTTCTCCGTGTGCTCGCATGGATATACGTATTCAAGAACTACGCCATGAAGGACTGGGTCTCGTTCTGCGAGGTCTTCGGCATGCCGCTCCGGCTCGGGGTCTACTCGCCGTCCGCGTCGAAGGAGGACAGGGATGCGCTTGTCAGGGCGGTAACGAACCTGGGCTCTGACGCGGCCGGCGTCATATCCGAGAGCACGCGCATAGAGTTCGTGGAGGCAGCCGGCAAGTCCGGTGGCGGGCCGTACAGGGACCTCATCGAGGTGCTGAACAAGGAAATCTCGAAGGCGGTACTCGGCCAGACACTTACGACCGACGTCGGCAACAGCGGGAGCCTCGCGGCTGGCCTGGTGCACCAGGGCGTGCGGATGGACGTCGCGCGCGCGGACGCGAGGGCGCTTGAGCGCACGATAAACCGCGACCTCGTAAGGCCGCTGGTGAGGTTCAACTTAGGCCCGGACGTCCGCCCGCCTCGCCTGCGGTTCATTATGGACGAGGCGTAGAAAATATGAAAGTCACTGGGTTCCCGCTGGAGCCTGCCCTGAGCCCCGGCTTTATGCATACCGGGGTAAACTCCGCCGAACGGGCGGGAACGGCTCACCTCTTCCCCCTCCCCACCAGCGGGGCAGGGGGGCTGGGGGTGTATCTGCCTCTTGATCCCCCTCTCCTCGCGGGAGAGGGGGTTGGGGGTGAGGGGTCTCCACCAGAGGTTTTGTGGTGAGGGCAATCAAACAAGGAGGAAGCAATGTCAGCACTGACAAAGGACAGGAACACCGTAAGGAAGGAAGGCGACTACGCCGTATACCCGGTCAAGGCCGCGAAGAAGATATTTGCCGGGAGCATCGTCTGTATAGGCGCGGACGGCTACGCCCTGCCCGGCTCGGACACGGCCGGGCTGAAGTTCGTCGGCATCGCGCGCGGCTACGTGGACAACACCAGCGGCGCGAGCGGCGCACTGAAGGTCGAGGTCTGGAGGCGCGGCGCCTTCGAGCTTGCCGCCTCGGGCATGGCCATAACGAACGCGGGTGACAAGGTCTACGTCGTGGACGACCAGACCGTCGGCCTCGCCGCGACCACCGCCAACGACGTCGCCTGTGGCAAGATAACCGAGTTCAACACGGCCACGAGCGTGTACGTGGATGTCGCCGCGCTGTAAAGACGTGGGACGTGTTCGTGTCTCGTGTTCGTGAAATCTGAACGGCGGGCGCAATTAATTGCGCCCCTACAACTTGCACAAACGGGGGTAACAATGATAATAAACCAGGCCAACATCACATCGCTCTACCGCGGCTTCTCGGCGGTCTTCAAGGAGGCCTTCGAGACGGCCAGCGCGCTCTACCCGAGGATCGCCACCGAAGTGCCCTCGGCCTCCCGCCAGGAGGAGTACAACTGGCTGGGCCGAGTCCCGCGCATGCGCGAGTGGCTTGGCGAGCGGGTGATACAGAACCTCTCCGCCTACTCGTACACCATCAAGAACCGCGACTGGGAGGCCACCGTAGCCGTCGACAGGAACGACGTCGAGGACGACGCGGTCGGCATCTACACGCCGATGGTCAGGGCGCTCGCGGACGCCTCGGCCACCCACCCGGACGAGCTGGTCTTCGACCTGCTGGCCGGCGGGTTCGTGAACCTCTGCTACGACGGCAGGCCGTTCTTCGATACGGCACACCCGACCGGCGACCGGCCCGCGCAGTCGAACAAGGCCACGGCCGCTCTCTCGGCCACGAGCTACGCCGCCGCCCGCGCCGCGATGATGTCGCTCGTGGACGAGTCCGGCAAGCCGCTCAACGTCGTGCCGGACCTGCTCGTCGTGCCGCCCCAGCTCGAGAAGGCCGCGCTGGAGGTGCTCCGCGCCGACCTGACGGCCGACGGCACGTCCAACATCTACAAGAACTCGGCCGACCTCGTAGTCGCCCCGTACCTCGCCGGCAGCCCGGACGCGTGGTACCTGCTGGACACGAAGAAGCCGGTCAAGCCGTTCATCTTCCAGAGGAGGAAGGCCGCCGTATTCGTCTCGAAGGATACGCCCGAGGACGAGGGCGTTTTCATGAAGAAGGAGTTCCTGTTCGGCGTGGACAGCCGCGACAACGCGGGTTACGGCCTGTGGCAGCTCGCCTACGCAAGCGACGGTTCTGTGTAACGACGTGATACGTGTTCGTGTCTCGTGCTCGTGAAAATCCATATAATGGGGCGCGGTTTATAGCGCCCATCCGGTTGTAGGGGCCGACCTGTGTGTCGGCCCTTTTATGCAACACAGGCATCACCACCGTATCCCAGTCTCCCCTCTCCCCTTGTGGGAGTGGGGCCGGGGGTGAGGGCTCTTGACCCCCTCTCCCCTCGCGGGAGAGGGCTGGGGAGAGGGGGAATATAATGTACATCTCAGTTTCCGACCTGGGCATTCCGGAGGCCGTCCTCATACGCCTGACCGATGACGAGGGTGCGGGCTCGGTCAACGACGCGCGCGTCGAGGCCGCCATATCGGCGGCCCAGGCGCTTGTGGACTCGGCGCTCTCACGCGTCTTCGACGTCCCGCTCGCGGAGCCGCCGGAGCTGGTGAGGTCGCTCACCCGCGACATCGCGGTCTACAACCTCTACATGCGCGTGGGCAGCCTGCCGGACGAGGCGAAGGTCGCATACGAAAACGCTTCCGGCATCCTCGACAGGGTAGCGGACGGCCGGTTCCATATCGGCCTCGACACGCCAGGCCCGGAGTTCACGTACCAGGACAGGGAGTTCTCCCGCTCCTTCATGGAGGGCTTCTGATGCCGCCGGTCACGGTGAGGCTCGACCTGTCCGGGAGGGCTCTCGGCGGCTCGCTGGACGCGGTCTCTGCCGCGCTCGGTGACCTTGCGCCCGGACTGGAGCGGGCTGGCCCCATGCTTCTCGACTCGGTCTGGAAGAACTTCATCGAGCAGGGCAGGCCGCATAGATGGATGCCGCTCGCCCCGTCCACCGTCGCAATGAAGGGCCACTCGGTAATACTCTTCAAGACCGGCCGCCTCATGTGTTCGATAACCTTCGAGGCGGGCAGGGACTTCTTCAGGCTGAAGGCCGCGACTCCATATGCGTCGAGGCAGCAGTTCGGCGAAGAGGGCAGGCTCCCCGCGCGCCCGTTCCTGCTCGTGCAGGATGAGGACCTGCCCGGAATCGGCGCGGCCATATCCGGCCATCTCGCGGATGCGGTCTCTATGAGCCGTTAGCAATGCATCGCATCCTTGACCTTCCGTAGGGGCCGCCCCAAGCGAAGCGCGTGCCGCCCCTACGCTTTTCATCTAATCCCCCTCTCCTCGCGGGAGAGGGGGTTGGGGGTGAGGGGTCTCCACCAGGGGGTGAGGGTTCTCCGCCAGTGTTGGCCCTTCTTCGCCTTCGTCCCTCTTCCCCCTCCCTCGTTCCGGGGGAGGGGGGCAGGGGGGCTGGGGGCGCCTCTACCTTTGGGGGGTTATCATGTCACTAAGCTACAATAAGACAGGCCTCGTCGACGCGGTCGTCCGTGCGCTGTCCCCGCTGTCTGTGGAGGGCGGCGGCTACCTGCGGCTCGTCGAAGCTTATCGGGGCGACCCCGGCGGCGCGGGCCTCCTGCGGGAGGCCATACAGCTCCCGGCGGTATTCGTCTCGTACGCGTCGTCGTCGTACAGGCCCGGGCCGTACCTCTGCACGCGCGAGACGGTAAGCATGAACATTTTCGCGCTGTGCCGCGCGGGCGCGGCCCCGGACAGCGGGGCCGTCCTCGCGGACATACGCGCGTTGCTCGCCGGGAGCACGCTCGGCCTGGACGTATCGCCGCTCAGGCTACTCCGGGAGTCCGCGCTCATGGAGACGAAGGAGACCTCCGTCCATGCCGCGGTATACAGCGTCGAGCAGACGGTAAAGCTCGACGCTCAGATGGCGCAGGGTTAAGGAGAAGGAAAAATCATGGACTCGTTGACCATTACGATCAACCTCGACACGTCCGCCGCGAGGCGGGAGGTCGAGGAGTTCAGGGCATACGCGATGGGCGTCATCGCGGAGGTCCGGGCAGCGTACAGCTCGCTCGGCCCGGCCCTCCAGCCGGGCGCGTCCGCGTCCGGCGACGGCCAGCCGCTGCCCGGCGAGACGGGCATCCCCCCGAGGAGGTACTGATGGCGGATGCGGCATTCACGGCGGACGGCGTCACCCCGCTCATATTCTCAGTCAACCCGTCCTACCCCGGCAGGCTCGGCCTTGGCTCCGGGCGGGTGAGTGGAAAGACGGAGGGCGGCGAGGACTACTTGTACACAAAGGGCAAGGCGTATGTCCTTTACACTCTCAGGTTCGAGGGTTTGCTCGCACGCGACTTCGACGGCGGTTACGACTACGCAGCGGGCGTACAGGAGGGCGGCTCCCAGAGCCTTGTCAACTGGTTCGTCTCCGTCGCGGCCGACGGCGCGGAGTTCACGTATTCCGACCCGTTCGGCGGCACGCACCAGGTGACGCTCGCGGACACCGTACTCGAATTCACTCTGACCGACAACGGGCTGTACGACGGCGCCCTGACGCTCAGGGAAACGGTGGGCTGAAATGAAGACGCTGAACGAAAACTTCGCGGCCGAGAAGGACAAGCGGGCGTCCGTTCCCGTGACGCTCGCGGTCTTCCATTTTGCATCGGGAGTCGTGTACGTCTCGGACAGGACTCTGAGGGCGGGAGTGGACGGCCCGGAGTTTGCGGGTCTAGTCACCTCCTGGGGCGCGCTCACCGCGCCCGCGCACGGCCTGTTCTCGGTCGCGCTACCGGAGGTTACTGTCGAGCTTGCCAACACCGGCCCGACGCCGTTCTCGTCATATCTGGAGTCCGGCGTCCCGGAGGACACTGAGGTCGAGCTGTTCCAATGGTTCGAGGGACTGGCCTATGCGGACAGAGAGCCGCTCGGCAGGTTCGTCATATCCTCGCCGGTGTCGTACTCGGATAGTTCGGTAAGGCTAGCCCTTGTCAGCGCGTTCATAAAGAAGAACCGCATCGTCGGCAGCCCGATTACGAGGGACGAGTTCCCGTATGCGGACACGGACGCGGTCGGCAGGACGAAGGGCATCGTGTACGGTTCGGTGAAGCAGCTCCCGTGCCACCCTGTCGTAGCTGGCGGAATGACGACGCTCGTCTCGGACGTCACCGCATCCCAAACGACGGGCATCACGCTCTCGATGTCGCCAAACGAGACGCCGCTCCCCGCGTCCGGCACGCTCCAGGCCTGCAAGGAGAAGTTGTCGTACACCGGCATCACGGGCAAGACGCTCACTGGTGTGACGCGCGGCGTGTCCGGCACGGCCGCCGCCGCGCACAGGAAGGGTGCGTCCATATTCGAGGTCAGGTCTGACTTCACGTACCTCGTTGCGGGACACCCGGTGAAGTCGATAGGAGACGTGTACGTCGGTGGCGTGCGCGTCGCGTCCGGCGTCACGAAGAATACGAACTCTTCGGGCCGGGCGACGCTCGTATTCGCGGAGAAGTACGCTGTTGAGAAGGCCGTCGCCCTGAGCGTAGACCAGGGCAGCCATGAGCACCGCACTACCGGTGCAAGCTCCGAGGTGCTGGGGACGGGTGGCTCGCACTACCCATCGTCCGGCGTCAACTGGATTGGCGTGGACGGCAGCGTATGCGACGGTTCGCGCACGGGGCCTAAGCTGCACGGCGACAGCACTTCCTGGCCTGCGGGGAACTACATACAGGCGAACTTTCCCGCATGGACCGGCGGCACGATACGGGGCGTGAAGCTCTGTATCGCCTATGAGAAGTACCTGTCCACCGGCGGCAAGACGATAAAGTTCGCGGGCAACGTCCTCCCGGACACCTCCGGCGTGACGACGCTCAGGTTCACGAACGGGACGTCATATCCCGGATCGGTGCAGTGCGTCGCCGACACCTTCCACAACGGCCATATAGACGTCTACGAGATATGGCTGGAGGTGGAGGCGGACACGCTCACGAGTGCCGCGACCGGTGTCGCACTTTCGGGGAACTCGACCGCGGACATGGTGGTCGGCGGCCTCGTCACATGCGACGTGGACGGCTACGCGGACGACGCGTCCGGGACGTACACCGGCTCGCCGGGCGGCCTGATAGATAACCCGGCGGACGTAATGCGGCATTTCATGCAGGCGCACATGGACGTGCCCTCCGAGCAGTTCGGCCCGTCATTCGTCACCGCCAGAAACGCACTCGCCCAGGCCACGCCCGGCGGGTACAGGTTCGCGGGCGTCATTGACAGGCCGGTGGACGCGCTCGACCAGCTTGAGTCCTGGGCGGCGCAGTCGCGCCTCAAGCTCAGGCACGACGGTACGGAGGCCGGGCTGAGGTTCCTGACCAACGACGCGGCCTCGGCGGACAAGACGATAGGCCGTCCGATGGTCGGGCTTGGAAGCCTGAAGGTCTCCCGCACCGGGCGCGAGGAAGTGGTAAACCGCCTGGCCGTGCACTACCGTCTGGACCTCACGAAACCCGGTGGCAAGCCGTCTGGTTACCTCGCGGTGGCGGACAGCTCGGCGGCGTACCCGGGCGCCGGTGACACTGCGTCGGTTTCGCTGTACGGCCCGAGGACTGTACGAAAGCCCACGCTCATGGACTTCGTGGCGGACGACGCGATGGCCTCCGACCTCAGGGACTTTTACATCTCCCGGTTCAAGGACGCGGGCAGACGTATCACCATGTCGCTGTACCTGGACAACATCGAGCTGGAGGAGGGCGACGTGGTGGAGCTTGACTGCCCGTCTTCAGCAATGGACTTCAGCGGCGCGATGTTTCACGTCGAGGACGTGTCCTTCCGGCCGGGCAGCCTTGCCGCCGCAAGGCCGGACGAGTTACAGCTTCGCGCAAGGGAGGTTTGAGCATGAAAGAACTTCTGACCTCGCCGCTCCTTGCCGCGCTCGGCTTCTTCCTGGGTTACTTCTACACCCGGACGATGAGGCTCGCGGAGAAGCTCCCCGAGGACTACGCGACCAAGGACGACTGCAGGACGTACCGGGTCGAGTGCCACCACGGCCTGGAGTACGACAGGACGGAGATGCGCCAGAGGATGGAGCGCATCGAGGCCAAGCTGGACCGGCTCATCGAAAGCATGCTCCGTTCCGAACTGTAGGGGCCGTACCAAAGCACGAGTTTCGTGCCGCGTGTCGGCCCTTCCTGGTTTTGTGTAGAGGATATTCATTCATGGACTCGGTAATTATCGCCAGAAACGCCCGCATGCTCGCAACCCTTGTCCCGGAGATGCGCTCGCTCGCAGAGAGACATCTTGCGATGTGCGCCGCGGAGGGCATCGCCCTCCTTGTTGTGCAGGCGCTCAGGACGCCTGACGAGCAGGCCGCGCTCTACGCAAAAGGCCGCACCGCCCCCGGCAGGCGCGTCACGAACGCCCGGCCCGGTTATTCCTGGCACAACTTCGGACGCGCATACGACGTGGCCGTGGCCGAGGGCGGGAAGGTTGTCTGGACGGGCCATAAATACGCCCGGGCGGGTGAGATTGGCCGTTCTCTCAGCCTTGTATGGGGCGGAGATTTCAAGGGTATCCGGGGCGACCTGGGACATTTCGAGTACCACCCCGGCCTGACGCTGACGCAGGCGAGGGCGGCGGCAGGTTTGTTGTAGGGTGGGCTATGCCCACCAAATCCGGTTTCGGTGGGAATAACCCACCCTGCAAAGGAGATAATAATGGAACAGAAGAAATGGTACACGTCGAAGACGCTCTGGGCCAACACGGTCGCGACCATCGCCATCGTGCTTCAGGGGACGACAGGCAAGGAACTGCTGCCGGTGGAGTTCCAGGGCGTTCTGCTTGGAGTCGTGAACATGGCGCTCCGGCTCATAACGAAGTCGGAAGTGGTGTGGTAGGTGGGCGGGCTCGCGGCGGTTGCGGGAGCCGTGGCGGCGCTTGCCGGGCTCGTGCTCTACCTTTACAGGAGACACGACGCTCCGGCCGCCGTCAGGGAGAGAGGCGATAATGACAGACTGCATGATTTCGACGAGTTCGACCGTGCGCTCGGAGAGCAGGACGCGGATGCGCTTACTCGCATGTTCAGCGTGCTTGACGATTCTGTGCGCCCTGGCGGGCTGCGCACCGAGGACGCTGATAGTCCCGGACGTCAGGGAGATAAAGGCGCTCCCTGACGGGCGGTACTCGGTCAGCCCCGGCTGGCTGCGAGAGAGATACCGCTTGGAAAGGCAGCTCCTCGACCAAATGGAGGGATGCGGAAACAGATGAAAATATTCACAGCGATGCTTATGATATGCGCCGCTTTCTGCCCGGCCGCTGCAGGGGCCGAGATGGCGGGCATCTCACCCGCGCAGGCACAGGCGCTTTACCTGAACGCGTCCGGCGGAGACCGGGCATCGGGCTATGTCGGGGTGGACAACCCCGCGTCCGGGTTCATTTCGCAGGACCCGGCGGGCGTGGACTGGGTGCTCCAGCCGAGGCTCGACGGGACGTCCCGCTGGACTAGGTATACCGACATGCCCTCGGCTGTAGGCACGTTCGCGGCCACCGCGGCCTTCAGGGACATCCGGGGCGCGCTGCCCGCGACGCTTACCCGGAACACTACGCGGACGTATATCGAGGCCGGGACAGGGCTGTTGAAGACCGCGTCCGTCAACGCACCTGCGGTCGAGGCGCAGGGTATATCCATCGAGAAGGCGGTCACGAACTACCTCCTCAAGTCGAACGCGCTGTCCGTGTCACCCTGGGTCGCGGGTACGGGCCTTAACGCCCTGGTGGCCAACCAGGATGCCGCGCGGGACGGCACGATGACCGCGACCAAACTCGTGCCGGCCACGACGACCGGCAGCCTGTATCAGGTTATAAACGGCGTGAGCGTCCAGAACAGGACGTTCAACTTCGCGGTGGACCTCCGCGCCGACACGCCGCACACGGCGAAGCTGCGCCTGGAGAACAAGGACGCAAACCCCGTCGAGTATGCCGAGGCAAGCGTGAGCGTCACGGCGGCGCTCACGCGGTTCAACGTGCCGCTTGCCTGCGCGCAGGCGTCTACCTCCAAGCTGCTCGTCCGAATCTATCCGGACTCAGGCGCGGGCACGGAGCATGTCTATGCGTCCAGCGCAACGGTGTCCGAGACGCGGGTACCGTTCAGCTACATACCCACGGACACCGTCGCAGCTACCAAGTCTCTCGACGCGCTGTCCGTGGCTAACAACGGCGTCCTCGCGGACGCATCCGGCACGTTATTGATGACGTATTCGCCGCTTTCCGCGAGCACCGAGGTCGTCACGAACACCATAATCGCCGGGCCGGGGAGCGGGATTCTCTACCGTGACGGTGCGAACATCAAGTCCGACGACGGCACCAGCATCCTCGTCCTGCCGGCGACCTGGACGGCCGGGCAGCCGCTCCGCCTCGCGCTCACATGGGACGCGTCAGGCCGCAGGCTGTACAACCTCACGGCGGGTACGAGCCAGTCCGGCGCATACGACGGGTCGTTCGGGATCGGCCAGTCAATAAACTTCTACTCGGGCGCGTCCGCCCCGAACGGCAGCCTGAAGGACGTGAAGTTCTGGACAAGGAAGCTCTCGGACACGGAGGTGTCGTCATGGCAGTAAGAAGCGCCATTCGTGTCCGTGTCCCGTCTTCGTGGGCAGCAATTGTAGGGTGGGCTCCGCCCACCAAAATTGGACGGTGGGCAAAGCCCACCCTACAGATATTTTTTGCGATAGTCATGTCCATAGCCACACCCGTCCATGCCGACGAGATCCGCCTCCTGTCCTTCGACACGCCCGGCGGGGCGGCGGCCTACATATCCGCGCATCAGGAGCTTGAGGCAACCAACACGGCTTCAGGAACAGGCGGCAGCATGGTATGGGTGTCGTGCCCCGGCGAGCCGCCGGAGGCGGCTGGCATGGCCGTGCTCGGCGGAAGCTACGCGGAGGTACTTGCCGACCCGTACAAGAAGGCCGCCTATGAGATGATAATGCCGCCGGGCCACTTCGACGCCGACGGGGAGTTCGTGCACGTGGAAGGCGAGGACAGGCGGTTCGGCACATTCGCCGGAAGGGAGGAGATGCTGTGAAGAATATCAAGCCCGTCATTCCCGCCCCGGCTTCATGCATACCGGGGCAGGCTCCAGCGGGAATCCAGGGGGTATTAACATTCCGGGCCCCGCATCTGGTGCGTGGAAACAATATTAAGAGCGTCGTCTTAGCGGTGCTTATTTTCGCAGCGCTTCTTGCGACCGGCCTCGCCGCTCTCGCCTCGGACGGCACGGTGAACCGCTCCTGGCAGGAGGATTTCTACGTATTCGACGGCGTGGGCAACGGCCGGACGAACTGCGCGGGTGCGAGGTTCACGACCCGCACGTACAGAAGCGGCGCGCTTGCGAACCAGTCCTGGACGTTCAGGAACTTCACGTCAAACGGCATGTACGAGGCGACGACAACGCCGAGCGTGACCGGCCGGTACGTGACGTTCGTGTTCTACTCCTCGGCATACGTCGGGACGTTCACGAAATGGATAAGGTCGTACGACGTGGATACCGCGTACGCAGGCCTCGACGGCCACATGACGTCCCAGGATGCTGCGGTAGCTGCCATCCCGACGGACCCGCTCCGCACCGGTGACGCGAGGCTGAACAACCTCGACGCCGCGGTGTCCGGCAGGGCCCCGGCCTCGACCGCGCTATCGTCCGCGACATGGACTTCGGCGCGCGCGTCGAAGCTGGACAACCTCGACAAGGCGGTTGGCGCGGTGGACGACGACCCGTGGGACAACCCCGGCAGGTTCCTCTCTAACTACACCGGCATCGACGCGCGCCTCACCGCGAGCCACGGCTCGGGGCTGTGGAGCGCTGCCGGGAGCGTCACCGTTGTCCCGTTCCAGGGGGCTGTCAGCCACGAGACCGTGTCGAAGGGGCTGGACGTGCACGTAGTGAGGGGCGACAGCGTCGCCATGCCGTACTCGGCGGGGAAGGACATATCCGGCTGGTCTGTCTGGTTCGGCGCGAAGGCTAACCCCGCGGACGAGGAGTACGCGTTGCCGCTGCGGGACATAACGTCCTACGTGACCGACGCGTCTACCGGTGGCGGACTGATAAGCCTCGCCGCGTCCGACACGGACGTCCAGCCGAGGCGCTACCACGCCGAGGTCGAGCTTAGGAAGGCGGGCGAGGTCAACACCCCGCTCCGGTTCTACCTGTGGGTTGACTCAGACGTGATACGCTGATGTCCGGCCCTTGTTTATCCTTCCCCCTCCCCACCAGCGGGGGAGGGGGGCAGGGGGGCGCCTATTCCCCCAGCCTGTACTTGTTCAGCAGACGGTGGATGGTCTTTCTGTCTATCCCCGCCTCCACCGCCGCGCGCGATATGTTGTTGTCGTGCTTCTTCAGAAGGTCGGCCAGGTACTCCTTCTCGAAGGTGGCGAGCCACCGCTTCTTCGCGTCCTTGAATGACAGGCCGGACTTTATCCCACCTACAGGCGCCCCCCGGGTCTCCCTGATATGCTCCGGCAGGTCGTCAGGACCTGTGACGCCGCCGGTGGAGAGCGCGGTCGCACGGCTGATGACGTTCTGCAGCTCGCGCACGTTGCCCGGCCATGAGTAGTCCTCGAGCATCCGCATCGCATCGGGGGTTATCCCGTACGCCGCGTTTGGAGACGAGCTGGAGTATTCCTGCAGGAAGTGGTTTGCGAGAAGCGGCACGTCCCCGATCCGCTCCCGGAGGGGCGGCAGGTTTATGCTTATCACGTTCAGCCTGTAGTACAGGTCCTCCCTGAAAGTCCCCTTCCTGATACCCTCCTCAAGGTCGCGGTTGGTCGCGGCGATTACCCGTATGTCTATGTCCAGCATCTTCCTGCCGCCCACGCGCCTGAACTGCCTCTCCTGCAGTACCCGCAGCAGCTTCGCCTGAAGGTTAATCCCCATCTCTCCTATTTCGTCGAGGAAGAACGTGCCCCCGTTGGCGAACTCCAGGAGCCCAGGCCTCGTCGAGTCCGCGCCGGTGAACGTGCCCTTCTCGTGACCGAACAGCTCGGACTCCAGCAGGTTCTCAGGCAGCGAGGCGCAGTCCACCGGTACGAACGGTTTCCGTGCCCTCTTGCTGTTCGCGTGTATGCTCCTTGCCACCAGCTCCTTGCCGGTGCCGGACTCGCCGTATACGAGGACGTTCGTATCCGTGACCGAGACCTTCTTTATGGTGTCGAACACCTGCCTCATCGGGAGCGAGGTGCCGAGCATGTTGTCGAAGCCCTGCGACTGGGCGAGCTGGGAGCGCAGGAACCGGTTCTCCTCTGAGAGCCCCCGGTGCTTTACCGCGCGCTCGACCGCGACGCGGAGCTGGTCCGCCGAGAACGGTTTTGCCAGGTAGTCGAACGCCCCCTCCTTCATCGCCTCGACGACGGACGGGATGGTGGCGAACCCGCTTATGAGTATTATGGTGGTGTCCGGGTCTATCTCCTTGGCGAGCTTCAGGACGTCTATGCCGTTTATGCCGGGCATGGCGAAGTCGGTCAGTATGACGTACGGCATCTCACGCTCGATGAAGGCCGCGGCCTTCCTCCCGTCCTGAAGTGTGACGCAGTCGTACCCGAGCCTGCGGATGATGCGCGAGCAGTTATCGAGCATGTCCGCCTCGTCGTCTATGACCAGCACCTTTACGCGGGTATCCAATCTCTCTCCTTCAGGCCCGGCAGCGATATGACGAACGTCGTGCCGTCCCCGCCGCTTCTTACCTCTATGTTCCCTCTCAGGTCCTGCACGATGCCGTAGCTGACCGACAGGCCGAGGCCGGTGCCTTTGCCGACCTCCTTGGTCGTGAAGAACGGGTCGAATATCTTGTCGAGTATCGCCTCGGGTATGCCCACGCCCGTGTCGGTGATGGTTATCTCCGCCCTGTCGTCGGTGACGGACGTGGAGACCGTGACCTTCCCGCCGTCCGGCATCGCGTCACGCGCGTTGTTCAAGAGGTCGAGCAGGACCTGCTGGATGCGGTTGTCGTTGCCCAGCACCCTCGGGTCGCCTACCGACAGCCGCTTCTCCAGGGTTATGCCCTCCTTTGTGAACTGCCTCGATACGAGGAAGAGCGTGTCCTCGACTATCTCGTTGAGGCTCACCGGGGAGAGCGTGCTCGGCGCCTGTCTGGCGAAGGTCAGCAGGGCGCGCGTGATGTCCGCTATCCTGCCCGCGTGGCGGTTTATGACCATCAGGTCCTCGGTGCACTGACCGTCGAGCCCCTTGTCCTTCGCCTCCATCAGCATGCAGTCCGTCCGGGCAGCTATGATGCCGACCGGGTTGTTTATCTCGTGCGCGATGCCCGCGACCAGCGTGCCGATGGCCGCGAGCTTTTCGGACTGCACCAGCTTCTTCTGCGCCTCCTGCATCGACTGGTACGCCTCCTGGCACTTGATGCTCCTGTACTCCACCTCGTCCCGGGAGAGTTTCAGGTCCTCTATCATGTGGTTGAAGGAGCGCGCAAGCTCGGCCACCTCCCCGTCCCCCTGCACCGGCACCGTGATGTCCAGGTCCGAACGGGCGACCCGGTTCGTCACGCGGGCGAGCGCACGGAGCGGGCTCACAACGCGGCGCGTCAAAAGCGTGAGGAGGGTGAGCGCGGCCGCTATGGACGCTATGAGGAGCGAGGTCAGCATGATGGCGACGAGAAACCGCGTCTCGGCGCGCACGTCCACGGACCGCTGGCGGACGAGGAGCGCGCCGTTGACCAGGATGTCCCCGTGGCAGTGGCGGCACTCGCCCTTGTTCATCACCGGGAGCATCAGCAGCCTCGTGGATCCGTGCCCGTCCGCGTCGGACGAGAACACCGATTGCTCGACGCCCTTCTCCAGCACCTCGTCCAGCAGGTCCTGGGCCACGACCGTGTTCTTCTCCCTGCCGAACGACATGACCGTCGTTCCGCGCGAGTCCAGCAGGTATACGCCCTTCACGCCGTCGAAGCGGCTGACCTCGCCCAGGACCTCGCGCACGCCGTTCAACTGGTTCACCATCATCGCTTGTTCGAGGTCGCGCACGAGCGTCGTCTTGAATATCTCGTCGGACTCGTCTATGGTGGAGGACACTTGGTTAGCCAGGTCGAACTGCTTGACCATGATGACCACGCCGACCGAGACCGGGATGATGAGCATCGCGGCAATCGTCCAGACCGTGATTCGGGTGCGGAGGCTCTTGAATTTCATCGCGCTGCCTAAGGTGTCGCCAATTATAGGGAAATCGGCTTATTATAGCGGCGTTTGAGGGGGGAAGTCAAGGTTTATAACCGTCATAATAATGCAGTCTGGAAAATGTAATATGGTTATTCAGTGGCACGCTTATTGCTTTAACAACTATTGTATCAGCCAGTTAAGCTCCATTTCTTTTCTCAACATCAAAGCAATACAGCTATTAACGGGAGGGCGGCAATGAACAGGTTTCTGCTCGTATTGTCTGTCGTGGTCTCACTGGTAGTCCTGTCGTGTCAGCAGTCTTTCGCGGGTACGGCGAAGGCCGTCTTCGGCCCGCAGGTCTTCGAAAGGAAAGTCGCCGGCCCGGAGAGCTTCAGGATGAATTTCCCGGTGTGCGACCCGGCGGGCAGTTTCAGGCTGATTATCGCCAACGGGGACGAGGGCGGCAAGGGCAGGGTGTCGAGCGGCACGGTCTACGTCAACGGCCTGCCTGTGGCCGTGCAGGGCGACTTCAACCAGAAGGTCGCCGCCATCGAGAGGCCGGTTACGGGCATCTTGGAGGACAACACAATCGACGTGAAGCTCCAGAGCGCGCCCGGTTCCCGTATAACCGTTACGGTGGAAGGGGTTATGAACTGCCTCGAAGTCCATATCGACAGCCCGATGGAAGGCAACGCCATAACCGATTACGGCGCGGTCGTCCGGGGTACGATAGAGTCGCAGGACGGAGCTGAGGTAGGCGTCACCGTCAACGGCGTCCCGGCCGAGGTCTGCGGAAAATCCTTCGCCCTGGCAGGCATACCGTTGCAGCCCGGCGGGGACACCATCACCGTCAAGGCGGTCGACGGTTCCGGAAACACCGCCGAAGACTCCGTACACGTCACTGCGATGGAACCGGATATTTCGCCCGTCTACATCTCGCCTTATCCAACCGCCGGGCTGGCACCGCTCGACGTCAGTTTTACCGTGGACGACTCCATAGCGGCGGAGAAGGTCATGTACGAATTAGACTTTGAGGGGGACGGGGTGGTGGACGTTTTCGCTCAGGAACTGAGCGCATTGATGAGCAATAGCGCGCACTCCTATGCTTCGGAGGGGCTGTATTTCCCCACCGTGACCGTCACGGACGCGAACGGCGAAAAATATTTTCGCACGACTGTGGTAAATGTGTTTCCGATGCCGGACCTTGCTAATAAGTGGGACAGGATGAAGGGCGCGCTGACCGCCGGGGATGCGGAAGCGGCATCCGGTTACTTCTCTCTCTCGACACGCGACGGCTACAGGAGCACCTTCCAGGCGCTCGCCGACGCGGGCGCGCTTGCCGGGGCGGTCGCGGGGATGGGCGAGATGCGGGTTGTAAACACGAGGGGCAACATTGCCGAGGGCGACATGCGGGTGGTACAGGACGGCAAGGAGTATTCGTTCTATGTCCTGTTCGTCAAGGACGATGACGGTATCTGGCGGATAAAGTCGTTCTAAGCGGAGGCTTCAATGAATAAGAAGATTGTCCTCGGAGTAATCGCGTTATTCGTCGCGTTCGTCCTGACTATGGCGTACATAGCCAACCTGAACGGCCCGTGGCGCGGGCAGGTTATCGATGCCGAGACGAAGAAGCCCATCGAGGGCGCGGCGGTGGTCGCTGTGTGGAATAAAGAATTTGCGAGCCCTGCGGGGCCGGGGGCATATTTTCTTGATGCCGACGAAGCCGTGACTGACAAGGACGGCAAATTCAATATTCCTGCCAGAAGGTATCTGTCCATACCGTTATTCAGGTATGTGAAGGGGCCGTACTTCACAATATACAAGCCGGGGTACGGGTCGTTTCCGAGCCACCAGATCTCTCCGACATATATTTCGGATAACATATTCGGGCCGGAGAATACAGTGGTGGAGTTGCCGAAGGCTATAGGCTATTTCGACAGGAAAAAATCTATGTATGATGCAGAACCTTCAAATATGGTTCCCCATGACGCTACACCAAAACTGAACAAAGCGATTGAAGACGAAAGAAAAAGATTACACATGTAACCAACGGCCCTTTAAAGGAGACTTCAAATGGTTAATGCAAATAGAACCGCGCTTACGGTACTGTTGTTTTGTTCATTGGTTATTTTACCATCGCGGTGTTATGCTCTTGCACCTGAGACGCATGAACGGTTGAATGTTTTCATATCAAGGGATAGTACCTATGGCCTATCCTTTGACCATTATTTGAAAAATAATCTTAAGGGTATCTCTAAAAATCTCCGGTTCAAGTCACGAGTTTACTTGCTTGCGGCGGTCTGAAGTTATAAAATAGGCGCATTCATCCCGGAGGATACCATTTATGAGAATGCCCAGCTTTTTCGACCTTGACCGCCGTTTTTCA
>JACRHJ010000023.1 GCA_016212105.1 Nitrospirota bacterium
CCTTATTGCGAAGGCGGATTACCTGCTTGCGAAGCTCGTACTTTGATGCTTTGTTTAACTTGCGTGCGTCGGTCTTTTCCATGACCGACACTATATCACAAATAGAGATGGATTGCACTAAATATCCACCGGGTTAATACCACCAATGTCTGGGCTCGCTCCAAGTGAGTTCAAGCTAGAGGCAGGCGGCATTAATGTTCTATTAGGCGAAGGTCAGACGGCCCAGGTCCTTCGCAACTTATGCTTTTTTATATACGAAAAAACGTCGTCCACCAACAAAGACTGGGCCAATGTTG
Source organism: Nitrospirota bacterium (assembly GCA_016212105.1). Lineage (GTDB taxonomy): Bacteria > Nitrospirota > JACRHJ01 > JACRHJ01 > JACRHJ01 > JACRHJ01. The sequence continues at coordinate 297 of JACRHJ010000023.1, forward strand.
CTGAACACATCAGGAAGCTTTTCGGCATTACTTTATTGCCGCCTAAATATATAACTGAGCGCGGCGAAATTACAATGTCATATAAGGAACATAATATTACACTTGACATATCGTCATCTGGTAGAGGTCTCCAGCAGACCCTGTTATTGCTTGCGCATCTTTACGCTAATCCCAAAACAGTATTGCTATTGGATGAACCTGATGCCCATTTAGAATATTTGCGGAAACAGGAAATATATCGTCTGCTTACGGAACTTTCGGAAAAGCAAGGCTCACAAGTTATATCCGCAAGCCATTCAACCGCAGTACTTAATGAGGCTGCCGATAGGGATATTGTTATAGCTTTTGTCGGAAAACCCCACAGAATTGACGACAGAGGAACTCAAACAACAAAGGCATTAAAATCTATCGGTTTTGAACATTACTATTTGGCCGAAGAAACGGGGTGGGTCCTTTATCTCGAAGGCTCCACGGACTTGGCTATGTTAAAGGCATTTGCGGACACGCTCGAACACGATGCAGCAAGTCTTCTTGAGCGGCCATTTGTGCACTGGGTTGAAAATAAACCTGAAAACGTATTCTCTCATTTCTTTGGCGTAAGCGATGCCAAAAAGGACCTAGTTGGCATTGCAATTTTTGATAGGATGGATAAGGTGTTTGAGCCGAAACCGAACCTCACCATGTTGTCATGGAGCCGTCGCGAATTAGAAAACTACCTTTGTATGGAGGAGGTTTTGCTCGCGTATGCACGGTATGATTTGCCGGATGATCTTTTTGGCAGGCCTGAAGCAGCCAAGCGAGAGCAGGCAATGCGAGATGCAATCTCCGAGGTAGGTACATCTTTAAAAACACTTAGAAACCTGGAGCCGTGGTCTCCTGATACTAAGGCGAGTGATGATTTTCTTGACCCGCTTTTCAGGATATATTTTGCCAAACTCAAACTTACCAATATTCTACGAAAGACTGACTATCATGTGTTGGCTCACCTCGTCCCTAAGGACAAGATTGACGTAGAAATCATAGAAAAGCTTGACGCAATAGTTGCTGTTGCAAAGATGGCTCATCCTGTCGGGGAATAAGGAGAGGTATCATAAAACGATGGACAAAAAGATAGCCTTCATAGGCGCGGGCAACATGGCGGAGGCGATGGTCAGGGGGCTTGTCACGTCCGGCACGCTGGACGCGGGCAACGTGACCGTCTCGGACGCGTCTACACACCGGCTCCTGCACATGAAACAGACATACGGCGTGCACGCGGTCTCGGACAACTCAAAGGCCGCGAAGGGGAAGGATGTCGTCGTCCTCGCGTTAAAGCCGCAGGTTATCGACGCGGTGATGGCGGATCTTGCGCCCGCGGTGACGGCGAAGACGCTGGTCGTATCCATTGCCGCCGGTGTCACCGTGGCGCGGATAAAGGCCGCGCTCGGCAAGGCGCGTGTCGTGCGCGTAATGCCCAACACGCCGTCGCTGATCCAGTCCGGGGCTGCGGCGATGTTTGCCGGGGCGGGCAGCAAGCCCGAGGACGTGGAGACCGTGAATGCGCTCATGTCCTCGATATGCGGCGTGGTCGTTCAGGTTGCGTCCGAATCCCAGATGGACGCGGTCACGGGGCTGTCCGGCAGCGGGCCTGCCTACGTGTTCCTGATACTGGAGGCGATGTCCGACGCGGGCGTGCGGATGGGGCTTACCAGGGACGACTCATTCCGGCTCGCCGCGCAGACGCTGATGGGCTCGGCGAAGATGGCCATCGAGACGAAGGAGCCGCTCTGCAAGCTGAAGGACATGGTTACGTCGCCCGGCGGCACGACCATCGCGGGTATGCAGAAACTGGAGGACGGCGGAGTTCGGGCGGCTATGTACGCCGCGGTCGAGGCGGCGACGCTTCGTTCGCGTGAGCTGGGGAAGGGGTGACTAATATGTTCGCACTCGGATATTTTATAGACGGTGTGGTATACGTGCTTGATACGATTTTGGAAGTGTATTTCTGGATGATCGTTGCCAACGCAGTTCTCTCTTGGGTCAATCCGGACCCGTACAACCCCATAGTGCGCTTCCTGTACTCCGCGACAGAACCGGTTCTCCGGCCTATTCGCAGGAGGCTACCGATGTTAGGTATAGATTTCTCGCCACTGATAGTGTGCGTGGCGATCAAGTTTCTACAAATATTCCTGGTCGGGACACTTAGGCACTGGGCAATCGGCTTGCACTAACACGGAGGAAAATTTGAACATCACGCCGCTCGACATAAGACAGAAGCAGTTCAAGCTGAAGTTTCGCGGCTTCGACATGCGCGAGGTGGACTCCTTCCTTGAAGAGGTTACGGAGCAGATGGAGTCGCTCGTCCGCGATAACGAGTCGCTCAAGGAGCAGCTAGCGACCTCCGAGTCCCGCCTGAACGAGTTCATGGAGACGGAGCGGGAACTCAGGAACACGCTCATGGCCGCGCACAAGATGTCCGAGGAGATAAAGGCGCAGAGCGAGCGCGAGGCCGAGCTGAGGATAAAGGAGGCGGAGCTTGAGGCCGAGCGTATGCTGGCCGAGGCGCGCAGGGTCATAGCGAAGACGCAGAACGACATAGAGGAACTGAAGCGCATCAAGGAGCGTTTCTCGGTGAAGCTCAAGGGGCTCATAGAGGACCACCTCAAGATGATAGTATACGAGGAGCGGCAGGAGAGGCTGGAGCGGCAGGGCCAGACACAGGCCCAGGGCCAGTCCGCCGCCCGGCAGACGAGGCAGGAGGCACCGGCGGGTCAGCAGGGACTGGAGCTTCCGGAAAACCCCGAGGGCGAGGCCAGATGAATTCCGGCGGGGGCCGCGGTCCGCACGTATCCCTTCTTGCCTTTGGCGCGACTGTCTTCGTCTGGTCGGCCATCCGCCCGCACGACTACTTCACATGGGCGCTGGAGGTTTTCCCGGTCGTCCTCGCCGTGCCCGTGCTGCTTTACACATACGGCCGGTTCCGGCTGACGACGCTCGCATACGTCCTGATACTCGTGCACGCGACGATACTGATGGTCGGCGGGCATTACACGTACGCGGAGATGCCGCTGTTCAACTGGATACGGGACGCGTTCGGACTCGCGCGCAACCACTACGACAGGCTCGGCCATTTCGCGCAGGGCTTCATACCGGCCATAATCGCGCGCGAGATATTCATACGGAAGGGCGCGGTGAAGCGCGGCGGCTGGACGTCGTTCTTGGCGGTCTGCTTCGCCCTCGCTGTGAGCGCGTCTTACGAACTAATAGAGTGGCTCGCTGCCATACTAACCGGCACCGCAGCGACCGCCTTCCTCGGCACTCAGGGCGACGTCTGGGACACGCAGTGGGACATGTTCATGTGCCTCGCCGGCGCGGTCACTGCGGTGGTTACGCTCAGCCGCGTGCACGACAGGGCTTTGGAGAAATTGTAACCATCCCCCTCACCCCAGCCCCTCTCCCGCGAGGGGAGAGGGGATTGTAATCGTAGGGCGGGCACCGCCCGCCGATGCCTTTATGTAGGGGCCGTACCAAGCGAAGCGCGTGTCGGCCCTTGTCTTATTCTTATGTAGGGGCAGGTCCCCGTGCCTGCCCTTCTTCAAAGAACGGCGCGCCGGGGGCGTCGCGCCCTACAAATATGCCCGATGAATCGGGCAACTACAACTTCCTGGATTCCCGCCTGCGCGGGAATGACGGCATGGAATTGTAGGGCGGGCACTGCCCCCGATGCCTTTATGTAGGGGCAGGTCCCCGCGCCTGCCCTCTTGTCTGTCGAATTCGATTACGGAGACCAGCACCAAATGGACAGCACTTTCTTTACAATGATAATATCGGAGTTCCAGGCGCTCGGCCCGGCGGACGGCCTCACCATATTAATGCTCGCCGCGCTCGAAGGCATCCTGTCCGTGGACAACGCCCTCGTCCTGGCCATACTCGTCCGCGAGCTGCCAAAGAAGCAGCAGAAGAGGGCGCTCTCGTACGGCATAATCGGCGCGTTCGTGTTCCGTTTCATCGCGCTGATATTCGCGGCCTATCTTATGAAGCTGATGGCCTTCAAGCTCATCGGCGGCGGCTACCTGATATACCTCGCAATGAAGCACATGTACTTCTTCTACAAGGAGGACGCGCACCAGGCCTCGCCCAAGGCGGCCAAGTCTTTCTGGATGACCGTCTTCGTGGTGGAGCTGACCGACATCGCCTTCTCGATAGACAGCATCACCACCGCCGTCGCCATGAGCAAGAACCTCGTCGTCGTCTGGCTCGGGGGCATACTCGGCATCATCGCGCTCCGGTTCGCGGCCGGGTTCTTCATCAAGCTCCTTGAGCGGCTCCCGAAGCTCGAAGACCTCGCTTACCAGCTCATATTCTTCGTCGGCATAAAGTTGATGATGGAGGCCTTCCATGTCGAGATAGAGCATGGCATCTTCTGGATGATGATGGGCGTCATCATGGTGCTCGGCGGCTCGCTCGTATACCGGGACTACCACCAGCGGAAGTCGCACACCATGCACCAGGACAGGCTGCTCGAAGACTTCGAAAGCGGCGAGAAGGACGTGGACGCGCTCCTCACTATGGAGAACATACCGAGGCGGATAATGGACTACCTGCGCGCAGAGGGCTACGTCGTCGTCGCAGAGGACAAGGCGCGGGTGAGGGATGGGGAGAAGGGGCAGCAGCAAAGTTGACGTAGGTTCGCATGCCATTAGCATGTAGAAAGGAGACTTCATGCGTTATGCCATGGCTATCACCCTGATCGCGCTGCTCGCGTCCACTGCGTATGCGTTCGAGATCGCTGTCAACAACATCAGCGGTACGGAAGGGTTCATGGTCGAGGTCGGAGACACTGCGGTCAGGATAAAGAACAATACCGGGGGAGACGCGTTTAAGGTTTATGTGCTCTTCTACTCATCCGACGATTCGAAATCGATTATCTCATGGGAGGACGCAAGCAGGTCTGATATGCCGTACATCCCGGCAATCCCCGAAGGTTTCGAGGTGAGGGCGAAGAAGTCCGGTATCTATAGCGGCCAATTCGACTACAAAACAAGGGCGCTGGTATTCTACCAGACCGAATACATCCCGTGACCGCGATGCTTAACCTCTCCCCCACCAAGACCGGCACGACCTTCTCCGTGAAGGTCCTCCCCCGCTCCTCAAGAAGCGAGATAGTCGGCGAGGCCGAGGGAGTCCTGCGCGTGAAGCTCACCGCCCCGCCCGTCGAGGGCGCGGCCAACAAGGCGCTCGTCGAGCTTCTGTCCGACAGGCTCCACATAGCCAAGTCGAGGATAACCATCCTGTCCGGCCAGACCGGCCGCAACAAGACCGTACACGCCGAGGGCGTGAAGCCGGAAGACTTACAGGCGCTCCTGAAATAACACCTACCCCCACCCCAGCCCTCCCCCTGTGCAGGGGGCGGGAGATTGGTTGATGCCAGGTTTATATATATCCCCCTCTCCCCCCTGACAAATATCATCGATTTCCACAGCCCCGGTCATGTCGCATTTTAAATCCCCTGCTATAATAGAGTCATATTCGGGCACGGATGGTTCCACTAATACTCAAACAAAAGGGGTGACGAAATGGCTGAGAAACACGGTTGCGTGCAGTGCGGTACGGGCAGCGAGGAGAGGCTTCTGATACAGTGCGAGCTGAAAGGCAAGCTGGAGTGGGTCTGCGCCAGGTGCCTGCCGATGTTCATTCACGGCGGCGGGCATTAGACGACAAATGCACGTCATTCCCGCGAAGGCGGGAATCCAGGGACTTTCATTGCATGTGTAACAAGCTCAAGGCCAAAGGCACTGGGCCCCCGCTTTCGCGGGGGTGACGTCAAATGATGAAGGCAGGGGCGCGGTAACTGCGCCCCTACAATAAATTACCGGGGGGTGAGGCAATGGACAAAGAGGTCGTCTGGTTTATCAGGCTCAGCATAATCTACTTCGTGACAGGCTCGCTGCTTGGCGTGATGTTCGCGTTCAACCCGGGCATGGCGGATGCGGGCCACGTGGCGATGCACGTCCACCTGAACCTTATCGGCTGGATGTCGATGATGATATTCGGCGTGGGCTACCACATCCTGCCGAGGTTCTCCGGCAAGCCGCTGTACTCCCGCCCGCTGTCCATCGTCCAGTTCTGGATGGCGAACGTGGGCCTGGTCGGCATGACCGCCGGCTGGGGGATGCTCGCGCACGAGGGCACCGGCCAGATGGTGCTCGCGGTCTTCGGCGCGGTGATGTTCCTGTCGATACTGCTCTTCGCGTTCAACCTGCTGAAGACGGTTTCCGGGCCATAAAGGCAGGGGCTAGGGACTAGGGACTAGGGGCTGGCAGAAACTGTGGTAGATGAACTTTATGTAGGGGCCGACCCGTGTGTCGGCCCCTATAATACGGCGCGCCGAGGGCGTCGCGCCCTACAAAGCGCCCGATAAATCGGGCAGCTACAACACAAAAAAAGGCCGTCCCACCTATAGGATTTGGGACGGCCTTCTTTTTTGTATTTCTCTTGCTCGACTCTTACCAGTTGATGACGCTGTCGGCCTCGAAGATCATGTCCACGACGGCCTTGTAGTCCACCAGGTTGCCGCAGCCTGTGCCCCTGGCCTCCGCGTCTTCCTTGCAGCAGAAGATGTGATTGCCGCCGGGGCAGGAGAGGACCGCGTCCTGGATCAGGAGGACCTTGACCTTCTCGCCGCCGAGGTTCTGGACGCCGGCAATCTCAAGGGGGTAGGAGTCGCCCTTCTTCCGTACTATGTGAAGTATGTTCATCGCTCCCCCTTAATAGGTTATGACCGCCTTGGCGTCCCGGAGGACGTGGGCGATCGCTTCCCTGGTCATGACCACGGGCTCGTGGTTGAGGTCGGTAATGCCGCGCTCGTCGGCGGACTCCTTGTCCACGATCAGGTCGAACTCGAGTTCCTTCAGCATCTCGAGGTGCTTGTTCCAGTCGAACTCGCCGAAGACCGGCTTGCCCTTCGCGTCCACCGTGTAGACGCCGTCCTCGACGAACACGACCTTGAGCGGGCTGTCTCCCATCGTGAGCCCGACGCAGGAGCGGAGCGCGTCGAAGTTCCTGGTGGACGAATAGGGAGAATGCCGGAGCATTATAGTGATGTAGTCACCCATTGTCTTTGTATCCCCCTTGTCAGCAGAACGTGATAAGCTTGTCCACATCCTCGATTATGTTCGAGAATATGTACTGGCTCGCGGACTTGACCGGCGAGTGCTCTTCTTCTATCTTGCGCTCCTCGGCGTTGTGATGGCACTGCGAAACCTCGACGCCCTTGGGTATGAGGCCAGTCAGGGCGGCGCAGTTCGAGCCGTAGACGCCGTCGCACATCATGAAGAGCTTGACTTCCTTGCCGGACTCTATGGCCGCCTCGCATATCCGTATGACGGAATGCATGTCCTGCTGCTCGGGGCTCGTGGTGAGGAGGATACCCAGCTTGTTCCCTGCCATTATTCGTGTCCCCTTTCGGTTAAGGGTTGAGAAGGCCCGGATTAGCCCTTCTGGATCGTTATCTTCCAGACCGCGTCGCCGTCCTTGTCCACGCTGACGACCTTGTGGCCGGCCTCTGTCGCCCACCTGGGTATCTCTTCGGAAGAGAGCGGGTAGTCCAGTATCACGCAGACCTGGTCGCCGGAGCTCATCTTGGAGTTTACGAACTTCTTTGTCTTGACGGTAGCGTACGGGCAGACCTCACCCTTGACATCCAGATCAAAATTCGCCATCTTAAATACCTCCTGTTGTGGTTTGGCGGCAAGGCCCGGATGGGATGCCGCCGGTATGGGTTAGTGCTGCTGTTTCCATGCCCGGCCGGGGCCGGACACAGGACAAGGGGGGTCACCTCCTTTCCTGGGACTGTTCTCTTTCCAGTTTCTTGAGCGCGCTCCTTATTATCTCCTCAAGGCTTTCCATGTCGATCGGCTTGTACATGTAGTAAAACACGCCCTGCTCCATGACGCTGCTCCCGGTCTCGACGGAGTAGTCGCCGGACAAGGCTATCACGGGGACGCGCGGCCTGCACTTCCTGATGATCTGGATGGTCTTGGCAATGGGCAGGCCCGCGAGGTCCACATCTATTATAATGAGGTCTACCTGCTTGTCAAGAACTTCCAGCAGGAGGTCCGAAGTTTCATGGACGCAGGTCGCTTTTTTCCCGAGCTTCCCGCCTATGAGCCCGGACAGCAGGTCGCGCGTTTCGGCCTCGGAGCTGCCTATCAGGATCGTGCCCGTCAAGTCGGAAACAGGTATGCGCATGCCTTCATACCCCTTGAATATAATTGAAAAAACGGCCAGGCCCGGCGGATACGGACCATCAACAGCCTATAACATTGCAAAAGGGCTGCCAGAACCAGAAAATCGGGCGCTATAAATTAGCTGGCGGCTAACCTGCTGATAAGACAAGGTATTGCACACATGCGCCGGCGGGCCACAGGATGGCCGAACCTCCGGACCGGCATGGCAAGGGACATTCTTGCCCCGGAAATGGTATGAATAGCCCGTAAAAACGGACTCAAGTGCCAAAAACAAAAGCTGGGGCAGGTTTGCCCCAGCTATACCATCGCTGTCCCACATGAGATGCCCATTAATAACCCGGCACTCAAACAGACAGACTTCCTGGCCCCCGTGTCGAGCACGGGGCGACATGCAAAAGCCTGTCATTCCCGCGAAAGCGGGAATCCAGCGACATTAGGACTGGTTGCCATGACAACCGTGAATGACGCGCACGCCAGCCCAAGCACGGCCGCCGCGCCCATGAACGCCGCCCCGAACCCGAACGCCGCCGCGATGAACCCTGCTGCGAGCGGCCCGGTGGTGTGTCCTATGTCCATGACGGAGCCGAGTATGCCCATGGACGACCCCAGCCCCTCCTTGCGGCTCAGGTCGGCGATGTACGCGGACGTGGCGGACGTGACCACGGATATGCAGAGGCCGAACATGACGCTGAGGGAAAGAAGCGGGAGCAGGCCGATGGAGACTGAGAAGCCAAGAAGGCAAAGCGCGCCCGCGAGCGTGCCTGCTATAATCTGAGGTTTTCTTCCGTGCCTGTCCGAGAACCGGCCCATGACCGGCTTCGTGAGCGCAAGCGTTATGACCTGGGACGACAGAAGCAGCCCGACGATGTACGCGCTGTGCCCTTCCTTGAGCGCGTGGAGCGGCAGGAATGTCTCGAACGTGCCGTACGCGAAGAGAATCGAGGCCTCTGCCGCCGCCGTGACAAGTATCAGCCTGTTGGAGGCCGCCGCCCGGAACTCCGCGAACGCGCGTGACCAGTCGTGCGGTCCGGCCTGTCCGGTGTCTTCCGCAGGGAGCCGCAGTAGCAGCGCAAGCGCAATCAGCCCTGCGATACCGCAGAGGATGTACACACCGCGAAACCCCAGCGCCGGCGCGTAGACGTATGCGCCGATTACCGCCCCGCCCGCGACCGGCGCCGCGAACCGGCCCAGGAGCGTAGAGGTCGAGAACCAGCCTATCTTCTCGCCCCGCCCTGTTTCGTGAAGCCCTGCCACGAAGGCCATCGCTACTGGTATAAAAATCGCGGTTGCGAAGCCGTGGTAGAACCTGACAAGCGCGAGCTGCCAGATATTCTCGACCACGAGGTAGAGTAGCGGCGCGGTAGCGAACACGAACCCCGATACCGCGAGCAGCCTTCTCCGCCCGAACCTGTCTGCGAGTATCCCCGCCGGTATGCTCGCCAGTATACCCGTGAGCGCGGACACGGACGCGACCATCCCGACGCCTGACGGCCCCGCGCCCAGGTGCGCCGCGAAGAGAGGCAGGGCGGGGCTCTTGGATATGGTCGAGCTGAATATGGCGAACAGCCCGGCAGTGCAGAGCAGCGCGAACGGGTTTTGCTTCGTCATTATCAGGCCATCAGCCCCTGTATCTCGTTATGGTAGCCCAGGTATCTTTCGAGGGTAATCTCATTCTTGCCGTACTTGGGGTACGCCCTGAGTATCTCCTCGAACCGCCGCTCCGCCTCGCGCTCGTCCGGGCCGATGTCCACGACGTCCTCCGTGATGATGTCCACAAGCCGGTCGGCGTAGATTATTATCCGCTCCTCAAGCAGGTTCAGCGTGTAGTCCTTTACTGGCAGGCCGAGTTCAATAGCCTCCAGCTCCGTAAGCCCGCCCCGGATGTGCTTCTCCATCACGTCCGTGATGGACTTGGGGAGCCCAAGCACCGCGCCCATCTCCGCGCCGATCTTGCCGTGCTCCATCGCATGGGTCTTCGCCTTTCCGAGGTCGTGGAAGAGCGCGCCCCGCACGACCAGCTCCATGTCGAGGGCCGCGCCAGTCCTGACGGCAAGCTCCGCGGCCTTTTCCGCGACCTTCACGCAGTGGGCAATGTCGTCCTCAGTCACACCCTCGCGCCTCAGGATGCCAATGTCTGCTTCACTGATGCCGGTCATCGTGATGTCGTCCACTATATGCCGGATAAACTCGCGCCGCCCTTCCGCGCCGTACTGCGCCTCGATGAGCTTCCCGTTGTCGTGTACCTTCGCCACGTCGTGCCGCTCCGCCTTTTTGTCCGGGTCGGTGTCCAGCCAGTCGTGCACCGCCATATAGTCCTTGCCGGTCTTCGCGGCGCTCGTGGCCGCGTGTACGTGTATCTTGGGCATTATGTGTCTCCTTCCGCTTGTTGGTCGATGTTTTACTGCGCCTTCACGACAAGGACCGCGCAACCCGCGTTCCCTATCACCTTCTCCGTGGCGCTGCCCATCAGCGCCTTCTTTATCCCGGACTTGCCGTAAGTCCCCATCACTATAAGGTCTACGCTCCTGCCGCCCGCGGTCTCGACTATCACGTCGAACGACCTGCCTGTCGGGGTCGCGGTCTCGACCGCGACGCCCTCTTTCCGGGCCATTTCCGCAGCCTGTCCAACACAGGCCTCCGCTTCCTTCCGTTCATCCTCGTTGCGCATGGCGGATACGGCGACAACGGTGCCGCCGCCGCGCTTCGCAATTTCGATGGCCCTTCTTACCGCCGCCAGGCTGTGCGCCGAGCCGTCGGTGGCTGCCAGGACCCGCTTGTACTCGATCCGCGCCGACCTCGGGACGACCAGTACGTCGCAGGGCGCATTGCCTACGACCTTCGCGGCGACCTCTCCCATCAGGAGCTTGGCCAGCCCTTTTGCGCCGCGCCTCCCTATGACGATCATGTCCGCGCGTTTCTCCGTGGCATGCTCCACTATGCTGTCGTGCGGGTCGTCGCCCTGGACGATTATAGTTGTGCAGTCTACCCCGGACTCGGATGCCCGCGCACGCACCTTGTCGAGGTTGCCCTCGGCCTGCGCGAATATCGCCTTTTCCACATCCTCGCGCGACAACGTCTCGTAGTCCGTAGTCGTCTCAGCGACTGTCATCGCAAACAGGCTGCTTGAGCAGCCCTTGGCGAGGCTGATGGCCTCCCGCACCGCCCCTTCGCTGTATTCGGTGCCGTCGGTAGCCAGCAGCAGCCTTTCAACTTTCCCTGTAGGACAATATCCGGTGCTTTCCATTGCACGCTCCTTTTGTTTTGCTTACATTAATAAAACGGCCTTCCACAGATAACCCGCGCAGGCCGAGCCCGCTATCACCGGCAGCATCGGCCATTTGAGGAACTGCATCCCAAGGAAGGCCGCCGCCGCCGCTGCCACCGCGAACAGGTCGAGCCCGCCCGCGTCTGAAACTACCGCATGGCGCGTAAAGTTCACGCCAAGGTTCAATACCACTCCGACGACCGCGGCGGTGATCGCCGACAGGGCAGCGCCGAGACGCGCATTCCCCCGGAGCCTTTCGATAAACGGCGCGAGGAGCAGCACGAACAGGAAAGACGGTAGGAACGTGACCCAGGTCGTGAGCAGCCCTCCGACCGCCCCGGCCACACCGGGTGTCAGCCCGCAGGTGTTGTTGTACGCGGCGACGTAGCCGACGAACTGGTTTACCATGATGAGCGGGCCGGGCGTCGTCTCCGCCAGGGCCAGGCCGTCCATCATCTGCTCCTGCCGTATCCAGCCGTAGTGTTCCACCGCCTGCTGCCCGACATACGACAGCACCGCGTACGCGCCTCCGAACGTCACGACGGCCGCCTTGCTGAATAGCACGCCTATGTCCACGAATATACTGTCCCACCCGAACCATGCCCCAAGCACGGCGACCGGAAGCGCCCACATGGTGAGGCAAACGCCCGTCACCTTGAACGCCCTCGGCCATCTCGGCCGGCCGGCGTCGGCGGCAGGATAGCCGCCTTGCGCGTCCTGGCCTTCCGGGGCCTGCCTGGGCTTCAGTACGACGAACCATTTCGGCGAGTACACACCGCCGAGATAGCCGATGGTCCCGGCGGCGAAGACGATGACGGGGAACGGGACGTCCAGGATGTATATGCCTATGAAGGCGGACGCCGCCAGCGCGGCCAGGGCCTCGTTCTTTATGGACTTCCTGCCGATGCGGATAACCGCCTCGGCGACGATCGCCACCACCGCCGGTTTCAGCCCGTAGAAAAGGGCGGAGACGGCGGGGATATTGCCGAAGGAGGCGTACATCCACGACAGACCCCAAAGGATAAACACGGACGGGAGCACGAACAACGTGCCGGCCACGATGCCGCCCCACGTCCTGTGCATCAGCCAGCCGATATACACCGCGAGCTGCTGGGCCTCCGGGCCGGGCAGCAGCATGCAGAAGTTAAGCGCCTGCAGGAAGTGGTTGTCTGATACCCACTTCTTCTTTTCGACGATATCCTTGTGCATCATCGCTATCTGGCCGGCCGGGCCGCCGAAGCTGATGAACCCCAGCTTGAGCCAGTATCTGAAAGCCTCGCGGAACGGGATGTCCTGCCTCAACCTTGTCTCCTTCTTTTACTTCTTCGACGCGTACAGCAACTCGAATATGGCCATGCCCTTCTCCAGGGCCTCCTTGTCGTCTCTCGCCATCTTCCTGATGCCGGAGAGTATCTCCTCGATGCCCCTTGCCTCAGGCGCGTTGTACCTGCCGTCCTTTACATCCAGCTCGTGCACGACCTCCGCGACGGACTTGAGCGCCTTGTCCTTCAGGCCGAAGGACTTCATCAGCACCTCGAACGTGCAGAGGTCTCCGGCGTGGGTGAACTCTCCGCCCCGGACGTCGTAAGACACCTCGCCGGCCGGGAGCCCCGCGACCTCGGCCTCGTCGATGAACCCGAATGCGGCGTCCCTGTCCACGAACCGCCTGACGAGCCAGGCCGAGGCCATCCTGTCGACGAACGGTATTTTCCTCGTGACCCAGGTCCTGCCCCGGTAATCCTCGGCCTTCCTCGCCACGACCCCGGGGCTTTTCCCGGCTACGCCGCCCGACAGGCCCGATAACTCGGCGGACAGCGCGTTTATCCGCCTGCCCGTCTCGATACCCGCCTTCGACGAGAAGAAGTCCGTGCCCCGTATCTCGTCGTACTCCCTCACGCACTTGTCGAGCGCCGCCGAAATGGCCTTGCCGTTAACCGTGCCCGAAGCGACCCTGACCGCGCTGACCTTTCGCCCGACGTCCTCCAGCCTCTTGCCGAGCGCGCGATAGGCCTCGGCCCTCTGGCTGTCGAAAAGCGCAACCACCTCGGCGTCCGTCATCGTCTCGATGGCCGCCACCTTGACGAACGCGGCCTCCCCCTTCATGGAGGAGACCTCGGACACGAGCCATGAGAGCAGCTCGTGGTGTTCGTCGTTGTACGGAAGCGCGTAGACCGAGCCCTTGAGCGGGAGAGCGCCAGCCTTCAGGAGCCTGCGCCAGACCTTCATCCGGTTCGCGGTCGGCCTGGCCGGCACGCTGTAGAAGAACAGGAGCCAGCGCGGATGGTTTTTCGTCTCACCCTTCATCCGGCGTCAGCCCTTCGCCACGCAGAGGTGGTGTTCCTCGTCGTAGTCGTAGCCTTTCTTGCAGTGAGGCCCCAGGGACTCGATGAACTCTTCCGCGGTCTCGACCTCGCCCAGCTCGGAAAACGCTATGGCGGCGAAGTATGCGTCCATGTCGTCCAGTTCCTCGCCTTTGGGTTTGTATGTCAGGTCTTTCATGGCGTCCTCCTGTTGTGTGTTGTAACTCTTGCTTATAATGTAGCACGTGTTACAAGGCTTGTCAAGTCCGGTTGCGAGGGCAGCGCGGAAGGCGCAAAAAAAGGGCCGACACGGATGCCGGCCACTGCATTGAATTCAGATATTTCCCCCTTTGTAAAAGGGGGATTAAGGGGGGATTTTGCCTTTGTGTTGTCATTCCCGAGAAAGCGGGAATCCAGCGACTTTCATAATTACCCCGGTTGCGGCACAATCAGCGCGAGAATCACAAACCGCTCGCCCTCGGAGCGGAACCCGTGCACCTCGTTCGGGCGTGACATTATCATCTCGCCCTCCTTCATCTGGTACTCCTTGTCGCCGACGATGACCGTGCCGCTGCCCCTGTACACCTGCATCATTACCTCGGACGTGGACGTGTGCCGCCCGACGCCCTGGCCCTTCTCCATGCAGAACAGCACCGCCCGGAACTGCGGCGAGTCGTGCAGCATCTTCGTCCGGGCGTGCTCCTCCATGTACTCTATCTCGTCGTCAAGGTTTATCGGGAGCATCGGCCCTCAGTCCTCCAGTGCATTGATCTCGGCCAGCATGTCCTCGACACTTCTGCCGTAAAGCGCCGCCTCCACAGAAAGCGGCTCCCACATCACGCCGGGGCAGTCGAAGCAGGCCTCGCCGAAGTATTTGTCCATGACGCGCCGCGCCTCCGGCCTGGTCTCAAGGATAAAGGCTATCGGCATGTCCTTCGTAATAAGCGTCCTGGTTGTCATACGACCTCCTGCAAGCAAGATTGTCATACATATAGTATAACACCGGCAGGCAGGATATTTGTCGCCCCGTGCCCATTCGGCTGCGCTCAGGGCAGGCCCTGACACGGGGTCCAGGAAGTTGTAGCTGCCCGATTTATCGGGCGCTTTTATTAACGCGGTGGATAAATATTCGGACATCCTCTTCAATATTGCGCGGCCTCAAGGGGGCGCGGCCCCCGCCACTAAATATTATGGCCCCGAACAAGGGGGAAACGTTCCCCCTTGCATCCCCTCGATCCTGTTAGGATGGAAGCCAAATTATGGCGAGCTTCGCCCGCCGGATTTGTAACAATCTGGCCCCCACCTCTTACTCCCCCTCTTAAGATAAGAGGGGGCCGGGGGGCGTTATGAAGTATCGGCGATGAACCCAAATATTCAGCCGCCGGTTTAATAGTAGGGGAGCCCTTCCGCGCGCTCCCACGACGCGGGCGGGCGCGGAGGCCCGCCCCTACCAGTGCAGGTTGAACTTGCCCGTCTTCAATACCTCGCCCGCGAACGCGCCGGAGTGGCACTGGTTGCAGACCTTCAGCATCAGCTCCGGGTTTTTAAGCGTCAGGCTCACGTTGTGCTCGCCGTCCGGCATGTGGCAGGTCACGCATGTCGCGGACATCCCCGGCCCGAGCACCCTGTACACCGCGCCCATCTTCGAGTTCCTGTATCCCTGGACGTGCTTTGACTCCAGGTGGCAAGTCATGCAGATGAGCGGGTCCTGCGCGACCTCCAGCGAGAACGTGTGTCTCGGGTGGCAGGAGCTGCACTTGACCAGCCCCGCGTGCTTACCCGCGAGCGTCTGCTTGACGTTTATCGGGTGGCACGGCGCGCATTTCTCCGGGCCGGGCAGAGGCGTGAACTCGCCGGAGTCGAAGCCCTTGTCGTGGTTGCCGTGGCAGGAGTCGCACTTGACGCCGCCCCTCGCGTGCTTGCTCTCGGACCACGTCATGGCGATCCAGGGCGTTATCTCCTTCTTGCCGTGGCACTGGTAGCACGAGAACTCGGTGTCCACCCCTATAGGCGAGGCCGGGATCTCCTCCGCCGTGGCCGCGCCCGCGAGCCCGAACGTGAATATTATCGCCGCCGCGATGGTTGCCGTCGCACGCCTGATTTCTCTGACCGCCATGACCTGGCCTCCGTGTATATGTTATGTTATTGGAATGTGGAGATGATTAGTTATAAATGTAGCAGATGGGTCGGGAACTGTAAAGGAATTATGGGGATGATCGATTGATTTGAGGGAAACGTGGATGTGTATAAGTTAAATCACTTGAAACGAAACGATATCCTCAGCACACCCCGCAGATCCTGCACTTCCCCACCCTGCAAGACGGAGTGTGCTTCGCGTCGCGCGAGCGTTCGCGCTCGCTCCACAGGTAGCCAGTTGTGAACCATGCAACGAGAAGGCCCCGTCCGGTGGACGGGGCCTTAATTAGTATGTCTATATAACAACTGTTCACGCCGCGACCGTCTCACCGAACGGCACGACCGGCACGTTGATCTTCTCGTACTTGGACTCGTGCTGTGCCGCGTCCTTGGCGAGAGCCTTCATCTTCTCGGAGACATCCGGGCGGAAATACTTCTCGCCGCAGCCCTCGCATACCAGCGCGGGTACGCCCTTGAGCAGCACGAGCCGCTCCCCCCACCAGAAGTCGAAGTCAACCAGCGTTTCCTTCAGGTGTCCGCCGTGGCAGTAGATGCATTCCTTCATATTCAACTCCCGCCCCGTTCTCCGGGGCTAATCCATTTCGGCGGGGCCGGGACGTAAGCGGTGATTATAACCGGCTCGTCATACGCCAGCCCAACCACGACATGCAGCGGCCTGCCGTCCAGGGTCTTGCCGCCGACGAGGATGCTCATCCCCCTCTTGTCGAGAGGGTATGTCTCCAGGACCTCTCCGTCGAATATCGCGGAACGGATGTCAGCGTCCTCGACCTTGTCCTTCGCGCTTTCGATAAAAGCGTGCTGGGATACCAGATACTCGCCTTTTCTTATTCTTTCCCGTGCATCGTCGAGTGTCATATTGATTATCTAATAATACATCGCACACAAAGTCAAGCAAAAAGGACGGTCTCAGCACACCCCGCAGATCCTGCACTTCCCCACCCTGCAAGACGGCGTGTGCTTCGCGTCGCGCGAGCGTTCGCGCTCGCTCCACAGGTAGCCCTTCATAATCCCGGTATCGATGAAGTCCCACGGGAACAGCTCGAGTTCGCCGCGCTCGCGCCCGGCGTAGAAGGCCATGTCGAGGCCGGCGTCCCGGAAGGCCTTCTTCCAGTCGCCGCCGGAGTCCGCCGCCGCGAGTATGACGTCAGCAAGCCGCCGGTCGCCGCGCGAAAGGGTGTCCTGGAGCCAGGCCGACCTCGGCGAGTCGTGGATGACGTTCACGTTCGGCACACCCTTGAGCGATTTCTTTATGTGTGCAAGCTTTGCGTTCAGCGATTTCTCCGATTCCATCGGCTCCCACTGGAACGGTGTCCAGGGCTTTGGTATGAAGCAGTTGACGCTGAGGGTAAGCTGGCCCAGCCGCCCGAGCTTCCTGGCCTCGGCAAGCTGCACGTCGCGCGCCTTCTTCGCGAGGTCTATGATCGCCTCCACGTCCTCGTCGGTCTCGGTCGGAAGCCCCACCATGAAATACAGTCGGACGTTCAGTATCCCGCCGGAGATGAGCATCCTGACGGCGTTCAGTATCTGCTCCTCGGAGATGTTCTTGTTTATGACGCCGCGCATCCGCTCCGAGCCCGCCTCGGGGGCGATGGCGACCGTCCGGTTGCCCTTTGCGAGTAGCGCGACCGCATCCGGAGTCAGCGAGTCCGCGCGCATGGAGGACGCGGAGAAGTCTATGCCGGCCTCCCTGAAGGCCTCTGCAAGCTCGGCAATGTCCGGGTAGTCCGAGACGGCCGAGCCTACCAGGCCGACCTTTTCGGTCAGCGTCCTGCCGAGGGCGATGTCGGCCTTGACCGACTCGACGCCGCGGTTACGCGGCGGGCGGTAAATGTACCCGGCCATGCAGAACCGGCAGTGCCGTCCGCACCCGCGCGCAAGCTCTGTCATGAACATGTTGGAGAACTCGGTGTCCGGCGTGAGGATGACGGAGTGGGTAGGGTGCCTGTCGAGTTCGGCTACCTGTCGCCTTACGATGCGCTCCGGCGCGCCGGGCACAGGCGTGAACGACGCGAGCGTGCCGTCCTCGTTATAGGACGGCGTGTAAAGAGAAGGCACGTATACGCCGGGTATCCGAGAAAGTTTTTTTAGGAGGTCAGCGCGGGAGAGGTTTAGCTTGTCCGCCTCGTAGGAGTCGAGGAACTCGCCGAGCACGTCCTCGGCTTCGCCGACTATCACGGCGTCGAAGAACGGGGCGATGGGCTCGGGGTTGAAGAAGGCGGCTATGCCGCCCATGATGACGAGTGGGAAGCCTTCACCCCGGCTCCCGGCATAAGGGGGTATGCCTGAGAGCCGGAGCATTTCGGCCACGTTGACGTAATCGTTTTCGAACGATACCGAGAACGCGAGTATCTCGAATTCCCTTGCCGGGGTCTGCGATTCCATCGCAGTCAGGGGCGTCCCGGGCCGGGAGAAATACTCGATGTCGATGTCGTCCGGCAGGAATACACGCTCCGCCAGGGCGTCCGGGCGTGCGTTGATAATCCTGTATACCGCCTGGAACCCGAGGTTCGACATACCGACGTAGTACGTGTTCGGGTATGCGAGCGCGACGGTCGTGCGGCCTCCACGGGGCTTTGTTATAGCCCCGGTCTCGGCCGACAGCCTTTCGCGCGCCCGTGCCGCCGGTCCTTTCAGCGGGTTCCTCTGTTGCTTGCCGATCGTTGTCCTGCCTTAACTGTTAAAGTTTTTTTGGCCGCCTTTTTTACTAAAAAAGGCGGGGTGCTGCCTTTGCCTTTAGTCCGCCTGACGCCTGAGGAACGTCGGCACGTCCAGCTCGTCGTCGTCGATGCCGAGCCCTTCGTTCCTGTAGTCGAGGCCTGCCGCCTTCCTCATGAACGCGGGCTGCTCGGACTTGTCGAAGAACCTCGAGAGGTTCGAGCGCTTTCCGAGAATGGTCTCCGGGCCGATGTTAAGCTCGGTGACCTCGGTGTCCTGTCCGACCGCCCTCTGGTATGACGGGGCGACGGGCGCGGCATGGCCGGCGTGTCCGGAGTGCCCGGCGTGGACCGCGTGGCCGGAGAGTGGCGCGGGCGCCGCGTGCACGGCCGGCGAGATCGGGAGCGGCCTCGGCTTGTCCCTTTCCTCCAGCCTGAGGGTCTGGGACACGGCCGGGCGGTCGAAGCCGGTGGCGATGACGGTGACGTACACCTCGTCGTCGAGGTCCTCGTTTATGACCGAGCCGAAGATGATGTTGGCCTCCGGGTCGGCCGCTTCCTGTATTATGCTGGACGCCTCGATGACCTCGGTCATGGAAAGGTCCGAGCCGCCGGTGATGTTGATGAGGACGCCGCGCGCGCCGTCGATGGAGCCCTCTTCGAGGAGCGGGCTGGATATGGCCTTCTGCGCGGCCTCGATTGCGCGACCCTCGCCGCGCGCCTTGCCGGTGCCCATCACCGCCCTGCCCATCGAGGACATGACGGTCTTGACGTCGGCGAAGTCGAGGTTTATGTAGCCTTCCATCATGATGACGTCGGATATGCCCTGCACCGCCTGGCGCAGGACGTCGTCCACGATGGTGAACGCCTCCTTGAACGGCGTGCGCTTGTCTATGACGCCGAGGAGCCTCTGGTTCGGGATGGTGATGATGGTATCGACGTTCTTCTTGAGTTCCTCGATGCCCTCGTCCGCCTGGCGCATCCTCTGCTTGCCCTCGAAGACGAACGGCTTGGTCACGACCGCGACCGTCAGCGCGCCCATGTCGCGTGCGATGCCCGCGATTACCGGTGCCGCGCCGGTGCCGGTCCCGCCTCCCATGCCGCAGGTGACGAATACCATGTCCGCGCCCGCGAGCGACTCGCGGATGTTGTCCATGTCCTCCTGCGCCGCGTCCCTTCCGACGGCCGGCTTCGCCCCCGCGCCGAGGCCGCGGGTGAGCTGCGTGCCGAGCTGCACCCTGTGCGACGCGAGAGAGTTCTCCAGCGCCTGCAGGTCGGTGTTGGCCGCTATGAACTCCACGCCCTCGACCCCGGCCGAGATCATGGTGTTTATCGCGTTCCCGCCGCCTCCGCCGACACCGATAACCTTGATGTTAGCGTTCTTCAATCTGTCTTCGCCAAACTCAAGCATCAACGCCCCCTTTCGTGATTGCGCTCCGGATTCGTGACCGCCCCCGGCCACGGAAAGCCGGAAGTTAAAAGAAACCTTCCATCCATTCCTTCATCCTGCCGAATACCTTCTCGAACATGTTGCCGCCGCTCAGGCGTCTCACCTTGCCGGTACCCATCTGGTGCGCCCCGAAGAGCACGAGGCCCACTCCGGTCGCGTACATCGGGGAGTTGACCACGTCGACCAGCCCGCCGATGTTCATGGGGAGGCCGCGCCTCGCGGGTATCTCCATTATGCGCTCCGCCGCCTCGGGTATGCCGTCCATTATGGCCGAGCCGCCGGTGATTACCACGCCCGAGGCTATCCTGTCCTCGAACGACGTCTTCCGTATCTCCTTCATCACCAGGCCGAATATCTCCTCTATCCGGGGCTCTATAATCTCTGAGAGCACCTGGCGGGAGAGCACCCTCGGCGGCCTGCCGCCGACGGATGCCACCTCTATGGTCTCGTCGTCCCGGACGAGAGAGGTAAGCGCGCAGCCGTACCGCTTCTTCGTCTTCTCCGCCTCGGCGGCCGGGGTCCTGAGTCCGACCGCTATGTCGTTCGTCAGGTGGTTCCCGCCAATGGCGAGTACGCCGGTGTGCCAGACGCCGCCTTCGAGGAGTATGGCGATGTCGGTCGTGCCTCCGCCGATGTCCACCATGGCGACGCCCAGCTCCTTCTCGTCCGGGGAGAGGACTGCGTAGCTGGACGCGAGCGGTTCGAGCACTATGTCGAGGACGTCGAGGCCCGCGCGGTTGCAGGACTTGACGATGTTCTGGGCCGAGGTTATCGCGCCGGTGACGATGTGGACGTCGGCCTCAAGCCGGACGCCGCTCATGCCGAGCGGCTCCTTGATCCCGTCCTGGCCGTCTATGGAGTACTCCTGCGGCAGGACGTGGAGGACCTCCCTGTCCATCGGGATGGCGACCGCCTTTGCCGCGTCTATGACCCGCTCGACGTCCGTCCTGGTTATCTCCCTGTCCTTCACGGCGATGACGCCGCGGGAGTTGAAGCTCTTTATGTGGCCGCCGGCTATGCCCGCGTAGACGGCGGTGATGTTGACGCCCGCCATCAGCTCGGCCTCCTCGACCGCCTTCTTTATGGACTCGACGGTGGACTCGATGTTCACCACCACGCCCTTCCGGAGGCCGTTCGACGGGTGGCTGCCGATACCGATTATGTCCACCCGTCCGCCTTCCTTGACCTCGCCCACGATGGCGCAGATCTTGGTCGTGCCGATGTCGAGGCCGACTACCACGTTGTCCTGCTTGCTCAATCGTCTACCTCCGGAGAAGGAGTAGCCTGAGGTCCCTGCGCGCCGGCGCCCTTCACGACTACCTTGCCGGGGAAGCGCAGGTCAATCAGGACGGGGTTCACGCCCCTTTTCTGAATATCTTTCGAGACCTCGGCGAGCCGGCGGAGCTTGTCGCCGTATCCGCCCAGCCCGAGCTTTACCATAGTGCCCTCGACGACCATGCAGGGAGAGCCGTCGTTGTCCATGCAGACCCTCGCGCCGGTGAGCCGCTCGGAGGGGTCGTCCTTCATGGAGCCCATAAGCTCCAGAGCGTGCTTCAGCTCCGCTGCCGAGGCCGTGTCCAGTATCTTCAAGCCTTTCGCCTGAGGGTACTCTATGACCGGCAGGAAATCCCAGTCCGGCGTCTCTACCCTTGCGAGCGCGAGGCCCTCGCCGTCAATCAGGTAGCGGCCCGCGCCGGTCTCGGCGACAGCCGCCGGGGTGCGCTCCGTCACGTCCACCCTGACGCTGCCCGGAAGCTCACGCCTGACGGAGACGTCCTTTATCCAGGGGTGCGCCGAGACCCTGGCCACCATTCCGCTCAGGTCGAGCCCCAGAAGGCTGCCGCCCTCCGGGTCGCCCATGTACTTCAGGAAGTCCGCCTGCCGCACGTGCCGAAGGCCAGTCACCCTGACGTCCGTGACCGGGAGCAGCGCCGTCCGCCCGGCGTGCATGTATGCGGCCTTCGCGGCAAAAGGGACGGCGACGAGGAGCCCCGTAACAGCCAGGAGCGGGACCCACTGTGCGAGCCTCCTCGTCCAGGGGACCTTCCGGGTCCGCCTGTTTGCCGTCCTCACCGGTTTACCCCTCATGCCTGTTCAGCGCTCCTATAAGCATCGTCTCGACCAGTTCAACGAACTCGACCCCGGCGGCCTTTGCTGCCTTGGGCAGCAGGCTTGTGCCGGTCAGGCCGGGAATGGTGTTCATCTCCAGCACGTAGGCGTTGCCCTCCGTGTCCAGCCGGAAGTCCACGCGGGACATGCTGTAGCCCTTCAGGACCCTGAACACGTCGAAGGCCATCGACTGGAGCCGCGCGGCAACCTCCATGTCTATCTCGGCCGGGCATATGTACTTCGTGTCGTGCGACTTGTACTTGGCCTCGTAGTCGTACACGCCGCCGGGCGCGACTATCTCGACCACCGGGAGCGGCGCGCCGTTGAGTATTCCGACGGTAAGCTCGCGCCCCTCGATGAACCGCTCGACCAGGACTTCCCTGTCGTGCTCGAAGGCGAGCCTTATCGCGGCGGAAAGGTCTTCCTTCTTGTACACGAAGCTCATGCCGATGGTAGAGCCGA
The DNA here is from genome assembly GCA_016212105.1 of Nitrospirota bacterium. Classification (GTDB taxonomy): domain Bacteria; phylum Nitrospirota; class JACRHJ01; order JACRHJ01; family JACRHJ01; genus JACRHJ01. The sequence continues at coordinate 22,922 of JACRHJ010000023.1, forward strand.
GCGTTGCGGGCTTCACCACCAGCGGGTAGCCTATCGCTTCGACGAGCGAGGTGGCGTCGTCCGCGTCCGAGGGCGCAAGCGTGACGAACTCGGCGGTCGGTATGCCCTCGTGGCGGAGCAGCATCTTGGTCACGGACTTGTCCATGGCGAGTGCGGAGCCCATAACGCCTGTGCCGGTGTACGGCAGTCCCATGATGTCGAGAAGGCCCTGTATCGTCCCGTCCTCGCCGTAGCGTCCGTGTAGCGCGAGGAAGACCACGTCCGGCGCGGCTGCCTTTATGGCGTCGATAACGGACGGCCCGTCGAACACGATTGCGAGCACGTCGTAGCCCGCGTCACGGAGCGCGTTCTCGACCGCGCCGCCGGAGGTCATGGAGACCTCCTTCTCCGCGGACAGCCCGCCCATTATCACGCCGATACGTTTGTCTTTAAGAACGTCGATCATGGGATGATTAAACCTCTGTTTCTGGTTAAAGTCCCGCCCTTTTGGAAAAGGGCGGCCCGAAAACTTTTGTGATGAAAAGGCGTACTTAATGTAATGTCTTTCATGTAGGGGCGGGCCTCTGTGCCCGCCCTGCATTTGTCCTCGCCCTTTATCCAATCCCCTCTCCTCGCGGGAGAGGGGCTGGGGTGAGGGGTCTCCGCAGTTACAACTCCACCCCCACTATCCTGACCTCCGGCACAAGCTCTATGTTCAGCCTCTCCCGGACGGTATTAACGACTAAATCCATAAGCGCCCTGAAGTCCCTCGCCGTGGCGTTACCGGTATTTACCAGGAAGTTCGTGTGCGCGGTGCAGACAGCCGCTCCGCCCACTGTCTTCCCCCGGAGCCCCGCCATGTCTATGAGCTTCCAGGCCGAGTAGCCCGGCGGGTTCCGGAACGTCGAGCCCGCGCTCATGACCTTGATCGGCTGGGTCGCCCGCCTCCTCCTGATGTTGGCCGCGACACGCTCCTTCACCTCTTCCGCGGGCCAGGGTATGAGCGCCATAGAGGCCTCCACAACGGTCGAGGCCTCGGGGAGGCCGCCACGCCTGTACGTCATGTTCAGCGCCGAAGCAGGGAGCTTCGTCACCGTGCCGTCCCCGTCCACCAGCGTCACGGAGGTGAGGACGTCCTTTATCTCGCCCTCGCCAGCGCCCGCGTTCATCGCCACCGCTCCGCCCACCGTGCCGGGTATCCCGGCAGCGAACTCGATCCCGGACAGCCCGGCGTCCGCGCAGTAGGAGACAAGCTTCGTGAGCGACGCGCCCGCGCCCGCGTGCACCTGTGCGGGGCCGCCGCCGCTTCGCTCTATGTCCATCCACGAGAGCTTTTTCATGTTCACCGTGAGTCCGGGTATCCCGCCGTCCAGCACCAGGAGGTTCGTCCCCCTGCCGAGTATGAATACAGCCACGCCCGACTTCCTTGCGGCCGCGAGCAGCCTTGAGAGCTCCTCGACGCCCTCCGGATAGGCCATGACCTCGGCCGGGCCTCCTATCCTCAGGGACGTGTGGCGCGACATCGGCTCGGACATCCTCGCCTCGCCGGTGAAGCCCGCATCCCTGAGCACGGACTCAGCCGGCGACATCGCCCGCACCCGCCTCGCGGAGGTACGCCTCGCCGGCCTTCCAGACGTCGCCCGCGCCAAGCGTGATAAGCAGGTCGCCCTGCTGGAGGTTCTCGGCCAACCATGCAGGCACGTCCCCGATGGCCGGTATGAACGTCGCGTCCTTGTGGCCCCGGCTCCTGATGCCGTCGAACAGCGCCTTGCCGGTCACGCCCTCTATGGGCTTCTCGCCGGCCGCGTATATGTCCGTCACGACGAGCCTGTCCGCCTGGTTGAACGCGGTGAAGAACTCCTTCATCATGTCGCGGGTGCGGGTGTACCTGTGCGGCTGGAACACCGCGACCACCCGCCTGTCGAAACCGGCCTTGGCCGCCGCGAGCGTCGCGCGTATCTCGGTCGGGTGGTGTCCGTAGTCGTCCACGACCATCACCCCGTCCGCCTCGCCCTTGACCTGGAACCGCCTCTGCACGCCGCCGAACTCACGTAGCGAGTCGCGTATCGTCGCGACGCTGATGTTCAGCTCAAGGCCTACGGCTATCGCCGCGAGCGAGTTGTACACGGAGTGCATGCCGGGTATGTTTATCCGGAAGACGCCGAGGCTCTCGCCCTTATGGAAGACCTCGAACGTCGAGCCCATCCCGGAATGCGTTATGTCCCTCGCCGAGAAGTCCGCCTGCGCGCTCATGCCGTATGTGATGTACCGCTTCTCTATCTTGGGTATCAGGTCCTGTATGTTCTCGACGTCGAGGCAGATGACCGCGACGCCGTAGAACGGTATCTTGTTTATGAAGCTCAGGAAGGCGTCCTTTATCTGCTCTATGCCGCCCGTGTAGTGGTCGAGGTGCTCCTCGTCTATGTTGGTCACGACCGCGATGGTCGGGGAGAGCTTCAGGAATGAGCCGTCCGACTCGTCCGCCTCGGCCACGAGGAACTCGCCCTGGCCGAGCTTCGCGCCGGAGCCCATGCTGTTCAGCCTGCCGCCGATGACGACCGTCGGGTCTATGCCGCCCGCCGCGAGGATGGTCGAGACGAGAGACGTCGTCGTCGTCTTGCCGTGCGCGCCCGCGACCGCTATGCCGTACTTGAGCCGCATCAGCTCGGCCAGCATCTCCGCCCTCGGAATTACCGGTATCATCCGCTCGCGCGCTGCTATCACCTCGGGGTTGTCGGCCTTGACCGCGGAGGATATGACGACGACGTGCGCGTCGTCCACGTTGTCGCCGTGGTGGCCGATGAAGACCTTCGCGCCCAGCTCGGTTAGCCTCCTGGTCGTGTCCGAGTCCTTCATGTCCGAGCCGCTCACGTCGTAGCCCAGGTTTATCAGCACCTCCGCGATGCCGCTCATCCCGACCCCGCCGATGCCCACGAAATGTATATGCCTGAACTTCTTGTACATTAAGCTCTCCGGTGCTTTGATAGGTTGTCTGGCGGCTGATGCCGCGTGGGAGGCAGTCCTTTTCTCCGACGCCTGCCTGCATAACTCGAATACCTTCGCCGCCGCGTCCGGCCTGCCGAGGCCACGGCTCTTCGCGGCCATGTCCGCGAGCGACTTCGGGCTGTTGAGCAGCCCGACTATGAACACGGACAGCGTCTCGCCGGTCGCCTCGTGGTCCAGCACGACCATCGCCGCGCCGGCCTTTTCGAGCGCGCGCGCGTTGACCACCTGGTGGTCGTTCGCCGCGTGAGGGTATGGGACGAGTATCGCTGGCTTGCCGAGCGCCGTAATCTCCGCCAGCGTAAGCGCGCCGGAGCGGCAGACCGCGAGGTCGGCGCATGCATACGCCGCCGCCATGTCGTAAATGAACGGCATCACCGCCGCCTTGAACCCGTGCGCCTCGTATGCTACCTTTACCATCTCAAGGTCGCGCTCGCCTGTCTGGTGGATGAACTGCACCCGGTCCCTGAACTGTCCCAGCCTCGTGAGCGACGCCGCGACGCCGGTGTTTATCCTGTGCGCGCCCGCGCTCCCGCCGAATACGAGGACGGTCAGCCTGCCCTCGTCCAGGCCGAAGACCTTGAGCGAGACGTCCCGGTCCGTCGTCAGAAGCTCCTCCCGGATGGGGTTCCCGGTCACCACCGCGCTGCCGCCGGGGAAGAACCTCCCGCCCTCGCCGAAGCCGAGCGCGACCTTGTCCGCGAACCTGCCGAGGAGCCTGTTGGTCAGCCCGGGGTAAGCGTTCTGCTCCTGTATCACGACCGGACGCCCGAGGAGCCTGGCCGCGACTATCGCCGGGAACGAGGCGTAGCCGCCGACGCCGAGGACAGCGTCCGGGTCGAAGCTGTAAAGCGCCTTTGCGGAGTCGTTCACGCCGGACGGCATCATCGCTATCGTCCTCATCTTGTCGAGCATGCCCATGCCCTTGAACTTGCCCGCGCGTATCGTCGTGAGACTGAAACCCTCGCGCGGCAGGACGCGCGCCTCGATGCCGTTATCCGTGCCTATGAACATCACGTCGCCGCCGGACTTCTCCACCTCGCGCGCCACGGCTATGCCTGGGTAGAGGTGGCCGCCGGTCCCGCCTCCGGCTATCACGAGCCTGAACATCAGGCCCTCCCCCCGGCGGCGGAGAGTTCCGGCCCCTGCCCGCCGCTGTCCGGCTTGAACGTCCTCGACACGCTGAGGAGCAGCCCGACGCATACCAGCGCGACGAACAGCGAGGAGCCGCCCGCGCTTATGAACGGGAGCGGCATCCCCTTGTTCGGGAACAGCCCGGTTGCTACCCCCATGTTTATCACGGCCTGTATGCCGAGCATGAACGTCACTCCGAAGGCGAGGAGCCGCCCCGCGCCGTCCTCGCACCTGAGCGCGAGGCGGAAGCCGCAGAGCGTGAACACGGCGAACGCCGCGGCAGTGACGACCGCGCCCGCAAGCCCCAGCTCTTCGCCGATGACCGAGAATATGAAGTCGTTGTGCGGCTCGGGCAGGAACAGGAGCTTCTGCCGCCCCTCACCCAGGCCCAGGCCGGTCAGTCCGCCGCTGCCGAAGGCGAGGAAGGACTGTATGGTCTGGAAGCCCGTGCCGAGCCTGTCGCTCCACGGGTCGAGGAAGACGTCTATGCGCTTCTTCCGGAAACCCACGAAGAATATCTGGTAGACCACGAGCGGGGAGGCCAGAAGGCCTACCATCGCCAGGTGCTTGAGCCTCGCTCCGGCCACGTACAGCATCACTATCACGGCCATGCCGATCGACGCCGCCGTGCCGAAGTCCGGTTCGAGCGCGATAAGCAGGAGGAACACACCGCAGACCATGAGGTACGGCACGACGCCGTTCCAGAAGTCGGTCAGCCTGTCCCTGCGCCTCGCAAGAGACGCCGCGAGGAATAGCAGTATCGCGGGCTTGGCGAACTCCGACGGCTGGAATGACAGCCCCGCGATTCGTATCCAGCGCCGCGCGCCGTTTATCTCCGCGCCTATACCCGGCACGAGCGCGAGCAGCAGCAGCAGCAGCGTCCCGAACATCAGCAGGGGGGTGAACCTGCCGAGCTTCCGGAAGTCCACGCGCCAGAGCATGAACATCGCGGCGAGGCCGCCCGCCGCCCAGACCGCCTGCCGCTTCAGGAACCAGCTTGAGTCGCCGTACTGCTTCATCGCCATCACCGAACTCGCGGAATAGACCATCACCAGACCGAAGCCGACAAGCGCGACGGTGCAGAAGAGGATGATTCGGTCTTCCTTGAGGTTACCTATAAGCATATGAATCCTTGTTTTGCGCGGCCGGCATTTCGTCCCATGTGCGCCCGTCCAGCATCCTGCCGGCCTTTTTCTTGAAGAACCCGCCCCACTGTTTGAAGAAGAAGGGCACTCCAGAATTGATGCACTGGTTTCGGATGTCAGCGACCCACTCCTCTTTCATCGGACGCGCGCCCGGCCCGGACTCTCCGCCGACTATTACCCAGTCGATGCCGCTGAGGTCGAGTGCGGGCATAGGCCCGAGCAGGGGCTCTATGGACAGGAACTTTGTATGCGCGCCGCAGTGCCTCAAATCGTCTATCCTGTGCGCATAGTCCGCGTTTTCCAACGTGACGCCCATCCAGACGTTTTCCGGCCAGAGCATGTGCTTGTCCAGTTTGACTATGCGCTCGGAGCGCTTTGTCAGGACCTGGTACGTGTGGTGCGGCGTCCTGCGCATGACGGAGAAAACCTTGTCTATATACTCGCGCGGCACTTCCTTGTGGAAAAGGTCGCTCATCGAGTTGACGAATATCATCATCGGCTTGTGCCAGAAAAGCGGGTAGTCCAGCATGTGAGGCTGGAGCGTCAGCTTGAAACCGTTGACGTAGTTCGCCTGGCCCATCGCCTGAAGCCTCTTCGCCATCCTTTCGGCATAGCAGTGCTTGCAGCCCGGGCTTACCTTGTCACAGCCGGTGACAGGGTTCCAGGTTGATTCGGTCCATTCTATTGCTGATTTAGCGGCCATTAGAATAAATCCATTTGCCCTTCATGGATGTTGTAAACAAGCTCGCATAAAAGCTTATTAGTGCGTACTTTCTTTCAGAATACGCCGGTACTTTCGGAGTTATTAACACGGCAATTAAGTAGAGCAATCAGTCAAAGCAATTTAAGTCGCTGGATTCCCGCTTTCGCGGGAATGACGGGCTTTTAGGCGTCTCCCCGTGCTTGACACGAGGCTCAGGAAGTTGCTCTATATAGTCGCCGGACTAATAGCAAACCATCATCTTCAAGATGCGGCAGTTTGTCCATCGTAACCTTCTGAAAGATGTTCAGAGCCTGTTAACCATCTCCTTGAACTGCCTGCCCCTGTCCTCGAAGTTCCTGAACATGTCGAAGGACGCGCAGGCGGGGGAGAGCATCACGACGTCACCCGGGGAGGCCGAAGCGCGGGCAAGCCGCACCGCCTCATCCATGTCGTAGCCGAGCTTTACCGTATCCGTCGCGCCGGAGAGGGCCGCGTACATGTCGTCCGCCGCCTTGCCTATGAGTATCAGCTTCTTTACACGCTCCCGGAGCAGCGGCACCAGCGGAGAAAAGTCGCTGTGCTTGTCGAGCCCGCCCGCGATGAGTATTATCGGCTGGTCGAACCCTTCGAGAGATTTCTCGACCGCACCGACGTTGGTACCCTTCGAGTCGTTGTACCAGGTCACGCCGTCAAGCTCGCGGACGAACTCCATCCTGTGCTCAAGGCCGGGGAACTCGCGCAGCACCTTCGCCACTGCGTCTGCCGGTGCGCCCGCCGCGAGCGTTATGGCCGCCGCCGCGAGTGCGTTCTCGACGTTGTGCGCGCCTTTTATGCGTATGTCTGAAATCGGCAACACGACCGTCTCGCCACTACCCATCGTGCTGACCATATTACCGTCCCGGACGAAGACGCCGAAGCTTAACGCCGACTTGCGGGAAAACCGGGCGACCCTGCATGCCGCCTTCGCGGCAAGCGCCATCGTCGGTGCGTCGTCAAAGTTCGCCACGTGGACGTCGTCTCCTGACTGGTTCATGAAGACGCGCGCCTTGGCGTCCGCGTACTCGGCCATACCGGGGTAGCGGTCCATGTGGTCCTGCGTGACGTTGAGGAGCGCCGAGACCCTCGGCCGGAACGTCTTTATCGTCTCCAGCTGGAAGCTCGACACCTCGGCCACGATAAAGTCCTGGCCCTTGAGCCTCTCGGGCTCGTCGGTGAGCGCGTTGCCGAGGTTCCCGCCGACATACGCCTTCATGCCCGCCGCTTCCAGCATCAGGCCGACAAGCGTCGTCGTCGTGGACTTGCCGTTCGTGCCCGTTATGGCTATGAACGGGGAGCCGGACAGCAGGTACGAGAGTTCGAGTTCGCCGGTAATCTCGACTCCCGCTGCTGCGGCCTTGACCAGCGGCGGGGCGGTGAGGGGGACGCCGGGGGAGATGACGATGAGGTCCGCGCCTGTGAAAAGCACGTCCGGGTGGGAGCCGAGCGCCTTCATCACGCCGGGCGAGAGCCTCGCCGCCTGGGCGGCAAGCTCGGACTCCGGCTTCGAGTCGGTCACGGTCACGGCCGCGCCGAGCGAGTGGAGCAGGTTCGCCGCCCCCACGCCGCTCTTGGCGAGCCCCACCACCGTTATCTTTTTACCCCTGAAGTCCTGCATGTCGCTCCGCCTGTAATCCGGGTTACTTTCGCTTCTTCCTGCTGGAGTACTTCCTCTTGCGCTTGTGCTTCGAGTGGTGCGAGGAGCGCTTCTTCTTGTAGTACGACCTCTTGTGCTTCGAGGTGGTGTACGATGCCTTCTTGTACGACGGCGTGTCGTCCGGCAGGACGAGCGTCCGTCCGGCCATCGAAAGCTCGAACCCCTTGTCGAGGAGCTTCGTCACGTCGGTCCACATCGTGTCGCTGCCGAGGACGGAGACGATGAGCTGCATGTTGTTGCAGGAGGCCTCGCCGACGAAGCAGTGCTTGGCCGACCTCGTGTACCCGGTCTTGCCGGGGCCTGCGCCCTCGTATGTCCACAACAGCTTGTTGTGGTTCTTGAGGAGCATCTTGTCTTTTTCGCCCATGTTGAGCTGGGCGGTCTTGGTCCCGGATATTGCCCAGAAGCGCGGGTCGTTTATTGCGTAGTCGAGTATGAGCGCGACGTCGTAGGCGGTCGAGTAGTGGTCGTCCGCCGGCAGGCCGCTCGCGTTCTGGAAGTTCGTGTTTACCGCGCCTATCTCCCTTGCCTTCTCGGTCATCATGCCGGCAAACAGCGGCTCGGAACCCGCGATGCCCTCCGCGAGCGCGACCGCGCCGTCGTTCGCGCTCTTCAGCATGATGGCGTAGAGCAGCGCCTCGACGGTTATCTCGTCGCCGGGCTTCAGGTAGACCTTGACAGGGCTCGTCAGCGAGGCGTTCCTGCTCACGCGGAACGTGTCGTCGAGCTTTGTCTTCTCGAGCGCGACTATCGCGCTCATCACCTTCGTGGTGGAAGCCTGCGGGAGGCGGAGGTCCCTGTTCTTGGAGATGATGACCTCGCCGGTCCTTGCGTCCATGACGACGCAGGAGCGGGCAGTGATGTCGAGGGTGTCTTCGATACTGGTGACGTAGGGGCCGGGCGCGCCAGGGGACGCTATGACCGTGTCGCTTCCGGCTGGAGCTTCGACTTCTCCCTCCGCGAAAGCGGGCACGGCGAAGACCATCATTGCCAGCAGCCCCAGTATTGCCAGATACGGCATGTGCTTCTTCATGTCCGCCGTCCCCCTTTCCTTCTACCGCAGTTTGAGAGTGCTTAGTCCTACAAGCGCCAGCATGATGCCGAGGATCCAGAACCTGACTATGACCTTGGACTCCGCCCACCCGGACTTCTCGAAGTGGTGGTGTATAGGGGCCATCTTGAATATCCTTTTCCCGGTGCTCTTGAAAGAGGCCACCTGGAACATGACGGACAGCGCCTCGGCGACGAATATGCCGCCGATGATGACGAGTATGATCTCGTGCTTGGTCAGCACCGCGAGGATACCGAGCGCGCCGCCCAATGCAAGGCTCCCGACGTCTCCCATGAAGACCTCCGCCGGGTGCGAGTTGAACCATAAAAACCCGAGCGAGGCGCCGATTAGCGCGCCGCAGAAGACCGTAAGCTCGCCCGCGCCGGGTATGAATATCACCTGCAGGTAGTTGGCGAATATCTTGTTGCCGGTGACGTATACAAGGACCGCGTTTGCCGAGGCGGCGATGCCGACCAGGCCGATGGCGAGGCCGTCGAGGCCGTCGGTCAGGTTCACCGCGTTGGACGAGCCTACCAGGACTATCGCCACGAACGGTATGTAGAACCACGCGAGGTTGATGATGAGCTGCTTGAAGAACGGCACTGACAGCGCGGTGCTGTACGGGTCGAGCGGGTTGAAGTACAGCGACACGCCGACCGCGAGCCCTATGAGCATCTGCCAGCCGAACTTGTAGCGGGCCTTCAGGCCCTCGGTCTTCTTCCTCACCACCTTCAGGTAGTCGTCGGCGAAGCCTATGAGGCCGAACCCGAGCGTCACGGCGACCACCAGCCAGACGTATACGTTCGTGAGTTCCGACCACAGGAGCGTCGGGACGATTACGGCGATGAGGATCAGTATGCCACCCATCGTGGGCGTGCCGGCCTTGCCGAGGTGCGTCTCCGGCCCGTCCAGCCTGACCTGCTGCCCGACCTTCAGCGCCCGGAGCTTCCTTATTACGTAAGGGCCGAGGACGAAGCTGATTAGCAGTGCGGTCAGAATCGCTGACGCCGTCCGGAACGTGATGTAGCGGAAGACGTTCAGGACCCTGAACTGGTCGTGGAGCGGGTAGAGGATGTGGTACAGCATTACGCCACCGCCCTCCTTCCCCGGAGGTGCTCGATGACACGCTCCATCTTCATGCCGCGCGAGCCCTTGACCAGCAGGTGGTCGCCCTGACGGAGCCGGGCGGCTATGGCCGCCGCCGCCGCCTCGTGGTCGGGCGCGACAACTACGTCCTTTTCGCTCATGCCGGACTCGACCGCGCCCCTCGCCGTCTCGGCGGCATGCTCTCCCATCACTACAAGGAGGGCAAGGCCCTCCGCCCCGGCGAGCCGGCCTGCGTCGTAGTGGGAGCGCGCGGCGCCTGGGCCAAGCTCCAGCATCTCGCCGAGCGCGGCCATACGCCTGCCGCCCCTGAGCGAGGCGAGCGCGGTAAGCGCCGCGGCCATCGAGGCCGGGTTGGCGTTGTAGGCGTCGTTTATCACGTGCGCGCCGTCTATGTCCATGACCTCCATCCGCATCCCCGCCGGCCTGAATATCTCGAGCCCGGCCTTTATCTCCTTTGCGTCGAAACCGAGAGACCACGCGGCCGCGGAGGCCGCGAGCGCGTTGTGCGCGTTGTGCCAGCCTATTACCGGAAGTTCTATGTCCGCCGTGCCTCCGGGTATGGACAGGACGAAGGACACGCCTGTGTCCGTGTCCTCCATGTCCGTCGCGGTTACCATCGCGCCGGGCATCAGGCCGTATGTTACCGCCCTGTCCCTGTTGGCGTCCAGCAGCCCGGCCAGGTGGCTGTCGTCCGCGTTAAGTACCGCCTTGCCGTCCGCGGGCAGCGCGGCTATCAGCTCGCCCTTGGCCTTTGCCACGCCTTCGAGGCTGCCGAGCGCGTCGAGGTGCGCCGGGCCGATGTTGGTTATGACGCCGACCGACGGGCGCGCTATCTCGGCGAGCCTCGCTATCTCGCCGAACCCGCTCATGCCCATCTCTATTACCGCTGCCCAGTGCTCCTTGCGGAGTCCGAGGAGCGTCAGCGGGAGCCCTATCTCGTTGTTGAGGTTGCCGGAGGTCTTGAGCACCGGGCCCCTGACCGCGAGGATGGACGCGAGCATCTCCTTTGTGGTGGTCTTGCCGTTCGTGCCTGTGATGCCGACTACTACAAGCCCCTCGTGCGACTCCCTGACGTAATGCGCCATGTCCTGGAGCGCGCGCAGCGTGTCTGCGACTTCTATCAGCGTGCGGCCGTCGTGCGGTTTGACGCCGCGCCCGGCCTGCACCAGCGCCCCGGCCGCGCCGGACTTGAACGCGGCCTCGACGTAGTCGTGGCCGTCGAAGCGTGGCCCCACGAGCGGGACGAACAGTTCGCCCCTGCCCACGGTGCGGCTGTCGGTCGAGACTTTTTTGAAGCCCTTCCCGCCCGAGGCGACAAGCCTGCCCCCGGTTGCCGTCAGCACGTCCTGTACAGTGAGCAGTTCCATGTTGGATATTTACCGCATGGTTTTGGTGGGCCATGCCCACCCTACTAAAAGTTTTCGGGCCGCCCTTTTACAAAAGGGCGGGATTTTATGCCTTTTCGCTATTGAGCCTTTTCTCTATCGCATCGCGTGCCGCTTCCCGGTCGTCGAAGTGGAACTTCCTGTCGCCTATTATCTGGTAGTCTTCGTGCCCCTTGCCCGCGAGGAGCACCGTGTCGCCTTCGCGCGCGAGTCCGACGGCGAAGGCAATCGCCTCGGCGCGGTCGGTTATGATGAAGAGCGTCTCGCCCTTGACCTTCGAGCCCTCCTCGAACACGCCGGACTCTATCTCCCAGAGTATCTCGACCGGGTCCTCGGAGCGTGGGTTGTCGGATGTCAGCACCAGTATGTCGGAAAGGAGCGATGCCGCGTAACCCATCTTGGGCCGCTTCGTCCTGTCCCTGTCGCCTCCGCAGCCGAACAGCGTTATGACGCGTCCCTTGGTGAACTCGCGCGCGGCGGCTATCGCGCGCGCTATCGCGTCGTCCGTGTGCGCGTAGTCCACGAGTACCGCGAAGTCCTGGCCGAGGTCAACCTTCTCGAAACGGCCCGGTACTTCCTTCATGGAAGAGACGCCCTCGGCCGTCTCTTCCGCCGTCATCCCGAGCACGGTACAGACGGCGGCCGCCGCGAGTATGTTGTATGCGTTGTGCCGCCCCATCAGCGGGGAGTCCACCACCGCCTCGCCGTCCGGGGTGACCAGCGTGAACCGTGTCCCCGAGCCGCCGAGAGTCAGGTCTTTCGCCGTGACGTCCGCCGGGACGTTTATCCCGTATGTCATGGAGCCGCCGGTCACGGAGGCCACGAGGTCCCAGCCCTTGGGGTCGTCGAGGTTTATAACGTTCACGCCGGGGTATCCGGTGAAGAACTCCTTTTTCGCCTCGTAGTAGTCCTCCATCGTGCCGTGGTAGTCCAGGTGGTCCTGGGTGAAGTTCGTGAACACCTTTACCTTGAACGTGCAGCCCGCGATGCGCCTGAGCGAGACCGCGTGCGAGGAGACCTCCATCACGGCATAACCCGCGCCGGCGTCCCGCATCTCGGCGAGGAGCCCCTGCAGGTCCACGGACTCGGGCGTGGTGTTCGGCGCGGGCAGCGTCTTCCCGCCTATCTGGTAGCTTATCGTACCGAGGAGGCCGACCGAGCGGCCCGCGTGCTCGAGCGCCGCCCTTATCAGGTACGCGGTCGTCGTCTTGCCGTTCGTGCCGGTGATGCCGATGACCTTCATGGACTCGGACGGCCTGCCGTTAAGCTCCGCGGCCATCAGCGCCATGGCGACCCGCGCGTCCGGCACGAGCGCGGAGGCCACGCCTTTCGGCGCCCGTGCGTCCGGGTCGTCGTACACGACGGCGGCCGCGCCCTTCGCCGCCGCGGCGGCCATGTAGTCCGTCCCCTTCGTCTTCAGGCCACGGACCGCGACGAACGCGCATCCGGGGACGGCCTTCCTCGAGTCGTAGACGACGGACGATATATCCGTACCCAGGTCTCCCCCGGCGCCCAGCACGGCCACGTCTTTGAGGAGCCGGGAAAGCATCATCTGCCCTGGCCCTCCACGAGGACCGTCTGCTCGGGCATCCTGGTCGGAACCTTCATGTAGGTCAGCGCGCCGAGCGCGATGCTCCGGAACGCGGGCGCGGCGACCAGGCCGCCGTAGTGCTGTCCGTGCGGCTCGTTGACCACCACCAGTATGGAGACCTTGGGCGACTCGGCCGGCACGAACCCGACGAACGAGGACATGAACTTCTCCTTCGAATAGCGCCTGATGGCTGGGTCGAACTTCTGGGCGGTGCCTGTTTTGCCGGCGACCTGGTAGCCCCTGATGTTCGCCTCGAGCGCGGTGCCGCCCTCCTCGACGACGGTGGACATGATCTTCGTCATCGTCTTCGCGGTCGCGCCGGAGACCACCCTTCTCAGCCTGTTGGGCTGCTTCTTCATCAGCACCGTCCCGTCCGCGGAACGGACCTCGGAGACTATGTAGGGCTCGCAGTACCAGCCGCCGTTGGCTATGCAGTTTACCGCGGTCAGGACCTGGAGCGGCGTCACCGAGACCTCCTGCCCGAAGGCCACCGACGCGATGGAGACGCCGGACCAGTCCTTCACGTCCCGGAGGAGGCCGGGGTTCTCGCCGGGCAGGTCCACGCCGGTCTTCGCGCCGAACCCGAAGGCCTGCGCGTAGCCGTGGAGCCTGTCGTCGCCGAGCCGGAGCGCTATCTTCACCGTCCCGACGTTGTCGCTCTTCTGTATTACCTCGGAAAACGTCAGGCTCTTCGGGTTCTCCTCCTTGTGGGAGTTGTGTATTATCCTGCCACCGACCTCTATCTGGTTCTCGCCCCGGTTGACCGTGTCGGACGGCCTGTATATGCCTTCCTCGAGCGCGGCCGCGGCCGTCACCAGCTTGAAGGTCGAGCCGGGCTCGTACGGGTCGGTGACCGCGCGGTTCCGCCAGTTGTCCGCCTTCGTGCCCTGCCAGCTGTTGGGGTTGAAGCCCGGCCGGTTGGCCATTGCGAGCACCTCTCCCGTGTTCGGGTCCATCACTATGGCGGTCGCGGATATCGGGCTGAACTCCGCCATGATCCTGTCCAGCTCCTTTTCGGCTATGTACTGGACCTTCTCGTCTATCGTCAGGGTCACGTCGCATCCGGGCTTCGGGGCGACGTAACCTTCCTCTATGGAGAGGACGTCCTTGCCGCTCCCGTCCTTCTCTACCGCGGCCTGGCCGGCTATCCCGCCGACGTAAACCTCGTAGCTCGCCTCAAGGCCTTCGAGGCCCTTGCTGTCCGTGCCGGTGAAGCCGAGCACGTGGGCCGCGAGAGCCTTCTTGGGGTAGTACCTCCTGCTGTCCGGGAGCCAGCCTATGAGCTTGGGGGGGAGCCCAGCCGCGTCTATCCTCTCCGGCACCCCGGGGTCCACCTTCCTCGCCAGCCAGACGAACTTCCTGCCTCCGGAGAGCCTGTCCTCAAGCTCGCGGGCGTCAATGCCGAGTATCGGGGCCAGCCTCCCGGCCGCGTCGCCGGGGTTTTCCGAGTTGGCCGGGACGCCGTACAGCGACTTGGCGTCCATGCTGACCGCAAGCTCGCGGCCGTTCCTGTCGTAGATGGTGCCGCGCCGGGGGGGGAGGTCGGCGACCTCGGTCTGCTGTCTCGAAGCCATCGCCGCGAGGTCGGACTGCCTTATCACCTGCAGGTACACGAGCCTCGCGGTAATCCCTATGTATCCGAGGGCGAGCAGGGCGGCGATGAGCATCACCCGGCCCTTCGTGTTGACCTTCCTGGCCGCGCCCGTGCCGGCCTGGCGCCTGCCGGTACCGCCTGCCGCCACGCTCAGGACCTGTCTGGCGAGGCCTCGGACCTCTCGGCCCGCTTCGCCGGGTCCGGAGACGCCCCCTTGCCCTTGCCGACCACCCTGACCACGACCATCTGGGAGTCGTCCGCGGGCCTCATGCCGATGGAGTTCCTTGCGATGTCGTCTATCCTGTCAGGCGAGGTGAGCGAGGCCCGCTCGATGAGGAGCGCGCGGTTAACGCTGGCCAGCGCGTCCTTGTCCTTCTTCAGGCCCTCTATCTCGTAGCCGATGGTTATCACTTGGTTGGCCATCCAGACGCAGGCTATGGCCGTCACGACCAGGACGACCAGGACGCCGAAGGCGCCGGTCTTCCTGAAGATGCGTGCCTTCCTGAGCCGGCCGGCCGATATGCTTGAGAAACCGTTCTCCATCCACGCCCCCTTACAGCCTTTCGGCCGCCCTGAGCCTCGCGCTTCTCGCGCTGGGGTTCAGGCTGGTCTCCGCATCGCCCGGCTCGACGGGCTTCTTCGTCAGCGCCTTGAGCCGGGGCCGTTTGCCGCAAACGCATACAGGGAAGTCCGGCGGGCAGGTGCAGCCCCGCGACCATTCCCTGAACTTCTCCTTTACTATCCTGTCCTCCAGCGAGTGGTAGGATATGACCACCGCCCGCCCGCCGGGCTTCAGCATCCCGAGCATGCCTTCGAGGCCATCCCTGAGCGACCCCATCTCGTCGTTCACGTAAATCCTGAGCGCCTGGAACGTCCTCGTCGCCGGGTGCGTCCTCGGCGGCCAGAACTTCCTCGGTATCGCCCGCTTGACCTCTTCCGCCAGTTCCAGCGTCGTCTCTATTGGCGCTGTGCGGGTCCTCTCGGCTATGCGCCTCGCTATGGACTTCGCCCAGCGCTCCTCGCCGAACCGGAATATTATCTTTGTGAGTTCCGCCTCGTCCAGCTCCTTGAGGACCTCGGCCGCCGTCCTGCCGGTCTCGCGGTCCATCCTCATGTCGAGCGGGGCGTCGTTCATGAAGCTGAAGCCTCGTCCGGCCACCTTGAGCTGCATGGACGAGACGCCCAGGTCCATCAGGAAACCGTCCAGGACGCCATCCGGCTCCATGGCTCCCGCGGCCCTGATGTTCGCGGCCGCGTCCCGGAACTCGCTCTTTATTATCGTCAGCCTGCCGGAGAACCTGTCGAGCCGCGCGCGGGCTATCTCTATCGCTTCCGTGTCCCTGTCGAGGCCGACAAGACGTCCGCCATGGCTGAGCCTTTCGAGTATAGCCTCCGCGTGTCCCCCGAGCCCCAGCGTCAGGTCCGCGTACAGGCCTTCGGGCTTTATGCCGAGCCAATGGACCGACTCGGACAATAGGACGGGGATGTGCTCCGCGGACACCTAAAACCCGATTGCGGCTACGGCGTCGCGTATCGCGGCGCTGTCCGCTTCGGCGTTCTCGCGCAGGTAGGTCTCCGGGTCCCAGAGCTCGATGCGCTCGCCCATGCCGACAAGGGCTACCTCGCGGCCGAGCCCGGCGTACTCCTTCAGCGCGGGCGGCACGAGCACCCTGCCCTGCGCGTCCAGCTCGCAGACCTTGGCGGAGGAGTAGTACATCCTCTTGAACTTGATGACCTGCGGGTTTGTCTTCGCCAGCTCCGCGAGGGCGGCGTCGAGCTTGTTCCATTCATCCACGGGGTAGGCGACGAGGCAGCGGTCATAGTGCTTCATCAGGACGAGCTTGTCGTCGTAGCGTTCGGACAGGACCTCTCTGAAGTCGGCCGGGATGCTGACCCGGCCTTTCGCGTCGAGGCTGTAGTTGTGGTGTCCGATGAACCGGTCTATGAGCGCGGCCATCCTGGATATCCTCTTGGGTACGATTAGGTGTGATGGAAAACCGTCGGGGACCCGGGCCGTCGCCCTTACCCACACTTCCCCACGATTCCCCACTTTTGGAGAGTATACAGTTTGAAAATGGGCTTGTCAAGAGAATATCCATGTTTTTATTATGAGTTAGTGGTCTATAGGGGCCTCCCCGGACGGGCGTCCGTAACGGCCGGGCGAGATGTTGGTGCCGGCCCGGCTCTCTATACAAGATATTGCATAACATTATAAAACAATTCGATATCTTGTGTCAAAGCAATTCTGTCGGGATTGTTCGGTGAGGGACGTCCGGGGAAGGGGGGAAAATGGGGGAATTATGACAGAAGCAGATTCCTCGACTGCGCTCGGAATGACAGTCAAAGGAGGAGATTGCCGCGTCGTCCCGCGAAACGCGGGACTCCTCGCAATGACAAAAAAGGGGCCGACGCGATGGTCGGCCCCTGCACAAGAAGTCACTGGATTCCCGCGTTCGCGGGAATGACGCTCTTTATTCACGAACACGAAACACGAACACGGTGCACGTATTCTATTGAACCGTCCCCTCGGCGGCGGCGGATATACGCCTGAGCGCCTTCGCGGCCTCCATCCGGACCTCCTCGTCCGGGTCGTTCAGGAGCGATATGACGACGGACGAGGTCTTGGGGTCGGCCTTCTCGCCGAGCGCGGCGACGGCCCTCTTCCTGACCTCCTTGTCCGGGTCCTTGAGGTATGCCATCAGGTTGTTCTGCTTGTTCGCCATCGAGGCCTTGTCGTCGAAGGCCGGCGTGTCCTCGAAGAAGAACTCCATGCTCTCTATCTCGGTCAGGTCGAGAGTCGGCATCCTCTGCTTGACCTTCTGCGCGAGGTGCTGGCCCTCTATCGCGGCCTGGGACATCAGGTTGATTATCCTGTTCGGCAGGGACAGACGGCCGAGCATCGTGAATATTTTCACCGGGCCCGGCTCCTTCATCTGGTATATGCCGGTATATACCGCCGCGCCCTGCGTTATCTTCTTGATGGACTGGTTGAGCTTCTCCATGATGTTCGCGGAGGAGCGCTCCAGCACGTCCGCGGGCGCGTAGAATATGACGGCAGCGAGCGACGCGGTGGTGTAGTCGAAGCCCTCCGCGAGGAGCCCGGACGAGTCCCAGATATGCTTGAGCCTGCTGAATATGGCGTCCTCGGTGATGCCGCCGTCTACCTTGACGGAGGCCGCGCCGAAGACCGTCACGCCGCCGGACAGGAAGACCTTCCTGAAGTCCTCCGAGTCGAAGCTCCGTATCGAGATGGACTTCTGCTCGTCGTTCGTGCTGTTGAACTCGGCGAGCGTCCTGGCCACGAGCTGGTTGGCCTTCGAGTAAAAGTCGGCGATGCTCGCATCCGGGAATATCTTCAGGATCTTGTTGTTGTCCACGATTATGAGGCTTGCCAGCTTCGAGCGGATGATGTTGTTCAGGCCGTATATCGCGTTGACCTTCGTTATGCCGGACTCGCTCTCGGTCGGTATCGTCACGAGACACGCGACCGGCAGGCCGGAGGGCGCGAGCAGGTTCACCAGGTCGCCGAGGTTCGAGCCCGTGCCGCCGCCCATCCCGCCCGCGAGGAGCAGGACGTCCGCCCCGCGCGAGAGCGTCTTGACCCGCTCAAGTATCTTGTCGCGGTTCGACAGCACCGACTTCTGGCCGAGCCGCCTGTCCTTGCCCGCGCCGTTACGCCCGGACAGGCCTATGTGCACACGGAAGTCCTTGGGTACCGCTGTCAGGTCCTTGAGGTCCGTGGTGGACGTGTTCAGCGCGATAGCCCTGTACCCCAGGCGCGCGAACTCGTCCGCGAAGTTTCCGCCGCACTGGCCCAGGCCTACGACGACGATCTTGAGGTGGTGCTGCTGCTGTTCCATGTATCCTCCCGGAGCCCGCGGGGGCGGTGTGAGATTATGCCTGATGCCTTGATAATATTTGGGAATATTAGCACCGGGTATCCGCAAAGTCAATAAATATAGTGCCCGGCGGGCATCGGGTGGGGGGCGGCCCGCGCCTGATTTGGTTTGACAACGAGCGCGCGGGAAAGCATAATAGGGGCATGGAAGCGTTTGTCCTCACATACATCACAGAGTTCACGTACATCGGGATATTCGCGTTCCTGATGCTGACCGTGTTCGGGTTCCCGTTCCCGGAGGACGCGGTCCTGCTCCTGTCCGGCGCGGTCGTCGCACAGGGCGTGACGAGCCTCATGCCGACGCTCACCATCGCGTATGTCGGCGTCGTGACCGGCGACCTGATACTCTACTATATCGGCAGGAAGTACGGCATAATGCTCGTGCACCACAAGCGGTTCGGGAAGGTCCTGACGCCGGAGCGGCTGAAGCGCGCGGGCAAGTGGTTCCACAGGTGGGGCAACGCCCTGATATTCTGGGGACGGCACCTGGTCGGAGTCCGGGCGCAGATATTCCTGTGCGCGGGCGTGTTCAAGCTCTCCGCGAGGCGCGTCATAGCCTACGACTCCGCGTCCGCCTTCGTCGGCGTCCCCGTGATGGTCGGGCTCGGGTACGTCTTCGGGAAGAACCTGCCGGCTATACGGCACGCCGTAGCGTCCGGGCACTGGGCGATGTCCATCGCCGCGCTCGGGCTTGCCGGGGCGTGGGTTTTGTACAGGGTGGTGCGCGGGAGGCGGACTCGGCCCCAGCACTAAGCACAACCATGCCGTCATTCCCGCGAAAGCGGGAATCCAGCGACTTTTGTTTATCTCTGGCGTTGTAAAACCAACCCCCACCCCAACCCTCCCCCTTGAAGGGGGCGGGAGATTCGTTGAGGAGGTAAGTGTGAATCATATACAGGCGGATTCTTCGCGTTGCTCAGAATGACACCGTAAGGTCAAACGCAATGGCCGTCGCACGGTTTGGCCACTGCATATAAATCCTTCACGAACACGAAACACGAACACGAGACACGGAACTTCCATGATAAAGACAGCCCTCACCATAGCCGGTTCCGACCCCTCGGGAGGCGCGGGCATACAGGCGGACCTCAAGGTCTTCACGATGCTCGGCGTGTACGGCATGGCTGTGCCGGCCGCGCTTACCGCGCAGAACACGAGGGGCGTGGACGCGGTCAAGGCTGTGCCGCCTGTGTTCATGCGGGCGCAGCTTGTGTCGCTCCTGTCGGACGTCCATGTGGACGCGGCGAAGGTCGGGATGCTGCTCACGGCGGCGACGGTCGAGGCGGTCGCGGACGCGGTGCGCCTGTACCGGCTGACGAACCTCGTCGTGGACCCGCTGATGGTCTCGTCCTCCGGCAGGATGCTCCTCCGGAAGGACGCCCAGGCCGCGCTTGTGGAGAAGCTCATACCGCTCGCGGAGCTGGTGATGCCGAACCTCGACGAGGCGGCTGTGCTCGCGGGTATGGATGTCGAGACGCTGGCCGACATGGCCGAGGCGGCCAAGCGGATACACGGCATGGGGCCGCGCTTCGTACTTATAAAGGGCGGGCACTTCAAGGGCGACGCGGTGGACGTGTTCTACAACGGGAGCGAGGTCTTCGAGTACGCGGGCAGGCGCGTGCTTGGCAAGAAGCTGCACGGCGCGGGCTGCGTGTACTCCGCCGCCGTAACCGCCGGGCTCGCGTCCGGCATGACCGTGATGGAGGCGGTCGCCGCCGCGAAGAAGTTCGTTGCGGCGGCTATCGAGAAGGCCGAGCCGGTCGGCGGGGGGAGGGTGGCGCTGGTTTAGAAGTTGGGTTTATGGCTTCTGTTGAGTTGAAGTGGTTTGTTGATCCTTATTGTATCTTGCCATAAGCCTATCTATAGCTTTACACACATCTGCTGCATCATTGCTACCAATAGGATAGGATGGGGACTTCCTGCCTTCTACCTTGCCTTTATATTCCATCTGAACCTTGAGAACAAGCTTTGGGTTGTTGCCCCACATCTCGTGCCCAATAGACACTTTGTATTTGACGTCTACTCCATGAGATGTTGAAGGAACCAATTCAGTGTAACCGCCCAATGGAAAGAATGTCTGTGACATTGTTAGCCTCTCTGTTGTCTATAGCATCTATAGATTCTATAGTACCCTATAGGTTTAGCGTTGTCAAGTGAAATATATTAGGCTATTAACCCGGTGGTTAAACAGGGCAATCACGCCGCGTAATTTACTTTCTCGTGCTTGAAGTACCTGCTGACGTGCAGTGGTCTTGTTTGCAGTGTTTTCATGAACGACCGGGTTTTCTTCACGATGTCCTCTTGGCTCC
>JACRHJ010000024.1 GCA_016212105.1 Nitrospirota bacterium
CGACTATCTCCGCGCCGGTGAAGTCCACGCCCTCGCGGTCGAGCATCTCTATGCAGGCCGCGGCGGTCGCGGGCGGGAAGCCCGGCTCGCCCAAGGCTATCTTGCCCATGTTGTACGGGTGGAAGCAGTCTATGTCCTTGTTCACGTCGATCGAGTTGATGATCGCGGAGTCCGATATCTGCGCCGGGAACGGCCTGAGCGGGAGCATGCCGGAGCAGGACTTGTCCGCGTTCAGCCTCCTGACCTCTTCGACGACCTGCTCCTCAGTCGCGTCGGCGGCGGGGTTGCAGTTGATATAGTTGAAGCCGACCTCGGCGCAGTTCTTCTCGACCTGGCCCCTGTACATCTTCGCGCCAAAGTTGTCGCCGACCAGTATCGTCGCTATGCCGGGGACGATGCCCTTCGCCTTCAGGGCCTCGACCTCCGCGATTATCTCCTTCTTTATCTCTTCCATTATCTTGTTGCCGTCGATGATCCTTGCTGACATCTGTGATTCTCCTTTCGGGTTGTAATAACTCTTTCCTGTCATTCCGAGCGAAGTCGAGGAATCTGCTTTTCATAACACCCCCCAGCCCCCTCTTATCTTAAGAGGGGGAGCAAGAGGTGTGGGGCTTCCCTACCCTATCTTGTCATATGTTATCTTGAGCACCTTCTCCTTGAGCGTCTCGACCTCTATCATCATCGCCTGCATGCGTTTCCACTTGTCGGCGACGTAGGGCTCGTCCTTTATCGAGACGAGGTTGATGCGGACGTTCAGCGCGGCGGCTTGGACGGCGGACTCGGCGAACAGAACCGCGACGCCCGCGTCCGATACCGCGCCCTTGTTGCCCTTCTCGGCGGCGGTCAGGCTCAGGCGTGCGACTTCGAGAGACTTCTGGCCGATAGCGAACGGGACCTCGGTCGCGGCCTTCAGGCCTTCCTGAATCTTCGCTGAGCGCACCGCCTTCTCCTCGTCCGTCTCCTTGGGGAGCTTGTACGCGGCGGACGCGGCGGCGAAGGCCTCGGTGTCCTCCTGCAGGAGCCTCTGGAGGTCGGCGCGGATCGCTTCGGAGTCGTCCCTGAGCTTCTGGATGTCGGCCTCGACGTCCGCGTATTTCTCCTTGCCGAGCGTAAGGTAGCAGACCATCCCGACGAGGGCCGCGCCCTCCGCGCCGACAAGGGCGGCAGCGCTGCCGCCGCCCGGCTCCGGCGACTTGGACGAGAGTTTGTCGAGGAACTGCTGCATGGGTTTTTCCATGTACATTGGCTTGGTACCCCTTTCGGTATATATATTTCTGGTGAATTATACGGTTATCCGGCCATTAACAGCAAGCAGTGGCCGTTGGCTGGCACGGTCTTATGTTTGAACTGAGGAATTTAGCATAAATGGCGGGGGAGGTCAAGGGAAAAGGGGGAGGATTAGAAAGAGTGCTTTTGAAATCTAAACCTCTTGTATACTCTTGAGCGCAACAACCTGAATAGCATATGAGCATGAGGTGGTTTACGAGGCTTACAAACGGATTCTCGAAGAAATATTGAAAACTTTGATATGGCTGCAGGCCTTTATTTCATGCACTAAAACTTTGCAAGGATTCATACGTCGTTTAGGGTAACACAGGCAATGGACGCGGGAATACCAGACTACATATATAGCTTGGAAGAAATAACAGGATAGTTAGATTAATATTGACTTCTGATTATTCTGTTGTATAATTTCCATTAAGGGTAGCAGTACCATCATTGCAGAATAGAGGTCGCTAATGTTAAAACCAAAACCAGGCGGTACTAAATAAGAAAATAGGCGATAATATCGCCTATTTTCTAGGAAACAACCTAATACATTCATCGTAGAATCTCCTGAACTCTTCTACCTCTGTACTTTCTCTTATTTCCTGCTCTGCAATTTTGCTTCCATAAACATCATAGATTTCTGTCCATTTCTTCCTATCCTCAGGATGATTCGACATCTTCATTATGACATAAAGATAATTATCGACTAAATCTAAATTGTCATGCCTTTTCCCCGCTTCTAAACCGCGTGTTACCAATTCAATGGCTTCTCCAATTTTATCGCTCCTGTTGGCTTCAGCATAAAAATACGCTAAGTTACTACTATATTTTGCTAATGGGTAATCGTGTTTTCCATTACCGTTAACCCTCTTCAAAAATGAAATTGCTTCTTGTTCGTTCTCAATCGCCAGCAGGTATCTGCCTGACTCCCATTCTTGAATTGCCTCTCTATCACGCTGTGCTGCAATTATAGGATAATGTTCACCTTGAATTTCATCTTGTAATTTCTTTATACCATCAATTTTTTGCTGTAAATCTCTTTTAATTATAATTCCCCAAAGTGCCGCACTGGCAACCAACAATGCTATAACCGAAACCAACATGCCAAGAACCCAATTGGGAGCGGCAAGATTCTTTTCAGAGATTTCTAGCAACTTCCTTGAAGCAGATGATTCGGCGGTCATCTCGGGGAGCTTGTTGTTGATACTGGTAATGTTGGCTTGAATATGTTGTATCTGCAACTCTAATTGATCATTTTGAGAAAGAAGGCTTTCGATAGTTCTCTGTCCATCATCAGCTAATGCACAATTAATAGATAATAGAATGAACACCAAGACTATCAGTATATACTTCATCAACGTCCTCCTTGAATTTGACCGCAACTTAGATTAATGTTTGTTAAAGCTTTAGTCAAGCAATAAATCATTAGTAGATTTCCCATCCGAACCCCATCCCCCGCCCCTCAATCCTCCTTGACACCGCACCCCCGCGGGTGGTATCATGCCAAGTTCATAATTATCCCAAAGTTATCGAGGACGTTAATGGAATACAAGGACACACTAAACCTGCCTAAGACAGATTTCCCGATGAAGGCGAACCTCGCCGTCCGGGAGCTGGATTTCCTGAAGTTCTGGAAGGAGAAGGACATATACGCCCAGCTCGTGGCCCGGGGCAAGGACCGCCCCAGCTATATCCTCCACGACGGCCCGCCCTACGCGAACGGCCACATCCACATCGGCCACGCGCTGAACAAGATACTAAAGGACATCATAGTCAAGTCCAAGACGATGCAGGGGAGCTGCGCGCCGTACGTGCCCGGCTGGGACTGCCACGGACTCCCGATAGAGCTCCAGGTGGACAAGGACTTGAAGGGCAAGAAGGAGACGATGCCGCCCGGCGAGTTCCGCAAATACTGCCGCGAGTACGCCGCGAAGTTCGTCGAGATCCAGAAAGAGGAGTTCGTCCGCCTGGGCGTCCTGGGCGACTGGGACAACCCGTACCTGACCATGCACTACCCGTACGAGGCCGCGACGGTGCGCGAGTTCGGACGCTTCGTCGGCAACGGCGGCGTGTTCAAGGGCAAGAAGCCGATACACTGGTGCGCCTCCTGCGTCACCGCGCTGGCCGAGGCGGAGGTCGAGTACGCCGACCACGGCTCGCCGTCTGTCTTCGTCAAGTTCGCGCTGGACGGGTCGCTCGCCAGCTTCGCGGACAGGAACCCGAAGGCCGCGGATACAGTAAAGAAGCTCAACGATGCCGCAAAGGGCAAGCCCGTCAACGCGGTCATATGGACGACCACGCCCTGGACGCTCCCGGCGAACCTCGCGCTCTCGGTGCATCCGGAGTTTACGTACCTGCTCGTTGAGGCAAACGGCAGCGAGACAGACATCGGCCTCCTTATAGTCGCGGCCGACCTGGCCGACGGATGCATGAAGGCGTTCGGGGCAGCTGGGTACGAGACGCTTCTGACGCTCAAGGGCTCCGACCTCGAAGGCATAAACTTCAGGCACCCGTTCATAGACAGGCTCTCGCCTGTCCTCGTCGGCGAGCACGTCACGCTGGAGGCCGGAACCGGCATAGTCCACACCGCGCCCGGACACGGTCAGGAGGACTACGAGGTCGGCCTCAAGTACGGGCTGGAGATATACACGCCGGTCGACGACAAGGGCAAGTTCATGCCTGAGGTCGAAGGCTTCGCGGGCCAATATGTTTTCAAAGCAAATGATGCAATTATAGAAAGACTCCGTGAGTCCGGCGCGCTGCTGCACACGGAGAAGCTAACGCACTCGTACCCGCACTGCTGGCGGTGCAAAAACCCGGTTCTGTTCCGCGCGACCGAGCAGTGGTTCATCTCGATGGAGCGAAACGACCTGCGGAAGAACGCGCTGGAGTACATAGACAAGGTCAACTGGATGCCGGGCTGGGGCCGGGACAGGATACGCGGGATGGTCGAGAACCGGCCGGACTGGTGTATATCGCGCCAACGCGCCTGGGGCGTCCCCATCACGATATTCTACTGCGAGTCCTGCGGCGAGCGGCTGATGGACGAAGGTCTTGTCGAGCATGTCGCGGACCTGATGGAAGAGGCCGGCGCGGACATATGGTTCACCCGCGAGGCCTCCGAGCTTATGCCCGCGGGGACGAAATGCCCCAAGTGCGGCGGGTCAGACTTCGGCAAGGAGAACGACATACTCGACGTCTGGTTCGACTCCGGCGTCAGCCAGGCGGCGGTGCTCAAGAAGCGGCCGGAGCTTTCATGGCCGGCGGACATGTACCTCGAAGGCAACGACCAGCACCGCGGCTGGTTCCAGTCGTCGCTGCTCACCTCGGTCGGCACCGTCGGTGTCGCGCCGTACAAGGGAGTGCTCACGCACGGCTTCACGGTTGACGGGCAAGGCAAAAAAATGTCCAAGTCCAAGGGCAACGTCGTGGCGCCGGAGAAGGTCATCAACCAGTACGGGGCGGAGATACTCAGGCTCTGGGTCTCGGCGTCGGACTATACAGAAGACATACGCATCTCGGACGAGATACTCAAGAGGCTTTCGGAGGCGTACAGGCGCATAAGGAACACCGCGCGCTACATCCTCGGAAACCTGAGCGACTTCGACCCGGCCAAGGATGCGGTGCCGTATGACAGGATGGACGAACTCGACCGCTGGGCCCTGCACCGCTTCCAGGCGCTGAACGTGCGCATCCGGAAGGCCTACGACGACAACGAGTTCCACATGATATACCACAGCCTTCACAACTTCTGCTCGGTGGACCTGAGCGCGTTCTACCTGGACGTCCTGAAGGACAGGCTGTACACCTCGAAGCCGGGCTCGGACTTGCGCCGCTCGGCCCAGACCGCGATGTTCGAGATACTCTCCGGGATGACGCGCCTCATGGCTCCGGTGCTCTCCTTCACGGCGGAGGAGGTCTGGTCGTACATGCCGGCGTACTCTGGCAAGGAGGAGAGCATATTCCTCGCTGAATTCCCGGAGATGCACGAGAACTGGACGGACGAGGCCCTCGCGGCCCGCTGGGACAGTATCCTCGCCGTACGCGGCGAGGCGTCGAAGGTGCTTGAGAAGCTCCGCGCGGACAGGGTAATAGGCCATTCGCTTGACGGCAAGGTCGATTTGTACCTCGACGGCGAGGTCTACGACCTCCTGAACGGCTACGCGGCCGAGCTTGCGGGGTTGTTCATCGTCTCGACTGTGAGCCTGCACCCGGCGTCCGATGCCCCCGCCGACGCATATGCCAGCGACATTGTGCCGGGCATAAAGGTCGTCGCATCCGCCGCTGCCGGGGCGAAGTGCGAGAGGTGCTGGTGCATAAAGACGGACATCGGCGTATCCGCCGCGCACCCGACTCTCTGCGGACGCTGCGCGGCCGTCATGGAGTCCTAACGAAAAAAGCCTTGTCAATGACACTGAAAAGTAAGATAATAGTACCTGTGGCGGTTTCGGTCTACGTGCTGGACAGGCTGACGAAGCAGCTCATACTGGACAAGTTCGAGCTCGGGCAGTCGGTAGAGGTCGTAAAGGGATACTTTGACATCACCTACGTACAGAACCTCGGGGCGGCCTTCGGGTTCCTCTCGATGCTGGACGGAGGCGTCAGACTCCCGTTCTTCTTCGTCACGACGCTCCTCGCGCTCGGCCTTCTGGCTTATTTCGTCCGGAAGACCGGCGCTGAGGCGAAGCTCACGCTGGTCTCTCTCGCCATGATTATCGCCGGAGCGGCGGGCAACCTCACCGACCGGCTGATGTACGGGTACGTAGTGGACTTCATAGACTGGCACGTGGGCATCCACCACTGGCCCGCGTTCAATATCGCCGACTGCGGCATAACCGTGGGGATAGCGCTCCTCGGGTACGAGATAATCGTGAAGGGCGAGTCCGCGCTGGGCGGGTGAACGGATTTGGTAGGGGCAGTACCAAGCGAAGCGCGTGTCGGCCCTTGTCCCCTGTTCGTCATTCCCGCCCGTTCGGCTCCGCTCAGGGCAAGCTCCGGCGGGAATCCATTTCATCCCTCTCCCCTCGCGGGAGAGGGGCTGGGGTGAGGGGGATAACCGGGCCGACACACTGGTCGGCCCCTACATTATAGGCTTTAACTTCCTGGATTCCCGCCGGAGTTTACCCCGGTACGTCTAAAGCCGGGGCGGGGATGACGGAAAAAAGGTTGCGGGCGCAGTGAACTGCGCCCCTACAAGCTAATTAAATACAGGCAGATTCTTCGCTCCGCTCAGAATGACAACGCAAAGGTCATCTCACGTGTGCGGGTAATCATGCACTAACTGTTATTCAGCCGTAAAGGTCCAGTAATATGGCAGACATCGAAAAAACGGAAACAGAAAAAGAAGCCGAAAGGCTTTACAACAAGGCGCTCGACGCGCTCGACGACGGCAACTGGCTGCTCGCGGTACAGCACCTCAAGAGGTGCCTCGCGGTCGACCCGGAGTACGTCGCCGCGCACCACGAGCTTGCCGACATATTCTTCCACAACAAGCAGTACGCGCCCGCGGAAGAAGAGATAAAGAAGGCCCTTCTGCTCGACCCCAAGGACCCCGAGGCCAATTTCGCGCTGGGCAACATCTATAACGCTCAAGGGCGTCACACCGACGCGCTCAGGGTGTTCAAGCGCATGGAGCAGGAGGCGCCGGAGTACGCCCCG
The DNA here is from genome assembly GCA_016212105.1 of Nitrospirota bacterium. GTDB lineage: Bacteria > Nitrospirota > JACRHJ01 > JACRHJ01 > JACRHJ01 > JACRHJ01. The sequence continues at coordinate 6,928 of JACRHJ010000024.1, forward strand.
GAGCTGTTCTATAACATGGCCGTGGCATATCGGAGCCTCGACAGGCCCGACCTCGCGCTCGACTACTTCTCGCTCGCCATCGAGGAGGACCCGTCCTACTTCGAGTGTCTTGAGCATATCGGCAAGCTGCACATGGACGCGGGCAGGCTGGAAGACGCGAGAAAGTCCTTCGCCGAGTACCTCGAGGCAGACCCCGGCAGCATCAACGTACACCACATGCTGGCCATAACGCTCTCCAAGCAGGACCAGTGGAAGCCGGCTATAGCCGAATGGGAAAAGGTGCTCGCGCTCGCCCCGGATACGGACGAGGCGCTCCGGGAACTCGGCTGGGCGTTCAACATGCAGGGCGACTACGAGAAGTCGGTGGACACCCTCCACAAGGCGCTCGAGAAGAACCCGCACAACCTCCAGGCAAGGATCGACCTGGGCGCCGTCTTCATGAGCAACCTCAAGTTCGAGGAGGCCATAGCGGAGTGGGAAAAGGCGCGCGGCGAGGACCCGGCGAACCCCCAGATAAAGAAGTTCCTTTCCGACGCCCAGGCGCTCAAGAAGTCCAGGGAAGCCCAGGGCAAGGAGTAAGATGCACCCCGTCCTCTTCAAGCTCGGCCCGCTCACAATACACACATACGGCGTCCTGGTCGCGGCCGCCTTCCTCGCGGCCATATTCCTCGCCTCGCGCGAGGCGACCCGCAAGGGCATAGACCCGGAGCGGATAATGGACCTCGGTCTGTACGTCCTCGCGGCTGCCATAGTCGGCTCGCGCCTGTTCGAGGTCGCGGTCAACTACGAGTACTACCTTTCCAACCCCGCCGATATTTTCAAGATATGGAAGGGCGGGCTGGTGTTCTACGGCGGGTTCATCGGCGCGGTCGCCACCGGCATCTGGTTCCTGCGAAAGCACGGCCTGCCGGTCTGGAAGGTCGGAGACATAGCCGCCCCTTGCATCGCGCTCGGCCAGTCCATAGGCCGCATCGGATGCCTGGAGGCGGGCTGCTGCTACGGCAAGCCGACGGATTTGCCCTGGGCGATAACGTTCACGAACCCTGACACGCTCGCGGTTATGGGCGTTCCGGTACACCCGACGCAGGTATACGAGTCTCTCGGGACGTTCCTGCTGTTCCTTGCACTGTTCGCGTACCGGAAGCGCATCGCGTTCGACGGCCAGCTCTTCTGGCTTTACGTCCTCGCGTACTCCGTGCTCCGGTTCTGCCTGGAGTTCCTGCGCGGGGACACCGTGCGCGGCTTCGTGCACGTCGCGGGTTTCGACGTCTCGACCGGGCAGGCCGTGGCCATCGGCGCGTTCCTGACGGCGGTGACGATGCTTACGAGGTTGAAGGCGGCGAGCAGGCGGAAGTCAGCCTCATGATTGTCATTCTGAGCGAAGCGAAGAATCTGCCTGTATCAAATAATTGTAGGGGCGCAGTTTACTGCGCCCGCACCACTGGTCTTGTGTAGGGGCGGGTCCCCGTACCCGCCCAGGTTATGATACTGGAAAAGGCAATAAGGTTGCCCCTCACCCCAGCCCCTCTCCCGTGAGGAGAGGGGATTATATAAGGTCAAGGGCAAATACGAAGAAGGGCCGACACGCGCTTCGCTTGGTACGGCCCCTACAGTTTGCCGGCGCAACAACCGCGCCCCTTATTTGATTTCACGAAACACGGAACACGAGCCACGAATATGCAGCGCGCATGCGACATAGGCAAGAAGCGCAAGATGGACCCTGTGCTCAGGCGTTACATCCTCGTCTGCGCGAGCGTCTTCGCTGCGGCCGGGCTGTTCGGCGGGTTCTACCTCGGCTTCGGTTTCGTGACGAACGAGGCGGCGGCGGAAGCCCCTCTCTTCGAGAAGTTCTTCCTGTCCACGTTCCTGTCCATATCCTTCGCTGCCGCCGGGATGATTATCGGCGCGGCGATCGGGAGCACAGTTTACAGGTTCAAGGAGTGGGGGGAGAAGAAGGCGAAATAGCGCTTTCCTCATGGCAAGGCCGAAGCACAAGCTCTACCGTACCCCTTAGCTGGACGTGGGCTTTAGTAGGCGCGATATCAAAGCCCATCTCTGGAAACGGGGGTGGGTTTTCTTGTTGAAAGGAGTCTATATGATGACAGGCAAGGGAATAGCTCTAAAGTCAGTTAGTGCTATACTGGTGGTCGCTTTTACAATGTTCCTATCTACCGTCTCATGCTTCGCATTTAATGACGATAACGACAAAGAACCGCCAGCGGACTCCGTCAAACTTTACCAGGAATCCGAGAAGAAGTTTCACGTCAGCAAGCATGGACCGATGATTGAATTACGCGAGGGGCTTTCAAAGCCATATTTAGGCAAGCCAGAAGAGGCAGCGGACGCCTTCCTGAAGGATTACCATGATATGTTCGAGCTTTCAAGGGATGTATCAGAGTTCAAACTGGAAAAGGTGGAAAGAGTGTTAGGAGATTACAGGGTGAAGTATAGACGACACTATAAAGGAGTCCCTTTCTTCTTGGGCGGGGCCTCAGTATATCTTGACGGTCATAACAGGATAAAGCGGGTTACAATAGGCGTTTTGGATGAAAAAGAGTTAACGGGGTTAAAGACGAATCCGAATGTTAAACTAGAAGAACTTCAAGAGCTTCTGGAAAAGACCCATCCTGAGTTGGGGCATATCCATGGTACTCCCGAGCTTGTTATATATAAACGCGATGGCGACTATATACTGGCATACGTACTTATTGTAGCGGTAAATGAAAAGCAAAGGCGTTTCTGGGATATGATAGTCGACGCCGATACCGGTGAGATATTAGTGAAGAGGAAAGGTTGGCTTGAAGATTAATCCACCAGGAGAAGTCCGATAATCATGTAGGTCGGATAAAATTCTTAAACCTACCCTCTTATCCCCTCCCTGTGCAGGGAGGGGAAGATTCGAGTAAGATTTATATATAACCTGGCTTCGACGAATCTCCCGCACCCTGCATAGGGGGAGGGCTGGGGTGGGGGTAGGTTTACATCCCGTCCCTTTTCCTTGACTTTCCCGCCCCGTTTTAGTAGTCTCCATAGCATGTTCCAAAAGCTCATCTTACTTGCATGCGTAGGCGCGGCCGGCACACTCTGCCGGTACTGGGTATCCGGCCTCGCGCACAGGGCGCTCGGCCCGGACTTCGCGTACGGCACCCTCGCGGTCAACGTCGTCGGGAGCCTCCTGTTCGGAGTCGTCTGGACGCTCGCTGAGGAGCGCTTCGCAATCTCCAACGAGACGCGGTTCATCATCCTCACAGGCTTCATGGGCGCGTTCACGACCTTCTCCACGTTCGCGTTCGAGACCGTAAACTTCCTGCGCGACAGCCAGTACGCGCTGGCGATGCTAAACGTATCCGCGAACTGCATCCTCGGGTTCGGCGCGGTAATATCCGGCATGTGGCTTGCGCGCGCGTTATAATTAACATATAAGGAGCGTCCATGAAACTCCCGGAAGAGGCGGAACTACTAAGGATATTCATCGGCGAGTCGGACAAGTTCGACGGCAGGCCGCTGTACGAGGCAATAGTCGCCGAGGCGAGGAAGCAGGGCCTGAGCGGCGCGACGGTATTCCGGGGCCTGATGGGCTACGGCGCGCACAGCCGGGTTCACACCTCAAAGGTATTGAGGCTTTCAGAGGATTTGCCTATAGTAATCGAGATCGTGGACGCGACCGAAAAGATCGAGGCGTTCCTCCCGGACCTCGACCGGATGATGGCCGAGGGCCTGGTCACGGTCGAGCGCGCGAAGGTCCTTGTTTACAGGCCCGGCGTCGGGAAAGAGTAGTCGAGAGTCAAACAGGACGAGGTAATATAATGCCGGTCGAAAAGCTTCCGATAAGGATCACGGTGCTGCACGAGGGCAGGCTCATCGGCGTCGTCAGCGCGATAACCACGGACGGGATGTCGGTGCAGTCCGCGACGGAGTTTCCGCGCGGGAAGCATATCGAGCTGGGCCTGTCCGTGCCCGGCGCGCTCCGGCCGCTCCCGATAAACGTCCTTGTACTGGACCACATACCCGGCGACGGGTTCGAGGCGGGTTTCGTGGACATGAATGCCGAGACCGTCGCGGCGATAAGGATAATCCTCGGCAAGATTGCCGATGCGGCCGCGCAGACGCAGACGAAATCCGCCGCGCCTTCGGGCAAGAAGAAGGTGCTCCTCGTCGAGGACACCGCTCAGATAAGGAACGTCTACAAGGGCAGGCTGATGCTGGACGGATACGAGGCCACGGCGGTGGAGAGCGCGATGGAGGCTATAAAATACCTCCGGGACGAGCTGCCGGACCTGGTGCTCCTCGACCTAGTCATGCCCGTGATGGACGGGTTCAAGCTGCTCTCGATTATAAGGGAGACGCCGAGGACGGCGGAGGTGCCGGTCATAATACTTTCCGCGAAGGGCGCGTCGGCGGAGATAGAGAAGGCGATGAACATGGGCATCAGCGGCTACCTGATAAAGACGTCCACCTCGCCGGTAAAGCTGTCGCAGGAGATCAGGGAGTTCTTCGCCCACAGGGGCTGATGACGAAAACGGCCTGGGCCTAATGGACCGTCCCCGCGAGTTCGTCTATCTTGGCCTGCACCGACGGGTCCATGTCCTCGAACCTGACGCCCTGCAAAGACATCACCCGCCTGTCCTCGCCAAGCGTGCTGCTCCAGACGACCTTAGCGTCGCACGAGAAGTGCAGACCCTTGTTGGGTATGCTGAACTCAAGCCGAAGCCTGTCGCCGACCGGCTTCGGCCAGTCGTCGCATAGCGAGAACGTGCGTATCTGCATGCCGGAGCGGCTCAGGTCCCTCGCGTATCCGTAAGTGCGCTGGCACTCGCCCTGTACCATGACGGCGTATGCGCCCGTCTTTATCCTCGGCTCGGACCTCACGTTCTGATTCTGCACGATGTAGTCGCCCGAGCCTTCGAGCCTTTCCGTCATCCAGCTCATACAGCACCCCTTTCCGTCATCCAGCTCATACAGCACCCCCTGAAACGCGATATATGCCCCGGCAAGCGCGGCTGACCAAATTTTATATCACTAACGCGCCGTGTTGTCAAACACTTTCTGAACCGCCAATAACCGGGTTCAGGCTTCATTATATGCCCTCGCCCTTCAGATGGCATGTGAATATCGTATTCTTATATCATCTGATAATTATATTGTCAAGCCGGGTACACGGGGCCACGGCCCGGCGGGCGGAGGAAGCCCCTCCCGGCCCCCAACTTTGTCTTTACATGGGCCTGTTCTCCGTTTATAATTAAGCCCATGCGCAAATACAGGAAGTGGGGTTTCATCGCCCTGGCGATACTCGCGGTCGGCGCGGGCATTGGCATCGGCGTCGTCGCCGTCCAGACCGGGGACCTGCCGGAGATAACCGGGCTCGAGGAGTACAGGCCCTCCGCCACCACACGCCTGTTCGCGGACGACGGCGAGCTTATAGCCGAGTTCTACATGGAGAACCGCACCCTCGTCACGCTCGACAGGGTACCTCCCCACGTCGTGAACGCCTTCCTCGCCGCCGAGGACCCCCGCTTCTACCGCCACTCCGGCATCGACCTTATCGGCATATCGAGGGCGATGTTCAAGAACATCAAGGCAGGCCGCATCGTCCAGGGCGGCAGCACCATCACCCAGCAGCTCGCCAAGATGCTGTTCCTCGAACCCGACAGGACGTATGCGAGGAAGCTGAACGAGTTAGTCCTCGCGCTCCAGATAGAGCGGCGCTACTCGAAAGACGAGATACTCAACATATACCTGAACCAGGTCTACCTGGGCAGCGGCGCCTACGGGGTCGAGGCCGCGGCAAACACCTTCTTCGGCAAGTCAGTGGACCAGTTGACCCTCGCCGAGGGCGCGCTCATCGCTGGCCTCCCGCCCGCGCCGAGCAGGTACTCACCTCTCAGGAACCCGGAGGTCGCGGTCAAGAGACGCCGCCACGTCCTGGGCCGCATGGTGTCCGAGGGGTTCATCACTAAGGCCGAGATGGACGCGGCGGACAGGCTGCCGCTCGCGCTCTCCGGGGGCCGGTTCGTCAGCGCCAGGGCGCCTTACTTCGTCGAGTACGTGCGCCAGTACCTGGACGAGAAATACGGCACCACCGCCCTTTACGGCGGCGGCCTCAACGTCTACACGACGCTCAACCTGCCCATGCAGACGTCCGCCGAGGCGGCGATGCGGAAGCGGCTCGCGGAGGTGTACCAGCGACACCCGAGGGAGGGCAAGGAGATACAGGGCGCGCTCCTCGCGCTCGAACCGCATACCGGCCACATAAAGGCGATGGTCGGCGGCACGGACTTTTCCAGGAGCCAGTTCAACCGGTGCACGCAGGCGTACCGGCAGCCCGGCTCGTCCTTCAAGCCCATAGTATTCGCTGCCGCGCTCGACAAGGGCTACCGTCCGGACGACGTCGTCCTGGACGCACCGGTCTCGTACCCCGGCGCGACCGCCGGGAAGCGCTGGCGGCCGCTCAACTACGACAAGAAGTTCGCGGGCCCAGTGTCGCTCAGGCGCGCCCTCGCGCGCTCGATCAACGTGGTCGCGGTAAAGCTCCTCGACGACGTCGGCATCGATACCGCCATTTCGTACGCGAGGCAGCTCGGCATAGAGTCCCCCCTGTCGCCGTACCTGCCGCTCGCGCTCGGCGCGTCGGACGTGACGCTCGCCGAGATTACCGGAGCCTACGCCGCCTTCGACAACTTCGGCATATACATAGAGCCGAACGCAATAGAGGTCATAACCGACCGCACAGGCCGGGTCCTGGAGGACAACAACCCCGTCACCAGGCAGGCGGTCTCGCCCGCCACGGCGGCGGCGATGACCGACCTCCTCACGGGCGTGATACAGCACGGCACCGGCTGGCAGGCGCGTGAGCTCAAGCGGCCCGTCGCCGGGAAGACCGGCACGACGTCCGACTACAAGGACGCATGGTTCGTGGGCTACCTGCCGAGCATGGTGTGCGGCGTGTGGGTGGGTTACGACGACCACAAGATGATAGGCGCGAAGGAGACGGGCGCGAGCGCGGCTCTCCCCATATGGCTCGACTTCATGAAGGAGTACGTGGAGAAGCTCGCCGTCCCGGTGGAGGAGTTCCCTGAGCCGCCCAAGCAGGGCTTCGACAACAGGAGCGGCCTGAAGCTGAAGGTGGTCGCGCCGGCAGCGCCGCCGGACGCGGATGGGCTCCCGGACGAGGTGGAGGTCCCTAACGGGACATTGGACGGAAACGGGGACGGCCCGCCGGACGGGCTTGGCGGCGGGCATGACGGCGGAACCTCCGGCGCGCCCGCGAAACCGCATGGCCCGGCAGGGAGGGCCTCTACTGCTTTGCCACCAAGGGCCCCAGCGACGCGCTGACCCAACCGCAGTCCGACTTCTTTGACGCGAGCCTCAGGCCGGCTTTTTCCGCGGCCGCGAATACAGCGTCCTCCTGGCCTTCGAGCAGGCCTGAAACTATGACCACGCCGCCCGGCTTGAGCGCGGCCACCATATCCGGCATCAGGTCGAGGAGCACCTCCTGGAATATGTTGGCAAGGATAATGTCATAGCCCTTGCCTGCCTCCCCGATACTGCCCGGCAACATCTTTATACTGCCCACCAGCCCGTTGAGCGAGAGGTTCCTGCCCGCGGTCTCGATTGCCGGCACGACGTTGTCCACGGCGGTCACGTCCCCTACTCCGTACATGTGCGCCGCTATCGCGAGTATCCCGGTCCCGGTGCCGAGGTCGAGCAGCCGGGCCTCCGCCAGGCCGTCCCTTCCTTGAGCCCAGTCGTGGAGCATCCCGAGCACCATCATCGTCGTGACGTGGTCACCCGCGCCGAAGGCCTGGCCGGGGTCGAGCATAAGGAGCTTCTCGCCCGGAGCCGGGTCCACAACGTTCCACGGCGGACATATCAGGAGCCCGGACGCGCGCATCGGACCGAACTGCTCCTTCCACGATGCATACCAGTCCTGATCATCCATGTCACTGACCTCGAACGTGACTCCTTGTATACCGGACAGCGAGTCCACCACACCCTGCACGGGCACGGACTCGTCGAAGTACGCCCGCACAAGGCCGTCCTCGTCCTGCGTCCCGATGCAGCCCGCATCGAACAGCATGCCCGTTATGGACTCCCTGAAGCCCTCGGGGAACCAGACGGTGAACTCGCGCCACTTCATTACATCACCTCCGGCGCGGAGACGCCCAGAAGCCTCAGCGCGTTGCCTATGACAGTCCTTACCGCCTTCACGAGGTACATGCGCGCGTACGTCAGCTCCAGGTCGTCGGTGACGATCCTGTGCTTGAAGTAGTACGCGTGCAGCTCGCCCGCAAGCTCCTGGAGGTAATAGGTCAGCCGGTGCGGCTCGTCGGAAAGCGCCGCGCCCTCGACCAGCTCCGGGAACCCGGACAGAAGTTTTATGAGGTTTAGCTCCTCCGGCAGGTCGAGCCGGGCAAGGTTGACGTCGGACAACGCGGGCAGGGCGACGCCCTTCTCCCCGGCCTGGCGGAAGACCGAACAGAGCCTCGCATGCGCGTACTGGACGTAGTAGACCGGGTTCTCGGAGGTCTGCCTCTTTACAAGGTCGAGGTCGAAGTCGAGGTGCGAGTCCGCGCGCCTGAGCAGGAACGTGAACCGGCAGGCGTCCGCGCCTACCTCCTCCATCACCTCGTCGAGCGTGACGAAGTCGCCTGAGCGTTTCGACATCTTTACCGGCTGGCCCTCGCGCATCAGGTTGACGAGCTGGACGAGGAGGACCTTGAACGTCTCCGGGTCGTTGCCGAGCGCGGATATGGCGGCCTTCATGCGCGGTATGTAGCCGTGGTGGTCCGCGCCCCATATGTCTATTACCTCAGAGAAGCCGCGCCTGTACTTGTCCCTGTGGTACGCGATGTCGGACGCGAAGTATGTCGTCTGGCCGTTCGCGCGCACCATGACGCGGTCCTTGTCGTCGCCGAACTCCGTCGTCCTGAGCCAGAGCGCGCCGCCGTCCTCGTAGACAAGCCCCTTTGCCCGGAGGTCGTCCATCGCCGCCTTGACGAGGTCGTTCGCCGGGTCGTAGAGCGAGCGTTCGCTGTACCAGTTGTCGAACGAGACTCCGAACCGGGCGAGCGTGTCCGCTATCAGGGCGAGCATCCGCTTGATGCCCTCCTCGCGGCAGTATGTCTTCTTGTCCTCCTCGGCAAGCGCGAGGAAGTCCGGGTCGTCCATGAACTCGCGCGCGATGTCCGTGATGTACTCGCCCAGGTAGAGGTTCGACTTTGCCTCGCCGGCCTCGTCGTCCGCCGTATCGGCCACGACTGGCACGACTACCTGCGCGCCATCGTCGCCCGCGAGCTGACGGCAGCGCATGTATATGCTCGCCCCGAGGTTCTGCACCTGGGAGCCGAAGTCGTTGATGTAGAACTCGCGCCTTACGTCGAAACCGGTAAACGCGAGGAGCCTGCACAGAGAATCGCCCACTGCCGCGCCGCGCCCGTGTCCTATGTGCAGCGGGCCTGTAGGGTTGGCCGAGACGAACTCGACCTGGACGAGCCTTCCCGCGCCGACGTGCGAGTGGCCGTAGTGGGATGCCGCCTCATCGATGTCCTTGATGACTCCGAGCCAGGCAGCCGGCTTCAGGAAGAAGTTGATGAAGCCCGGACCGGCAATTTCCACCTTCTCTACCGCGCCGTCCGGGTTGGCGATGTGCTTGACAATAATCTCCGCTATGGCCTTCGGAGCCTTCCTCTCGGCCTTCGCCATGCCGAGCGCGACGGTGGTAGCAAAGTCGCCGTGACCGGCCTCCTTGGGCGTCTCGACCGTCACCGCCGGCATCGCCGGAAGCGTCAGCTCGCCCGCCGCCTTAGCGGACTCGAGCGCATTAATGATGATACTGGTAATCGTCTGCTTCAAGTTCGTGTCCTTTGCGTATAAGTAGCGGGCGGACACCGTGCCGCCCTGCTTGTCATTGCGAGGAGTCCCGCGGACGCGGGACGACGTGGCAATCTCATCCTTTGTCCGTCATTCCCGCGAAGGCGGGAATCCAGTGACTCTGGTTTCTCTGGGGTGTGTTATGGGCATACCCGCACAACGCACCCGACAGATTACCAAAATTCGTGGTATTTTTAAAGGATTATCTTGAGTTGCCCGAAAGGAGCATGGTGGTGAGCGCGGTCTTGGACTCCACGCCCATCTTCTTGAAGATGTTCCTGAGGTGTACCTTGACGGTGTTCTTGCTTATCTTGAGCTTCTCGGCCATCTCGTCGTTGGACAGACCCTCCGAGATGACAAGCTTCGTGACCAGAAGCTCCTTCCTGGTCAGCTCGAACCTGCGGCCTATCTCCTGGTAGTCCACCTTCTTGACTACCCTCTCGTCCGACTGCTTTGCGACTGCGCGCTCGACCGCGTCCTTCAGTTCGTCGTACTCGAAAGGCTTCAGTAGGTAGTCGAACGCCCCCTTCCGGAGCGCCTTGATGGCGGAGTCGAGCGAGGCGTGGCCTGTGATGACGATGCACTTCACGTCCGGGCAGCGGTCCTGGATGTGCTTCATGATCCCGAAGCCGTTACCGTCGGACAGGAACAGGTCGGTTATCACCAGGTTCAGGTCTCTGCCGTCGAGGCGTTCGAGGGCGCTCTTCTCGTCCACGGCCTCCTCGACATCGTACCCGCCCCTTTGTAAGAACAGGGCCAGGCTGGTCCTGAGTATCTCCTCGTCCTCGACCAGCAACACCCGCGCTCTTGCCATGCACTATCTCCTTGCCACCGGGGGAAAAACCGCTATGACGTCTCCGTCTTGAAGTGCAGATCCCGGCTCTGAATGCCTGCCGTTGACCAGCGCCATGAGCGGCCAGTCAGCGGCGATGCCCGCCATTTCCAGAATATCCAGCAAGGTCGCGCCTTCCTGCGCCTCCAGTATGGCGGTTCCTGACTCCCGGTACTTCTCGGGCAACAGCCTCCTCGACTCCCCAAGCATCCTAAGTTCAACCGTAATCATATTCTTATAACCCGTTAGGGTTATCCTCTTGCAATAAATTTGCCACAATTGCAGTGAGTATCAAAATATATTAGACGGACACACCGCCTGCCGCAGTTAGCCCTGTATTATCTGATAGTTACGTCAAGCGCCCTGCCGCGATTCTTTTAATATTCCATCACGTGCGACAGGCCTGACCTGCCATATTCCGCGAAACTGATATGAGCGTTACCGCGTTTTCCGGCAGCGACAATGCGCAGTTACATAACCCGCGGCGCACGCGGACTTTCACTATGATTGCATCTTTCCGGATTTGATACAAGATGCCGCATGCAAACACGCATCCATGCGGTTATTTTGGGGGGCAAGCCTTACTGCATCGCTTGCGGCAGGCACTGAATTGCGCTTTCGGTAGAACTACTACGGCTTGCCCTGACGACACCGTGTCCGGTATTGCACCCTGTCTCTAATGCCGCGCCTCTCAGAGGCCCCTCAGTACCAGCACAACGACCAAGGCAATCAGGACCAGGATGAGGACATACTCGATGAGCGTCTGGCCCCGCTCACTACTTCTCAATGCGCCTGTCGGCTTCAAAGCAGGCTCCTCGCGTCCCTTTACCGGACGGATACCCATGACGTCCTCCGCGCGTGCCCGGGTCAATTACCAAAATCTCCACGCCATTAGATTTTAGCATATATAACAGCGTTTGTCTTATACAAAAATGAGGGGGAGGCGTTGCCGCCTCCCCCTCATGGACTGGACTGTGAGTCTTAGAACAGGCCGAGTATCTTGCCGTCCTGGTCGAGGTCAACCCTCTCGCCGGCCGGTACGGACGGGAGGCCGGGCATCGTCCTCATGTCGCCGCATAGCGGGTACAGGAAGCCGGCGCCGACGGACGCCCTGATGTCCCTGACCGGGAATGTGTAACCGGACGGGACGTTCTTGAGCGCCGGGTCGTGGGATATGGACAGGTGCGTCTTCGCCATGCATATCGGCAGCTTGTCGAAGCCGAGGTCGGTGTACAGCTTTATCTTCTTCTCGGCCGCCGGGGCGTAGGTCACGTCCTTGGCGTTGTATATCTTGGTCGCGATCGCCTCTATCTTCTCCTTGATGGTCGCGTCCAGCGGGTACAGGAACTTGAACTTGGAAGGCATGTCGCAGGCCTTGACGACCGCCTCTGCGAGCTTCATCGAGCCCTCGCCGCCGTCCGCCCAGTGTGTGGAGACGACCGCGTCGATCGCGCCGGCCTCAATCGCGAGCTTCTTGCAGAGCGCGACTTCCTTCTTGGTGTCCGTCGCGAATGCGTTGATGGCCACGACCACCGGCACGCCGAAGAGCTTCATGTTCTCTATCTGCTTGCCGAGGTTCTTGCAGCCCTCGCCGAGCCACTCGAGGTTCTCCTCGACCAGCTGCTTCGGGAGCGGCTTGCCGGCCACGACCCTGGCGGTGCCGCCGTGCATCTTGAGCGCGCGTATGGTCGCTACTATGACGACGCAGGACGGGGTGATGCCGGAGTAACGGCACTTGATGTCCATGAACTTCTCGGCGCCCATGTCCGCGCCGAAGCCGGACTCGGTGATGACGTAGTCGGCGAGCTTGACGCCCATCTGGTCGGAGATGATCGAGCTGTTGCCGTGCGCGATGTTGGCGAACGGGCCGCAGTGGACGAAGGCCGGGGTGTTCTCGAGCGTCTGGACGAGCGTCGGCTTGATCGCGTCCTTCAGGAGGACGGCCATCGCGCCCGCGCACTTGAGGTCCTCGGCGGTGACGGCCTTGCCGTCGAAGGTGGTGCCGACTACGATCTTGGAAAGCCTCTCCCTGAGGTCCTTCAGGCTGGTCGTGAGCGCCATGATGGCCATGACCTCGGACGCGACGGTGATGTCGAAGCCCGACTCGCGCGGATAGCCGTTGAGCTTGCCGCCCAGGCCGACGATTATCTCGCGGATGGAGCGGTCGGATATGTCCATGACGCGCCTCCAGGTGATGGAGTGCGGGTCGATGTTCAGCTTGTTGCCGTGGAAGAGGTGGTTCTCCAGGAAGGCGGAGAGCAGGTTATGCGCCGCGCCGATGGCGTGGATGTCGCCCGTAAAGTGGAGGTTGAAGTCCTCCATCGGGACGACCTGGGCGTAGCCGCCGCCGGCCGCGCCGCCCTTGATGCCGAAGACCGGGCCGAGCGACGGCTGGCGGATGTTCAGTATCGCGTTCTTGCCTATCTTGTTCATTCCCATCGCGAGGCCGACCGACGTCGTGGTCTTGCCCTCGCCGAGCGGGGTCGGGGTGATGGCGGTCACGTCTATCAGCTTGCCGCTCTTCTTCTTGGCGAGCCTGGATATGAGGGAGAGGTCCACCTTTGCCTTGTACTTCCCGTACATCTCCAGTTCGTCTTCCTTGATGCCGAGCTTCTTGGCTATCTCCGTTATCGGCTTCAGCTTCGCCGCCTGCGCTATGTCAATGTCGCTGCCTACTTTTTTCTTGGCCATCTTATTGAAACCCTCCTTTTCGGTCTCGCAAAAACTTCGGTTATTGGAATAACTGCTCTTGTTTTATCTTTTTCTTCCCCCTCCCTCGTTCCGGGGGAGGGGGGAAGGGGGGCTGGGGGCGTCTCTACCTTATTCTCCCCTCTCCCCTTGCGGGCGAGGGGCCGGGGGTGAGGGCGTCTCGCAGGGACGGGCGCGGTTTACCGCGCCAATGCAACATATCGTATACAGGCAGATTCTTCGCTTCGCTCAGAATGACACCTTTAACGACAATGCAGGGCCGACACACGGGTCGGCCCCTACATAAACCCTGCACCGCTCAATGCGGGGGCGGCTGAAAAGCCGCCCCCGTTAGAAAACGTCTTTACACGCCGCCGACGCCCTGGTGGGCGTGCGCGCCCGCCTCAAGCTTGCGGCGCGCGGCCATGTCGAGCAGGACCTTCTCCACGCCGAACTTGCCCTTCTCGTACTTACGGAGCTTCAGGTCGTCGCGCTTCTTGTCGATGTGCGCGAGCGTCGCCGCGAGGATGTCCTCCTTGGACGGGATGAACTCCATCTTTCCGCCGAGCTTCTTCTCCCAGCCCTCGCTCATCATCTTCTGGATGGTGGGCGAAGCGGCTATCGGGGACTCTACGCCGAAGATGACGTACAGGCCGGATGCGACCGCGTAGAATGCGATGGCTATGGCCTTCTCGCTCATCCACTCAGGCGCGATGCCGACGACCGGAATGTCCGAGATGTCCTCGCCGAGGCCGCCTTCGTTGGCGACCGCCGTGAGGACGGTCAGGATGCGGGTGTTGTCGACGCAGGAGCCCATGTGCAGGACCGGCGGCATGCCGATCGCCTCGCATACCTCCCTGAGGCCGGGGCCGGCGAGTTCCATCGTCTCGGGCGTCATCAGGCCGGCCTTGCCGGATGCGTGCGCGCCGCAGCCGGTCTGGACGACGAGGACGTCGTTGGCTATGAGTTCCCTGACAAGGTAGTCGTGGAGGGAGTCCTGGTCCACCCTCGGGTTGTTGCAGCCGACGATGCCGGCGAGGCCGCGTATGCGTCCGGATATTATCGCGTCGTTGAGCGGCCTGAAGGACGCCCTGTACCGGCCGCCCAGCATGTACTCGATGTACTCGTGCGAGAAACCGGCTATCATGGTCTTGTGTACGTCCGGTATCCTCGTATCCTGGCCGGCCCTGGCCGGGTAGTTGTCCGCGGCGTACTTCAGGATGTTCTTGGCAACGTCGAGCGCGTGGTGCTCGTCGTACTCCATGTGCGTCGCGCCCGGTATCCTGCACTTGGGCGACGTCGTTACTATCTTGGTCGTGAACTTCTCGGCCGCGATGGCGAGGCCGGGCATGATGCACTGGAGGTCTACCACCATCGCGTCCACCGCGCCGGTCAGTATCGCCAGCTCCTGGTTCAGGAAGCCGCCGGCGGACTTGATGCCGTGCCTGACGAGTATCTCGTTGGACGTGCAGCACATGCCGGCGAGGTTTATGCCTGCCGCGCCCTTGGACTTGGCGTACGCGATCATCTCCGGGTCCTCGGACGCGACGACTATCATCTCGGAGAGCGTCGGCTCGTGGCCGTGGACGACGACGTTGACGTGGTCCTTCTTGAACGCGCCGAGCGTGTCCTCGCTCCTGATCGGCTTGGGCGTCCCGAACAGTATGTCCGAGAAGTCGGTGCCTATCATAGAGCCGCTCCAGCCGTCGGCGAGCGATACCTTGAGCGCGAAGTCGAGGATGTCCTCGGGGTCGGTGTCGACGCCCATGGTCGTCCTGTGCATCAGCTCGGTAATCTCCCTGTCCACGCCCCTCGGCACCATGTTAAGCGAACGCCAGAGCTCCTGGCGCTTCTTGGTCGCGGTCTTGATGTAGGATATCTCGCCCTTCTGCTGGCCGAAGTCACGGAGCACGTACTCGGCGACGTCCTTGGCGACCTCCTCCTTCGTCCTCTCTGCGACTTCTATGCCGAACTTCTTCGCGACCCTGTGGAGCTTGTCGACGTCCTTTATCTGGAAGTCCTTCGCCTCGCCGGTCGCGGCCGCGAGCAGCGTGGCCGCGATGTCCCTCGCGTGGTCGGAGTGGGCGGCGGTGCCGCCCGCGACCATGCGGGCGATGTTCCTGGCGGTGACGGTCGGCAGGCCCGCGCCGCACACGCCCTTTATGGCGTCCTCGCCCTCCTTGGACTTCAGGCGGCACGGCCCCATCGAGCATATCTTGCAGCAGGCGCCCTCGGCGCCTATCGGGCAGGCCTTGACCGAGTCGGACCTCGAGAACGCGGTCTCGATGCCGCACTGCTCCGCGTACGCGAGCAGGTCAACGGCGCACGGGTCGATACTGGACGCTTTCCTCTTTTCCTTCTTGTCTTCGCTCATCTTCTAATACCTCCATGCGGCGGCTGGCCGTCAAGGCCCCCCGCGTTGTTCGTTTGCGTTGCTTAGAGTATGGACTCCATCGAGAGCGCCGGGTGGTTCACCTTCGTGAGGTGCTCCATCATGGCGTCGCTGTCCTCGGCTATCGACTCGTCGCAGACCATGTCAATGAAGCCCGGCACCCCTTCCTCCTCGGAGCGCTTTATGAAGTCCTCGCGGAGGGCCTCCTTGAGCGACTTGGGCATCCAGACTATCCTCTTGAAGCCGCCGTCGGCCTTGAGGAACTTGCGGGACGTGATGAAGTACTTGCCTATGCCGCCGAAGCCGGGGGTCTGGGTGCCGCCGCCGACTGTTCCAGCGAGCGTCGAGAACTTCATCCCGATGGGGGTCATGCCCGCGTAACCGCGGTTGACTATCATGAAGCCGTTGGCCTCCGGGACGAGCGCGACGATGCACTCGAAGCAGCCGCAGGAGGTCATCGGGGCGTCCATTATGGAGTACGCCGAGAAGCCGTCGAGCGTCTGGTGCGAACCCTGCCAGACGTACTCGTCCACGCCCTTCCAACGGCCCTTGACCGGGTCGGTCGTCTCGCCCTTGGTGACGGGCTGGTTCGGGCCGGTCGGGTCGATCTCGAACGCGGCCCTCGCGTCGAGCCAGTTGTACGCGCCGCAGAGTCCGAGCCTCTCAGGCGATATTACGCAGAGGTGGTTCGGCGCGAAGGACTGGCAGAGGAGGCAGGAGTAGAACACGTCGACGGACTCGTCGGTCATGTTCGCTACCCTCTGATTACGCTCCACGTAGACCTTCTGCGCGGCGGCCAGAGCCTCGTTCACCTTGTCGTCGTCGAGTATCAGCTTGACCGCGACCTTGTCGACGATGGCGGGGAACTTGGACTTGACCATCGCGTACATGATGTCGCCGAGGTGTTTTATGCGGAAACCTTCGCCGAACGCCTGGTTCGAGATCCTTATCCAGTTGACGTCCCTCTGGCCCATGTGCCATACGCCCTGGGCGCAGTTGATGTAGTCGTGGAGCTTCCTCTCGATGACCGGCTCGAAGTCCGGGTGCATCTTGCGGCCCGCGACCTCTATCACGAGGCCGAGCGGGAGGCGGAGCGTGGTACCAGGCGCGGCCGCGTCGATCTTCGCGAGCGTCTCGGCGGAGGCGACGAGCTCGATCTTGCCGTCCTCTATCTGGTCCATCTCCTTGGCGGTGACCCACTCGAACGAGGCGGTCTTCTGGCCGCCGAACTCGAAGATGGTGTCTTCCTTCCTGATGCGCTCGCCCTCGAATGCCGGGCCGTAGGCGACCGGGACCGGGACCTTCGTGATGGTTATCTTGAGGCCGCGCGTCTCGATGCAGGTGTCGACCAGCTTCTTGTGGTCGGTCTGGCTTACGACGTGCTCGTAGGTGCAGACGCCGGTCGGCCTTATCTCCGGCTCGACCGAGTCGAGGATGGCCGGGAAGCCGTAGGTTATCGCGCCGGCGCCGGTGGACCAAATCAGGTCGTTCATCGGGCCCATGACCATCGCGAACGCGAAGACGCGGTCCTTGTTGTACTTGAGCACGGACAGGGCGTCGCCGCCCTTCTTGCCGCCGAAGGTGAGCGCGCCGCGGCAGGCCCAGTGGGCCGCGTACAGCGCGTGGTAGGTCTCCGGGCCGAGCGGGACAAGACGGGCGTCCCAGCCGAGGTCCACGCCCTTCCTGAGGAGCTGCTTCGTGACGGAGTCGCCGTCCACGTTGCCGCACAGGAAGGTGAGGATGTTCCTCTGCTGGAGGTCGCGGCATATCTCGACAGCAGTCTCGTCGTCCGGCGCCTTGCCGATGATGACAGCGAAGCCGGGCATCGTGCCGTCGACAAGCTGGATGCCGAGGTCTCTGAGTATGGTGTCCGTTATGAAACCGTTGTAGGTGAAGTCGTTGCCGTCAATCTTCTCGACGACGGGCTCCAGGCCCATGGCGAAGCGGCACGCGAGGAGTATCTCCTCCGCGAACAGCGTCGCCTGGCCCGCGTCCAGCGTCTCGCCCAGGTACGGCAGGTACTCGTGCTCTGCCGGTATCGGGGTGAGCATGCCCTTCGCGTATGCGAGGCCTTCCCTCATCTGTCCGAGCGTCTCGATCTTCATCCCGGTCATGCCGTGGATGTGCGGGAGGTAAAACGCGGTATCAGGCCATTCGATCTTAAAGCCTTCGCCCTTGGAGGCGATGGCGTTTTCCAGGGCCTCGGCCGCCTGCGCGACTATCCCGTGGGAGCCGCGTATGGCTGCTGCTGCGATGTGTCTTGACATGTTATCTATCCTCCTTGCAGTTGCTTAGGCGGCGGCCGCCTTGTTCTTCAAAAATGCGGGGAGGGCGTTGGCCTCCCTCGGCCCCACGGTAATCTTCCAGCCCGGCAGCTTCTCTTCCAGCGCGCCGGAGAGGATGGCGACGTAGCCCGGGATGATAAGCTCCTTGTGCGACACACTCTGGTCTATCCCCGACTCTGTAATGAACTGGGCTATCTTCGCGGCGGTGAACTTGCCCGCCGCCCACGCGGTCAGGACCGAAAGCCCCTCGACGTCCATGACCGCGAGCCAGGACGGGACCTTCGAGTTCTCGACCTCGCCCAGGACGATGAAGTACGTCAGCGAGAAGTTGGTCGTTATCATGAGCGGCGATTCGGCCTTCACGTCGCCGACCTTGTACAGGTCCTGCTTGACCTGCATCGGGACCTGCGGGTCGGTGTAGATGTTCTGCCGGAGCGCGATGAGCGCGAGCGACTTCCACTTCGCTATGTCCGACAGGACTATGATGGAGGCGTACTTGGCGATGCCTATCGAGGCCAGTGCCTGCTCCATGTACGGGTCGGCGTTTACCGCGAAGGATATGACCGGGAAGCCGAGCGGCTTGAAGGACTTCTTCGTGGCCGAGCGGCGTATCATCGTGTACTGCTCGACCATGTCCTTCGCCTTCCTCGCGCCGGGGTCCAGCACCAGGTCCTTGAAGCCGCCCGCCGTTATCTTCTCGGTCAGGGCGGTCAGGGCGTCGAGCCCGTCGGCTATGACGCCGAGCGAGGCGCCGGCGGCCTTGGCAATGCCCACCATCGCGTCCGCGTTGTCCGCGGTCGCGCCGTAGATGAGCGGCTTCTTGCCCGCGAGGTGCGCGAGCGCGGCCTCCACGGCGGCGGTGTTCCTCGTGTCGAGGATAAGCCCAGCGTCCGGGGCCTTCTCGGTCACGCGCTTGACGGCGGCGGCGAACCTGGCCGGGTCGCCGGAGGCGTCCTTGACGGAGACCAGCTCGATCCTGAGCCTCTGGCCGACGCGGTCGATCTCGGACGTGGCGACGGCGGACGCCTTCGCGTCGATGTCGGCGTCCGAGTCGGTGTCCATCACCTGGAGCGCCATGCCGCAGGGGTTGACGAACTTCTTCTCGTGCCTGAACAGCACGGTCTCCTCGCCGACCTTTACCGCGCCGGCGCCCGCGCCTATGGTTATCGCCCTGACCGGCGGCTCGGAGGCCGCGCCGAGGAAGGACTTCGCCTCCTCCGACGCATCCGGGCATGAGTCCAGCGAGGCCTGCTTCGCAGCCAGCTTCATGGCAAACGCGAGGCAGGTCGGGAACCCGCACTTCTTACAGTTAGTCTTGGGCAAGTGCTTGAAAATCTCTACACCTGACAGAGCCATCTTCTATGTTCTCCTTTCGGTCGAATACATTATCCCCCTCCCCCAGCCCCTCCCGCGAGGGGAGGGGAGAATACCGGTGTTCCTCCCGCGAGGGAGATACCGCTTACCCTCTCCCTTTAATGGGAGAGGGCAGGGTGAGGGTTATCGTAATTTACGCAAGCTCCGCGATAACCTTCTTCGCGGTCTCGATAGCCTTCGGGTGGCGCATGATGAGGAGGTTCGAGCCGGCCATGATAAGCCCGACCGCGGTGGTGGACTCCCAGCCTATCGCCCTCTCCTCAAGCGCGCCCCAGTCCGGCAGGTCGCTCTCGGAGGCCATCGTCTCCTTGACCTTCCAGACGTACATGCCGATGTCGTTCAGCATCGGCGGGGCCATCGTGCCGTCGTTCTGCATCAGGGCCGCCGACCTTATCCTCTCCATGACGGAGTAGGTGTACTCGATGCCGTATCCGAGCGCGGAGGACATCGGGTCGGTGACTATCTTCTCCTTCTCGTAGCCCATCTGGGTGATGAGGATGTTGAGCTGCTTGGCGAGGTTGACGTCCAGGTCGGACATCGCTATGAGCTTGTGGCCCGCCGCCATCGCCGCCGCGACTATCGTCTTGTAGTTGGCCTCCTGCGCCTTGCCGATGAGGCAGTTCCTGCCCTTCGCGGCCTCGCATGCGGCGCGGAGCACCTGCGCGTCCTTCTCGGCGTGGTTGCTGCCGAGGATGATGAGCGGGACGCTGATCGCGGCAAGCACGTCCGAGACGGTCTTCGCCGCCGCCTCGGGGCTGGTGTCCTGCCTGTCCGGGTGAGTGCTGTAGAGCCTCAGCGCAATGGCCTGCGCGCCGAGGTTGTCCTGGCAGTGCTTCGCCCAGGTGACGGGGTCGCCCGATACGCCCTTGTACGCGGCCTGGACCGTCTCCGGCCAGTCCTCGGGGGCGACGTCCTGGACCTCGTGGGCTATGACCGGCATATTGGGCACCGCGCCCTCGAAGGTCAGGAACGGCAGCGTGTTCTCGCCGCCGATCTTCACGGCCTTGTCGCCCGTGCCTATCTCGACCTCGAATACCTTGCCGTTGTATGTATCCTTTGGTACAACGAAAGCCATTTGAAAAACCTCCTTGTAGAAATCAGACCACGGTCTGCACTTGCCTCCCTCCCCCTGCGAGGGGGGAGGGCCGGGGAGGGGGTGATGTCCATTTTCACCCTCCCCTATGTCCCCTCCCCTCAAGGGAGGGGATGAGTTGTGGCAGCCGCCATCTTAGTTACATGTCCAGATAGCTGTGCGCGTACAGCGTCTTGCCCATGAGTATGTCGGTCGTCTTGATGACCTCTATCATCTCCCGCTCGAGCGGGTCGATGATGGCAGAGTCGAGCCCTTCGTACATCAGGAGCGCGGTGTACACCCTGTTGAGGAGCGGCCTCAGAGTCTTGGGCGCGCCGTTCGATATGTTGGACAGCCCGACAACCGTCTTCATCGGCGGGTCGTTCAGTTCCTTGAACATGCGGATGGCCCTTATGGACTCGAGCGACTTCTCCTGCGAGAAGGGCACCGGCATGATCAGCGGGTCCAGGTATATGTCCTCCATCGGGACGCCGCACTCGGCGGCCTTGCCCATTATCTCGGCGGCTATGGCGCAGCGGTCCTCGGCGAGAGCCGGGATGCCGGTCTTGTTCAGCGTCAGGCCGATGATGAGCGAGCCGTACTGGCCGGCGAGCGGCATCATCATGTTGAGCCTCTCCTCCTCGCCGGAGGCGGAGTTAATCATCGCGCGGCCCCAGGAGTTGTCGTGGGCCTTGAGGCCCGCCTCCATAGCGGCCGGGTTCGTGGTGTCCAGGCAGAGCGGGACCTGCACCACCTCCTGCACCGTCTTGACTATCCAGTCCATCAGCTGCTCGCCGTTGTCCTCGGCGGGGCCGATGTTGATGTCGAGCATGCCGGCGCCGCACTTGACCTGGTTTAAGGCCATCTCCTGGATCGGCCCCTTGTCGCGGTCGGTCATCGCCTGGCGCTGGGTCTTGGTTATGACGTTAATCCTCTCTCCGATAATCAGCATTACCTTCGTTCTCCTTTCACATGCGGTGGGTTGTCAACTGTCAACGCGTATCTATAATATCGGCCCGTCTTATGCCGGACCGTTCTGTCTTGCGTCTACGTTATCAAAGAACCTGAACGAGCTTGCCGCGACTCCTGTCATTCCCGCCCCGGCTTTATGCGTACCGGGGTAAACTCCAGCGGGAATCCATTTCAATGCGCAAGGTCAAAATGGACCCCCGTTTTCACGGGGGTGACAAACCGCCTTGTCTGTCGTCCTGAGCGAAGCCGAAGGACCCACCTTTGACTTTCGACTTTCTAAATCAAAGTCAACTGTGGATTCTTCACTTCGTTCAGAATGACGGGCAATGGCATGGCGCCTGGGGACGTCGCGCCCTAAACTCTCCTGCTGAGCAACTCGAACAGCCGGGCCCCGTCCTCCTGGGAGAGCGTGCCCTTGGCGAGTCCGACCTTGATTGCGTGCTTGCCAAGCTCGCAGTACAGCCGCACCATGCCGGGCATCTTCTTCTTGAGCACCTCCAGGTGCCCCTCGACGGTTGCGACGTCGCCACGGGCGATGGGCCCGGTAAGCGCGTCCGGCACGCCGACCTTCTCGATATTGTTCACGGTGCCGCGCACGAGCGGCATGACCGCGTTGATTGCCTCTTTCCTGTCCAGCCCCAGCATCTCGTAAATCTCGACCGCGAAATCGACCACGGTCACGAGGTAGTTGGACGCGACCGCCGCTCCCGCGTGGTAGAGCGCCTTCTGGTCGGACGGCACCACGAGCATCAACCCGCAGAGCGCCTCGACGACCTCCTTGCCCTCGGCCATCGCGTCGGGATCGCCCTCAACAGAGAAGTACGATCCGGGAAGGTTCGACACCGCCTGCGACGCAGTCGCAAGGCTCTGGAGCGGGTGTATCGAGACCGCCCTCGCGCCCGCCTTGCGAGCCGAATCAAGAACGTCCGCGTTAAGAGCCCCGCTCATATGGACGACAAGCTGGCCGCGCGAAAAGCCGCCGCCAGCCGAGACTTCGTTGCAGACCTTCTCTATCGCCCTGTCCGGCGTGGTGATGAACACCCAGTCGGCGTCCTTCGCCGCATTCGCGGCGTCCACACCCGGCTCGCCGGAACCGATGAATTTTATGCTCTTCTCTGCGTGTTCGAGGCTTCTACATACCACGCCCTTTATGTCGTAGCCGCGCTCCCGGAAGAGACGGCCTATCGCGGAGCCGACGACACCCGCGCCGATTATGGATACAGTCTTGCTCATAATCGTCACCTCCATAACCCAGACGCAACACCGTCACCCAAAACTCTCCAAAGGGAGAGTATTTCGTTTCCCCTCCCTTTAGGGGTGGGGATTAAGGGGAGGGTTGGGCTTCGCGGGATTTCACCCCCACCCTGCCCTCCCCCCTCAAGGGGGAGGGATATACTCTACGGTATCTCCAGCCCGTCCAGTATCCCGTACAGCGCCGCGACCGCCTCGCTGTCCGCCGGAAGTTGCACCAGCGGCTTCGCGTTCATGTCGTACTCAGTGATGTTCGCGTCAACAGGCACGGTGCCCGCAAGCTTCAGGCCGGTCTTTTCCACCACTCCCTCAAGCTCCGGCGGCAGCGTGTCGCCCGGCACGCGGTTGACTATAAGCAGCCGCCTCTTGACGTCGAGGTGCAGCTCGTCGACGATGCCGTTCACCCGACCGGTGGTGAGGATACCCCGCGCGGACGGGTCGGAGATGACGAGCAGCAGGTCGGTCGCGGAAGCGGTGCGCCTGGACAGGTGCTCAAGCCCTGCCTCGTTGTCCGTCACGATGTACGGGTAGCTGTCGAGCAGGTAGTCCGTGTACTTCCTGATGACATTGTTCGCGGCGCAGTAACATCCGGGGCCTTCCGGGCGGCCCATGACCAGCAGGTCGAAGCCGGGCGCCTCTACGAGGCTCTGCTCGATGCGTATGTCGAGATATTCGTCCAGCGACATGCCGTGCGGCCTGCTTCCGGCGGTTTCGAGCGCCTCCTCGCGGATGTGGCCGACCGTGCTGCCGCACGAAACGCCCAGCACCTCGTTTAAGTTCGAGTTCGCGTCCGCGTCTACCGCGAGCACCGGCCCTTTTCTCTTCTCCGTCAGATAGCGTATTATCAGCCCGGTGAGGGTCGTCTTACCCGTGCCGCCCTTGCCGGCGACGGCTATCGTGAATGCCATTTTATAAAACCGCCTTAACTGAGCTTCTTGAATTTAGCCCGCACTTCGGCCGACTTGCCGCAGGTCATCTTGCCCTCGGGGCATTTGCCCTTGACGCAGCCGGGGCCCGCGTCCTTGAATATCACGGGCGCCGCGCCCTTTACGGACCTCAGCATCTCGTAAGCCATCGCGCGTATCTCCCACTGCGCGCGGTTGCAGCAGCGGACGCGGAAGAAGTGCAGAAGCTCACGCGCGTTCATCGTGACTACTATCTTTGTCTCGGCCGCGTTCGGGAGCAGGAAGCGCGCGTCCTGGGACGCGTTCTCGCCGGTGATGCCGCGTTCTCCGAGCGCCTTAATCGCCTCGTCGTAGGCCTTCTGGGCCTGCTTCATGTTCTTCTCGAAAGCCTTGGTCAGCTTCGGGTCCGCCTTTATCGTCTCGGGTATGACGTAGTCGAACTCGGTCTCCCGGACGTAGCGCTGGGACTGCTGGGAGTAAGACGCGACCCTGTGGCGCACGAGCTGGTGGCTGCATGCGCGGGATATGCCCTCGATGCCGAAGGTAAAGGATACGTGCTCTATCGGCGACATATGGCCGATGGAGACGAGCTTCTCGACGAACGCCTTCTGGTCCTTCGCCTCGATCTTGCCCTTCAAGCCTTCCACGTCCGACGCGCTGTAGCAGAGCTTCGCGGACATCGCCACGACGTTCTCGGGGTTCGGCGTGTGTTCGAGCAGGAGCACCTTCAGCTTCGCTTCCGGCATTGTGTTTTCCCCTTGTAGGGGCGCAGTTTACTGCGTCCGTTCCTTATTGTAGGGGCCGACCGTCGTGTCGGCCCTTGATTAAAATGCGCCCGATGAATCGGGCAACTACAACTAAACCTGAAAACCAGGGCGGGCACGGAGACCCGCCCCTACACTCGAACAACCTCCTGGATTCTCGCCGGAGCCTGCCCCGGTATGCCTGAAGCCGGGGCGGGAATGACGGAGATGGTGTCATTCTGAGCGAAGCGAAGAATCTGCCTGTATCTAATCCCCTCTCCTCGCAGGAGAGGGGTTGGGGTGAGGGGTCTCCACCTGTAGCGGCCGACCGTCGGGTCGGCCCCTACACTCTAATGAAAGCTTTCCTTATCCGTCGGGAACTTGCCCGACTCGACTTCCTTTTTGTACTTGGATATCGCCTTTACCGCGTCCGCCTTCAGGTTCGCGTAACGCTTCACGAACTTCGGGACGAAACGGTCGAACAGCCCGAGCAGGTCATACAGCACGAGCACCTGCCCGTCGCAGTCAGGCCCAGCTCCGATGCCAATGGTCGGGATGGACAGCTCCGCCGTGATGCGCTTCGCGGTATCCCTCGGGACTCCTTCGAGGACGACGGCAAACGCGCCGGCCTCCTGAACCGCGCGCGCATCGGCCATAAGCTTTTCGGCCGCCGCATCGCCCTTGCCCTGCACCTTGAACCCGCCCATCCTGTGGACAGACTGGGGCGTGAGGCCTATGTGCGCCATGACCGGTATGTCGTAGCGCGTGAGCGCGGCGATTAGGTCGCATACGGACGCGCCGCCCTCTAACTTTACCGCGGACGCCCCGGCCTTCAGGAACAACCCCGCGTTACGGATGCCTTCCTCGACCGAGGTCTGGTAGCTAAGGAAAGGCATGTCGCCGACGACCAGCGCGTTCTTCGTCGCCCGCACGACCATCGTCGTGTGGTAGAGCATCTCCTCCATGCTGACGGGCAGCGTGGTCGGGAGCCCCTGTACGACGGTGCCGAGCGAGTCGCCGACGAGTATCACGTCGATACCGGACTCGTCCACCATCTGCGCGAACGGGAAGTCGTAAGCGGTGAGCATGGTTATCCGCTCGCCTGCGGCCTTCTTCCTGTAGAGTTCCGGCACTGTTATCGGCATATGATTCCTTTGCTTATTCACGTCATTGCGAGCGAAGCGCGGCAATCTCAGTTCTTAAATGCTGGGATTGCCACTTCGCTTACGCTCCTCGCAATGACAACCTTCGGCGCGCCGGGGGCGTCGCGCCCTACAATTTCACGAACACGCATCACGTGTTATACTTACGCTATCCCCGCCCTCTGGAGTATGTCGGGCACCTTGTCCTCAAGACCTATGGCCATGACGTGCGCGCCGTCGGCCAGGCCCTGCTCCTTGATGATGCGGACCTGCTCGGCGGCGATGTCCATGCCCGCGTCAAGCGCGCCTTCCTTGCCGGCCGCCTTCAGCTTGTCGATAAGCTCCTGCGGGACGGTGATGCCGGGCACGAACTTGTTGAGGAAGTTCGCCATGCCCGCGTTCTTGAGGAGCAGTATGCCCGCGAGGACCTTGACGTCGTGCTTCCTGGCCCTGTCCATGAACCTCTTGAAGTTGTCCATGTCGTATATGGCCTGGGTCTGGAAGAAGTTCGCGCCCGCCTTTATCTTCTTCTCGAACTTCAGCATCTGCGGCTCAAGCGGGTTCGACTCGGGGGTGACGACCGCGCCCTGGTACAGGTTGGTCGCGCCCTTCATCGCGTTGCCCTCCCAGTCCGTGCCGGAGTTGAGCTTTCCGACGCACTGGAGGAGCTGGACGGACTCGAAGTCGTACACCGGCTTCGCGGTCTTGTGGTCGCCGGCCGAGACGTGGTCGCCGGTCATGCACAGCACGTTCTTAATGCCCAGTATGTGCGCGCCCATCAGGTCGGACTGTATCGCGAGCCTGTTCCTGTCGCGGCAGGTGAGCTGGAATATCGGGTCGTGGCCCATCTCGGAGAGAAGCCTGCACACGCCGAGCGAGCCTATGCGGACGACCGCGCTCTGGTTGTCGGTTACGTTTATGCCGTGGACCTTGCCAAGCAGGTGCTTCGCATGGGAAAGCATCTCTTCTATGTCAGTGCCTTTCGGGGGGCCGCACTCCGCCGTGATGGTGAACTCGCCCGACTCAAGTGCCTCCTTGAACTTTTTCATCAGACTATTTCTCCTCCTTTTTCTTCTCTATTACCCACACCTTCGGGCTGAGCTTCTTGGAATAATCCTTGGGCGGTACTATCTCCCTCATCTTGTCCAGCTCGCCGGTGCGCTCCATGCGGGCGTATATCTTGGCCCAGGCGCACTCGATGTCCGGGCTGACCTCGCACATGCCGTTGTTGGTGCCGCCGCACGGGCCGTTCAGGATGCCCTTGGGGCAGGTGGTGACCGGGCAGATGCCGCCGGTCTTGTCTATGATGCACTCGCCGCACATCGAGCAGCGCTCGTCGAACTGCTGGAACCGGGTCATGTTGCCGAGGAACGTGGTGTCGTTCGCCGGGTAGACACGCTTGTCCTTGAAGACCTCGACCATCGCCTGTGTGCCAGCGCCGCAGGACATGACCAGTATCGCGTCGGCCGCGTCTATCTCTTCCTTCGCGGGCTTCAGCTCTACCTTGGTGCCCAGGACCTGACAGCCGGTCTTGGCCATCATGGAACCGGTTACCTTCTTGCCCTCGGCCTCGAGCGTCTCCTTCATGGCGGCAAGCGCCTCCGGGCTGCCCGTGCCGCAGAGCGACGCGCACTCGCTGCAACCTATCAGAAATACCGACTTGACGTCTTTAAGTGTCGCAACGACGTCGCCCTTCTCTTTCGCCTTCGTGATGATCATCTTCTTCCCCCTTGTTGCTGTGATGCTCACGCGGGTTGAACCGCGTGGATGAAAACGCTACCTTGAAACTATGTTGTCGCCCCGTGCTTGACACGGGGTCCAGGAATTTGCTTTTATGCCTGTCGTCCCGACCCCTTCGGCAGCGCTCGGGGCAGGCTCCGTGGAGGGACCTGCTGTTGTCTTTGAAAAGCAGATTCCTCGACTACGCTCGGAATGACACCGTTCAATCTACTTTTTAATCAGCTCCAGCATCTCCGCCCTCGTCCCCGCCTTCGAACGGAAGATGCCCCGTACCGCGGACGTTACCGTCCGGGAGCCGGGCTTCTTCACGCCGCGCATGGACATGCAGAGGTGCTCGCAGTCTATTACCACCATCGCGCCCTTCGGGCCGAGGCTGTCCATTATCAGGTCCGCGAGCTGGGCCGTGAGACGCTCCTGCACCTGCGGCCGCTTCGCCAGGGCTTCGAGCGCCTGGGCCAGCTTGGACAGGCCGACTATCTTGCCCTCGGCCGGGACGTAGGCGATATGCGCCTTGCCGAAGAAGGGGGTCAGGTGGTGCTCGCAGACCGAGTAGAACGGGATGTCCTTGATGAGCACCATCTCGTCGTGGGACTCGCCCTGTATCGGCGTGAGCATCCCGTCGGTGCTGGTCTCGAGCCCGGCGAATATCTCCTGGTACATCTCGGCCACCCGCCTCGGCGTGTCCTTGATGCCCGGCCTCCCCGTATCCTCGCCGACGCCTTCCAGTATCAGCCTGACTCCAGCTTCTATCTTATTTAAATCCATTTGGGGGACCCTGTATGTCTATATATCCGGCGCGGATAACCACTCTGGTTTTGTGTAGGGGCCGACCCGTGTGTCGGCCCTTGTTTTGCTGTTTGGTTGTAGCTGCCCCATTTATGGGGCGCTTTTAAATCGCCCGATAAATCGGGCAGCTACAACTAAAGAAAAAACCTGAGGTGAGGGAGCGCCTTACGCCTTTATCGTCCTCTTCTCCGTGACGACCTTGCCCACGCGCTTGTCGTGCGGCTCGGCCGGTATCTCTTCAACTATCTGCGCCTCGAAGGCCAGGGCGATGAGCCCGGCCCCCGGCTTCAGTTCCTCCAACAGACGGTCATAGTACCCGCCGCCGTACCCGAGACGTCTGCCCGCCTCGTCGAACCCGACGCCGGGGAGCACCACGAGGTCCACCTCTTTCGGGCCGGCGAGCCGGGTCGTATGCTCGACCGGCTCGTATATACCCATGTACCCGGCTTCGAGGTCGCGCGTTACGTCCTTTATCTCGAACAGCTTGAGCCGGTGCGCCTTCCTGTCCACCTTGGGGACGATGACGGTCTTTCCGTCCTTCAGCGCGGCCTCGATAAGCCCCCGCGTCCCGACCTCGCTCCTGAAGCTCACGTACAGGAGGACTGCCTTCGCCGCCTTGTACTCGCCTTCGCCGCGCAGCCTGTCGGATACCGTGTCGCTCGCCGCGTGCCTGTCATCCTGGGTCAACGCGTCGCGCCTCGCAAGGAGTTCGTGCCTTATCGCGGCCTTGTCCCGGGCCGTCATTCGCCGCCCGTTTCCGGCGAGTCCGCCGCCAGCGCCTCTATCCTGGCCTTTATCACCTCGACCTCGGCCACGAGGCCGGGGCAGTTGTCGTACACCTCGACCGCGCGGAGGTCTGCATTGATGACCTCGGCGCTGTAGCTCAGGAACCCGAGCACCTCCATGCCAGGCAGGTTGTCCTCTATAAACTTCCTGTCCTCGGCGCCCCGCACCTTGTTCCCGACGACGTATACCTGTCTTACGCCGAGGTCGGACGCGAGCGAGGCCACCTGCTTCGCCGTCTGGACGCTCCGGCCGCCCGGCTCGACCACGACGATGAACGCGTCCACCGAGCCGGTCGTCCCGCGCGTCAGGTGCTCTATGCCCGCCTCCATATCGAGGACGACGACCTCGTCGCGCCTCAGTATCAGGTGCCGGATGAGCGACTTCAACAGGACGTTCTCGGGGCAGTAGCAGCCCGCCCCGCCGGTCTTCGCCCTGCCCATGACGAGGAGTTTTATACCTTTGTGGACATAGGCGAACTCGTCGGGTATGTCGTCCACCTTGGGGTTGAGCTTGAAGATGGAGCCGCCCGCGCCGGGCTTCGCCCCGGTACGCTCCTCTATGAGGTCGGCCATCAGGGCGATAGGCTTTATCTTCGCTATCTCGGACTGGGCGATACCCAGCGACTGGGCGAGGTTCGCGTCGGGGTCGGCGTCGACCACGAGCACCCTGTGCCCTGCCTCCGAAAAAGCCCTGGCAAGGGCGCTCGAGAGCGTGGTCTTCCCCACGCCGCCCTTGCCGGTGACGGCTATCTTCATTGTTTATTACTCCAAAGAACGATGTAGAAGGCCGGACTGGGGAGCCCTGAAACAACCGGGCGTTCCTGGCTATCTGATTTTGGGAAACCCCAATTTAACACCGGCCATATTTTTTGTCAAGAATTTTTATTTATCAACCAATTAGCCCTTTTTATGCTTTCATTAGCGGGTCTAATCAAGGTTACACCGCCCCAGCATCCCCCAATGCGCGGGGACAGCAGAAATCCACCGGCAGGACGGCGGCGTTTGTCATGTTGATAAAGACGGGAGACGAAATGAGGGAGCGCCGGACGGGAGACGAGTACCCGCCGGATATATGAACTTGCCAGCTTATAAAAGAACGGTTTTATTATATAACAGAAATTATCCTAATAACAACAAAATAACGATGGAATGCCGCATTTGCCTAATCACGACAGATATGCTAAAATATAGTCATAGAGTAACATGACCGGCTTCATAGGCGATGTTTTCAATGGAGCCCGAGGCGGTCTTTAACCGTAGTCTTCCGGCGGGCTGGGGGGTTCTTCCGGAGGACAACTGGAATAAGGCAGCCAGACCATCCCCATAAAAAGGTATGGTCGCCGGGCTTCCAAAAGGCGGGGGGCCGCAAGGCCTCCCGCCATATCTTTGCCTCAACCCGCAGCCTTCTCCGCCTCCTGGGTGTACCCGAGCGCCCGCGACACCTCGGCCCCGGCCGCCTTGACGAGCGGCATCAGCTCCCCCTCCATCCGTTTCCTGCCCATGCGGCATCCGGGCGCGGAGACGCACAGCCCCGCGACCGCCCTGCCGGTGTAGTCCAGTACGGGGACCCCGATGCAGAAGACGTCCTGTTCGAGCTCCTCAAGGTCCATCGCGTAGCCCTTCTTCGCTACCTCCCTGAGGTGGGCGTAGAGCTTGTCCCTGTCCGTTATCGTCTTGTCCGTGTACGCCTGCATCTTGGGCTTCGTGAATATCCTCGCCAGTTCGTCCTCGGAGAGGTAAGCGAGCTGCGCCTTGCCTATCGCCGTGGCGTATGCCGGCAGGAGCGTCCCGACACGGTTCGCCACACGCACGGAGTGCGTGGTCTCGGCGATGTCCAGGTATATCACGAAGTCGCCCCTAAGCACGCCGACGTAGACCGTTTCGTTGCACGCCTTGACCAGTTCGTCCATCACCGGACGCGCCTGCTTGAGGAGCCCGGCCTGGTGCAGGAAGGCCTGCCCAAGCTCGAACGTCTTGTAACCGAGGCGGTAGTTGCCGGTCAGCTTGTTCTGCTCGACGTAGCCGCGCGTCTCGAGCGTGGCGAGGAGCCTGAAGACGTTGTTTTTGTGGAGGTCGAGCTTTTTCGCCAGGTCGGTCACGCCCAGGTCGTCCTTCGCGCCCATGAAGGCGTCGAACATCTCAAGGGCGTGCACCACCGACTGGATTATATAGTCGGCTTTTTCGCGTCTCTTCTTCGTGTCCACGAAAATCCTCTTTAGTCGTTATGCCGGATATGGTTGAATGGAGATTTTAGAACAGGGTTTGATTTGTGTCAAGAAAAAACTGAAGGGTGTGTATCTACAGCATGTCACCCCCGTGAAAACGGGGGTCCATTTTGAATTCATGCATAAAATGGATTCCCGCTGGAGTTTACCCCGGTACGCATAAAGCCGGGGCGGGAATGACAGGCGTGTCGCTATCCTCGCGCCTGCCTGAGGAACTCCAGCACACGCATCATGTCCTCGGGAGGCTCCGCGGCGAACTCCATGTACTCGCCGGTTACCGGGTGCCTGAAGCCGAGGAGGCGCGCGTGGAGCATCTGACGCCCGACCTTCATGCCCATAACCTTGCCCGCGCGTCCGCCGCCGTAGACCGCGTCCCCGGCGAGCGGGTGGCCGATGTGGGCCATGTGGACGCGTATCTGGTGCGTCCTGCCCGTGGCGAGCCTCAGCGCGATGAAGGTCGCGTCGGCGAACCGCTCCAGGACGCTGTAATGCGTTATGGCGACCCTGCCCTTGAACGTCACCGGCGAGACCTTCTTCCTGTCCGAGACGTGCCTGCCTATGCTTACGGCGACGGTGCCCTCGTCGTCCCGGAGCCGGCCGAGCGCGACCGCGACGTACTCCCGTGTGTTTGTGTGGGCCTTGAAGGTGTTGGCGAGCTTCGTGTGGGCCCTGTCGGTCTTTGCCACGACCATCACGCCGGAGGTGTCCTTGTCCAGCCTGTGCACGATGCCTGGCCGGTGCTCGCCCCCTGTAGAGGACAGCCGTCCGCACCTGAACATCAGCGCGTTGACGAGCGTGCCGGTGAAGTTGCCGGCGGCCGGGTGGACGACCATACCCGCGGCCTTGTTGACGACCAAGATGTCGTCGTCCTCGTACATGACCTCCACGGGGATGTCCTCGGCCTCGACGGCGATGAACTCCGGCTCCGGGATGACCGCCCTTACGACGTCGCCCGGGCGCAGCTTGTAGTTCGCCTTCCTCGCGGAGCCGCTGACCTTGACCAGGCCGTCCTCGATGAGCCTCTGGGCCTGGCTCCGCGTGAGGCCGAGACCCGCCTCCGCGAGGCAGAGGTCCAGCCTCTGCCCTGTTGCCCTCGGTACGAACTCCCTTTCTGTCACGTTACCCATCCATACACCTCGGCACACCGATTTATATTGACCATACGCCGGACGGCATGTATAATCCTGAAATTGCAGTTATCAATGTATTAACCACTTCAGTACATGGAAAGGGGGTGAAACTATGAAAAAGTTTGTCACGGCATTTTTGGCGGCGATGGTCTTCGCGGCCCTGGTGGCGGTAGCCTACGCGGCCGGCCCGGTCTATTACGTCTGCGGCTGCGGCGCGGACTGCGACTGCAACTCCATGTCCAGCGAGCCCGGCAAGTGCGCCTGCAACAAGGACATGGTCCAGATGAGGCTCATAGCCATCGACGGCAAGACCGCGAAGTTCTGCCCGTGCGGCGCTTCCTGCGAATGCGGCAAGAACGCGGACCCGTCCAAGTGCGGCTGCGGCAAGGACGTGAAGGCGGTGGACATCACCGGCAAGTACGCCTGCGCCTGCGGCGCGGACTGCGAGTGCGGCATGATTTCCGACAAGCCCGGCAAGTGCGGCTGCGGCAAGGACATGAAGCTGGTGGAATAGTCCACGCGTTGTTATTGCGAGGAGTCCCGCCAGAGCGGGACGACGCGGCAATCTCCACATTTAAGAATTCCAATGGAGGAGGTTGCTTCGCTCCGCTCGCAAAGACAGGCATAAACTTTTCAAAGCCCCCCGCGAATGCGGGGGGCTTCTTTATTTCGAATTGCCCTTGAACACTCCCGGAAAGAACTGCCTGTCCGAGGGACGCGAGAGGGTCCATCCGTTCAGCGGGAACGGCATGTACAGGGAGTGCGAGGCAAGCGGCGCGGGAGGCGCGGGGGGCGCGTCCGTGCCCACCCTTACCGCCTCGCCGGGGCCCAGCGGATAGCCGGGCACATCTGCCGGGGCGGCCTTGCCGTCCGACTCCTCGACTATGATATAGTCCAGCCTGGCAGCCTCGATAGCCATCTGTCCGACGTCCGACTTCACGAAGAACCTGCCGTCCGAGAACCCGGTAAGCTCCCCCTTGACGACCATGCCGTTCAGCAGGTGCAGCTCGTAGCAGTAAGCCGGGACGGCTATAACAAGCGCTGTCAGCGCCAACAGTATGATATTACGCATCAGCGAGTATCTTCGTCTTGAGTATCAGTATTTCGAGCGACATCGAGGCCTTCGCCATCAGGCCCTCCAACCTTCCGACGTCGCCCTTTATCATCGCGCCCGGCCCGTTGTCGCAGTACAGGACGCCCATGACCTTCCCCCTTATTACAAGCGGGCAGGCGACCGCCTCCTGCGGTATCACCCCGCCCAGCGCCGTCATGAGCTGCAGGTTCTCCGGTATCTGGAGTATCGGGCCCTTGTAGAATACCTTGTCCTCCACGACCTCCTTGAATATGGTAGGCTTGTCGAGCTGGACGCTCAGGCCGTCCACCAGCCTGTCCGTTATGCCCAGGCCCGCGCCCTTCCAGCCGGTTATCACGCCGCCCTTGACCATGAACAGGACGGCGCGCGCGGCCTCCCTGTTGGCCGCCGCAACAATGGCGACCGCGACATGGTCGCGGTCCACGGGGTTGGCGAGCATCTCGTACGGGTCATTCATGGCAGGCGGGGCCGGCTGGACTGGCTGTGCCTGCGGCTGTGCCGGGGGGACAGGCGGCTCATAGGCCGGAAATGGCTGAGGCTCTACCGGCTGCTGCTGGGCTGGCGGCTGGTATGCCGGTGCGGGCTGGACAGGCGTCTGCTGGACCGGCGGAGCGGGTTGCACGGGCGGGGCTGCCTGTACCGGCGGCGCCGGAGCAGTGCTCTGCGCGGCGAGCGCCTCCATGAACTCGTGCGGGGACGCGACCTCGAGCTGAGGGCCGTGGCCGCCGAACATCATGTCCGCGCCCTGTCCGTAGATGTTCACCTGGCTCTCGTCGCCCAGGTACTCCTCGGGCTTTGCCTTCTGCTCCTCGGCGGCCTTCGGCTTCTGCTGCGCCTTGGCGGCTGCCTGCCCTGCCGGGCCGGACGAGCTTTCGTCCTCCGCCACTGCGACGTAACGCAGGTCCCTCTTCACGCCGTAATACTTCTCGTGCGCGTAGGCGATCCTTATCTCCGAGGCTATGTACGGTTTTATGTTCAGGCCTACGACGAAGCTCAGCTCGTCGAGTATGGCTATGTCGTTCGGGTCCTTCATCGCAAGGTGCAGCCAGTTGCGCTCCTTGTTAATCGGGAAGGCGGTGTACTTGACGGCGAGTTCCTTGGGGAAGCTGTCGAGGACGTCCTGCGGGACGCTGTTGAAACGCTCCGGCGCGGCGTAGGGTATGCCGAACATCTTGCCCAGGAACCGCGCAAGGGTCTCCTCGTGGACCGCGCCCATCTCGACGAGGTTCGTCCCCAGCCTTCCCCCGAATATTATCTGGCGCTCGAGGGCCTTCCCCAACAGTTCGTTGGTGATAAGGCCCTCCTTGACCATCGCCTCTCCAAGCCTCAAGGCCTACCCTCCGTCAGATTTTCCTTAACTCTCTTCCGAACACCTTCAGCAGTTCGGCCGGTGTCGGAACACCGCCGCCGGGCCTGCCGTAAAAACCCACCGGCCTCGCGGCGTCCACCGCGAGCCTGACGTCTTCCACCATCTGGCCCGTGTTCATCTCCACAACCAGGAAGCGGGACGCGGTCTTCGCCGCCTTCTGTACGACCCTGTCCGGGAAAGGGAAGAGAGTCACCGGCCTGATGAGCCCGGCCTTGATGCCGCGCTCGCGCGCGAGCCTCACCGCCGCCTTCGCTATCCTGCCCGCCGTCCCGAAGGCGACCACGGCAAGCTCCGCGTCTTCGGCCATGTACTCCTCGCACATGACCTCGCGGGCACGCATCCTGTCGTACTTCTTCTGACGCAGGAGGTTCATCCGCTCCAGCTCGCCCTCTCCCATGAAGAGCGACTTGACCACGTTCGGGGCCCTGCCCTCGCACCCCGTGAGCGCCCAGCCCTTGTCGAACCTGCGGGCCTTCGGCTTCCTGAGGACCAGAGGCTCCATCGTCTGGCCGAGTATGCCGTCTCCGAGGACCATCACCGGCGTCCTGTACTCGTCGGCCTTGTCGAAGGCCTTTATGACGAGGTCGTAGGCCTCCTGCACGTTGGACGGGGCGTAGACGAGCATCCTGTAGTCGCCGTGCCCTCCGCCCTTCGTCGCCTGGAAGTAGTCTCCCTGCGACGCCGAGATGTTGCCGAGGCCCGGCCCGCCGCGCTGGATGTTGACTATCAGCGCGGGCAGCTCAGCCCCGGCCAGGTACGAGATACCCTCCTGTTTGAGGCTTATGCCGGGGGAGGACGAGGACGTCATCGCACGGACGCCGCAGGCGGACGCGCCGAATACCATGTTTATGGCCGCGACCTCGCTCTCGGACTGGACGAACACGCCGCCAACCTCCGGAAGCCTGCGGGACATGTACTCCGGTATCTCGTTCTGCGGGGTTATCGGGTAGCCGAAGAAGTACCGGCACCCGGCCGCGACCGCGCCCTCGGCGATCGCCTCGTTCCCCTTCATCAGGACCTGCCTGCCGCTCATCTAATTATCAACCCTTCGGATGTCTTTGATGTCCGACGCCGGAGCCCGCGGGCTTTTTCCGGCGCGCCGGTCACGGGTACTCTATCTCCCAGAAGTCGAACTCGGTGTCCGCCTCGCCCTCCTTGAGGGGGGTAGGCCCCAGCGGGGCCTCGCCGTCCGGGCCGAACTCCCGCACGGCCGGGGCCGCGTCCGGGTCCTCGACCGGGAACACCTTGTACGTGTACGACCCGGCCACGTGACGAATTTCCGAGTACGAGCCCGGCAATACCGCCACCGGAGACTGCTCGCTCGGCGGGTCGAACACGAACCTGACTGCCGTGTCCGAGTTGTTTACCAGCTTGCCCAGGGACTCCCTGCGGCTGGCCCGCTCCTGACGCTCGCGTATTTTGTCCTCTACCGCCTGCTGGCGCGCCCTCTCAGCCTCGGCCGCCTTCGCGCGCTCCTCGCGTCCCTTCCTAATGCGCTCGCCCTCTGCCTCGAACTCCTCGATGGCCCCAAGCTCAGCCTGCGCGGCAAGGGCAAACCCGGTGCCGGGGTGCTTCTCTATGAACTCCTCGAACGAGTACCTGGTATATGCCTTCCAAGCCTCGTAGTACTCCGGCGAGATTTCCCTGAGCGTCGTTTCCGGCAGGTCATCTATTACCTCCGGAATAAACCCGCTCGACGGGAACGTCGCAATAAATTCCTTATAAGACTCCGGGCTGCCTTTTTTGACCGCCCCGGAAAGCGCGATAACCTCCGGCGTCAGGAGCCAGCGGACCTCCATGCCCGGCCTGACCTTCCTGGCCTTGTCGGCCGGGAGCTTGACGCTCCAGAACCGGTCGGCGTAGACCTCGCCTGCCGCGATAGCCGCGGCCTGGCCGCCCTTCGCGTCGACGACGGCGAAGCCCATACCCTTGAGCACGCCGTCGGAGCTGCCGAGGTCCACCGAGACCAGGCCCGCGTCCTTGTTGACCTCGACGACCCTTCCGACCGGGTAGCCGCGCATCATGGGCCTTATGGGACCCGCGCCGGCAAGGGCCGTCATGCAGATTATCAATAACACCACGTAGCAGTATATATTATTTCTGTGACTCAACATGTTATTAACCGGCGATAGCCAAAGTCAATGGATTCCCGCTGGAGTTTACCCCGGCATGTCTAAAGCCGGGGCGGGAATGACGTGCACTTGTTCGTCGCCCCGTGCTTGACACGGGGTCCAGGAAGTTCTTCAAATTCCTGGATTCCCGCTGGAGTTTACCCCGGTATGCCTAAAGCTGGGGCGGGAATGACGTCTTTGTTGTCGCTACTTCCATACCATGATGGCCACGTCGGGGCATATCTCCGCGCAGAGCGCGCAGCCGTTGCACCGTCCCTCGTCTTCGAGTACGACATGGTAGTACCCGCTGCCGTTATAGGAGCCGCCCTTCCGGAGCATGCCCTTTTTGCAGACCGCGGTGCAGAGCAGGCAGCCCTTGCACCGCTCGCTGTCGAGCGAGAGCCTGGCCTTGAGCATCATAACCGCCCCCTCTTTACCAGCTCCTCGGCATGAGCGGAAGCGGTGTCCGAGCCCTCCGTCCCGCCCAGCATGCGCGCGACTTCGCGGACCCGCTCGTCGCCGCTCAGCCTTACGACACCGACCGCTACCCGTCCGTCCGCGAAGGACTTCTCCACCTTGAAATGCGTACCGGCGAAGGACGCCACCTGAGGCAGGTGTGTTATACAGAGAACCTGGCGGCCGCTGGCCGCTTCTTTAAGCTTCTGCCCCACGGCGGAGGCCGTGACGCCGCCCACGCCAGAGTCCACCTCGTCGAATATAAGCGTCGGCACCCTGTCCGCGCCCGCGAGGACGACCTTGAGCGCGAGCATCACGCGGGAAAGCTCGCCGCCCGAGGCGACCTTAGCGAGCGGCCTCGGCTGCTCGCCGGGGTTCGCTGAGAACATGAACTCTGCCCTCTCCCGGCCGAGCGGACCCGGCTCTGTCAGCCTGTCCAGCCTGACCTCGAAGACGGCCTTGTCCATGCCCATGCCGGACAGTTCGGCCTCGACCTTCCTGCAGAAGCCGGCGGCGCCGGCCTCCCTCTCGCGGCCAAGCTCATCCGCGATACCGGACAGCTCTGACCCAGCCCCTGCAATCATGCCCGCGAGCGATTCCATCTCCTCGTCGCCGCCCTCAATGGACGAAAGCTCGACGTCCACGGACTCGCGGAACGCGAGCACCTCGTCCAGCGTCTCGCCGTATTTCTTTTTCAGTCTGCAAAGCGCGTCCAGCCTCGTCTCTATCTCGGACAACCTCTCCGGGTCGGACTCGAGCCCTTCCGCGAACTCCCGGAGCCTCGCGCAGGCCTCCGTGATGGACGCGTCCGCGGACTCCAGGAGTGCCACGCTCTCGGACTCGCCGGGCGTTATGGACGCCACCTCCCTGACCGACTTCAATGCCCCCCCCGCAAGCGAATGCGCGGATACGTCGCCGTCCCTGAGGGCGTCGAGCGCGGACATCACAAGCTCCCTCAGCCGGTCGGCGTGCATCAGCCGGGCCCGCTCGGAGCCAAGTCCCTCCTCCTCGCCCGAGACCGGGGAGGCAGCGTCTATCTCGTCCCTCTGGTAGCTCAGCAGGTCGAGCCTGCGTGCCCTTTCGCGCGACTGGGCGGACAGCTCCGCGTGCCGTTTCCTTAGCGCTGCCAGCCTGTCGTATGCTGCCCGGCAGTCCGCCCTCCTTGCGCCGAGGGCGCAGTAGGCGTCGAGCATGTCGAGGTGAGTCCCGGCCTTGAAGAGCGACTGGTGCTCGTGCTGGCCGTGTATGTCCACCAGGAGGTCGCCGGTCTCCTGGAGCGTCGCCATGTTGGCGAGCGAGCCGTTTATGTAAACCCTGCCTCGCCCTGACGCGGTAAAAGCACGCCTGAGAATCAGTTCGTCCCCATCGTCCAGGCCGAGTTCCGCGAGCCTGGCCTTCAGCTCCGGCATGCCGGTGATGTCGAACGCGGCCTCGACCTGCGTGTCCTTGCCCGGCCGGAGGTTGTCCGAGTCCGTCCTGCCACCGAGGACGGCGGAGATCGCGTCTATCAGGATTGACTTGCCCGCGCCGGTCTCGCCCGTCAGGCAGGACAGGCCCGGCTCCAGGCTCAGCTCCAGCCGGTCGATTATGGCGAAGTTGCTGATTATCAGTTCTTTTAGCACTGGCTTTGTTCTGCCGGTTTTGTGTAGGGGCCGTACCAAGCGAAGCGCGTGTCGGCCCTTGCCGTTTTCTATATGCAGGGGCGGCGCATTTGTCGGCCCTTGCCTTGTTTTTACGGTGTCATTCTGAGCGAAGCGAAGAATCTGCCTGTATTTAATTTGTCATTGCGAGCGAAGCGCGGCAATCCCCACCATTAACTGTCATTCCCGCGAAAGCGGGAATCCATTTTATGCATTAAGTCAAAATGGACCCCCGTTTTCACGGGGGTGACGGGCAAGGGCCGACTCGCTTTTCTTGGTACGGGCCCTGCATTGTTAGCATTAAAGTTACACGTCTTTTGTCCCTACGGCGTCTCGTACCACGCGATGTTCGTGTCGAAGTTCCAGCCGGACGCGCAGGAAACGCATCTGCCTATCTCAATCCTGGGCGCGCGGCGGTCGTTGTTTATGAAGACGTCCGAGACCTCACCGGCCTCGACCACGACCTCGGCGATGTACGTCTTCCAAGTGGCCCTGCTCTCCCACGAGGACTCGTCCTTGTACGGCATCACCACTGTGACGGCGTACGTGCCGGCGGGGATGTTGCGGCAATACCTGCCGAACAGGTTGTTGATGAACTGGGACGAACCGATGGACAGCTCGCCTATACCGACGTCGCTCGACGGGTAGCCCTTCCACGAGACCCTAATCCCGCCGAACAGCCTGACCAGCTTAACGTCGAGCTTCGCGGTCTTGCCAGCCGAGACGGTGATGCCCTCAATAAACGGCTTGTAGCCTTCGAGGGTTATCTCCACCTCGTGCTGTCCGGGCGAAATGTCGGCGAGCGCGGCCGGAGTCCGGCCCGCATCATCGCCATCCACCTTCACGGATGCCCCGGCAGGGTCGGACACTACATGGAGGCCGCCGGGCTCCACGGGGAGGCTGCCGGTAATGCCCATGATAATCTTGTCCGACAGCCCGTCTACCGCGTCGAACAGGGCGTCCTCCTTCTCCTGCGCCTTCTCGGCGGATACCAGCGCCCCGGTCTTGACGTCGTAGAGCCTGGCGTCTATCCGGAACCTGCTGCCAAATATGACGAACTCTCCGGTCACGGCGAAGTCGGCGCCGAGCGAGGCCGCGGCCTTGAGCGAGTCCTCCACGCCCGGGGCGCCACCGGTAAGCCTGATTCCGGAAAGCGCACCGGATACGCGCGACGGGTCCATGACCGTCAGGCCCCTGGACTTGGTCATGTTGGTCGTGAGCATCGCGGCTATTCCGGACGAAAGGCCCGCATGCTGCACCTGGCCGTTGTTCCTGAACGGGAACACGGTCACGCCCGGCTGACAGAGGCCCGCACGGGGTACAAGCGTCATGCAAACTGCAAAAAGGACCGCCAGCCAGGCTGTATTCCTCATGCTCCCCCTTTCAGGTCACACCGTCGATTTCATGCGGCCCGGGACAGGCTTGCGTATATGAACCATCCACCGAAGAACACGAGGAACGCGCCGCACAGGCACGTCACGTAAGCGTAAAGCCTCCCGCCGGCGAACCGCCTTCCGGACGCGGCCAGGGCAGACACCAGCGTGAACCATGCGAGGTCCGCGAGTATGTGCCCCCCGAAGAAGCTCCCGACCCCGGCCATCCCGAGCCTTCCCGATAGCGCCAGGTAACCCATCCCGACCGTCGCCCACCAGAGCGTCCAGTACGGGTTTGATATGCTCGTCAGCGCCCCGGACGCGGCAAGCCTGAAAAACCCCGGCCCGCGTCCCGCGGCGGTACCTGCGGACGGCGCGGAGGGCCTCGCGAGCATCAGCGCGCCCATAACCATGAGCGTCGCGCCCCCCGCCAGGCCGACAACCTTCACGGCCACAGGCGACGCGAGTACGCCGCCCAGCCCGGACACGAGCAGGGCAAGCAGGAGCAGCTCCAGGACGCCGTGTCCGAACACCACCGCCGGGCCGGCAAGCCATCCGCCACGCACGCCCTCCGCGAAGGTCAGCGTGAACATCGGGCCCGGGGCAAGCGCGCCGGACAGCGCCACGACGAAGGACGTGGCGAAGATGGCGGCCAGACTTTCCATGCGCTCTATTTTACTTCAATAATGAGGGTTTGGCAAGGAAGAATATGGCTTCCGGCGTGACATTCGGCGACTTGGGCATCAACTGAAAAGCGGTGAGGAATTATAGCGCCGCCGTGCCCGGGTTTCAGGCGGCGTCGAGTTTCGCGCCGCTCTCGAGGACCGGCAGGCGGATGGTGAATGTGGTCCCGTGGCCCTCTTCGCTCTCGACGTCTATGGTGCCCTTGTGGTCCGTGATGACGCGGTTGGCGACAGACAGCCCGAGGCCGGTGCCCTGCCAGTCGGTCTTGGTGGTGAAGAACGGTATGAAGACCTTGTCGATGTTGTCCCTGGGTATGCCCATGCCGGTGTCCCTGACGGAGACCTCGATGTACTGCCCGGGCTTCTCGTCCCTGCCGGGCTGAGGCTCGCCGTTTCTGGCTCCGCGGAGGAGCCTCATGACCACGGCAAGCTCACCGCCTTCCGGCATGGCGTGCATGGAGTTGACGAAGAGGTGCGAAAATACCTCCTCCATCTCCTCTCCGCTCGCGAGGACCTCGGGGAGCCCGCCCTCTATGTCCACGGACACCCGGACGCCCTTGTTGACAAGCTGCATGGACATCGTCCGGAGCACCGTCTCCAGCGGGGTCTGGAGGTGGAGCGGCTGCTTGTCCCGCTTAATCCGCCTGGAGAACAAGTTCAGGTTCGTGACTATCGCGTTTATCCTGTCCACGTCCGAGAGTATCCTCTGGACGTAGTCTACCTTGGGGTCGTCGGGCGGGAGTTCGTCGATCATTATCTGGGCGTAGAGCGATATGGAGTTGAGCGGGTTCCTTATCTCGTGGGCCATGCCGCCGGACATCTCGCCGAGCGAGGCGAGGTTGTGCTGGTGTATCAGCCGCTCCTGGGTATCCACCAGGTCGCGCGTCCTCTCCGCCACCTTGTCCTCGAGGTCGCGGTTCAGGTCGGCAAGCTCCTTCTGGAGCCTCCTGGTTGTTATCTCGGCCGACCGGATGCGCAGCGTGTCCTTGACGACGGTGAGTATCTGCTTCTTCTCGAAGGGCTTGATGACGTAGTCGGACGCCCCGGCCTTCATGACGGTGGCTGCGACCTCCTCGCTGCCCCGGCCGGTGACCATGACGACGTATATGTCCTCGGAGTAGTTTTTTATACCGCGCAGGACGTCGAGGCCGGTCAGGTCGGGCATCATGTAGTCGAGGAGGACCAGGTCCGGGTCCTGCTCCTTGACGACCCTGAGCGCGTCGAGCCCGGAGGTTGCGGTATGGACCTCGTACCCGGAAAGCTCGAGTATCTTGGCAAGGACTTTTACGATGTCCTGTTCGTCGTCTACGACGAGCAGCTTCTCAGCCATGAACCGTCTCCAGTATCTTCGACAAGCCGCGTGCGGTTCGTCAAAGGTGTGCCGCATCAAGCTCGTAATATCCATGATAATATCAAGAACGCACGACAGGCTTCGTCAACGCTTAACTGAAGTATATGCAGGTACGAGGATTATGTCAAGTGCCGGAGCACTTAAAAAGTCTACGCTTTACAATACGCGGACCGCCATGTAAAATAGGTAATAAGCTGCCCGGCGCATCCCGGCAACACCTCCTCCACCACCAAAACACAGGCGAGGTGTCGATGAAGATAAAGGTCAAGATAACCCTCCTTCTCGCAATCCTCATCTCGCTGTTCGCGCTCGGCCTTTTCTCCATCTCGCGCTCCGAGAAGAGGCGCACAGAGATGCTGTTCGCCGACAAGCTCCGCGAGGTCGTCTCGGCCTACAACGCCCTCTCGACCCTCAAAGGCGAGTCACTCGAGAACTTCGTCAACGATTACAGCCTGTGGGACGACATGGTGCGCTACGTATCGACGGGCGACAGGGCGTGGGCCAGGGTATACCTGGACACGACACTGTCGATGTTCAAGACCGACGCAATATGGGTCGTCAATAAGGGCCTCAAGCCGGTATACAGCACGGAACACTCCTTCGGCAAGGCCCGGCTGGCGGGCCCGCTTCCGGCCGGCAGCCTCTCGGCGCTTCTGAATAGGGACCGGTTCCCGCACTTCTTCGTTATGTCCGGCGGTCTCCCCATGGAGGTCCGTGGAGCGCCCGTCCAGCCCTCCGACGATGACGACAGGGTGGTCCCGCCCAAGGGCTGGTTCTTCGCGGGCAGGGTCTGGGACAAGAAGTTCCTCTCCTCGCTCGTAAGCCACGACAACATAGGTAT
Source organism: Nitrospirota bacterium (assembly GCA_016212105.1). Taxonomy (GTDB): domain Bacteria; phylum Nitrospirota; class JACRHJ01; order JACRHJ01; family JACRHJ01; genus JACRHJ01. Next base: position 50,037 of record JACRHJ010000024.1, read on the forward strand.
GGAAATCCTGTCGGCCGGGGAGGGCGGCCCGGCCGAGTCGTACGACGTCGGAAAGGGCACGGTAAGCGCGAGGGTAGCTCTCCCGGGCTGGGACGGCGTCCCCGTCGGCTACGTCATGCTGACCGCCTCCCCCACCGCGCTGAAGGAACAGAGCCGGCTCGCGGACGGGCTGTTTACGAGCTTCGTCGTCTTTTCGTTGCTCGTCCTCCTGGTGCTGTACGGGCTCCTTGTCTACTGGGTGAGCAGGCCGCTCGAGCTTATCAACAGGAGCATAGAGTCCGAGTCGCCCGCCCTGATATCCGGCATAAGGCTCGACACCTCGGAGGTCGGCAGGCTGGCGGACCTCGTGGCGGGCTTCTTCCGGCAGCGCGAGGAGCTGATAATCGAGGTGGACTCCAGGAAGCACGCGGAACGGCTGCTGATTGAGAGGGAGAAGAGCCTCGAACACATGGCGCAGCACGACGCCCTTACCGGGCTCCCGAACCGGTTCCTCATGCGCGACCGGCTGGAGCAGGCCATAGCCCTGGCAAAGCGGAGCAGGCAGGGGCTGGCCGTCCTGCTGATGGACCTCGACAACTTCAAGGCGGTCAACGACACGATGGGACATCCCGCGGGAGACGCCCTGCTGAAGGACCTCGCCGGCATGCTCAGGGCCACACTCCGGGAGACGGACACCGTCGCGCGGCTCGGTGGCGACGAGTTCTGCATCATTCTGCCGGGGCTCGCCGACCCGCTCGCGGCGAGCGAGGTCGCCTCGAAGGTCATAGAGCTATGCCGCGTCCCCATACCCCTCGACGGCAGGGAAGTATTCGTGACCGCGAGCATCGGGATCTCCGTCTACCCCTACGGGGGCGCCGACGCGGAGTCGCTTCTGAAGAACGCGGACATCGCCCTTTACCGCGCGAAGGAGCAGGGCAAGAACACCTTCCAGGCGCATACCAAGGCGATGAGCGCCTACATAACTGAGAGGATGGAGTTGGGGAGCATGCTGAGGCAGGGCCTGGACAGAGGAGAGTTCGAGCTTCTTTACCAGCCGCAGACGGACGTCCAGACCGGCGCGGTCGTATGCATGGAGGCGCTGATACGCTGGCGTAACCCGTCTAACGGGTACACGCTGCCGTCGAAGTTCATACCTGTCGCGGAGGAGTCGGGCCTGATAGTCCCGCTCGGCGAGTGGGCGCTCAAGGCCGCCTGCGCGCAGAACAGGCTGTGGAGAGAGGCTGGGATCCCGCCGGTCAGGGTGTCGGTCAACCTCTCGGCGAGGCAGTTCCAGGACCCGATGCTCCCGGAGGTCATAGAGAACGCGCTCAGGAACAACGGCCTGCCACCGGATTCGCTCGAACTCGAGATAACCGAGAGCACTATAGTCCACAACGTCGAGGCGGCCGGTTTCGCCCTGGCCAGGATGAAGGACCACGGGATACGCATAGCCATCGACGACTTCGGCACCGGCTACTCATCTCTAAGCTACATCCTGAAGTTCTCGATCCATACGCTGAAGGTGGACCGCTCGTTCATCATGATGGTACCGGAGGACCATGACAGCGCGGCGATAGTGGTCGCGGTCGCGGCGATGGCGCGCTGCCTCGGGCTCAACGTCGTCGCGGAGGGTGTGGAGCGGGAGGAGCAGATGGAGTTTCTGAGATATGCCGGCTGTCCCGTGGCGCAGGGCTACCTGATTAGCCTGCCCCTGCCGGCCGGAGAAGCGGCGGAGTACCTGAGGGCGCACCCGCCGGCCTCCTGTTAGCAGTCCCTGATGTGCCGTCCTTGCGGACGCATCAGACCAGCTTCCTGTCCAGGCTCCTGTACTGTATGGCCTCGGACACGTCGGCCGCAGAGATGACTTCGCGGGCGTCCAGGTCGGCTATCGTCCTGGCGACCTTGAGGATGCGGTTGTACGCCCTCGCGGACAGGCCGAGCCGCTCCATCGCGCTCTCGAGCAGCCCGTGCGTGGGCTCGTCCACCGAGCAGAACTTCTTCAGGTGGCGCGGCCTCATCTGGGAGTTGCAGTAGATGCCGTCCCTTCCGAACCGGCCCATCTGGACGTCACGCGCCTTGTTGACCCTCTTCCTGACGTCCCTTGAGGTCTCCTCCGCCCTGTCCGAGGCGAGTTCCCGGAACTTGACCGCCGGGACCTCCACGTGCAGCTCTATCCTGTCCAGCAGGGGCCCGGAAATCTTCGCCCGGTACCGCTGTATCTGTCTCGGGGTGCATGTGCATTCGTGGGTCGGGTCGGAATAGAACCCGCACGGGCAGGGGTTCATCGCGGCCACCATCATGAACGTGGCCGGGTACGTGATGGACGCGGCCGCACGCGATATCGTCACCTGACGCTCCTCGAGCGGCTGCCTGAGGACCTCGAGCGCGTTCCTGTGGAACTCGGGAAGCTCGTCTAAGAAGAGCACCCCGTTGTGCGAGATGCTGACCTCGCCGGGCTTGGGCACAGCCCCCCCGCCAATGAGACCCGCGTCGGATATGGTGTGGTGCGGGCTCCGGAAGGGCCGTGTCGCGACCAGCGGGTTTTCCGGGTTTATGAAACCCATGACCGAGTGCACCTTCGTCGTCTCTATGGCCTCGTCGAAGGACATCTCCGGCAGTATGCTGACAAGCCTCCTGGCGAGCATGGTCTTGCCAGAGCCGGGCGGGCCGATCATAAGTATGTTATGGCCGCCCGCGGCTGCTATCTCGAGCGCGCGCTTGACGTGTCCCTGGCCCTTTACCTCCGAGAAGTCCTCGGAGTACGCCGAGTTCTCCTCGAACAGCCTGAGGACGTCGATCTGCCAGGGGGCGATGGCCTTGCCGCCCCCGGCGAAGTCGACAACCTCGACCAGGTCCTTCACGCCGTAGACATTGAGGCCTTCCACCACCGCCGCCTCGCGGGCGTTCTCGGCCGGTATGACAAGCCCCCGGAGCCCCGCCTCCTTCGCTTTTACAGCCATCGGGAGGACGCCCCGTACCGGCTTGACCCTGCCGTCGAGCGAGAGCTCACCCGCGAACAGGTACCCGTCCAGGTCCTCCTGACGGAGCATGCCCTCGGCCGCGATGATGCCGAGCGCGATGGGCAGGTCGAAGGCCGAGCCCTCCTTCTTGACGTTGGCCGGGGCGAGGTTTATGACTATCTGCTTGAGCGGGAAGTCGAAGCCGTTATTCTTCAGCGCGGCGCGCACACGGTCCTTGCTCTCCTTGATTGCTGTGTCCGGGAGCCCGACGGTGGAGAAGAACGGGAGCCCTCGGGCGGCTACGTCTACCTCTACCTCGACCAGGTACGCGTCGATACCCATGATGGCGCTTGAAAGGACTTTGGATAACATCGTGCCTCTTCCTGGGAGAGAATAATTTGGGACTAATTCATTATATACAACCGCTTTTCTCTTGGCAAGCAGGAATTTGACCATGCGAAGATTTACAGCGCGCCCGTCCAGCGCAGTCCTTTCCATCATATATCTTGATTATTATCGGCGAGTTTGGTATATTTTCATCGACATATCGGTCCGTATCCCACCGGGAGACCTGGCGCATATGACAACAAGAATTCTGCTTGCGGCACTCCTCGTCATGTTGAACGCGTCGGACGCCCTCGCCATCCAGGACCACGGCGACCCCGAGGGCTTCTACGTCCACCAGCTCGCCCACATCGTATTCTTCGCCGCCATGGCCTTCATGGTCGTCGTCCTGAAGAAGCCCGCCGTTTACGCGCTCGAAGGCTGGCGCTCCATACGGCGCGCGGCCTTCCTGTTCCTGCTCTGGAACGTCAATACCTTCATAAGCCACGAGGCACGGCACGAGATGCCGGCGGACTACATAAAGGGCAGCGTCCTCTACCTGAAAGACAACGACGCGGTCGTCTACTACTGGACGAGCATGGCCGAGTACTTCTTCCTCGTGCCGGCGTTCGTCTTCCTTGCGATGGGACTCGACCAGCTCTGGAAGCACCTCCGGAAGGAGGACAGCGAATGACCAGCCTCGTACCAATCTGGACGCTCGACTTCCTCGGCAATATCGCTATCATCGCGCTGTCCTTCTACCTGCTGTTCAAGATCGACAGGATAATGAAGCTGCGGCTCCGAAGGCCGCTCTGGATGTACCTCCAGTGGCAGGTCATAGCCCTTACCGTATTCTCCTTTTCGCACTCCATAGGACATATCGTCAGGCGCGTGATGATACTGATGGACCACCGGGCAACCTGGGACAAGATCTCGCCGTACACCGGCAGCATAAACAGCATATCGTTCGTCGTCGTCGGCATACTGGCCTTCCTGTACAAGGACATCGAGTCCGCGAGCGAGAAGATCGGGACGCTGGAGGAGGCCAAGAAGGAACTCGAGGCGACGGCGGGCAAGCTCCTCGCGTCACAGCGCAAGATGGCCGAGGACGCAGAGGAGATTACGCTCAAGAACAGGGAGCTGACCGCGCTCAACCGTATCGCCATGACCGCCGGCAGGTCGCTCGAACTCGACAAGGTGCTCTCCTCCATCATAAAAGAGGTCAGGGCGTTCCTCGATGCGGAGTTCTTCTGCATATACCTCGTCGAGCAGGGGAACATCGTCATCAAGACATGCGAGGGGCTCTCGGAGGAGTTCAGCGGCAAGACCAGGTCGCGCAGCGTCGAGGAGCCCTGGCTCAAGAGGGAGGTCATGGAGGGGCGGCCGTTCTTCGCCCGTGAGCGCATCGACGAGCACGCCGGCAAGGTGGGCCCGGACATCAAGGCGGAGGGCGTACAGGCCTGGGCCGCCGTGCCCCTGATGTCGAAGGGCAAGGTAGTGGGCGTCCTCGCGGCCGGCTCCACCCGCTACGACGGCATAGACGAGCGGCAGCTCGACACCCTCTCGACCATCGGCGGATACGCGGGCATCGTCATCGACAACGCTATGCTCTACGAGGAGTCCCGGCAGAAGGTGGACGACCTGGAGCGGTTCCGGAAGTTCTCGGTCGGCCGCGAGATGCGGATTATAGAGCTGAAGGAGAAGGTCGCCGATATGGAGAGGAAGGAGAAGTAGCGGAACCCCTTCACCCCAACCCCTCTCCCGCGAGGAGATGGGAATCAGAATATGAAACGCATACATTCTATTCGTAACGAAGATATCTCCTCCGCCCTCCTCGCCGTCCCCGAGGGCCACACCCACCTGCGCCTCGCCCTGACGACGAAAGACGGTGAGAATGTCGTACTCTCCGAGGCCGCCATCGCGGCCATCGTACGCGCGTACACGACGGTCAAGACTCACCCGGTGAAGCGCGCGGTAAAGCTCGTATCAGAGACGCCTGTCGGACTCAAGAAAGGCTACGCGAAGCACCAACTCATCGAGGCAGACGTGCCGGACGAGGACGTGGTGGGGGAGATGACGGGGCTGCTTGAGTTGTAGCTGCCCGATTCATCGGTCGGTTTTCATGTAGGGGCCGACCCGTGTGTCGGCCCTTTCTTAATTCTTGATGTAGGGGCGGGCCTCTGTGCCCGCCCAGGTTTAATTCCTGGATTCCCGCCTTCGCGGGAATGACGGTCAAAGGATGTGATTGCCGCGTCGTCCCGCGAAGCGCGGGACTCCTCGCAATGACAAACAAAAGCGGGCCGACACACAGGTCGGCCCCAGAGTGTTAACAAACCCCTGTTTCACAATAACAGGGCAACGAAGACCGTCGTTCCGAGCGAAGTCGAGGAACCTACCTTTGACTTGGCTCTATTACAATCAAAGGCTTACTGTTGGTCCCTCCACGGAGCCTGCCCTGAGCGTAGCCGAAGGGGTCGGGACGACGTCAGGCTTTCTTTAACGTCATCCAATTGTTTCGGGACTTTGTCAGCAGTCTGGGGCCGACACAAGGATCGGCCCTTTCTTAATTCTTGATGTAGGGGCGGGCCTCTGTGCCCGCCCAGGTTTAATTCCTGGATTCCCGCTTCCGCGGGAATGACGCGCTAACGCCTACCCGTAATTCTCCTTCATGAACGCCAGCAGCTCCCGATGCCAAAGCTCCGGGTTGTCGAGGTACGCAGGGTGCCTCGCGCCGTCGATTATCAGCAGCTTCGAATCCTTGACCTCCTTGTGCAAAAGCTCCGCGTTGGACATCGGCGCGATGTGGTCTCTGCTTCCCCATACGATCAGCGTCGGGACTGTAATGTTCTTGAGCCGGTCGCGGTTCTCCTCGACGCTGACGCAGCCGATGAGCACCAGGCCGCCGACCAGTTCCGGGTGGTCGAGCGTGAAATGGAGCGCGATGCGCCCGCCCATCGACGGGCCGACCAGCACCGGCCTGTCCATCCCCTCGCACTCGATGAGCCCGGCTACCACCTTGTCCGGCCCCTTGCCGCATATCGCGGTCTTGCCGAAGCCCGGCATGTCAGCCGCGGTCGCGTCGTAGCCCGCCTTGCCGAGCGCTTCGAGCGTGCCGAGCTCCCGCCACGTCTCGGCCTGGAAGCTCATGCCGTGCAGGAGCAGGATGTCCTTGCCCTTCCTGCTACCAGCATGAAGCGTGTTGACCTCGCAGGGGCCGACTTGGACTGTCTTTTGTTTAATTGCCGGCATGCGTGCCTCCTTTATATTAAACAAGGCAGGCTAATTGAGCCTCGCCAAGCTACTCGCCTCCGCTGAATTTATAGCTCGTGACGACGTTTAACGCATACAGTGCGATGAGAACTACCGAGTCCCACCCGACACGCGCGGGCGACTTCTTTTTCGACTTGTAAAGCAGGCCGACGAGCGATACCGCCGTCATCACGAGCGCGATGCACGCGGTGATAAGCTGGCCGCTGGCCGCCTCCGCGAGTATCGGCCCCCTTGCGTAGGCGATGTCATCCACCGCGATTACCACGCAGTTAAACATGTTACTGCCGAAGACGTTGCCGACCGCGATGTCAAACGAGCCCATGCGCACCGCGGAGACGGCAACGACCAACTCCGGAAGCGAGGTGGACACGGCAAGGAAAACGCTCCCGAAAAACCCGTGTCCGACTCCCATCGCGTCGGCAAGCTCGATGCCCGCCTTGGGAAGAAGTGTGCCGCTGACCGCCACGCCGGACGCGCAGAGCAGGAGCATGGCGGCTGCCTTCCGTACAGACATCCCGGCTAAGGCGACCTTCCCGGCCTCCTCTTTCATGTACTTGGCCAGCTCACGCCTTTCAAATTCAAAAGACATGCGGGAGGCGATAACGTACACGACGATTATTAGCGGAGTCGTGATACCCAGGTGAGATATTGAAAGCCGCGAAAGCGGCTGGATTACAAGGCCGAATGAGACGACGCCGATTAGAACGATGCCGAAGCATGCGGCAAGGAGGTTGCCCGGCCCGAGCTTGACATGAAGCGGGCCGTCCTTGTGCATGAAGTCTATGAGCGCGATTATTACGAGGTTGAACACGCAGCTGCCGAGCGCGTCGCCGAGCGCGATGTTGGGCGAACCCGCATAGGCTACAGCGCTTATGCCAGCGGACAGCTCCGGCAGGGACGTGGCGACTGCGACGGCGGTCATGCCTATCCAGACCTTGCCGATGCCGGTCATCTCGGCAAGCAGGTCAGCATAGCGGGACAGCCCGGTCGCCGAGACCACGATTACGGCGGTGCAGAGTATGAACGTCAGGACGAGGAAGAGCATGGTTTTGTGCCCGTAACCATTATCAGCAGGAGGTCATGGAAAGTATAGCATATGGGAAGGAAAGCGGCGGACTGCGTTAATCAAACTCTTTCCTGCATTCCGCCAGGTAATTCCTGCCTTCGTCGTCGAGCTTCTTCGCGAAGGCATCCAGCCACTTTGCCGGGTCTACCTGCCCGGCCAGGTGCGGGAAGAGCGACATCGCGAGCTCCATCGTATGCCCGAGCATCGGGACGCCGCGCATGTATACGAACGTGTCGTCGGTAATGTGAAGCTCCTCGTAGGCAGCCCGCAGCTTCTCGACGTGCCCGAACGCCAGTTCGTACTCGCCGCGCTCTTTCAGGAACTGCGCGAAGTAGAACCTCAGCATCACGGAGCTTATCTGCTCGCCGTAGTTGCCGGCCTCGTACGCGGCTTCCATCTTTGCGAACGAGTCCTGCGCGAGCGGCACGTCGCCCGCCGTCAGGGCCGCGCGCGCGAGGTTGAACCAGTCGGTGCCCGCGCCGGTATACTCGGCCACCTCGCGGCAGAGCATAACCGAGCCCGCGATGTCGCCGCGCCTGAAGTTTGCGAGGACGACGAGCCTCTTGACGGCCATCCTCCGCTCCGGCGGCTCGACGGCATCCAGCCGCGCGGCAAGCTCGTCGAGCTTATCGTATTTGTCCGCGAAGATGTCGGCGTACACGGGGCCGAGTTCGGGGAAATTCTTGATGAGCGAGTCGAGGTCGTCATTCGGGCGCAGGGGTGGGGTCTTGGCTGACAAGAAAGACTTGATCCTGTCGATGAGCGACATATCCCTCCCATCAGAACACCGTTACAAACTCTCGCGGAGAACGCCATAATACCTACGATTGTCCGACCGGTTCTAACTCTCTTAAAATACGTGTAACAATATCGTCGGCCTCATCTGGAGACATCACTCCGGAGAACCGTGCGAACGACTTTTCCCTGACGTCTTCAACTTCCAATGTAATATTCACGCGGGTATTTTCTGCGATACCCTCCAGGGGTTCGATGGGACGCAAAATACCGTGTTCGTAAACCGCTCTTATCAGCATGCGCATATATTAACCTTTTTACCTTTCTACATAAGCAAATTCTTTGATTGCAAAGTGTGTTATGAGGATTGCAACTGAATTAACGAAGAAAAGTATCGGACGAAACTCCCTTGAAGGAGATATACTGGACCAGATCAACAAGGCAGCTGTTAATATTGTCGAAGAGTAAAGAACAAAGCGACTTGTTGGCTCATCCTTGATGTTGGTTGTAGTCATAAACAACCCGCCCAAGTAAATAAACACAACCAACTCGGTAAGTGCAGCTTCTACATATTCGTCAGACGAGAATTCCGCAAACATACCGATAATCCAAGAAACCAGCAACAATATTGACGATAACAGGCAAAGTATCCCAAGAGGCAGTTTGTATCTTCGCACGGTTACACCTCAGAATGATCGCTACCTGTACACCGGCAGATAAACCGTGAACACCGTCCCCTTGCCCGGCTCGGTGTCCACCTTTATCGTCCCTCCGTGCTCCTCCACGACCTTGAGCGACAGGGCGAGGCCCAGGCCCAGACCGCCGCCCTTTGTCGAGTAGAACGGGTTGAAGATGTCCTTCATCGCCTCGTCTTCTATACCGCTCCCGGTGTCGGAGACCTTCACCGCTACCATCGTCTTTTTACCCTTGTCGGTCTTGATGGTGGAGTACAGGAAGTCGGACGGGATACCGGTGACGAGGGTCAGGACGCCGCCCCTGGGCATCGCCTCGACCGCGTTCTTTATGAGGTTTATGAAGACTCCGGACAGCCCGGACTCGTTCGCTACGACCTCCGGCATGGACGGGTCGTAGTCGCGTCGGACCTTGACTTTATGCTTCTTCATGTCGGGGGCCATGAGCGTCAACGCCTCATCGAGCAGGCTGTGGAGGTTCACCGGCAGGAGTTTCGGCGCGACGGGTTTTGACAACCCCTTGAGCGAGTCGAGGATGCCGGTAAGCCTGTCCACCTGCCTTATCACGACGTTTATGTACTCGGCGAGCGACTCCTCGTTTGGGAGCCCGCGCACCTCGTCCCGGAGGAGCTGGGACGCGCCCTTTATCCCGCCGAGCGGGTTTCGGACCTCGTGGGCGACGGAGGCCGCCATCGTGCCGAGGTATGCGAGACGCTCGGACTTTTTAACTTCTTCTTCGAGTTCGCGGATGCGCGAGGCTTCGCGGAGGACGAGCAGGACGCCGACCGGCCTGCCCTCGGCGTCGTCCATCGGGGCGGCGGACGCCTCGACCGGGGCGCGGGACGCGTCCTGCCTGAATATCTCGGCGGAGAAGCCGGTGTGCGGGCGGCCCGTTTCGAGTGTGCGAAGCGCAAGCTCCACCAGCGGCTCGTTGGCCTTGCCGAGGACGTCGGACGCGGGCCTGCCGAGCGACTCGGCGAGCGGAAGGAGCGCCATCTCCTCGGCCGCGCGGTTGAAGCCCGCGAGCCGCAGCTCCATGTCGAAGACCAGTATCCCCTCGGTCAGGCTGTAAAGGAGGCTCTCGTAGTATTCGCGGCTTCCGGGCTGGAGTTCTATCGGCTTCGTGACAGGAGTGTCATTGGATTCTTCGTTGGGTGCGCCGGTGTTTCTCGGGTGGGATTTCGGCATTTGGGTAGCCTTATTAGAAAGACAGGGCCGCCCCGCAGGGCGGCCCCTGATAAAATGCAACTTTCGCCGCCACTCCTACTTTATCAGCTCTTCCGCAATCTGCACCGCATTAAGCGCCGCGCCCTTCCTCAGGTTGTCCGAGACCACCCACAGGTTCAGGCCGTTCTCGATCGACTCGTCCTCGCGGACGCGGCCGACGTAGGTGTCGTCCTTGCCGACGCAGTCTATCTGGAGCGGGTAGAGGTTCTTCGATGGGTCGTCGTACACTATGACGCCCGGCGCGGCGGCGAGTATCGCCCTGGCCTCGTTCGCGGTCAGCTTCTTTTCGGTCTCGATGTTGACCGACTCCGCATGGCAGCGGAAGACCGGAACGCGCACGGTGGTAGCCGTCACCTTGATGTCCGGGTCGAGCATCTTGTGCGTCTCGTGCACCATCTTCATCTCTTCCTTGGTGTAGCCGTTGTCGAGGAAGACGTCTATGTGCGGCAGGCAGTTGAACGCAATCCGGTGCGGGTAGACCTTGTTGGCCGGCTCCTTGAAGGACAGGAGCGCGACGGTCTGGTCCATCAGCTCGTCCATCGCCTTCTTGCCGGTGCCGGAGACGGACTGGAAGGTCGTGACGACTATCCGGGTTATCTTCGCGGCGTCGTGCAGCGGCTTCAGGGCCACGAGCATCTGGATGGTCGAGCAGTTCGGGTTCGCTATGATGCCCTTGGGTATGTCCTTCAGGTGGTGTGAGTTGACCTCCGGCACGACCAGCGGGCAGTCCTTGTCCATCCTCCACGCGGCGGAGTTGTCTATGACGATGCAGCCGGCGGCCGCGGCGATGGGCGCGAACTCCAGGCTCCTGGAGCCCCCGGCCGAGAAGAGCGCGATGTCCACGCCCGCGAAGGAGTCCTTCGTCAGCGTGTGGACGGTCACGTCCTTGCCCTTGTACTGCATCACCTTGCCCTCGGAGTTCGCCGATGCGAAGAGCCTAAGCTCGGAGACCGGGAAGTTCCTCTCCTCCAGCACCGAGACCATCTCCACGCCGACCGCGCCCGTCGCGCCTACCACCGCTACTACATATGCGTCTTTCTTCTTAAGCATCTAACAGCCCCAACCTCTCTAGTGGTTAAAGAGTCAACAGCGTCAACAGATACCTGAAGCGCTCCCTTGATATTTTTGCCTGCGCCAGAATCCCGTTCAACAGACCGGGCTTTATATCCTTGCCCTTGTGCACCGGTACGGGAAACGTGAGTTCCTCGTCTCCCACTACCTTCGAAACAACCACATGGCTGCCCTTCTGTCTAAGCACCTTGTAGCCGTCCTTGACAAGGGCCTTCAGGAGCTGCTCCCCGGTAACGGATGGCAGCTTAGCCATTGACGACCAGTTCGAGTTCCTGCCGTAATATCTCGCGTCTCCTGGAAAAAGCCTTCTCCGGCCCGACGGTCTCTATGAATAGCTCCGCCGCCTCCCTGAGGTTGTTCAGGGCGTCCTTCACGTCGTCGCCCTGCGTCCAGATATCGAGTTCCGGGCAGTAGACCGAATAACCCTCGTCTTCGGGAAGAAGCTCTGCCGTGATAGTACGCTTTTCCATAGTTACCGCCTTTGGCTTTATTCTACGCCTCTTTGACGAACTTCGCAACCATGCTGCCGACTTCCTTCGTGCCCATGCCCATCTTGCCGGCGGCGAGGCTGTCCATCTTGGATATGGCCTTCACGACCGCCTTCTCAATCCAGACGGCGGCCTCTTTCTCGCCCAGGTGGTCGAGCATCATCTGCGCCGCGCATATCGCCGCGAGCGGGTTGATGACGTTCATGCCGGTGTACTTGGGCGCGGAGCCGCCGATGGGCTCGAACATCGAGACGCCCTTGGGGTTGATGTTGCCTCCCGCCGCGATGCCCATGCCGCCCTGCGTCATCGCGCCCAAGTCGGTGATGATGTCGCCGAACATGTTGTCTGTCACGATGACGTCGAACCACTCTGGGTTCTTTACCATCCACATCGTCGTTGCGTCGACGTGGGCGTAGTCGGTCTTGATGCCCTTGTACTCCTTCGCCACTTCGTAGAACGCCCTCTCCCAGAGGTCGAACGCGAAGGTCAGGACGTTGGTCTTGCCGCAGAGCGTGACCTTCTTCCTGCCGTTCTTCTTCGCGTAGTCGAACGCGTAGCGGATGCAGCGCTCGACGCCCTTACGGGTGTTTATGGACTCCTGGACCGCGACCTCGTCGGCGGTGCCCTTCTTCAGGACGCCGCCCGCGCCCGCGTACAGGCCCTCGGTGTTCTCGCGGACGACGACGTAGTCTATCTCCTTCGGGCCCTTGTCCTTCAGCGGGGTCTCGACGCCGGGCAGGAGCTTTACCGGGCGGAGGTTCACGTAGAGGTCGAGCGCGAAGCGGGTCTTGAGCAGTATGCCCTTCTCGAGAATGCCGGGGGCGACGTCCGGGTGGCCTATCGCGCCGAGCAGCACCGCGTCGAACTTCCTGAGGCCGTCTATCTCCTCGTCGGTGATGGTTACGCCGGTCTTCTTGTAGCGCTCGCCGCCGTAGTTGAAGGACTTGAAGGTGAGGTCGAAACCGGCCCTCTTGCCCGCGGCCTTTACGACCTTTACCGCCTCAGCCACGACCTCGGGACCCGTGCCGTCACCGCCTATAAGCGCTATGTTGTAAGTCTTGCCCATCTGTTTCTGTTCTCCCTTCGAGTTGACTGTTACTGCCGCTATTATCATTACATGAAATTCCTGGACCCCGTGTCAAGCACGGGGCGACAAAACCGGAATTGTCACCCCCGTGAAAACGGGGGTCCATTTTGACTCTATGCATAAAATGGATTCCCGCTTTCGCGGGAATGACAGGCGCTAAAGGCGCTCAGCCTTACGCTACCTTCTTCTTCACCCACTCCATCAGGCCGCCGGCCGCGATAAGCTCCTGCATGAACGGCGGTATCGCGTTCGCCTGGTATGTCTTGCCGGTGGTCGTGTTCTTTATCTTGCCGGACTGCGCGTCCACTTCGAGCGTGTCGCCTTCCTTTATGTCGTCCACCGCCTCCGGGCACTCGAAGATGGGGAGGCCCATGTTGAACGAGTTCCGGTAGAATATGCGCGCGAAGGTCTTGGCTACGACGCAGGATACGCCCGCCGCCTTGATGGCGATGGGGGCGTGCTCGCGCGAGCTGCCGCAGCCGAAGTTCTTCTCGGCGACGATGATGTCGCCCTTCGTCATCCTCTTCATGAAGTCCGGGGTCTTGGAGTCCTCCATGCAGTGCTTCGCAAGCTCGACAGGGTCGGACGTGTTCAGGTACCTCGCCGGGATTATGGCATCGGTGTCTATGTCCGCGCCGAACTTCCAGGCTTTGCCTTTTAATTTCATGTTCGTTCTCCTCTATTGTAGGGGCGCAATTGATTGCGCCCGTTCCTTGACCTATACGGTGTCATTCTGAGCGGAGCGAAGAATCCGCCGCTAAACCGCAAATCCTTCATTTATAACAGCGCACAAATTACCTGCGCACCCACCTCCCCAACTTCTCCCGCGAGGGGAAGGGCTTCGGAGAATACATGCGCAATTAGGCAACCTTCATCACGTCCGGGATTTCGTTATCACGCTGATGATGCAGAGAACTATGAAAATGACAACCATCCAGATAAACATCTTGGTTTTCGTTTCCCTGTCTCGTTCTTCTTTTTGACAAGCACTGCATCTGAAATCTCCGAGACCTATCTCGCTTTTGACAAGCTCATGGATTCTAAAATCTTTACCACATCTGCCACAACTTTGCCAGATATCGTTATCACAGTACAATCCGCCTTTAGAAGTGCGGGTTGCCAATTTACTACAACCGTTTCGTTCACACTTTATGAATTTGGGATATCCACACGTGTCGCAACCTCTAAGAAGAAACCTAACTGCCACGTCTATTCTTCCACATTCTGGGCATTTAATAAGCTTACGTTCGTCAGTACAGTTACCTCTTGGGAAATCATAATCGCATCTTGGGCATATTTGTGCTCGGTCACTGATTTCTGATCCGCATTTTGCACATTTTATGAGAGCCATATTACCCCCAAGGCAATGGCGGATTCTTCGCTCCGCTCAGAATGACACCGTAATGCAAATGCAGGGCGGGCACGGAGGCCCGCCCCTACACAAGAGCAACTTCCTGGATTCCCGCCTTCGCGGGAATGACGGCTCAATTCTTCCCCCTCCCTCGTTTCGGGGGAGGGGGGCAGGGGGGCTGGGGGTGTATCCGCCCTACTTCAGCTCTTCCGGGCTCCCGATCCGCCCAAGCACCGCCGACGCCGCCGCGATCGCCGGGTTCGAGAGGTAGACCTCCGACTCCGGGTGTCCCATGCGGCCGACGAAGTTCCTGTTGGTGGTCGCTATGGCCTTTTCCCCTTTGGCGAGGATGCCCATATGCCCGCCGAGGCACGGCCCGCATGTAGGCGTCGAGACAGCCGCCTGCGCATCCAGGAATATGTCGAACAGGCCTTCCTTCATCGCCTGCCTGTATATCGCCTGGGTCGCCGGGATGACTATCATCCTGACGTCCGGGTGTACTTTATGCCCCTTCAAGACCTTCGCCGCGATGCGCAGGTCCTCTATGCGGCCGTTGGTGCAGGAGCCGACGATGGACTGGTCAATCTTTATATTGGTCAGCTCGCTCACGCCCTTCGTGTTCTCCGGCAGGTGCGGGCAGGCGACCTGCGGCTCAAGCTTTGAGCAGTCGTACTCGCGGATGTCCACGTAGACCGCAGTCTTGTCGGACTTGTAGTATTTCGGCTTCCGCTTCGCGCGGTCGTCCTCGTAGGCCTTGGTCGTCTCGTCCGGGACGATGATGCCGTTCTTGCCGCCCGCCTCGATGGCCATGTTGGCCATCGTGAGACGCCCGGACATGTCGAGCCTGTCAATCGTCTCGCCTGTGAACTCCATCGCCTTGTAGAGCGCGCCGTCCACGCCGATGTCGCCTATGGTGCGGAGTATCATGTCCTTGCCGGAAACCCATTTCCTGAGCTTGCCGTAGTACACGAATTTTATACTCTCCGGCACCTTGAACCATATCTCGCCGGTAATCATCGCCGCCGCGACGTCCGTGCTGCCGACGCCGGTGGCGAACGCGCCGAGCGCGCCGTACGTGCAGGTGTGCGAGTCCGCGCCGATGACCACGTCGCCCGAGACGACGATGCCCTGCTCCGGGAGCAGCGCGTGCTCGACGCCCATCCTGCCCACCTCGAAGTAGTTCGTGAGGTTGTGCTCCTTGGAGAACTCCCTGAGGAGCTTCGCCTGCTCGGCGGAGTTGATGTCCTTGTTAGGCGTGAAGTGGTCCGGCACCAGCGCGATGCGGTTCTTGTCGAATACCTTCTTCGCGCCGGCGCGCCTGAACTCCTGGATGGCTATCGGCGCGGTGATGTCGTTCGCCAGGACCATGTCCACCTTGGCGTTTATCAGCTCGCCCGGCGCCACTTCCTTCTTCCCGCAGTGCGCGGCCAGTATCTTTTCGGTAATCGTCATCGGCATTTGATGGGCCTCCTATTTGTTCCCGCAGGGGCGGTGATGTCATAATAAAGGATAAGTCGGTATAAAACGTAAGCGGGTAATATACCACCGATTAAAGGGTATTTCAATTGTTTTTTCTGGGCAGGCGGGAGGGGGTAACCTACCCCCACCCCAGCCCTCCCCCTGTGCAGGGGGAGGGAGATTCGCCGAGGCCAATATAATGGCTTCAACAAATCTTCCCCTCCCTTCACAGGGAGGGGACAGGAGGGAAGGGTTGGTTCAAGGTCTACGCTGCGGCAAGAAAGGGCCGACACACGGGTCGGTCATGCCTTTATCTTTTGATGTCACCCCCGCGAAGGCGGGGGTCCAGGAATTTGCCGTCATATTATGAACTTCCTGGATTCCCGCCGGAGTTTACCCCGGTATGCCTAAAGCCGGGGCGGGAATGACGACCTGAACCACGGCGCGCCGGGGGCGTCGCGCCCTACAAAATCAGGGCGGGTGAGGGGGCACCGACAGGTGGGTAATGCCTATTTCCCTTTGAACATCCCCCTGAGGCTCGCTATCGTGCCGAGTCCGTACATCGTCTTGTCCACGAGCTTTATCGCGTTGTCGAGCTTGGCGAGCCGCTGGGCCAGGAACTCGAGTTCCGGCTCTCCCTCGTCCTCGTAACGCTCCTCGACATATTTGCGCTGCTCGGAGATCTCCTCCAGCGCCCTGCCCATCTCGCGCTCGCGGCGCTCCTTGAGGATGGTCTGGAGGATGTTGAAGAAGTCGGACTCCGCCTCGTAGTACGAGCAGCCGGCCCGCTTCCCGCCGAGCACCTTCACGGCCCCGAGCTTGACCAGCGTCTTTATCTTCCTGTCTATGTCCTCGTCGTCCGCGCGCAGCTCCTCGGCAAGCTCGCCGTGGTTGAGCGGTCGGGAACTGAGGAACAACGCGCCGAAGACCTGCGTCTCCAGCGGGTCTATCCCCCAAAAGCCTATGGCGGCCGCGAGCGCGTCTATAGCCTTCCTGCGCGACTTCCTTATCTCTTTGTCCATGTACGAAAATATATCACAGGCAATGCGAAAATGAAAGGGCCGCGGCAACAATATGTTATAATAGCCTATAGTCAGCCAGTTGTCCGCATTTGATTAATTCCCGGCTCCACCCCAAAATATAGGTTGCATTAAGCGAGCGATGTTTATATAATTGCATGTCGTTCTGCGCGATAACGCGATAAATTCGTTCCCCGTACCCGCGCAGTCCGCCAGATACCTTTCCTACTTGTTCTTGCCCCCCGACCGGAGGTCGTTGATTTGCTGTACTCGAAACTGCTTATTCCGACATTAAAAGAAGACCCGTCAGAGGCGGAGGTCGTATCGCACAGGCTTATGCTTCGCGCGGGCATGATCAGGAAGCTTGCCGCGGGAATTTACACATACCTACCGCTAGGCCTCAGGGTCATCAAGAAGGTCTCGGACATCGTCCGCCAGGAGATGGACAGGGCAGGGGCGCAGGAGATACTCATGCCCGCCGTCCAGCCCGCCGAGCTGTGGGTCGAGTCGGGGCGGTGGGGCTTCTACGGCAAGGAGCTGCTCCGGCTCAAGGACAGGCACGACCGCGAGTTCTGCATCGGGCCGACGCACGAGGAGGTCGTGACGGACCTTGTACGGCGCGAGGTCAAGTCCTACCGCCAGCTCCCGATAAACCTCTACCAGATACAGACGAAGTTCAGGGACGAGATAAGGCCCCGCTTCGGCCTCATGCGCGGCCGCGAGTTCATAATGAAGGATGCGTACAGCTTCCACAAGGACGAGGCCCAGGCCGAGGCCGAGTACTGGAACATGTACGAGACGTACAAGCGCATATTTACCCGGTTCGGGTTGAACTTCCGCGCCGTGGAAGCGGATACCGGTAATATAGGGGGAAAATTCTCGCACGAGTTCCACGTCCTGGCAGAGACCGGCGAGGACTTCATAGCGTCCTGCACAGCGTGCGAGTACGCCGCGAACATAGAGAAAGCAGCCGCCCTGCCTCCCGCCGTCGCTGCGAAGGCCGAGGCGATGCCGCTTGAACGGGTGACGACGCCCGGCATGAAGACGGTCGAGGAGGTATCCGGCTTCATGGGCGTTACCTCGGCAGACCTCGTCAAGACGCTTATATACAGCGTCATGCTGGACAAATGGACGGCTGTCGCGGTGCTTGTGCGCGGCGACCACGAGCTGAACGAGATAAAGCTCCAGAGGGTGACGGGCGCGACCGAGGTCGTACTCGCGGACAAGGCGACAGTCGAGCGCGTGACTGCTGCCCCGTCCGGTTTCGCGGGGCCGGTGGGCCTTTCGGGCGTCAAGGTATACGCGGACCACGCGGTCTCGGCGATGGCGAACTTCATCACCGGCGGCAACGAGGCCGACCTGCACCTCCGGAACGTGAACACCGGCCGTGACTTCGAGGCCCCGGAGTTCGCCGACATCAGGAAGGTCATGGCGGGCGACCCCTGCCCCAAGTGCGGCTCCGGCAAGGTAGAGATTCACAAGGGCATCGAGGTCGGACACGTCTTCATGCTCGGGACGAAGTACTCCGAGGCGCTCGGCTGCACGTTCCTCGACGAGGACGGCTCCGAGAAGCCGATGATTATGGGCTGCTACGGCATCGGCGTGGGCCGTACCGCCGCCGCCGCCATAGAGCAGAACAACGACGAGTTCGGGATGAAATGGCCCGCGCCGATAGCCCCGTTCGGGGCGCTGGTCCTGCCGCTGAACGTCAAGGACGCCGCGACGATGGAGACGGCCAACGCGATATACAACGGGCTCCGGGACGCGGGTATAGAGACGCTGATGGATGACCGGGACGAACGCGCGGGGTTCAAGTTCAAGGACGCGGACCTCATCGGAATCCCGGTCCGCGTGGTAATAGGCGAGAAGAACCTCAAGGACGGAAACGTCGAGATAAAGCTCAGGATGTCCGGCGAGGTACAAAAGGTTTCCAAGGATGACGCCGTAAGCAAGGTACTGGAGGTAGCGGTGAAATGAAGAAAAAGATACTGCTTGTCGACAACGTCGAGTCCATACTGGACAGACAAAAGTCACTGTTGAACCGCGACACGTTCCATGTCTTCATGGCGAAGACCTCCGAAGAGGCCCTGGAAATCCACAGGAAAGAGCATGTCGATGTGATAATCGCCGACCTGCACATGCCTGGCATGCCCGGAGACGAGCTGTGCAGGGTGGTCCGGGACAACTCGGAGCTGAAAAACGTATCGGTCCTGATTGCTACAATTGGTGAGGGCGAGGCAGACCTTGCGAGGTGCAGGATGAGCGGAGCGAACGGTTACATCAAGAAGCCCATCAACAAAGACGACCTGTCGGAGAAGCTGGCGAACCTTCTGAACGTCTCGACGAGACAGTCGATACGGATACTGGTCAAGGTGAAGCTTGACGCGCGGATAGGCACCGACTTCTTCATCGCCACCACCGTGGACGTCAGCACGACGGGGCTTCTCTTCGAGTCCGAACGCGAGTTCAAGGTCGGCGACTTCCTCGAGACCTCGTTCTTCCTGCCGGGCTCGGACGGCTTCAAGAGGGTCGTCTCACGTTCGGAGGTGATGCGTGCCGCGCCCGGCGAGGAGAACAACAAGCGGTACGGCGTCAGGTTCGTCGAGTTCAAGGAAGGCGGGTCGGATATGATAGCGGACTTCGTCGCAAAAAAGACCGGCAAGGCGTGAGCCGGATAAGGCCGTTCGTCCCGGCCATCTTGTGGATGGCGGTCATCTTCACATTTTCCTCGTCACTTTTCGGCAACGAGGGCAGCGGGGCGCTCTTCGAGCCGTTGCTGCGCCTGGTATACCCAGGGGCATCCAGGGAGTTCGTCGAGCTGCTGCACTTCCTGTTTCGCAAGGCCGCCCATTTCACCGAATACGCAGTCCTTGCCGTCCTGTGGCACAGGGGTCTGGCCGGCGTGCCAGGGCTCGATGCCCGGAGGGCGGTCATGACCGCATTAGCGGTCTCGGCGGCCTACGCCGCATCCGACGAATTCCACCAGTCTTTCGTGCCAGGAAGGACCCCGAGCGCGCTGGACGTCTTACTGGACTCCGCGGGCGCGGCCGCCGCATGCCTGGCACTATGGTTGAGGCGCGGTAAAGCGCGCCCGGCATGACGCGTCTGCATTTCCCTTGTCTTTCACCCGCCTCTCTGATAAAATTTCCGGCATGAAACCCCAGAACCTCATAATCGACTGCGACGACACGCTCTGGGAGAACAACAGGTTCTTCATGGACGCGCACGTCAGGTTCGTCGAACTCATGGCGGGGCGCGGACACGACCGGGCCAGGGCCGACTCGCTCCTCCTGCGCCTCGAGATGGAGAACGTACCCCGCTACGGGTACGGCGCGATGAGCCAGGCCCGTTCGATGGCGGACGTGTACAGGCTGTTCGAGCCTGTCCCGGACGAGGCCGTCCTTGCCGGGATAGACGCGATAGGACGCGCGGTGTTTTCGCACCCAGTATACATGCTCCCCGGCGTGGAGGAGACCCTGCCCTTGCTCTCCGAGCGGTACACGATGGTCATGTTCACGAAGGGGAACCCGGACGAGCAGCTCGGCAAGATAGAGAAGTCGCCCGTTAAAGAATATTTCAGCCACGTCAAGTGCGTGCCGGAGAAGGACCCGGACACCTTCCGCCGCGTCCTGGAGGAGTTCGGCATGGCCCCCGAGGAGACCTGGATGATTGGCGACTCGCCCCGCTCGGACATCATGCCTGCGCTCGCGAACGGAGTCAAGTCCGTGTACATCCCGTTCTCGATGACCTGGGCGCTGGAGCACCAGGAACTTCCGGAGTCCGAGCACATCATAACGCTCGACGCGTTCCACCGGCTTTCCGAGATACTGCTTTAATACCGGAAGGCAAAGTCCCGCCACTTTATTCCTGTCTTTGTGTGCAATAATGGAAACCCTCAGGAGTCTACCCTGAGCGAAACCGGACGGGCGGGAATGACACCGTAAAGCCCCCTCAGAACCTCTTCCCCTTATACCCCCTCGGCGTGACGAGATAGTCCATGAACCGGTACGTCTGGGAGTTCCCGACGATAACCATCGTTGTCATGTCCACCTCCTCCACGGGCAGCCCCGCGAGCGTCGTGACGATTACCTTCTCGCCGTCACGACGGGAGTCCTTCACGATGCCTACCGGCGTCGTGCCCGACCTGTGCTTCATGATAACCTTGCAGGCCTCCTCCAGGTAGCCGGGACGGCCCTTGCTCCTCGGGTTGTAGAGCGCTATGACGAAGTCGGCGGACGCGGCGGCCTCCAGCCTCTTGAAGATGAGTTCCAGCGGCGTGAGCAGGTCAGACAGCGATATTACCGCGAAGTCGTGCATCAGGGGCGCGCCGAGCGACGCGGCGGACGAGCAGACCGCGGGCACGCCGGGTATCACCTCGAAGGGAAGCGACTCCGCGCCCTCCTCCTTCATGATTTCGAGAGTCAGCCCGGCCATCCCGTAGACGCCGGAGTCCCCGCTGGATATGAGCGCGACCCGCCTGCCGGAGACGGCGAGCCTGACCGCGTCCAGGCAGCGTTCCGCCTCGGACTTCATGCCGGTGGAGACGACCTCCTGGCCCGCGAGCATCGGCCTGACGAGTTTTATGTACGTCGTGTAGCCCACGACGGTGTCTGAGTTCTCGATCGCCGCGCGTGCCCTCGGCGTCATGTCCAACTCAGAACCTGGCCCGATGCCGACTACGGCAAGGCGGCCTCCGCCACGGCTACCGTCGTGTTCTTCGATTTCGTCTTTGGCACGAGCAGCTTTTTTGCCCCCGCCGATATCAGTGCCGCCGGTTCGCATACCCCATACACCCCCATGTTCCTGAATACCGCCTCGGAGCGGCCCGAAGGCGTCGGGCCGTGAGAGAGTTTCGTCTTCGTATAATATGTAACCGGGAGCCCGCGCCTCGCGGCGAAGCCGAGCATCCCAGCCTCGTCCCGCTTGTCCTCTATCGTGGCGATGTTCCTTATGGACAGCGGAGACAGGCCGCGCGCACGGAAGACACGGCCGACCAGCCCGGCCAGTTCCCTCTGGGAAGTACCCCTGTTGCAGCCCATGCCGACCACAAGGACCTTGGGCCTGAGGAACACGGCCCTGCCGAGACGCGCAAGCTCATCCTCCGGCAGTACGTTCGGCGTTATGACAACCGAAGCGGCCCGGTCCGCCCAGAG
Source organism: Nitrospirota bacterium (assembly GCA_016212105.1). Lineage (GTDB taxonomy): Bacteria > Nitrospirota > JACRHJ01 > JACRHJ01 > JACRHJ01 > JACRHJ01. The sequence continues at coordinate 71,917 of JACRHJ010000024.1, forward strand.
CAGGTCATCGATGCTGGTGTACAGTTTCAGGTTATCAGGTAGCGGCCCGAGCCTCTCCGCGACGTATGCAAGGTCGATGTGCGAGTAGAGCGCGACCTCCTCGCCGTTCACCAGCGCGGCGGTGACGTCCTTCGCCGCCTTCATGTCCTCAATCGCGCAGCCGAGGAGCCCCGCCATCGTGTCCACGGCCGGGACGCCCCGGACGTCGGACGCGGTGGTTATCACGGCCTCGGCGCCTATTAGCCCGGCAATCTCGGTTGCCAGCGCGTTCGCCCCGCCTATATGCCCGGACAGGAGGCTGACGACGAAACGCCCGCCCTCGTCCAGGACCACCACCGCCGGGTCGGCGGTTTTGTCCTTCAGGTGCGGCGCAATGAGCCTCACGACCACGCCCGCAGCCATTATGAAAGCTATAGAGCGGTACTTCCTGAAAAGCCGTCCGGTGAGTGCGGAAAGGTCGTTGCCAACAGGCCTCGCCCCGGCGTCGTCCTTTGTTATAAACCTCTTCTGGAGATACAGGTCCACCCCGCCGGGATACGCGTCCTGGAGCCTGCGGGCAAGCTCCGAGCCGCCCTTCGTTATGGCGACGACCGCGGGCCTCATCCCCTGTAACCGTGCCTGAACTCGCTGTCGTACAGCTTCGAATAGGCCTGCATAACGCCGGGGGCTATCGCCCGGCCGACGAATATCAGTGCGGTCTTCGCGAGTCCGGCGGACTCCACCTTCGACGCGATGTCGGCTATGGTGCCGCGTACTATCTTCTCCTCCGGCCAGGAGGCCTTGTAGACCACCGCGACCGGCGTGTCGTCAGTATAGCCCGTCCGGAGCGCCTCGACCACACGGTCCATCTCGCCCACGGACAGGAATATCACCATCGTCGCCCCGTGCGCCGCGAGGGAGGCTAGCGACTCCTTCTCCGGCACAGGAGTCCTGCCCCCGATGCGGGTGAGTATGACCGTCTGGCTGACCTCCGGGAGCGTAAGCTCGCATTTCAGCGCGGCCGCACCCGCAAACGCCGAAGACACTCCCGGCACAACTGTATACCCGATTCCCGCCTTGTCCAGCTCGGCCATCTGCTCGGCTATCGCGCCGTAGATGCTCGGGTCGCCGGTATGGACTCGCGCTGCCACCTTGCCCTCACGGACGCATCCGACAAGGAGTTCCGTCGTCCGGGCGAGGTCCATGCCCGCGCTGTCCTCGATGCGTGCGTCCGGGCGCGCTACGGCAAGCACGGCCGGGTTCACGAGCGAGCCGGCGTAGATTATTAGGTCGGCCCGGGCTATGATGTCCCTGCCCTTGACCGTGATGAGGTCCGGGTCGCCGGGGCCCGCGCCGATGAAGAAAACCTGCGACATAAACACCGTTATTGTGATGTTATTGTAGGGTGGGCATTGCCCACCTTGCTGTTATCGGCGCAGTTCATTGCGCCCGCACCGTGAGGCTATAATTTATAGCAACGGGGCCCCGATGTCAACCAAAGAGACGCACGGACCGGCGCCCGCAAAACAGAAGGTCCCGGACGGTGTTGACCGCCGGGACCCACGGGAGGCTGTCGGGATTTTGTGGTAGACGTCAGGCGGTGGGCGCCGCCTTCTTCCTGGGCTTGTTCTTCGCGGCCATGTAGACCACGCAGGTGTCGCACTCGATGCCGTTCTTGCAGCGGGTCTTGGTGAACTCCCAGCAGGGCTTCGTCTTGTCTATGAAGGCCGAGCAGTTGCTCCTCTTCTCGTCGGAGCACTCCCTTATCTCCCAGCACGGGGCGTAGGACAGGAGTTTTTTCACGCCTTCGATGCTTATCTTCTTGTTGTGGATCAGGTCGCGTACGCATTTGAGCCACTTGACGTCGTTGTCCGAGTAGTAGCGGTTCTTGTTCCTGCGCGCGGGCACTACCAGCCCGTGCTTCTCGTAGAGACGGAGCGTCTGGTCGGTCGTGCCGACCAGCTCCGCCGCGATGCTGATGGGGTACAGCGGCATGCCGCTCTTCGAATCGTCCTGTGTCCCGGTTGCTGCCATGATGCTCTCCAGATTATTATGGATTAACCTTAGCGATGAGTTCCTGATACCTGTAATGCGCGCTGATATTATAGCCACAGCTATAGCAATACCTATAGTTGACTAAAATAGTCGATTGATGCCGCACTGTCAAGAAAAAAATAGGGGAGCTGGTCGATAATGTTCAAAATCTTACATTTTTGTTGCTAATTCGCATTATCAGGCTGGCTTAGGTGAGCGGAAAGCTTTCGTCAGGCGGTTATCAGGAAGTCACGCTGGGGAAGAGTGACGAATCGGTGTGCGGCAGGAACATAGCGGCCCTGAACTCACTCATGAAGTCCGTGCTGACGTTCAGCTGCTTGTAGGTTATCATCGAAGCGATGGCGTCTATCTCTCTTAGGGCCTCGCGGGACAGGAGCACCCGGCACGCCCCGGCGAGCGAGCTGTTGCCGAGGAGCCTGTATTTTGAAAGCTCGATGTCCGGCACCATGCCCATAGCGACCGCCTTGTCGGCGGCTATGTACGCACCGAACGTGCCCGCGATGAAGAAATTCTCCAGCATGCCGAACGTTATGCCAAGTTCCCGTGTCACGACGCTCAGCGCGGTGTACATAGCAGCCTTCGTCCGTATCAGGTTGTCTATGTCGTTCTCGGTGAAGACGATGTCCAACCCGCCGTCCGCGCCATCAAATGTATCTGGCGCATAGGCGACGACGTATGCCCGCCTGCCTTCAAGCTCTATTATCCTTCTGCTCAGGCCGGGGTCCGCGAACTTCCCGCGCCCGTCGATGAGGCCGGTGGTGAAAAGCTCCGCCAGCAGGTCTATCAGCGCGGAGCCGCATAGGCCCTTTGGTTTCACCCCGCCGAGCACGGTAAACTCCGGCTCGAACGTCGCCGGGTCTATCCTTACCCGGTCGATAGCGCCCGGCATGGCGCGCATCCCGAACCGCACGACACCGCCTTCCAGAGCCGGCCCCGCCGCGCCCGCGCATACCAGCAGCCAGTCGCGGTTGCCTATGACGATCTCGGCGTTCGTCCCGACGTCCACGAGGATGGATACGCCGTCCCGTCCGTGCATCCCGGACACGAGCACGCCCGCGAGGACGTCTCCGCCGACGTAGCTGCCGACGTTCGGCAGGACGTAGACGACCGCCTCCGGGTTTACCGCGAGCCTCAGGTCACGCGCCCGGAGCGTCCCGAACGAGAACGCGGCCGGGACGTAAGGCGCGCGGCATATGTTGTACGGGTCGAGGCCGAGCAGGAGGTGCGCCATCGTCGTGTTGCCGGATACGGAGACGCAGGTTATGTCGGTTGCTGAAATGCCAGCGGCCACGGCGAGCCTTGCGGCTATCGTACTTATGCAGCCCGCCGCCTCGCCCTGTAGCAGTTCGAGGTTCCCGGCCTTCAGGCAGAAGTGTATGCGTGTGAGTATGTCCTCGCCGTGCACGACCTGCGGGTTCACCTCCGATGCCTCGCCGAGAGCCGCGCCTGTGTTCAGGTCGAGGAGCGTCCCGACGACGTTGGTCGTGCCGAGGTCTACCGCGAGGCCGTAGTTGCGCGCGGTCGTGTCTCCCGGCTCGACTCGGACGAGCCTCGTACCCGTCCCGTGCCCGACGGACGCCGTCGCACGGAAGCCGGACTCCCTGAGCGCGGCGGGTATCGCGGCCGCGACCGACAGCGGGACGTCAATGGCCTCGATGCCCGGCACACCGCTTGCGGCCAGCCCCGCCGACAGCCTCTCCAGGTCGGCCAGCGGGTCGTCGCCGGTCGGAGGAGTCAGTTCCAGATAGTGTTTGGTTACAAGCGGTCCGTCCATGCCCGGTATTTTATACGGCGGCCAGTCCCAAGTAAAGAGAAAGTTTATCGGGGCGGGCTACCCAGATGCATTCCGTCATTCCCGCCCTGGCTTAAGGCATACCGGGATAAACTCCGGCGGGAATCCAGGAAGTTGTAGCTGCCCGATTTATCGGGCGTTTTTGTAGGGCGCCCCGGCTTTATGCATACCGGGGCAGGCTGTGCCCCCGGCGCGCCGTTCATTGAAGAAGGGCGGGCACGGGGACCCGCCCCTACATTAAGGACAGGCAGGGCCGACACGCGCTTCGCTTGGTACGGCCCCTACCTATGAAAACCGTCAGGGTATGCATTCACAAAGTTGTTTGCCCCAGGTTTATTTCTGCTATAATCGTGAGATTATAAACACGCCGTCATGGAGAAATATCGAATGGGTCTCAGCGAGCTGTACGGCAAGGCGCTCCGCCGGTTCATCAAGGTTACTTTCCCGCTCTGGGAGAGGCTCGGATTCCACGTCACGCCGGTGCATTACTACCAGCCCATACCGGACACGCGGACGCTCGGTGACGGGCTGTGGGAGGCACGCTCCGCCCTCGCGGGGTTGGACACGAACGAAGACGGGCAGCTCGCGCTCCTCGCGGATTTCGCGGACAGATACAAGGCGGAGTACGAGGCGTTTCCACGGGGCAAGACCCCTGCCCCGCACGAATACTACGTGGACAACCGCTCGTTTGAGTCCGTGGACGGCGAGGTCCTGTACTGCATGGTGCGCCGGCTCAAGCCCGCGCGCATCTTCGAGATAGGTTCCGGGTTCTCGACGATGCTCTCCGCGAAGGCTGCGCTCGTGAACGCGTCCGAGGGGCGCTCGTGCGAGCTGACCGCGTTCGAACCTTACCCGAACGATACGCTGAAGGCGGGGTTCCCCGGCCTGACGCGGCTTGTCCCGAAGAAGATACAGGACGTGCCGCTGTCGGAGTTCGAGAGGCTTGGGGAAGGCGACATCCTGTTCATAGACTCGTCACACGTCCTGACCGTCGGCAGCGACGTGAAGTATGAGTTCCTGGAGGTCCTGCCGAGGCTGAAGGCCGGGGTCGTCGTGCACATACACGACGTCACGATGCCGATGGAGTACCCGAGGGACTGGGTGATGAAGGAGCATCGCTTCTGGAACGAGCAGTACCTGCTCCAGGCCTTCCTCGCGTTCAACGACTCTTTTGAGGTCCTGTGGATGGGCGCTTGGATGCACCTGAACCACCCGGACCGCCTCGCGGCCGCGTTCAGTTCGTATGCAAGGGAGACGCGGTTGCCGGGGAGCGTGTGGGTTAGGAAGATAAGGTAGGATAATCTGTCATTCCGAGCGTAGCAGAGGAATCTGCTGTTGTCTATTATAGAAAAGCAGGTCCCTCCACTTCGGTCGGGACGACAACATTTTACCCATCACAACAGCGACGAAGTCAGCCTCGCCATGTTCTCTATAAACTGGTCCACCCTCGGCCTCTTCGAAAACGTCGCGAGCTGTATCCTGTCCGCGTTCGCGATGTCCTCCATGAAGTGCGCGTCGAGTTCCTCGGCCACGGCGCCGTCGTAGCAGACCGCCGAGATCTCGAAGTTCAGGCGGAAGCTCCTGATGTCCATGTTGGCGGTGCCGATGATGGCGAGGTCTCCGTCCGACGACATGGTCTTCGCGTGTATGAACCCCTTCCGGTACTCGTAAATCTTGCAGCCCGCGGCGAGCAGCTCCCGGAAGTACGACCGGCTCGCGTACTTGATAATCTTCCGGTCCGGCTTCCCCGGCACGAGCAGCCGGACATCCACGCCCCGGAGCGACGCCGCTACAAGCGCGGTCTGCACCGCCTCGTCCGGTATGTAGTACGGCGTCGTGATGTACACGCTCTTCCGGGCGGACGTTATCGCGGTGAAGTAGAGCTGCGCCACCTGCTCGCGGGAGCGGTCCGGGCCGGACGGCACAATCTGGACGATGCCGCCGCCTTCCGGCTTGGTCTCGCCCTGTCTGACGTATGCCTGCGTGAGCAGTTCGCCGGTCGAGTAGTACCAGTCCTCGGCGAAGACGAGCTGGACGTGGGCCGCGGCCGGGCCGGTCAGCTTCACGTTCGTGTCCCGCCAGAAGCCCATCTCGGCGTCGAGGCCCAGGTACTCGTCCCCGATGTTTATCCCGCCGGTGTATGCCGTCTGGCCGTCTATGACGAGGATCTTCCTGTGGTTTCTGAGGTTCGCGTAGAACGTCCGGAAGCGTGCGAACCTGACCGGACGGTACTCGGACACCTTCCCGCCCGCCTCGACCAGAGGGGCGAAGAAGTCCGGTTTTATCTGCCAGCAGCCGATGTCGTCGTACAGGAGCCTGACCTCGACCCCAGCCTTCGCGCGCTCTACCAGCGCATCCCGGAATTTCCTGCCGGAGCTGTCCGGCTTGATTATGTAGTAAAGCGCGTGTATGTGCTCCCTGGCGGAGGCTATGCTCGAAAGTATCGCGGGGTATGCGTCCTCGGCGTTGTTCTGGACCTGGACGAGGTTCCCGAGCGTCGGCGGCAGGCCGGGCACGCGGTACGCGAGGAGCATGAGGTCGTGGTACTTGGGGCGTCCGTCGGTGGCCTTGAGTGCGTCCTTCATCGAGCCGTCGAAGTCGAGCGTCTCCCAGAGGTCGCCCACCTTTTCGCGTATGGCGCGGATAAGCCTGACCCGCGTCTTGAGCCTGCGCCTGCCGAACAGGAAATACGCGGCAAGCCCCAAGTACGGGATGAACAGGAGCGCGAGGAGCCACGCCATGGTCGCGGCGGGGCTGTTCTTTTCGTATACGACGAATACGGCGGCGGATATGATGCCGATGAGGAGTGTGGCTATTATCAGGTATGTTAGCATGGTCCTCGGAGTTGTAGCTGCCCGATTCATCGGGCGCATTGCAGGGCCCGGCTTTCAGCGCCTTCAATCCTTTGACGTCACCCCCGCGCAAGCGGGGGTCCAGTGGCTTTGGCAAGGGTGTCATTCACTCGCAAGTAAAGTCCCTGGATTCCCGCTTTCGCGGGAATGACAACAAAATGAGACCGACGCCTCTTTATCCTGTATTTATAAGCATTTATACCAAACATCCGCCCGTGTGTCAAGTATCCGGACAAAAAAAGGCCGCCCCGCGCGTTTGCGGGACGGCCTTTTGCCATAATGTTACCTGCTTAGTTGACTTCGAACGTCGTCTCCCTGGTGTCGCTGCTGCCGCCGGACTGCACGGTGGTGGCCACGACGTACGTGCCCCTGGGCGCGTCGTTCGGGAGGATCAGCGGGACCTTGCTCTCGTAAGTGCCGCCCTGCCTCTGTACTGTTATCTGCGGCTTGCCCTGAAGCTCGCCGTTGCGTCTGACCTCCCTGGTCTCGGTCACGTCCATCGTCTTTCCCTGCGGGCCGAGGACGGTGTAGGTCGCCATCAGGTCGACCGTATCGCCGCGCCTTACCTTGCCCGGGCTGGCCTTGGCGGACTCGATACGCACCAGGTTGGCCTGGGACTGGTTGTAGTTGTACGCGTACTGCTGCTGCGCCTGCTGCTCGGAGCGGGTCTGGTCGTAGCCGTAATGGCCGATGGCCGCGCCGGCGAGGCCGCCGAGGAGCGCGCCAAGGACGATGCCGGTGCCGGTCGAGCCGGCCGCATGGCCTATGACGCCGCCAAGCACGCCGCCCGTAACCGCGCCTACCGCCCCGCCCGTAACCGCGCCCCTGTTCTCCTGCGCCTGCATCGTCGCGCATCCTGTGCTGATTACCGCCATGAATACCGCTATCATCGACAGCGCCACTGCCTTTTTGAACATGTCACGCCTCCTTGTTTATGTAAAATCCGGCCTATTTCTTCTGAGCCGGCGCCAGCAGCTGGTTGATGCCCCTCTGCAACTCCGGAGACACCTTGTCCCCGAGCGGCTGCCCCTGCTGGGTTGCCCCCTTGCCGGTCACCTGGTCGTACACCCCCTGGTACGTCGATAAATCGTCCCTGACCTTCCTGGCGTCGGCGATGTTCTTCTGGAGCTTGTCCACGTTCTCCTGCATCTCGACTATCGTCTTGCCGAGGCTCTTGAGGCTCGATACGGTCTGGCCGAGGTTGCCAAGCTCCAGCGCCATCGCGTTCCTCGTCTGGATGCTGCCTGTAATGTAGCCCACCGCGAAGAACAGGAGCATGCTACCCACGAGCATCGCCTTGTTCATGTCCACCTCCGGAGTTGACAGCCGAACGCTTCGCCCGGCCATACTCCGGCGGGCACCCAACGCCATTATTAAAATGTAGCAGGGGAGTACGGTTTAGTCAACCGGCGGGCATGCTGATTAAATATTAGTAATTAAATGGCGGGTCGCACCGTGGCATGTCCGGGTCCGGCGCGAACATCTCCCCGACGGCGCCGTTCACTACCGTGGAGCAGGCCTTGTCGAACTCGGACGTTATCAACAAGCCGCCGCCAGCCGCCCACTCCCCGAACTCGACGCCGCCTCCGTTGTACCGCTTCGTGTTCTCGTAGAGCACCCTGCCATCGCCCGTCTTCACGACCCTGAACCTTGCGGTCATGACGAAGTCGAGCGGGGGGTCTACGCTGTACGCGCCGGTGATACCGTATACGAGGACAGACGTCTCGACGACAGTGTCCACGCCCAGCCCGGCGGCCGTCTTTATGTCGGCCCCCGAATCGGGCGAGGCAGGTCCGGCCTCCGGTATCGCCACGATCTCCCTGCCCGTCCGCTCAGCAACCGCCTCCATAAGACGGCCCGCGACCCCATCCTGCACGTCGAGCCCACGTACCGCGGGCTCTATGACGGCGGCGTCCGCCTCTACCTGTTCAGCAGTGTCGGCAGCGGCCACGCCGTAGATGCAGCCAATGAGCGCACCCAACGGCGAGAGGAGTATTCCCGCGGATGCGGCGTAGCCGTTGCCGCCCTGGAAACCTGCGCCGATACAGGTCAATGCGCCTGCGGCGGCGCCCCTGCCCGCGCCCGCGCAGCTTCCGGCCGCCGGCCTCCTTATCAGAGGCTCAGGCTTGAACGAGGCCTTTGCGACGCCTATGACGCCGAGCGACGCCCGCTCGGCCTCGGGAATCCTCGGCGCGGTCGCGCAACCCTGAAGAAGAAGCAGCGCCGCGAACAGCAGTATAGCGGGCTTGTTGAATGCAGCCATAGATTAAACTTCCTTGACGGAAAAGGTATGTTAATGATAAGATTTAGCACTTTTTACGTTAACTGGCAAGCCTTTGCAACAGGAAAATTATATCATGCCTCACAAGATTACGTTTTTCCCCAACCGCAAGACAGTAACGGCCCCGGACAACCAGACCGTCCTGAAGGCGGCGGGCGGCGCGGGCATACACATAAACGCGACCTGCGGCGGCAAGGGCAACTGCGGGAAGTGCCGGGTAGTAATCAAGGAAGGGGCGGTAAAACACAAGGAGACCGGCCTGCTCTCCGAGAAGGACATGGCGGAAGGCGTCAGGCTCGCCTGCATGAGCATACCCGCGTCCGACCTGACCGTCGAGATACCACTCGGCTCCCAGATGCGCCGGGGCGGGAAGATAGCCACCGGTTCGAAGCTCGGCGAGCTCCAGAAGATGGTCGCCAAAACCTGCGAGGGCGAACCCCGGCCGCTCACCCGCAAGGTGTTCCTGAAGCTCCCTCACCCGAACCTCGACGACAACATATCCGACGTCGAACGGCTTAAGCGCGAACTGGACAGGCGCGGCTACCCGATAGACAACATACACATCAACCTGGCGATAATCAGGAAGATAGGCCGGGTGATGCGCGAGAAGGACTGGATGGTGACGGCCACGCTCCTGCCGGTGGGCAACGTGGTCGAGATAATGGACGTCCAGCCGGGCGACACGACGAAGCCCCGTTACGGCGCGGCGGTGGACGTCGGCACGACCTCACTCGTCGTGTACGTCGTGGACATGTTCACCGGCAAGGTCGTGGACATGGAGTCCACGTACAACCCGCAGGTCCGTTGCGGCGAGGACATCATATCGCGCATAGTATACGCGACCGAGATGGGCGGCCTAGACGAACTGCAGAAGCTGGTCATAGAGGCGGTAAACGGCCTCATAGAGAAGATAGCGGCCAGGAAAGGGCTGGACCCGGAGGCGGTGGACACGCTCGTCATCTCCGGCAACACGACTATGGTCCACCTATTCTACGGCATAGACCCGTCCCATATACGCGAGGAGCCCTACATCCCGACCGCGACGTTCCTGCCGCTGATGCGTACGCACGCGCTCGGACTTCGCATAAACGACTTCGGCGTGATATACGCGATGCCAAGCGTCGCCTCCTACGTCGGCGGCGACATAACGTCCGGCATACTCGCCTCGCGCATATACAAGAAGCACGAGCTGTCGCTCTTCATTGACATCGGCACGAACGGAGAGATAGTCGTCGGGAACTCCGACTGGATGGTGACCGCTGCCTGTTCGGCAGGGCCGGCGTTCGAGGGCGGCGGCGTGAAGTACGGGATGCGCGCGATGGACGGGGCGATAGAGAAGGTCGCCATAGACCCTGCTACGTTCGAGGCCAAGTCGGCGGTCATAGGCAACGTCCAGCCGATAGGCATATGCGGCTCCGGGATGATAGACGCGGTCGCCGAGATGTTCCTGACCGGCGTCATAGACCAGCGCGGCAAGATAAACCTCGACTGCGGGACTCCGAGGGTGCGAAGCGGGGAGGACGGGCCGGAGTACGTCCTCGCGTGGGCGGCCGAGACCGGCACCGGAAAGGACATAACGCTTACCGAGCCTGACATAGACAACATCGTCCGGACGAAGGGCGCGATATACGCGGGCTTCGCCACGCTCCTGAAGGAAGTCGGGTTCGGGTTCGCGGACGTCGAGAAGGTATACATCGCGGGCGGGTTCGGGAACTACCTGGACGTCGAACGCGCCATCACAATAGGGCTGCTGCCGGACCTGCCGGTCGAGCGGTTCGAGTTCCTCGGCAACACGTCCATAATGGGCGCGTACATGGCGCTCATGTCGAAGAACCTCAGGAAGGACGTCGAGGACATCGCCCGCAGGATGACCTACATGGAGCTGTCCGTATCGCGCTCGTTCATGGACGAGTACGTATCGGCTCTCTTCCTGCCGCACACGAACTCGGACGCGTTCCCGACAGTCGAGCGGATGCGGAAGGTTCTTTAATAGAAAAGGTACAGACATTGCTGACGAAAGCCATTAAAGGCGTCAAGGACATACTCCCGCAGGACGTCGCCCGCTGGCAAGCGGTGGAGCGGGCCGCGCGGGAGCTCTTCAAGGTATACGGCTTTTCTGAGGTCCGCGTCCCGATAATCGAGCATACGGTGCTGTTCACGAGGAGCATCGGTACGACCTCGGACATCGTCGAGAAGGAGATGTACGCCTTCACGGACCGGGGCGGCGACGAGATAACGCTCCGCCCGGAGGGCACGGCGGGCGTCGTGCGCGCGTTCGTCGAGCACAAGATGTACGCCACAAACCCCATAACTAAAATATTCTACATGGGGCCGATGTTCCGCCGGGAGAGGCCGCAGGCCGGGCGTCTCCGGCAGTTCCACCAGATTGGCGCGGAGGTGTTGGGCGGCGCGGAGCCGTCCGTCGACGTCGACGTCCTCGCGCTCCTGTACGACTTCTTTCAGAGACTCGGCGTGCAGGGTGTCGCGCTACAGATAAACTCGCTCGGATGCAAGGACTGCCGTCCGCGTTACCGCGAGGCGCTCAAGTCGTTCCTCGACGCACGTCGCGATATGCTCTGCGAGGACTGCCAGAGGCGGATCGAGACGAACCCGTTGCGCGCGCTCGACTGCAAGGCCGCGGGCTGCAAGGTTGCGACCGCGGACGCGCCGGACATGTCCGAGTACCTGGACGACGGGTGCCGCGACCACTTCGCCGCCGTCCGGCAGGGGTTGGACGACCTCGGCATAGTTTATTCCATAAACAAGCGTATGGTGCGCGGCCTGGACTATTACTCGCGCACGACATTTGAGATGGTCGCGACGGACAAGGCCGGGGCGCAGAACGCGGTCGCGGCCGGCGGCCGTTACGACGGACTGGTCGAGGAACTGGGCGGCCCGTCCACGCCCGGCATAGGCTTCGCGATGGGCGTGGAACGGCTCATCCTCATGCTCCCGGAAGACGGCACCCCCGCACCCGGCCCGGCCCTGTTCGTGGCCGCGCTCGGAGACGAGGCGCAAAGGCTCGGCCGCAGGGTCGCGCACGGGCTCCGGAAGTCCGGCGTCTGGGCGGAATACGACTACGCCGGCGCATCGCTCAAGTCCCAGATGAAGAAGGCCGACCGCTCCGGCGCGTCGCGTGTCCTCATCATAGGCGAGGACGAACTCGCGAAGGGCGTCGGGATTCTTCGGGACATGAAGACCAAGGAACAGGCCGAGCTGCCGCTTGAGGGCATCACCGGGGAGCTGGTAAAGAGACTTTCATGAAGATCTGCTGCGTGTCGGACACGCATATATCAGGCGGGATGGGCAAGCTCCCGCAGAGAATTTATGAAGACTTCAAGGGCTGCGACCTGATACTCCACGCGGGCGACATAACGTCACTCGACGTAATCGAGGACCTGAAGCTGATTGCGCCGGTTACGGCGGTCGCGGGCAACATGGACGGCTGGGACGTATCGGAGAGGCTGCCGGAGAAGCAGATCTTACAGGCCGGGCGCTTTCGGATCGGCCTCACGCACGGATGCTGCCGCGTGCCGGGCATGGAGGAACGTATACTCGGGTACTTCGAGAATGATAATGTGGACTGCATCGTCTACGGCCATTCGCACCAGCCGAAGGTCGCGTACGTCGGCGGCGTGCTTATGGTCAACCCCGGCAGCCCGACAGACAAGACCTATGCGCCGTACAACTCGTATGCGGTGATACATGTCGGGGAAGAGTTGACGGCGGAGATTGTGCGGATATAAGAGCCGTGGTTCGTGTGGGATTTTATGTAGGGGCCGACCCGTGTGTCGGCCCTTTTTATGTTAGATTAGCCGCCGCGACCACGGCCTGCCCGAGCGAAACGCAGCCGTCGTTGGTCGGCATCTTCGAATGCGACAGCACCCGGAAGCCACGCGACATCAGCCCGGCCTCGACAGCCTCGAACAGAAGCGCGTTCTGGAACACGCCGCCGGACAGCGCGACCGTCTCAAGCCCCCTCGCCTCCCGCGCCGACTTGCATACCCTGAACACCATGTCCGCGACCGTCGCATGGAACCGCAGGGCTATCGACTCACGCGCGACTCCGTTCAACGCATCCTCGACTATCGCGCGTATCAGCTGCACGGTGTCAATGACGGCCGGAACGACCCCGCTTAACTCATACGGGTACGGCACCGCCCCACTTAATCCGCCAGCCGCCCGCCACGCGGCCGTCTCAAGACCAATCGCCGCCTCGCCCTCGAACGAGATGACGTCCATAACGCCTATGAGCGAAGACACGCCGTCGAACAGCCGCCCCATCCCGCACGAAAGCGGCGAGTTGACGCCCTTCGCGAGCATCTGGAGGACGAGGGACGAGTCCCGTTCGCTTACGGCCTTACCCTTCAGCATCGTGAAGAGGCCGGCGGCCTCGTCACCGCAGGCCTGCACAAGCAGGGAAAGCGCAGTGCGCCAGGGCTCACGCACCGCCCTGTCCCCGCCGGGCAGCGGTATGTAGTTCATATGCGCGAACCGCTCGAAACCCGCGTAGCCCGCGACGAGGAACTCGCTCCCCCAGATGCGCCCGTCCGTCCCGTAGCCCGTCCCGTCGAACGCGACGCCGATGACCGCGCCCGAAACGCCGTTCTCGGCCATGCATGCGGCGATGTGCGCGTGGTGGTGCTGGACGGGTATTAGCGTCGGAGGGTCGCCTCCGTCCGTCCTGTATTCCTGCGCAAAGCGTGTGCTCATGTAGTCCGGGTGCATGTCGTGCGCGACCACCTTCGGGTCGGCGGAAAACGTCCGTTTCAGGTTCTTCAGCGTCTCCTCATAGAAGACAAACGCCTCGTGGCTGGCCAGGTCGCCTATGTGCTGGCTCGGTATGGCATAGCTGCCTTTGGTCAGGCAGAGCGTGTTCTTCAGCTCCCCGCCGCACGCAAATATCTCCGGCATCGGATGGCCAAGGTCTATAGGCGTCGGCACGTAACCGCGCGCCCGTCGTATAATCCTCGGGACCCCCGCGACCACCCGCGCGACCGAGTCGTCCACGCGCATGTATATGTCACGGTCGTGCGAGAGAAACGCATCCGCGAGGTGGGATAACTTCTCGACCGCCTCTGTGTTGTCGATGACGATAGGCTCCTCGGAGAGGTTGCCGGAGGTCATGACCAGCACGCGCGGCCTGTCAGTCTCCGGGATGTCCGGGTGGTTGAACAGCAGGTCGTGCAGCGGCGTGCAGGGCAGCATGAAACCGAGCCAGAGCGCGCCCGGCGCGACGTCTTCAGCAAGGTGGGCGGCGCCCACCTTTTTCCGTAAAAGCACGATGGGCCGCTCACGTCCGGTGAGGAGCGCCTCCTCGGCGGGCGAGACCTCGCAGTAGAGCCGCACCGTATCGACGTCTTTTGCCATCACCGCGAACGGTTTTCTGCCTTTGCGTTTCCTTTCACGCAGCGTCTTCACAGCTTCGCTATCGGTCGCGTCGCACGCGAGCTGGTACCCGCCGAGTCCCTTTATTGCCACTATGCCACCGGCCAGCATTTCGAGTACCGCGTCGATGACCGGGTCGTCCTGTCCCCATGCCCCGGAGCCTTCGCCCCGAAACGCGGTCTTCGGGCCGCAGGCCGGACACGCGACCGGCTGGGCGTGGAACCGCCTGTCCGCCGGGTTGTCGTACTCCGCCTTGCACACAGGACACATCGTGAACGCGCGCATCGTGGTCAGGGGCCTGTCATACGGCACTCCCTCGACTATGGAGTAGCGCGGGCCGCAGTTGGTGCAGTTCGTGAACGGGTAGAGGTGCCGCCGGTCGGCGGGGTCGTGGGCCTCGCGCAGGCAGTCCGGGCATGTGGCGATATCAGGCGAGACGAGCGCGAACTCGCCGGGCACGGCCTCGGAGAAGCGAATCTCAAAGCCTGTGTACCCCGCTGGCGGCAGGTGTTCAATGTCGATTGTCTTGATGGATGCAAGGGGCGGGGTATTGTCAATGACTGCCTGCGCGAAGCCGACAGCGGCCTGCCCCTCGACCTCGATGACCACGCCTGACGAGTTGTTCAGCACATAGCCCGCGAGGCCCATGCAGACGGCGAGGTTGTAGACCGCCGGACGGAACCCGACACCCTGCACGACGCCGGTGACGGTTATCCTGACACGGCCCGCCATCAGCGGGCGTTGATTCCGGATTCCAGCCAGCCGAGCCAGCCGTCCAGCCCCTCGCCGGTGCGGCACGAGAGCGGGAACACGTCGAGCCTGGGGTTAATCGACAGCGAGTCCCGCCTCGCCTTGTCCATGTCGAAGTTCGTGTACGGTATAAGGTCTATCTTGTTTATTACGAGCGCGGCGGACTCGCGGAACATCAGCGGGTACTTGAGCGGCTTGTCGTCGCCCTCGGCGACGGACAGCAGCATCACCTTGTGGTCCTCGCCGAGGTTGAACTCCGCCGGGCAGACGAGGTTGCCCACGTTCTCGACGATGAGCAGGTCGAGCGAGCCCAGGTCGAACTCCTCAAGAGCCCCACGCACCATGCTGCCGTCCAGGTGGCATGCGCTGCCGGTGTTTATCTGCACCACCGGTACGCCAAGCTTCTCGATGCGCTCGGCGTCCGCCGTCGTCGCCACGTCGCCTTCGATTACACCTATCTTGTACTTGTCCTTCAGCGCGGCGAGCGTCTTCTCGAGCAGCGTCGTCTTGCCCGCGCCCGGCGAGGACATCATGTTTATGACGTACACCCCGCTCTCTTTAAGCAGCCTGCTGTTCTCCTCCGCAACACGGTCGTTCGCGCTTAGTATGTTCTCGGCTACCTTGACCTTCATGGTACCTCCGCGCCTGTGTATCTCCTGGAGAAGCCCGCCCACATCGTCCGGGACGCTCACATTGAACTCCGCTTCCTTCATGGCTCCTCCAGCTCTATCTCGTCTATCATAAGCTCCCTGCCGGATACGACCTCAATCTCAGGGCTGCCGCACACGGCGCATGAAAACGCATAGCCCTCTATCGGAAAGTCTGCGCCGCACGCCTTGCACCGCGCCATAAGAGGCACCAAATCTATTACCAGTTCCGCGCCCTCCGCGAGCGTATCCTTCGAGACCACCTCGAATGCGAAACGCATCGAGTCCTCTACCACGCCCGCCATCTCGCCAATCTTGAGGCGCACAAGCGTGACACGCGCCTTGCCCCGCGCCGCCGCCTGCTGTTTCAGTATATCTATAATCGATTCGCAGATCGAGACTTCGTGCATTTAAATTCCAAGTCTCGCCCTTTTGTAAAAGGGCGGCCCGAAAACTTTTGTGAGGTAACAGCGATAAGGGTATGCCAGGTGCCCTATTGCCGTCATTCCCGCCCCGGCTTTAGGCATGCCGGGGTAAACTCCGGCGGGAATCCAGGAATTCGCCCTTTATGGGGCAGGCTCGCGTGTCGGCCCTTCTTTCGATTTTGCCTTAATATAATCCCCTCTCCTCGCGGGAGAGGGGTTGGGGTGAGGGGTCTCCATGCCTATTCTTCTTCTCCACCTTCACCCCAAGCAGCTCAAGCTCCTTCAGCACCATCCCGATGACCTCCGGCACCTTCGCCTGGAGCGTGTCCGTCAGCTCCAGTCCGAGCGAGTGCATGTCCTCCGGCTGGATGCCGATTATCACCGCCTCCATCTTCCGTCCCAGAGCCTCGGCGATTGCAAAGACCTCGACCATGCCTATCTGGTGAAGCGAGGTCTTGTACGGTACTTTAACTGTAATATCATCTGGAGTAAACCGGAAAATCGAGCCGGGCGGCTCTCCCGCGTTGACGGTGTCGATTATGACGAGCCTGTCGAAGCCCTCGACGAATGGCAGGAGGTCGAGCCCGGCGGTGCCGCCGTCCATCAGCTCGACGTTGTCCGGGAACGAGAACGTGTCGCGCATCCTCTCGACGACGCGGACGCCGAACCCCTCGTCCTTCAGGAGAATGTTGCCGACCCCGAGGATCATGACCTTGTGGTCCCCGGGGCCGGCGTGTATGCCGTTATCTGTGTCGGTCATCAAGTTACTCGCCCGTCTCCCGATACCCGTCTATCATCGACATGAGCGTCCTGTCCTTCTCGAGGCAGTTCTGCCTTATGACGAAGTACAGGTGCACGAGCGAGAGGCATATCAGCACCCACATGCCGAGGAAGTGCACGACGCGTGTCACGTGCTCCCCGCCCAGCATCGGGTTCACCCATGCGAAGCTTGCGTGCAGCCAGCCGTCGTACAGCGCGAACCCGGTGCAGGTCATCACGATGATGACCAGCCCCATCACGAAGTACGCCGTCCCCTGAAGCGGGTTGTACTTGCCGTAGTCGCCGTGCGTGTCCTTCATGAACAGGTAAAACGCGAGCATGTCCGGGATGCCCTTGAGGTTTCTGGGCAGCGGGAACATCTCCTTCCAGTCGGTGTGCTCGCCGTTGTTGAACGCGAGGTACACCCTGAATATCAGCCCGAAAACAAGCACGTACATGCTGACGAAGTGGATGAACCGCATCCACGCCATCGTCTCGCCGCCGCCGGACATGTACGGCGAGTGGATGTAGAACCCCGTGGCGATAAGGCCGACCATCGCGGCGACGTGCCACCAGTGCTCTATGCGCACCGCCTTGGTCCACGTGTATACCATCTTTCCGCCCATCTCAGACCCTCCTTCCTCAGGATACCCTGAACTTGCGGACTTCGTTGGTGTCGGGGTCTATGACGTGCACGGTGCATGCGAGGCACGGGTCGAAGCTGTGCACCACGCGCAGTATTTCGAGCGGCTGCTTGGCGTCGTGCACCGGCGTGCCGATGAGCGCCTCCTCTATGGGGCCCCTCACGCCCTTCTCGTCCCTCGGGCAGACGTTCCAGGTGGTCGGTACGACCATCTGGTAGTTCTTGAGGACGTGTCCGTCTATCTCGTTCCAGTGGCCGAGCGCGCCGCGTGGGGCCTCCCAGAGTCCGATGCCGGATGACTTGTCCGGTATCTCGTACTGCTCGAACAGCTTCGAGTTCCCGGCGCCGAGGTTTGCCGCGAGCGCGGTCGTCCAGCCGATCATCTCGTCCGCGACCATCTTGGCCTCAAGCGTGCGCGCAGCTATCCTGCCGAGGACGGAGAGGAGGACCTCAGGCTTGCCGCCGACGCCGAGCGCGGTGAGCGTCCCGTTTATCAGCGACTGCGCGGTCGGCTGTCCGGAGGTATACGCGACCAGCATGCGGGCGAGCGCGCCGACTTCCATCGGCTTGCCGTTCAGCCTCGGGGACTTGGCCCATGTGTACTTGGCGTTGGTGTCGTAGCTTGTATACTCGGGGTCCGTCACGCCCTGGGCCGGGTTCACGGCCGGGCCGTCCTTGTACCAGCCGCGGGTCGTGTCCTCGGTGACCATCTCCGGGCCGACCTTCTGGGCGGTAAGCCCCTCGCTCGCGTAGACCGCGCCCCTCGGCAGGAGAGACTTGTACGGGTCGCGCGACTTGGGGTCCGTGAAGACGCCCCACGACAGGAAGTTCGCGTGCCCTTTGCCGATGCCCGCCCAGTCGAGGTAGAACGGGGCAATGGCGAGGGTGTCCGGCACCATCACGTTGTCTATGAACGCCTGGACCTTCTTAAGCCTGAAAAGGAACTGGGCTATGAGGTCGAGGTCCACCATACAGTTGACGCCGCCCGGGGGCGAGGTCATCGTCATCGGCATCCTGCCGCCCCATACCGCGGACGCGGCGGCCGCCTCTGCCTGCATCTCGAGCGCCTGGAGGTAGTGCGATACCGCGAGGAGGTTGACCTCCGGCGGCAGCTTGTAGGCAGGGTGTCCCCAGTATGCGTTGGCGAACGGGCCCAGCTGGCCGGAGTCCACGAATGTCTTGAGCTTTCCCTGTACGGCGACCAGCGCCGGGTCTGTCGTCTTTGCCGAGAGCGCCGAGACGACGTCCACGTAGTCGAGCGCGTTCAAGTGGTAGAACCAGAGTATGTGCGAGTGCAGGAACTGGCAGCCCTCTATCAGGTTACGCAGTATGACCGCGTTCTCCGGAGGCGTGACCTTGAAGGAGTCCTCGAGTCCCATGGTCGAGGTGTGCGCGTGGGAGGTCGGGCATACGCCGCAGACGCGCTGCGTAATCTGCCAGGCGTCGCGCGGGTCGCGCCCCTTTAGTATAAGCTCGAATCCCCGGAAAAGCGTCCCGGAGGTCCATGCGTCCTTTACCTTGCCGCCTTCAATCTCGACATCGAGCTTCAGGTGGCCCTCAATCCTTGTAATCGGGTCTATGACTAACCTGGCCATTACTCACCACCCCCCTTCTTTCCGCCCTTGGCGGCGGTCGCCGCCGCGTGTGCGCCAATGCCTATTGCAGTCGCCGCGCCGAGCACCTTGCCGACCTTGTCGGCGGTGGACTGCACTCCGCCGAAGCCCGGTATGGACACGCCCGCGAGCCTGCCGTAGAACGGGCTCTGCGCGTCCGGCCACTTCATGTCGAGGCAGCCGATGCAGGGCGCGCCGGCAAGTATGCACCAGCTCGCGTTGTCGTTGTAGCGTATCGTCGGGCACGGCCCGTGCGTCTGCGGCCCCTTGCAGCCCATCTTGTAGAGGCAGTAGCCTTTCTCCATCTCCGGCGTGCCGAAGGCCTCGACGAAGCGGCCCGCCTCGAAGTGGGAGCGCCTCTCGCACTGCTCGTGTATCGTCTTTGCGTAGAACATCTTGGGACGGCCAAGCTCGTCGAGGTCCGGGAGCTTCTTGAAAAGCAGGTAGTTCAGCACCACGCCGACAAGGAGCTTGGGGTCGGCCGGGCAGCCGGGAAGGTTTACGTTTGCGATGCCCAGCGGCTTCAGGGCGTCGGTGACGCTTATCAGCCCGGACGGGTTCGGGGCCGCGCCGGGTATGCCGGTGTTGGTCGCGCATGAACCTATCGCCACGACGGCGAGCGCCTTGGGGGCGACCTCCTTGACAATGTCGAGCATGTCCTTGCCGGCTATGGTACCGTAGCCCGGCTTGGTCGGCATCGCGCCCTCTATGACGAGGATGAAGCCGCCCTTGTCGACCGCGTTCTTGAGGTTCTCCTCCGCCTGCTCACCCGCGGCCGCCATGATGGTGTCGTTGAACTCGACGCTCAGGACGTCGAGGATCAGCTCGGCCGCGCTCGGCCGCTTGGCCTTGATGAACATCTCGGTGCAGCCCGAGTCGCACGAGAGCGTCAGCCAGACCACCGGAGTCCTGGGAGCGGCGGTGGTCACCGCCTCGGCGATCTTGGGCGCGTAGGCTTCGGAAAGCCCCATCATCGCGGCCGTCGCGCTGCAGAACTTCAGAAAATCCCTTCGGTCGATGTCGAAAAGCCCCCTGATGAATCCTCCCCGCATGTTCCACGTCCTTTCGAAGATGCTGGTGTCAAAAATATAACACACCGAAACCGCAAGCCCCCCCGACATCCCCCCTTCCTTGCGTTGTACAATAAAGACGGCCGGACGGCCTGCTTGCCGCCGTACAATGCGGCATCCGGGCAGCATCCGGCATAAAACGTTAAAAGTTAATCACGAAATCCGGATTTTGTCAAACTCTATATAAACTTTTCAAATACCCTGTTCATAATATTTTATAGACGGCCTGCGAACCCCACATTCAGACTGCACGGGGAGATACTGGCGGTACGGTTCAATATTTTGACGCATGAATTACCACTGCAATATCAGCACATTACATCGCGTACCCATGATTTGGTGGATAACCGCTGTCAATATTATGACTACGCAGCCGCGTCCCGGCGGCGCTCCCGGCACCCACCCGCGCCATAACATATTGATTCTACAACGCATTTCATTATGTTCGCAGTTCTGGCACGGGACTTGCTAATATAAGGCTCCGTACACAGTTTGCATCATCATCCAGCCCCGGGCTGGAAGCATTTATACATCAACCAGAAGTATTAACAGGGGAGGGTAAAAATGAAATGCTCAAAGTGTGGTGGCCTGATGGTATCCCAGAGGTTTGCTGACTACTTCATCACCTTCTACGGGTGGAAGTGCCTCAACTGCGGCAGCATCGTGGACAAGACCATCGTCCAGAACCGACTGAACGCGTCCGCATCCTGACAGCCGGACGGAAAATTTGCGCATGGAACCTCGGGGCCGGTTATCCGGTCCCGATTTTTTTCGCGGTTTCCATTTCGTCCCCCTTTGACAAAGGGGGAATGAGGGGGATTTTACGCTTCCTGCCATGTTTTTTCATAAAACCATTGACAATAACGCGAATCCTTGTTATTCACTTAATATAGCGTTTATGCAGCCTCGGTCTTCATGTGCGGACTGAGGTTTTTAGTTTCAAGCCGGAGAGTATGACTTGCTTTGTCCTATATGTAAAAACGAGGCCGCATGGGAGGGCAACCCCCACCGTCCTTTCTGCAGCGAGCGGTGCAAGCTCATAGACCTGGGCGCATGGGCGGACGCCCGCTACAGCGTCCCGGCCGAAGACGCCAGTGGAGATTCCGATGCAGAGCGTCAGGGAAAAGACGATGCCGAAGGCTAAGGCTACGGCGGAGCTGAGGAGCGGGTTCACCACCGGCGCCTGCGCGACCGCGGCCGCCAAGGCTGCGGCGTACGCCCTGATTAACGAGCACGGCGTCGACAAGGTCGAGATAAGCCTGCCTGCGGGCCCCAGGGCCGTCTTCGACGTCCACCACCTCGAGTTCACCGACGACTGGGCGCAGGCGACCGTCATAAAGGACGCGGGCGACGACCCGGACGTGACCAACGGCGCCGAGATAGGCGCGGTGGTAAAGTTCTATACCAAGGGCTACGGCATAGTCGTGAAGGGCGGCCGCGGCGTAGGCAAGGTGACCAAGCCCGGCCTCGCCATACCCGTCGGCCATGCCGCCATAAACCCCGTCCCCCTCAAGATGCTGAAGGACGAGCTGGCCAAGGTGCTGAAGGAGACCGACTGCCCGCTGGGCCTGGAGGTTACGGTATTCGTCCCCAGGGGCGAGGAGATCTCGAAGAAGACGCTCAACGAGCGGCTCGGTATCGTCGGCGGCATCTCGATACTCGGCACCACCGGTATAGTGGAGCCCATATCCACCCGCGCCTGGACCGACACCGTCGTGGCCGCCATGTCCGTCGCACGCGCATGCGGCGTGTCTGAGATTATACTCACGCCCGGCAGGACGAGCGAGGCGGCCGCAATGAAGATGTTCCCGGATATGCCGGAGGAGGCCTTCATACAGATGGGCGACCACGTCGGGTTCGCGCTCGCCGAGGCCCGGAAGCGGCTATTCACGAAGGTCATAATCGTCGGCCAGTTCGGCAAGCTCGTGAAGATGGCGATGGGGAGCGTCAAGACCAACGTCAAGGACTCCACGCTCGAACTCGGCTTCCTCGCGGATGTCGCGGAAGAGTCCGGCTGGAGCCGGAAGAAGGTGGAGGCGGTAAAACACGCCAACACGGCGCGCGAGGTGTTCATGGACATTGCGTCGCCGGCAGAGCGCCGCGCCCTCTCCGGGGTCATATGCGGCAAGGTCTCGGATACCGCGAGGAACATACTCGGCGCCAGGATGGAATTCACGTGCATGATGGTGGACTACGAAGGGAAACCGGTATGATACACATCATAGGTGTAGGCATGGAGGGCGTAAAGGGGCTGTCCGGGTCTTCGTCCGAGACCATAGAGAAGTCAAAGCTGGTCATCGGAAGCGAAAGGCACTTGAAGCAGCTCCCGGACATACCGGACAGCAGGAAGCTCTCCCTGAAGGCCGACCTGTTCAAGATGGTCGACGTCATAAAGAAGAAGAAAAAGTCGGACGTAGTCGTCCTGGCCTCCGGAGACCCAAACCTCTACGGCATCACCAACTACCTCCTCAAAAACTTCGACAAGGACGAGATAACCATCACGCCCGCGGTAAGCTCGATGCAGTGGGGGTTCGCGCTCGCCAAGGAGACCTGGGAGGACGCGGGCATAGTCAGCGCGCACGGCCGGGGCATGGAGGACGTCCTGCACACGGTGATGATGCGCGAAAAGGTCGGCGTGTTCACGGACGAGAAGAACAGCCCGGACAAGATTGCGGCGGCGCTGATAAACGCCGGGGCCGGCGAGAGGCGGGTGTTCGTCTGCGAGAACCTCGGCCTGGACGAGCCCAGGGTGTTCGAGGGCACGCTACAGGACACGATGGCCAAAAGGTTCTCGCCGATGAACGTGATGATAATAAAGAAGGACAAGCCGTCCGGCGCGCCGGAGCGCACCTACTCCAAGTCAATCGGCATACCGGACTTCCAGTTCGCCCACAGAAACGGGATGATAACCAAGGCCGAGGTCCGGGCGATTGCCATATCCAAGCTCAGGCCGGAGAAGGGCGGCGTGATGTGGGACGTCGGGGCGGGCTGCGGATCGGTCGCGATCGAGGCCGAGGGCCTTACCGCTCCCGGCAAGGTCTTCGCCGTCGAGAAGGACCCGACCCAGTTCACATACCTAAAGAAGAACATCCTCGCGTTCTCGGCCACGGGAGTCGAGGCCATCGCGGGCGAGGCCCCGGATGCGCTGAAGGCGCTGCCGGACCCGGACGCCGTGTTCATCGGCGGCTCCAGCGGACAGCTCAGGGACATCCTCGAACACGTGGACACCCGGCTCCGGCCCGGAGGACGAGTGGTCGTGAACGTCGTCACGATAGAGAACCTGGGCGAGGTCGTCGGGTTCTTCAAGGACTACGACTACATCTTCGAGATAACGGCCGCGAGCGTCTCGCGCTCGAAGGAACTGGCCGGAAAATACTTCATGGTAGCGGCAAACCCGGTGAACATCATTATGGGTATGAAGAAGTGAGAGGAGGCGCATACATGACGCCCGGTATCCGCTATATACTGCTGCTCGTATTTTGCGCCGCCATTGCCGGCCTGACAGCCTCTCAAGTCCCGTCCGTGTGCAATGCGGATACCGTAGCCACCGCCCCGGCCCCGCTCGAATCCTTCTCCATCGCCCCGGCCCCGCCGCCGATGAAGAGGACGCTCGGCCCGGAAGACAGCGGGCGCGAGGTGGATATCGCCGTCGGAGGCGAGGTCGTGCTCGGCTTCATGGTCAAGAAGTGCGACGTTTACGGCTACAGTATAAAGGAGATGGACATAGACGTCCTGAAACTGGAAAACCGCACTGCCGAGAACGTGGACAAGGACAGGTCGCTCACGTTCTGGTATTTCCGCGCCGTCAGGCCCGGCGTGACAAAGCTCACGCTCTCGCCGGAGAAGGAAGGGCTAAGGCCCTTCAGCCTGACCGTCACCGTCGAGGAGGCCAGGTAGACATCCAGCCTCAAGAAAGCATTTCTCGAAAGCAAGCAGAAGCAATCCCTCTCTATATTGGGATTGCTTTTTTTTTCGCGGGCGTTTATAATTTGCAGGGCAATCTGTATCGCCCGTCATTCCCGCGAATGCGGGAATCCAGGAATTTCATAACACCCCCCGGCCCCCTCTTATCTTAATAGGGGGAGCCATAGGTTGGGGCCAGGTTGTTTTAAATTCGGCGGGCGAAGCTCGCCATGATTTGGCTTCCATCCTTACAGGATCGAGGGGATGCAAGGGGGAACGTTTCCCCCTTGTCCGGGGGTGCAAGGGGGCCGCGCCCCCTTGAGGCCGCGCAATGAAGAGGATGTCCGGACTTTTAACCGCCGGATTAATAACATTGAGGTATCCATTTGTCTCTCGGCAAGATCTACGGCATTGGCGTCGGCCCAGGCGACCCGGAACTGCTCACGGTAAAGGCGGCCGGCCTCATAAAGTCCCTGCCGGTGCTCTGCGCGCCCCGCGCCTCGGACGACTCCGAAAGCTTCGCGCTGTCTATAGTAAAGGGCTGCGTGGACACCTCGCGCCAGAAGGTCATCACCGCGATCTTCCCGATGTCCATGGACAAAGCGGTGCTTGAGAAGGCCTGGGACGAGGCGGCTGAGTCCATCACCGCCGAGCTTTTGGCCGGGAACGACGTCGGGTTCCTGACACTCGGCGACCCGTCGCTTTACAGCACCTACGCGTACATCCTCGCGAAGGTCCGGGCGCGGCTGCCGGAGGTTGCAAGCGAGACGGTGCCGGGCGTAAGCTCCATATCCCTCGCGGCAGCCCGTGCAGGGGTGGACCTCGCGCTCGGCTCGGAGAGGCTCGCCGTGATGCCCATAGGCCGGGACATGGACGCCCTGGGCGCCGCGATGGACGGATTCGACACCGTCGTCCTCATGAAGGTGAACCGGGGCTTCCCTAAGCTGGTAGAGCTGCTGGACAAGAAGGGGCTCCTATCCGGCGCGGTCTACGTGAGCCGGTGCGGTACGGACAGGGAGCGGATAATAAGGGACCTGAAGTACATTACCCAGGCTGAGCTGGACTACCTCTCGCTGGTCATAGTCAGGCGGCAATAACAAGTCCGTCATTCCCGCCCCGGCTTTAGGCGTACCGGGGTAAACTCCGGCGGGAATCCAGGAATTTCTCACTTCCTGGACCCCGTGTCAAGCACGGGGCGACAATCGAATTGGTTTTTACCGGGCGGTAACACTGGTTTCGGCATAATCGGGGTATTCAGCGCGTGTTCAAAAAAATAACAACCGATACCGCGCACCTGCTCTGGTTCTCTCTCGCCATCATGGTCGGCGTGGTGATGTCCGGGACCGGCGGGTACATGTACCTCGAGGGCTGGAGCTTCCTCGACTCTCTGTACATGACGACCATAACGCTTTCGACTATCGGGTTCAAGGAGGTGCACGACCTCGGGCCGCGCGGCCAGATGTTCACGATAGCCCTGATATTCTTCGGGGTCGGCACGCTCGCATTCGCCATAAGGAACGCGACCAAGCTCATGCTCGAGGGCGAACTCCAGTCCATATTCGGGAGGAAGAAGTTGGAGCAGAAGATAAAGCACCTGAAGGACCACTACATCGTCTGCGGCTTCGGCAGGATGGGCAGGCTCATCTGCCGCGAGCTTGCAAGAAAGCCGGTGCCGTTCATAGTCATCGAGAAGGACACGAAGAACATCTCCGCGGAGGACTGGGAGCGTTACCTGATAATACAGGGCGACGCTGACCGGGACGAAACGCTCATGGAGGCAGGCATAGCGAGGGCCAAGGGTCTCATCACCGTCGTCTCGACGGACGCGGACAACCTGTACATCGTCCTCACTGCAAGGGGTCTCTCCCCAGGCCTCTACATCGTGGCGAGGGCCGGAGAGGACGGCTCGGAGCAGAAGCTCCGCCGCGCGGGCGCGAGCAAGGTCATATCGCCGTACCTCATAGGCGCGGACAGGATGGCCCAGGCTGTGCTCCGTCCGAACGTCATGGACTTCATAGAGTTCGCCACACAGGCGGAGAACCTCGAACTGAAGATGGAGGAGGTCACGATAGGCAAGGGCTCGTCGCTCGCCGGCCTCGCCATCAGCCAGAGCGGCATCCGGCAGGAGCTCGGCATCATCATAGTAGCAATAAAGCACTCCGGCGGGAAGATGGAG
The DNA here is from genome assembly GCA_016212105.1 of Nitrospirota bacterium. Classification (GTDB taxonomy): domain Bacteria; phylum Nitrospirota; class JACRHJ01; order JACRHJ01; family JACRHJ01; genus JACRHJ01. Next base: position 98,250 of record JACRHJ010000024.1, read on the forward strand.
TTCAACCCGAGCCCGTCCGCCGTGCTGAACCGCGGTGACTGCCTCATCGCGCTCGGCCAGCCCTCCCAGCTCAAGATGCTGGAGGAGATAACGGCCGGCGGGCCGGAGTCGTAACATTCAGCGACACAAAGGTGTCATTCCGAGGCGAAGCCGAAGAATCCGCCTGTATATGATGATATTGCATGGGCACAATTTATTGCGTCCGTACCTTGTGTTGTCATTCCCGCGAAAGCGGGAATCCATTTGATGCTTAAAGTCAAAATGGACCCCCGTTTTCACGGGGGTGACAGGCAGGGAGCACACGATGGTCATCCCTTCTTGAACATAGATAAAAGCGAGTCCCTCCGCGCAGCCTGCCCCGGCAGGATTTATGCCGGGGGTCGGGACGCCAATATATTCACTGGGCCATTACATGCTTAGACTGTCATCCATAATTGTTTCCGCCGTCCTCGCGGCAACGCTCCTCGCCGGCCAGGCGCGCGCGGACGAGTCCGTGCGCATACTCGTGATGGACGGCCTGGCGAAGATACGCATCCAGTTCCCGGAGGGCTACGAGGTGGACGACAGGACAGGCGTGCTTGCCGACGACCCAGGGGACACGCCGTCCGGCCCGGTAGTCATTATAAGCAAGGACAACGGCCCGCCGAACGGGGTACGGATTTTCGCTGACAAGACGCCGGTAAACATCAACGAGTTCTCGCTGACGGGCGTGGTCGAGGTCGGGAAGAACGCCAAGGGCCTGCTCCGTATTATCAACGAGATACCGATAGAGGACTACGTCCGCGCGGTCGTCGGCGAGGAGATGCCCGCAAGCTGGCCTATCGAGGCGCTGAAGGCCCAGGCGGTCGTCACAAGGACATACGCTCTTTTCAGGAAGACGAAGCACGACTACGACGGTTACGACCTCTGCTCCTCGGTAAACTCGCAGGTATTCACCGGCGACGCGAGGGAGAAGGACGGGCCCGCGAGGGCGGCACGGGACACCGAGGGCGAGGTGCTGGGCTACAACGGCGCGCTGGTCGAGACGCTCTACCACTCGACGTGCGGCGGCATAACCGAGGACGCGGCAGACGTCTGGGACCTGTCCAGGCCCTACCTGCGCCCTGAAGGATGTTCCTGCTCCAAGGAGTCGCCTTACGCGGCATGGGAGAAGCGTATCCCCCAGACCGAGATAGAGAAGGCGCTCTGCGCGAACGGATACCCGGTGGCCGGGATAACGGCGATCACCGTCACGGACAGGAGCGACACCGGACGGGCCAAGGCGGTGAGCATACAGGCCGTATGGGGGAGGGGAACCATCAAGGCCGCCGACCTTAGGCGCATAATCGGCTACTCCAAGGTGCCGAGCACATGTTTCATGATAAAGAAAGACGGCGAGGACTTCGTGTTCTCCGGGAAGGGCGCGGGCCACGGCGTCGGCATGTGCCAGTGGGGCGCGAAGGTCATGGCCGAAAACGGAAAAGGGTACAGGGAGATACTCGCGCACTACTACAAGGACACCGTCCTGTCCCGCATAGTAAGCCAGGGGGGCCGGTAGGCCCATGCTTGTCAGCGAGTTCGACTTCGAGCTTCCGCCGGAGCTTATAGCCCAGACGCCCGCGCCGGCCAGGGACGGCTCCCGCCTGATGGTCCTGGACAGGGAGACGGACGTACTCGCGCACAGGTCGTTCACAGACCTTCCGGAGTACCTCCGGGCGGGCGACGTGCTCGTCGTGAACGACACGATGGTCTTCCCGGCGAGGCTCGAAGGCATGAAGCCCGCGACCGGCGGGCGTATGGAAGCGCTCCTCCTCAGGGAACTCGGGGGCGGGCGTTTCGAGGCGCTCGTCCGGGGCAAGGCACCGGCGGGCACCGCCCTAATCTTCGGCGGAAGGCTGCCGGCCACGGTCGCGGAAGACCTTGGCGACGGCAGGAAACTCCTCGACTTCGGGGACATACCCGGCCTCGACGAGTCCATAGACGAGCTTGGCGCGATGCCGCTCCCGCCGTATATTGAGCCGGGCGGCCGCGACGCGTCATTCGACCGCGAGCGCTACCAGACTGTTTACGCAAGCAAGCGTGGCGCGGTCGCCGCGCCTACCGCGGGGTTGCATTTCTCGGAACGACTGCTCGGGCGGATACGCGGGATGGGTGTTATTGTCGTCCCGGTAACGCTCCACGTCGGCATCGGTACCTTCCTGCCGGTGCGCGAGGAAGTCGTCGAGCGGCACGGGATGCACGAGGAGTTCTACGAGGTCGGTCAGGAGTCCACGGACGCGATAAACCGGGCGAAGTCCGAGGGCCGCAGGGTGATTGCGGTCGGCACGACTTCCGCGAGGACGCTGGAGTCCGCCTCGGACGGCGCGGGCATGGTTGCCGCCGGATCTTCGGGCACGTCGATTTTCATATACCCCGGATACAGGTTCAAGGCGGTGGACGCACTGGTGACGAACTTCCACCTCCCCAAGTCGACGCTCCTGATGCTCGTGAGCGCGATGGCCGGCCGGGACAGGGTCCTCGCGGCATATGCCGAGGCCATCCGGGAGCGGTACAGGTTTTTCAGTTACGGCGACGCGATGCTGATATTGTAGGGCACGGCTTCCAGACGGGCCGTTCGGAGACCGGCCCCTACAAATTCCATGCATAAGAAGGGCGGGCACAGGGACCCGCCCCTACAATAATACAAAGAAGGCCCTATTAATCACCTGTTGAAAGTTTTTGGGCCGCCTTTTTACAAAAAGGCGGGACTTTCTTCCCCCCTCGGAGGGTTGCTTTGAAGGATTTCGGCAAGATAAATGACCGTTACGAGTTCTCGTTCGACAGCAGGAAGCTCGGCCTGGTGCTCCTGGCCGCGGCGACGGCCACGTCACTTGTCTTCATCCTCGGCGTCAGCGTGGGCGTGCAGTGGCAGACGAAGCGGGCGGAAAACGCGGGGCCCACCCAGGCGGTGGACACCACAGCCGAGGCAAAGCCCGCACCACAGCCGCCCGCCGCGCCGCCGGTCGAACCGCCGCCGGTCATGGCAGTCGTCACGACAGCCGCGGCGACTGTCCAGCCCGGGGCCGGCGCCAGGCCGTCTGACGGTGCGGGCCAGCCCGCCCAGGCTGCACTGGCAAAACCTGGCACTCCAGCCAGGGACGCCAGGAAGGAAAAGCCTGCGCCGGCGGCAAGCGACCTGACGTTCCCAAAGGTGCTCAGCTCCAACAACAAGAAGACCGAGCCGCTGACGCCCGCGAAGAAGCCCCAGGCGTCCTCCTCAAGGTACACCATCCAGGTCGGGGCGTTCGACGACAAGGACAGCGCGCAGGCCCGGGTTGACAAGCTCAGAAAGAAGAGCTTCGACGCCCGGCTTCTGGTATCCACGGACAAGAAGGACAGGTACGCCTACAAGGTCCGTGTAGGGAGCTACGCCACACGCGAGGAGGCGACCGCGACCGCGAAGAAACTCGAGGGGATGCTCCAGATCACGCCGTACGTGACGGCGGAGTAGGCCTGACCGGCCACATCTTCAAGGCCATTAACCCGTTGACAAACCCCGGTTATTGGGTTATCTTAGCGGTTATCCACATGATTTCGACCGGAGACGGAACTTGAAAAGACCCCTCGCCGCAGCCATAGCGCTCTGTCTCATGCTTGCGGCCGCCCTCCCGGCGGCGCGGGCCGCCGATACCGCATACTCCAGGTCCGTGCTCGACGGCGGACTTACGCTCGTTTCCCAGCGGGCCGGAGGGGACCTCGCGGCCGCATGCCTGTTCGTGAAGGTCGGCTCCGCCTGTGAGGACGCAGGCAACAACGGCGTCACAAGCCTGCTCAACCGTCTCGTACTCGCCTGCCACCCGCTCGCCGGGGCCGCGCCGCCCGTTCTGAAGATAGAACAGCTCGGCGGCAGGGTGACCGCGGAGACCTCCGGCAGTTACAGCTGCTTCACCCTCGTCGTACCCGTCAGGAACTTCCCGGAGGCGCTCAAGGTCCTCGCCGACGCGGTGGCCGGCCCGGACTGCTCCGAGGCCACGCTCTCGACCGAGCGCGCCGCGCTCGACGCCGAGCGCACCCGTCTCGGCGACCGGCTCGCGGACAGGGCCTATGGGGTTTTCATGAAGAAGACATACGCCGGGCGTTCGTGCGGGCTCGACCCAGCCGGGACCGCGCAGTCGGTCGGCAGGCTGGGGATCGACGACGTCGAGCGCTGGCGCGACACCTACTACCGGCCAGCCAACATGACGCTTTCCATTACCGCCGACATCGGCCCGGAGCAGGCCGCGAAACTCGCGGCGCAGGCGTTCAAGGGCCTGACCGCGGCCTCTGGCCCGGACGGCGGCGCGGAGACGCCGGACCCGGGCGGCCAGTGCGTCAAGGTAGACATGTTCGAGGAGACGGCCGCGGGGACCGGGGCCGCCGCCGTTATAGGCTATTCCGCCCCCTCCCCCGACTCACCCGACTACCCGGCGTTAAGGCTCGCGGCCGCTCTTCTCTCTGAGGGCATGGGTTCGAGCGTATTCCGGGAGCTGCGCGAAAACAACCGCTCGGCCTACTCCTTCGGAAGCGTCATGCCGGCGGTCTCCGGCAGTTCCCGGCTTGCGTTCTACGTGGTCACGGACCCCGGCAGCCTCGGGGACGCCGTAAACGGGATAAAGAGGTCGGTCGAGTCGCTCAGGGACGGCGACGTAACCGACGAGGAACTCGCGAGGGCGAAGGGTATGGTGCTCGGCGAGCTCACGTTCCGCAGCGAGACGGCCTGCGACAGGGCCTGGAACGCCGGATATTACGAGTCCATGGGCCTTGGGCCGGACTACCTGGAGAGGCTCGCCGGACTTGTGGACAAGGTAGGAAAGAAGGAGCTGTCCGCGGCCGCCGGGAGATACCTGGGCGAGTACACGCAGGTGGTCCTGAGGCCCGGCAACGGAGCCCGCTGACAAGACATGCACAGCCTAAAGAGCATCGCCAGGGCCTACCTCATCGAGGGCGACGTCGACATCAAGATGGCCCGGCTGGCGTTCATAAACTCGTTTTACAGCAGGTCGGTCTTCTTCAGCCAGCAGGCGTCCGAGAAGGCGGTCAAGGCGTGCCTGGTGATGAAGGAGGTATTCTCGTCCGACCACAACATCACCGCGCTGTTCAGGGCGCTGTACGAGTCCCGGATAAGGGACTTCGAGCAGGTGCAGGCCGCCGCGGTAAGGCTCGAGCGGTACGGGGCCAAGGCCAGGTTCCCCCTGTACCAGAGGCCTGACCTGCCCATTTGGGTCCCGTCCCACTCCATCAAGGAGGCGGAGGCGGGGGAGTGCCTGGAGGGAGGCGAGCTGGTGTACAACAGGCTGCGGGAGTACCTCGAAGAGGCATTCAGGGCGGACACCCTGTAGATGCTGCCGCTCAAGGACGACAACCCGACAAGGACGTTGCCGTTCGTCACCATTGGGCTTATTGCGGTGAACGCCGCCGTGTACATCCACATGGTGCTGCTGGGTCCGATAGACGTCGAGGGCTTCGTCGCCGAGTATGCCCTGGTGCCTGCCGGTTTCTTCGGAGGGGCGGTGGGCGCGGCCTCCGTAGGCCGCGCGAGCATACTGACCTCGATGTTCATGCACGGCGGCCTGCTCCACATCGGCGGGAACATGCTGTTCCTGTGGATATTCGGGGACAACGTCGAGGACAGGATCGGGCACGTCAGGTTCCTGCTGTTCTACCTCGCATGCGGCCTGGCGGCGGCCTTCGCGCACATGCTCGGCGACCCGTCGTCGTCCACACCCATGATAGGGGCCTCGGGCGCGGTGTCCGGCGTCCTGGGCGCGTACATGCTGCTGTTTCCCGGCGCGAGGGTCCTGACGCTCGTGTTCGTGTTCCTCATGTGGGTACCGGCGGCCCTGGTCATCGGGGTCTGGATAACCGTCCAGATACTCAGCAGCATGGAGTCCTACGGGACCGGCCATACAGGCATAGCATGGACCGCCCACATCGGCGGCTTCTTCGCCGGCATGGCGATAGTACTCCTGATGGGCGGCAAGGGCAGGGGTGGCGGAAGATACTGGAGATAAGGCGCGAGGCTTCATTAACATACTTAATGCATATGACTTCCGGAGGGCGGCATGATAGTTTCCTGTGACCAGTGCGGCGTTAAGCTCAAGGTGGACGAGACCAAGATAAAGGAAGGCGGCTCCAAGCTCAAGTGCCCCAAGTGCGCGAGCATCTTCACGGTGTACAGGCCGGAAGAGGCCGGGGCGCCGCCTGCGGCGGCTGCACCCGCGCCGCCTCCGCCGCCCAGGCCGGCCCCGCCGTCCTTCGAGGCTCCGGCCGCGCCGCAGCCAAGGCCCGCCCCGGTCCCGCCGCCCCCGCCGGTCATGGAGCGCCCCGCCCCGGCCCCGCCCCAGAGACCAGCGGCGCCGGCAGCGCAGGCGCCCGCCCCGGCCCCGCCTTCCGTCCCCAGGTGGCGGCTCGACAACAACAAGATAGTCGTCGCCCACAGCGGGGAGAACGTCCTCAAGCTCCTGGCCGACCTGCTGAGGGAGGCCGGTTACGATGTCGTGACCGCCAACGAAGGCGTCCAGGCGATGATCGCCATAGAGACCCAGAAGCCGTTCATGGTCGTCCTCGACGTGGGGCTCCCGAGGATATACGGCTTCGAGATTTGCGACCGCATAAAGAACAGCGAAGAGTCGAGCCACATGAAGGTCCTGCTTGTCGCGTCCATATTCGACAAGACCAAGTACAAGAGGGAACCGACGTCGCTCTACGGCGCGGACGACTACATCGAGAAGCACCACATACAGGACGCGCTCGTGATGAAGGTCAAGCGGCTCGCCTCCCCCGACGCATCCGGGCCGGCCCCTGTGCGAGAGGAGTCGCTCACAACACCGCCTCCGCCCGCCGAGATGCCCATCAGGGAGCAGCAGGCGGCGCAGATGCGCTCCGAGGAGATAAAGAGCTTCGCGCCCGCGTCCAACGTAGACCCGCAGCAGGTAGAGGCGGCCAGGCGGTTCGCGAGGATTATACTCTCCGACATCGCGCTGTACAACCAGGCCGCGGTCGAGGAGGGCGTCAGGACCGGCAACTTCCTCGAAATACTCTCGGCCGAGCTGAAGGAGGGGCGCGACCTCTACAACACGCGCGTCTCCGCCGAGGTCAGGGCCTCCATGGACTATTTCGCCGACGAGATAGAGAAGTACATCGAGAAGAAGCGCCACACGATGGACCTGGGCTGACGGGCTCTATATTTTCCCCGGATTTTCCTTGACAAACGGACGCCTCCTGCATTATTATAGGCGTCTGTCGGGGCGTAGCGCAGCCTGGTAGCGCACACGGTTCGGGACCGTGGGGTCGAAGGTTCAAATCCTTTCGCCCCGACCATCTTCTACGGCATGTCCGGCTTAACAGGTACAGCTGATAAAGCTGTTTGTTCTTCCGGTGGCAGTCCTACATAATCAGCGTATAGAAAAAGGGTATTTCTGGCGACAAGTCCGAATGCCCTTTTTCTTTAGGTCGCCTTTTTCCAAAAAGGCGAGACTTTTCCGACGTGTAGTCGTGTTCTTCGGAGGGCCGGACGTGGACAAGGTGATAATCGGGGTTATCGGATCTTCTCTGGCCACCGGCAAGCCTTACAACGAGGCGATGGAGGTCGGCCGGCTCGCGGCCGGGAGGGGCGCGTCCGTCCTGACCGGCGGGCTCGGCGGCGTGATGGAGGCCGCGTGCAGGGGCGCGAAGGAGGCCGGAGGCCAGACCATCGGCATACTCCCCGGCTTCGACACGCGCGACGCGAACCCCTACGTGGATATACCCATCGTCACCGGGCTGAACCACGCACGGAACTTTATCGTCGTCCGCTCCTCCGACGTCCTAATAGCCGTCGGAGGCGAGTACGGGACGCTCTCCGAGATAGCGTTCGCGCTAAAGCTCGGCAAGACGGTCATAAGCATCGAGTCCTGGGACGTGGGTGGCGGGATGATAAAGGCGGCCTCCCCCGCCGACGCGGTCGAGAAGGCCTTCGAGGCGGTAAAGTAGCCAACTGCCGTCGCCCCCGTGTCAAGCACGGGGCGACAAGCATAAAGGTGCGGGCGCGGAATCCGCGCCCCTACAAATAATATATACAGGCAGATTCTTCGCTTTGCTCAGAATGACACTGTAAGAGAGTTCATTATGTCCGACGAGATGGTCTGCGCGGCGGTCCTCGTAAGCGGCAGGGTACAGGGGGTGGGCTACCGCTTCTTCACCGAGCGGCTCGCGGCCGAGGTCGGAGTCGCAGGCTGGTCTCGTAACCTCGCCGACGGCCGGGTCGAGCTGGAGGTCGAGGGCGAGAAGAAGCGCGTCGAGCGGTTCATAAAGGAACTCGGTGTCGGCCCACGGATGGCGCGCGTCTCGGACGTAACCGTCGAGCACAGGCCGTACAGGGGAGTCCACAAGGGTTTTTCAATCAAGTTTTAGGGAGAAGCACCATGCCCAGGAAGAAAAAGACCGTAAGCGAGCCCGAACCCGACGAGACCGTGGACATAGAACTCGACAAAGACAAGACCTCAGGCGAGGAACTCGTCTACCTCGACGAGGACGGGCCGGTGGAAGAGGAAGAAGACTTCGCCGCAAGCATCGACGAGGACGAAGAAGATACGGACGCCGAGGATGCCGAGGAGGATGAAGACGCCGAGGCCGAGGCCGAGGCCGAAGTCGAGGAGAAGTACGCCTACCACGACGAGGGTCAGGACGCGATAAAGCTCTACCTCAAGGAGATACGAGCGTCGGCGCTCCTGAACTTCGAGCAGGAGCAGGAACTCGCCCACAGGATAGCCAAGGGCGGACCGGACGGCGAAGAGGCGCGCGCCCATATGATCGAGGCAAACCTCCGCCTGGTAGTCAACATCGGCAAACGCTACATCAACCGGGGGCTCCCGTTCTCGGACATCATAGAGGAAGGCAACATCGGCCTCATCAAGGCGGTCGAGAAGTTCAAGCCGGAGAAGGGTTTCCGCTTCTCCACGTATGCGTCCTGGTGGATTAAACAGTCCATAGAGCGCGCCCTGGTCAACCAGACACGCACAATCCGCCTCCCGGTACACATATCCGAGGTGATAAACACCTTCGTCAAGGTCGTCAGGCGTCTCATCCAGAACCTCAAGCGCGAGCCGACGGTCGAGGAGATAGCCGCCGAGATGAACTACGCCCCCGACCAGGTGAAGGACATCATGCAGCTCATCAGGAAGACGCACTCCCTCGACAAGCCCATCGGCAACAAGGAGGAGGGCTCGCTAAAGGACCTGATAGAGGACGAGGCGTCCATATCCCCTGCAACGGCGACCGAGGGCATCATCCGCCACGAGCAGATACTACAGTGGCTCGAGTACCTGACCGAGAACGAGAAGAAGGTCATCAGCCTCCGTTTCGGCCTCGAGGACGGCGAGGCCCAGACGCTCGAAGTAATCGGCAAGGAGTTCGGCCTGACGCGCGAGCGCGTCCGCCAGATAGAGGCGTCCGCTCTCAACAAGCTCCGCTTCATCACGAAGCGCAAGATGATAGACCTGGAAAACATACTTTAAGACAAACCACAGGAGGACGCATGACGGACCTCAAGGCAAGGGTCAGGGACATCCCGGACTTCCCCAAGAAGGGCATACTATTCCGCGACATAACCACGCTCCTGAAGGACGAGCAGTCGTTCCAGAAGGTGATAGACAAGTTCTCGGCCTTCTACGAGGACGAGGGCATAGAGAAGGTCGTCGGCATCGAGTCGCGCGGCTTCATATTTGGCGCGCCCCTGGCGTACACCCTCGGCGCGGGCTTCGTGCCCGTCCGGAAGCCGGGCAAGCTCCCGAGCGACATATACGAGGCAAAATACGAGCTGGAGTACGGCACCGACACCCTGAACATCCACCAGGACGCGATTGAGCCCGGCCAGAGGGTGCTCATCGTGGACGACCTGCTGGCCACCGGCGGGACGATGGCCGCGACCCTCGACCTCGTCAAGCAGTTGGGCGCCGTGGTCGTCGGCGTCGCCTTCCTGATCGAGCTTACGGACCTCAAGGGCCGCGAGCGTCTCAAGGGCCACCAGGTGATGTCGCTTATCAGCTATTAGGGGCAGGAACACCCCCAGCCCCCCTGCCCCCCTCCCCCGCAGGTGGGGAGGGGGAAGAAAGGTTGTCATTGCGAGGAGCCGCAGGCGACGCGGCAATCTCCGCCCTTGACCGTCATTCCCGTGAAAACGGGAATCCAGGAAGTCCGCCTTTTCGTTTTTTGTTGACTCCGGCCGCGTTTTGCATTA
>JACRHJ010000025.1 GCA_016212105.1 Nitrospirota bacterium
CCGCTCGCTCAGGAGTGCTATCTGCACCTCCGGCGAACCGGTGTCGCTGTCGTGGGTTTTAAACTCACCGATAACGTCCTGCTTCCTGTCCCTCTCCATTGCCATGCCCTTCACCTCCCCTTACCTGTCTTTTTTGTGTTGGTCCCATGTCTCAAGCGGCTAAAATTACCACAAAGACGGCTAATTGTAAAGCATTTTTATGTTTATGCCCGGTATTAATCGGCAGGCAGTGTATTTTATAGTCGCTGGGTTCCCGCTTTCGCGGGAATGACGTTTTCTTGCGTCCCCCAGTGCAATTTCCTTGTCTCCCGTTCTAATATCCTGTCTCCCCGTGCTAATATCCTGTCTCCCCGTGCTTGACACGGGGCCCAGGAAGTTTATGAAAGGGCCGACACGCGCTTCGCTTGGTACGGCCCCTACAACTCGTCGAAGCCAGATTTATTACATAACAGTTTTCTTCATTTTGTAGGGGCCGACCTATGTGTCGGCCCTTCTTTAAAACCGCCCGATGAATCGGGCAACTACAACCTGAAGCATGATAATCTGTCGGCTACACTACCACCACGCGGGGCCTTATCGGCCCGTCGGACTCGCCCGTTGCCTCGGCCACGGCGAGCAGTTCGCCCTCGGAATCGAGCACCCGGATGCTGTCTCCAGCCGCCAGGCCGGCCGGCAGAGAGGCGATGTCCTCCGTCCTCGGACGCCTGCCGTCCCTTATCCATTTCTCGCCGGTGCCCGTGACAACTACCGACGGCATCTCGGTCAGTATATCGCCCATGCCGATCACGCCCGCGGCCAGGACGTCACGGTCCGGCTTGCCGGATATATCCACCGCGCCGTCCACGGAGTACCGGCTGACCGAGGTGCGCCTCAGCGTCTCCATGTGCGCGCAGGTACCGAGCCGGACGCCCAGGTCGACGCAGAGGGTGCGTATGTACGTCCCCTTGCCGCACACGGTATCGAAGGTTATCAGGCCGCCTTCCACGCCGAGAAGTTCCAGGCTGTGTACGGTCGCCGCCCTCGGCTCCCGCGCAACCTCGACCCCTTCGCGCGCGCTCTTGTACAGTGCCCTGCCGTCTTTCTTCACCGCCGAGTACATGGGCGGGACCTGCATTATCTCGCCGGTGAAGTCCCTGAACGCGGCAAGAATTTCCTCGCGCGTAAGCTCCGGCACCGGGCATTCCTTTATAACAGTCCCCGACGCGTCCTGCGTGTCGGTCTCGGAGCCGAGCCGCATCGCGGCACGGTAACCCTTCGTGTCCCCGCCGAAGTACTTGGCGAGACGTGTGGCCTTGCCGACGAGCACAACGAGAAGCCCGGTCGCGTCCGGGTCGAGCGTGCCGGTATGCCCGACACGCTTCTCGTTCAGCGAACGCCGGATGAAGTTCACTGCGTCGTGCGAGGTCCAACCGGCCGGCTTGTCGACGAGCAGGATGCCGTCCATCAGGCCTTGACCGCGAAGGTCTCCCTGAAAGTCTTAATGACGAGTGCCTCCGCCTTTGGTATGACTATCGCCTTTATCTCGGCGATGGCGCCGGTCATCACGACGCCGGCCGCGTTAGGGTGCCCGCCGCCGCCAAGCTCGGACGCGAGGCCCGAGACGTCTACGCGGCCCTTCGAGCGGAAGCTCATCTTGACCTTGTCCGGCCCCGCCTCGCGGAACAGCAGCGCAAGCTCGACGCCCTTGACCGCGCGCGCGTAGTTTATGAAGCCGTCGGTGTCCTCGGCGGAGGTCCCGGTCTGTCTGTAGAAGTCCTCCAGAACCGTCACCCACGCGAGCATCCCGTCCCCGCCGACCTCGAGCCCGGCGAGCACCAGGCCGAGGAGCTTCATCCGGCCGTATGACTTCGACTCGTAGACGTTCTCCGAGATCTCCCAGGTGTTGACGCCGTAGGAGAGGAGCTTGCCGGACTTGACCAGCGCGGGCTCGTCGGTGTTCGAGTAGCGGAAGGAGCCGGTATCCGTGAATATAGTGGTATATAGGTTGGTGGCGATGTCCTTGTCTATCGGGATGTCCATCGCCAGGATGAGGTCGTAGACCATCTCGCCGGCCGCGGCGGCCTCGGCGTCCACCCAGTAGACGTCCGCGGTCTTGGGGTTGGTTATGTGGTGGTCTATGTTTATGACGGTCTTTATGGGGAAGCTGTCCTGGCCCTTTATGCCGGTCCTGGCGGGCTCGCAGTCCACGACGAGGAAGGCGTCGTGCGGCTCGACTATGGTGTCGGCTACCCTTACCATGTCGCTTCCCGGCAGGAACTTCAGGAACTCGGGCACCGAGTCCTTGTTTATCAGCGTGACCTTCTTGCCGATCTTCGTGAGCGCGAGCGCGAGCGCCACCTCCGAGCCTATCGCGTCACCTTCCGGGTTCACGTGGGTGGAGATGACGAAGCTCCCGTTCGCGTTTATGGCGTCGATTACCGCCTGCATCTGTTCGTTCAAACTTCTTCGTCCTCCTTGATGTCGAGGTGCCTGAGCTGGTCGAGAATCTTCGCGCCCCGCTCGATCGAATCGTCTATCGTAAAAAACAGCTCCGGCGTGTAGCGCATCTTCATGCGTTTGCCAAGCTCGCCCCGGATGAAATGCGCCGCGCTACGGAGGCCCTTGAGCGTCTCCTTCTTCTCGGCGTCGTCGCCTATCAGGCTCACGAAGACCTTCGCGTGCTTGAGGTCGTCGCTGACCTTGACGTCGATTATCGTGACGAAACCGACACGCGGGTCCTTCAGCCTCTTGAGGAGGATGTCGGCAAGCTCGGAGCGGATGAGGTCGCCCACCCTGTCGGCGCGTTTGAAGTCCATATGCTACACAATCTCTATCTGGTAATCGAGGAGTTCCGCCGATGTGCTCGACCTGATGAGGTCTACAACCTTCGCCAGCACCTCGTCCGCATGCGCCCTGTCGTTCGATACTACCGCGACCCCGAGGGTCGCCCTCTGCCACAGCTCCGTCTCGCCCACCTCGGCGACCGAGACGTTGAACCGGGAACCTATCCGGTCCTTCAACCCCTTGACCACCGAACGCTTTCCCTTGAGCGAACCGCTTTCAGGGACGTGCAGTTCCGCCGTGAGTATACCTACAAACATAGCAAAATTTCCGGGCGCGTCAAATCCGGTTTTATGCGGGGGCCGACCCGCGTGCCGGCCCTTGTTTTAAACCCAGGGCGGGCACGGGGACCCGCCCCTACACAAAACCATGAAAACCATGCCTGTCGCCCCGTGCTTGACACGGGGTCCAGGAAGTTACGAACTTCCTTGATTCCCGCCGGAGCCTGCCCCGGTATGCCTAAAGCCGGGGCGGGAATGACGGGCGGTGGGCAATGCCCACCCTACTGTTGTCATTGCGAGCGAAGCGTGGCAATCTCAGTTCTTAAAGGACGTAGATTGCCGCGTCGCCTTCGGCTCCTCGCAATAACAACCGTCGGCAGGCCAGGGCGTTTATCGCCCTTACAGTTTCCCCGCCGTCTTCTCTATGTCGTACGCCTCGATGACGTCGCCGACCTTGAGGTCGTTGAAGTTCTCGACGCCCATGCCGCACTCGTAACCGGTCAGGACTTCCTTCACGTCTTCCTTGAAGCGCTTGAGCGAGCCGAGCTTGCCGGTGAATATGACGACGTTGTCCCGGAGGACCCGGACGCCCGCGCAGCCGCGCGCTATCGAGCCGTCGAGGATGTAGCAGCCCGCTATGACGCCTATCTTGGGCACGCTGAACGTCTGCCTGACCTCGGCGCGGCCCGTGACCTTCTCCTTGAAGGTCGGCTCCAACAGGCCCTCCATCGCGGCCCTGACCTCGTCTATCGCGTTGTATATGATGTTGTACAGCCTGATGTCCACGCCCTCGGACTCGCCGAGGCTCGCGGCCTTCTGGTCCGGGCGGATGTTGAACCCGATGATGATCGCGTTGGACGCGGAGGCGAGCATGACGTCCGACTCGGTTATCGCGCCGACGGATGCGTGTATGACCTTGAGCTTTACCGCGTCGGTCGAGAGCTTCAGGAGAGACTCGGCTACCGCCTCGGCGGAGCCCTGGACGTCCGCCTTGATGATGATGTTCAGCTCCTTGACCTCGCCCTGCTGTATCTGCGAGAACAGGTCGTCGAGCGTTACGCGCTTCCTTGAGGCAAGCTCCACTTCCCTCAGCTTCTGCATACGGGACTGGGCCACCTGCCTTGCCCTCTTCTCGTCCTCCATCACCACGAAGGAGTCGCCGGCAGCCGGCACTCCGGAGAGGCCTATAACCTCGACCGGGGTCGCGGGGCCCGCCTCCTTCTCCTTCTTGCCCTTGTCGTTCAGGAGCATCCTTATCCTGCCATAGTGCTGGCCGGATACGAAGGCGTCGCCCGGCCTTATCGTGCCGGTCGACACGAGGACGGTCGCCACCGGGCCCCTGCCCTTGTCGAGCTTCGCCTCTATGATGGAGCCGCGTCCCGGCTTGTTCGGGTTGGCCTTCAGCTCCATGACCTCGGCCTGGAGGAGTATCATCTCCAGCAGGTTTTCGAGGCCTATCTGCTTCTTGGCGGAGACGGCCGCGAAGATTACCTCGCCGCCCCACTCCTCCGAGACCAGGCCGTGGTCGGAGAGTTCCCTCTTGACCTTGTCCTGGTCGGCCTCCGGCTTGTCTATCTTGTTCACCGCGACGATGATCGGCACCTTGGCCGCCTTCGCGTGGTTTATGGCCTCGATGGTCTGCGGCCTGACGCCGTCGTCCGCCGCGACGACCAGTACGACGATGTCCGTCACCTGCGCGCCCCTGGCCCTCATAGCCGTGAAGGCCTCGTGGCCAGGCGTGTCGAGGAAGACGATGTCCTTGTCCTTCAGCCTGACCTTGTACGCGCCTATGTGCTGGGTTATTCCGCCAGCCTCGCCGCCGGTGACGTTTGTCTTCCGGATGGCGTCGAGGAGAGAGGTCTTGCCGTGGTCGACGTGGCCCATGATGGTCACGACCGGCGGACGGTGCTTGAGGTCCTCGTCCCTGTCCGTCTCCTCCTCGACGAACGCCTCGTCGTCGGTTATAGGCGTGACTTCTATCTTCAGTCCGTATGATTCCGCGATTAGGACGGCCGCGTCCGGGTCTATCGTCTGGTTTATCGTGGCCATTATGCCCATCTCGAAAAGCTTCTTCAGGACCTCGTTAACCTTCTGGCCGATCTTGTCGGCAAAGTCTTTTACTGTCAAACCTTCGGTCACCTTTATTGCCCTTTTCCTGGCGAGAGTACCCGCCTGCTCGTCTACCTTCTCCATCCCGTACTGCTGCCTGCCGCCCTTGCCGCCCTTCTTCTTGCCGCCCTTGAAGTCCTGCCATCTGCGGCCGGCGCCCTCTGTCTTGGGAGGGTGCGCCTCGGCCTCGGCAGGGCCGGTCTTCGCCTTCTTGACGACCGGCTGGAGCCTGCTCTTGAGCTTCGCGGGTATCACCGGCGCCCTGTCTACGCCGTCCAGCACCTCGAGTTCCGGCCTCGCAGGCTTGGGACCCTTGGGGTGCGGCTTCTTGAACTTGTTCGCATCCGCCGCGGGCGCGGGCTGTCCCGGCCTCGGATGCTGGGGCTGTCCAGGCTGCATGGGACGATGGGGCTGTCCAGGCTGCATGGGACGATGGGGCTGTCCCGGCTGCATGGGACGCTGAGGCGGCCTGTGCTCGCCCTGCGGAGCCGAGGGGCGCTGCGGCTGTCCCGGCGCGCCGGGGGCCTGCGGCCTCCTATCGAACGGCGGCCTCTGGTCGGTACGCGGCGGCTCGGGCATCCTCGGCTGTACAGGCGCCACGGGGGACACGGGGGCCTGGGGCATTGACTCGGGCGCGGGCGGAGCTGCGGACGGGGACGGCTTCACGGCCTCCCCTGCCGGGCCTTCTCCGGCATGCTCCGGCGCGGCGGGTTTCTCGGGCGCGGCCTGCGTCGGTTCTTCTGCCGGCGCGGGAGCCGCCGGGGCTGCCTGCGCCTGTTCGGCGGGGGCTGCCGGCGCTGCCAGAGCTTCCGCGGAAACCTCTGCAGTCGCCTCGGGGGCCTTCCCGGAAACCGTGGCCTCGGTGACAGCCTCCGGCGCCGTGGCCTCGACCACCGGCGTTGGCTCCGCCGGCATAGGCTCCACCGGCGGGGCGGGATGCGCCAGGGCCTCCGCCTCGGCCTTTGCGATGGCCTCCAGGACGAACGCGGACCTGACCGGCTTCTCCGGCTCGGCCGCCTTCCTCGCGACCTTCTTGGCAGCCATCGGCATGTCCGGGCCTTCGCCCGGCTTTGCCGCAGGTCTCGCGCCTATGGTCACGCCTGTCTTGGCCTCGGCCGGCTTCACGCCGATGCGTATCTCCTCCAGCGCGGCCCTCCTTGGCTTTTCCTTTACCGCCGTGCCCTTTATCCTGCCCTTTAAAAGCTTTACC
This sequence comes from Nitrospirota bacterium, assembly GCA_016212105.1. Taxonomy (GTDB): domain Bacteria; phylum Nitrospirota; class JACRHJ01; order JACRHJ01; family JACRHJ01; genus JACRHJ01. Next base: position 6,361 of record JACRHJ010000025.1, read on the forward strand.
TGGTCGTCATCCAGGCCGGAGGATGGAGTCTTTTCGGTAATCCCGGCATTTTCGAGTTCGGCCAGGATGGCCTTGTTGTCAACCCCAAGCTCTTTTGCCAGGTCATAAACCCTAATCTTCGCCATATCTGGTTCACCCCCTGCTGATGCCTTTGAGCCGGCCGATCTCCCTGCCGAGCGCCGCGGCAAGCGCGGGTTCGGCAATAAAAACCAGAGCCACCGGCGACGCGCCCAAAATGCTGCCCAGCCCATCCTTGGTGGAATAATGCACTGTATCGTACGAGGACCCCGGAGCGGACCCCATGAACTTCCGCTCCGTGCCCTCCGAAATATCTTCCGCTACTATCAATAGCCCGCCTCTGGCCCTTCTGGCCGCAGAGGCCACCGCATCGAAGCCCCAGACGGCCTGTCTGGACTTCATCGCGATGCCGAAGATGCCTTCAATCTTGCGGAGTATCTTGCCCCGGAGCTCCTCCCTGAAGGCGTCAGCGTCCGGGGGGCTGACCTTGTGCTTGAACGCCCTCGACAGCGGGCCTTCCTTCAGGCCCTTCTCCATGCAGGCGTCTTCGGCGCATATATACGCCCCGCGCCCGGGCAGCTTCTCCAGGTAGTCTATTACCACGCCCGAAGGGGTGTCGGCAAGCTTTATCAGCTCCCCCTTGCCGCCTTTTTTGCGGCAGGCGATGCAGCTCCTCTCGGGTGTGGCCATTTTAGTCTTCGGAATTCTCCACCGCCTGCCCGGCCTCGACTTCCTGCTGGGCCTCCAGTATCCTCGACTCGCGGGCTATGGCATCCTCTATCTCTTTCTCCCTGTCCTTCTGCGTCATCTTGTCGTACTCGGTCTCGGAGTATATGTCTATCTTCCAGCCGGTCAGCTTCGCGGCGAGGCGGACGTTCTGGCCCTTCTTGCCGATGGCTAGCGAGAGCTGGGAATCCGACACGATGACCAGCGCGGAGCGCTCGTCGTCGTCGACCGCGACCTTTTCGACAATCGCGGGCGATAGCGCCTTGGATATGAAGACCATCACGTCGTCGGTCCAGGGGATGATGTCGATCTTCTCGCCCCTTAGCTCCCGGACGACCGCCTGGACGCGGGAGCCCTTCATGCCGACGCAGGCGCCGACGGGGTCTACCGCGGAGTCCTTGGAGTGGACGGCTATCTTTGTCCTGTCGCCCGCCTCCCTGACCGCGCCCTTTATCACGACGATGCCCTCGTAGATCTCCGGCACCTCCATCTCGAAAAGCCTGGAGACCAGGTCCGGGTGGCTCCTGGAGAGTATTATCTGCGGGCCCTTGTTCGTGGAGCGGACGTCCAGCAGGTAGGCCCTTATCCTGTCGCCCTGCTTGTAGCTCTCGCGCGGGGCCTGCTCGCGGGGCGGGAGTATCGCCTCGGTCTTGCCGATGTCGATTATGTAGTTGCCCTTCTCCTGGCGCATCACGATGCCGTTGACCAGCTCGCCGATGCGGCCGGAGTACTCGTTCACGATGATGTCGCGCTCGGCCTCCTTCACCCTCTGGACTATGACCTGCTTGGCGGTCTGGGCGGCTATGCGGCCGTAGCCCTCGAAGTCGCGTTCGAGCGCGACCTCGCCGTCAAGGACGGCCTTGGGGTCAATCCTGACCGCGTCCTCGAGCGACATCTCGTTGTACGGGTCGTCCACCTCCTCCACAACGCGGTAGACGAGGAGGATAGTGATGTTGCCGTTCTTGGGCGCGATATTCACGACGACGTTTTCGTTCTCAGGAAACTTCTTTTTTGCCGCGGAAACAAGCGCGGACTCCACCGCTTCAAGGAGCAGCTCCCTGGGTATGCCCTTCTCCTTGCTTATCTGGTCGATAACGGTGATGAGTTCGTGGTTCATTGATGTCGATGCCTCCTAAAATTCAACCTCAAGCCGGGCCTTGTCCACGTCCGCATGCAAGATGCGGAGCGCCTTGCCGCCCTCGGTAGTAATGGTAAACCCTTTTTCGTCCGCGGCCGAAAGCCTTCCGGTGAAGACCTTCTGGCCTTCGACCGGCTTCTTCGTCCTGACCTTGGCCAGCCTGCCGTCGAAACGCACGAAGTCCGCGTGAGTAAACAGCGGCCTGTCCAGTCCGGGCGACGAGACCTCCAGCACGAAGGCTGAAGGTATGACGTCCTCGACCTCGAGGAGCGTGCCGACCTCCCTGCTCACCCGCTCGCAGTCCGAGATGCCTACCCCGCCCTCTTTATCGATAAAGAAGCGAAGGTACCAGCGGCTGCCCTCGAAGACGAACTTCAGGTCGACCAGCTCGTAGCCCATCTCGTCCAGGACAGGCATGGCGATAGCCCTTACGGAATCCGTGACCTTGCCCTTTTCCAAGCCAATACCTCGTAAACAAAAAGAGTGGGCATGACGCCCACTCTCAGTGTACTTAACCGGAGTGTTCTTTCTTTTACCACAAACTGCAAAAAAATGCAAGGAAAAAAGGCCGGATGGCAGGTTACGACAGCGCTCCGAACGCTGCGGCTATCCTGTCGAGCCCCTTTTCTATGTTCGCCATGGAGGTCGCGTACGACAGGCGGATGTAGTCGTCCGCGCCGAAGGCGTCGCCGGACACCACCGCCACCTTCGCCTCCTCGAGGAGGTACGCCGCGAGGTCGGACGAGTTGTTTATGGGTTTGCCGTTGAACGACTTGCCGTAAAGGTCCTTCACCCTCGGGAAGGCGTAGAACGCGCCGACCGGCATCGGACAGGTCACGCCCGGCATCGCGTTAAGCCTCTCCACGATGTATTTCCTGCGCTTGTCGAACTCGGCCACCATGACGCCGATGAACTCCTGCGGCCCCTTGAGCGCCTCGACGGCCGCCTTCATTGTGATGGAGCAGGTGTTGGACGTGCTCTGCGACTGTATCTTGGACATCGCGCCTATGACGTCCTTGGGGCCCGCCGCCCAGCCGAGCCTCCAGCCGGTCATGGCGTGGGACTTGGACAGGCCGTTGACCGTGAGCGTGAGCGCCTTTATGTCGTCGCCGAGAGAGGCGATGCTGACGTGCCTGAACCCGTCGTACACGATTTTCTCGTATATCTCGTCCGAAATCACGTAAATCCCGTGCTTTACCGCGACCTTGGCTATCGCTTCCAGCGCGGACCTGTCGTATCCCAGGCCGGTCGGGTTCGACGGGCTGTTGAGTATGAACGCCTTGGTCTTGGGCGTTACGGCCTTTTCGAGGTCATCGGCGGTCAGGACAAAGTTATTCTCCTCGCGGGTCTGGACGATTACCGGGGTGGCGTCGTTCAGCAGCACCTGGTCGGGGTAGGACACCCAGTATGGCGCGGGGATTATGACCTCGTCGCCCGCGCCGTACAGCGCCTGGGCGATGTTGTACAGCGAGTGCTTCGCGCCGGTCGAGACGATGATTTCGGCCCTGTCGTAGGTGATGCCGTTGTCGGCCTTGTGCTTGGCGATTATCGCGTCCTTCAGCTCGTCCGTGCCGGGTACCGGGAGATACTTGGTGTAGCCGTCCCTGATGGCCTTTATCGCGGCCTCTTTTATGTTATCCGGCGTGTCGAAGTCCGGCTCGCCCGCGCCGAAGCCCACTACGTCGATGCCGGATGCCTTCATAGCCTTCGCCCTCGCGTCCACCGCGAGCGTCGGCGACGGCTTGATGCCCATTACCCTGTTTGCAAGTGCCATTTTGAGATTTCCCCCTGTTATTCCTGTTATTGTCATTGATTATTTTTCAAGAAGCCTTCTCAAGCCTTGCAACGCGACCGGAAAGGTTGTCCGTTGCGGCCTTGTTTTCGAGACAACTGCGGTCGAGAGCATCATGCTCCTTCTCGTTTACCGCCTTGTGCCGCTCAAGACTTTCCTTATTCACGCCAATAGCCTCAAGTAACAGTTGAAACCTATGGTCGAAGTGCTCCATCATTACACCAAACTGCCTATTCATATCTTCATTATTTTTGTTCATGGCGACATAGACATCGGCGATATGGCCGTTGACTTCGGAGATGTCGTCCTTCGTGGCCATGCGGGCCTCGATGCTGTCAAACCGCTTGTCGACCGCGTCAAACCTGTCTTTTGTATCCTTGTCCATTTTGACCCCTCTAAACACTTGTGGACAACTTGAGAAGCGCGTTTAATACCGCCGCGCCGACCGGGCTTCCGCCCTTCCTGCCCCGGCAGGTTATGAACGGGACTCCGGCCAGTCCGAGGAGTTCGTCCTTGGACTCAGCCGCGCCGACAAAGCCTACCGGCACGCCGACTATCAGCGCGGGCCTTATGCCCTCATCCTGGACGAGCCGCATGACCTCATACAGTGCGGTAGGCGCGTTCCCGATTGCGACGACCGCCCCGTCCATCACGCCCTCGCGCACCGCCTTGCGCATCGCGGCGGCCGCGCGCGTCCCGCCGGACGCCTTCGCGTCTTCGGCCACGTCCGTGTCGGATATGAAGCAGTAGACGCGGTCCGGCTCGCCGGACTTCTTGCGCGCGACGCCCGCGCGGAGCATCATGACGTCCGTGACGATGTTGCATCCTGCCCGCAGCGCCAGTACCCCGGCCTCGGCCGCGCCGCTTGAGAACGCCATCGCGTCCGCGAAATCCGGGTCGGCGGTCGCGTGCACCACGCGCATCACGACGTCTTTCTCCGGCCCGCCGGGGAACCTGCCGCCCAGGATTTCCGCAATAATCTCGAAACTTTTCTTCTCTATCGCCCTCGGGTCGGTTATTACCTCGCTCATTATTTTTTTTCTTCGTGCTCGGTGGCGATGGCGAGCTTGAGCGCGCCAGCCTCCTTGGCGATGTCGAGGACGTTGACCACGAGTCCGTACATTATGCCCTTGTCGGCCTTGATGACCACCGTCTTGTCGGGGCTGCTCGACATGCGTGAAGCGAGGAGGCCCTTCAGGTCTTCGAGAGACACCTGGGCCTTGTTGAGGTATATAACGCCGTCGGACGTGACCGTCACCGTGGTGGTCTGCTCGACCTGCGGCTCGGCGGTCGTCGCGGTCGGGAGTTTTATCTTGAGCGCCTCCTGCATCATGAGCGGGGTCGTGACCATGAATATGACGAGGAGCACCATCACCACGTCCGTAAGGGGCGTGATGTTGATGTCGGCCATAATCTTGGACTTTTTCCTGTCGAAAGCCCAGCGTCTCATTGCTTCCTCTCGGATAGTATCTCGAGCGACTCGGAGGCGGCGGTCTCCATCTCGACGACCATCCTGTTCACCCTGTGCGTGTAGTAGTTGAACATTATGACCGCGGGCACGGCGACGAAGAGGCCGGCCGCGGTTGCGACGAGCGCCTCGGCTATACCGTTCGCAACCACGGCCGGGCCGCCGCCGGAAGACAGCGAGAGGTCGTGGAAGGCGCGTATGATGCCGAGGACGGTGCCGAAGAGTCCGACGAACGGCGTTACGCTGCCGGTCGTGCCGATTATGCCGAGGTTACGCTCGAGGTGCATCGTCTCCTTCATGGCGGCCTTCTCCATGGACTCGCCCATCGCCTCCTCGCCGTGGTGGAACGAGCCGAGCCCGGCCTTGACGATGAATGCGAGCGACGTCGTCGAGGCCTCGCAGATGGAGACCGCCTCGGAGACGTTGCCAGCCTTGAGCACCCGCCTGAGCTGGGCCAGGAACTCCTCCTTGCCCTTCTCCGCCTTGTGGAACACCCACGCCCTCTCGAGCATCACGGCAACGGACAGGACCGAAAAACAGGCCAGCACTATCATCGTCCAGCCGCCCTTTGCAAGCAGCTGGAAAAAAGTCAGGTCTTGAAACATTACGCCCTCCGTTGACTATAAATAAACGCACAACCGGCTTCACGCGGGGAAACCCGAGCAATGATTTTAACGTCCAGTCCGGCCAGTTGTCAAGGAAATTCACGGCTCGCGCCGTCAACGGGTCAGAAGCTTCACTACCTCGTCGAGCAGCTCGTCCCTGTTCTCGGCCGTCAGCGTCAGGTGGCGGACGTCCGGCCTTTTCTTGACCTCGTCCGCGAATGGCGTACCGTCCGACGGCGCTGTCGCGACAAGCGCGTTTTCGGAGTTCAGCGCGACCTCCACGACGTCCCGGAAATGGCCGCTCAGAAGCTCCATCTTTCCGATTTCATCGATGACGACGATGTTATCTTCCTTTATCGCTCGCTCGACCGAGGCGACCCCGACCCTCTCAAGAGCCTCGATGTCCACTGCATACCTGCCGACCCTCATGCCGCCGGTGAACTCGACGTGGGCGAGCACGCCCTCCATCTTGTCGAGCGTGATTATCCGGAACCCCTTCCGCTCGCCGCCCTCCCGTATCTCGCGGGTGAAGAAGCCGCCGAGCCGCTTCTCCTTGTAGAGCCGGGTAACGAGCCGCTCCACGAGCGTGGTCTTCCCGACGCCCGGCGCGCCCTCCATCAGGACCTTTACGCCCTTCATGCCGGGCATCTCCTTTATCGTGACATCGAAGGAGTAGTCCGGGCAGGTGGACGGGTTGATGATGGAGAACTTCTTGTTGCAGGTAGCCCGCCACGCGCATATGACGCAAGATGGTTTAATGCCGCCTGTCATGCTGGCTCCTTTTCAGGTACGCGCCAATAGCGGTACCGATGTTCGCGGCCAGGCCGCCCTTGCTGTTGACTATGAATATCCTGCCGCCTATATGGAATAGCTCCGCCTCCAGCCTCTCGACCGTCATGCCGGCGAGCTTCGTATCGGGCATGACCTGCTCGAACAGGAAGACTACCTTGTCCTTCATCCTGAGTTCGGTGTCCATGACAAAGAGCGAGACGTCGGGCGATAATTCCATGAACCTTTCGATGTACGCCCTGACCTCCGTGTCGTATATCTGCTTGGGAGGCGAGGACTTTACCTCCGCGTACAGCAGCCTGCCCTCGAACGACGCAAGCACGTCGTAGTCCCCGCCCGCGCCGTTTCCTTTGAAGCTCGCGCCCCAGAGCGCGTCGGCCGCGTACTCCCGCCGCAGCACCTCGGCGACGTACCACTCGAGGGTCGGCCCGAAGCTCCGTACAGGCCGCCGCCTCATCCTGAACACGCCGCCGGGGGCGGTCTCGAGGATGCCGGCGCGGAGCAGGAACTCCGTGTACTCAGTGACCGTTTCAATGCCGGAGAACCTGACCAGCCCTTCCGGTATAAAGCCGTCCTGGTGAGTTATGACGTCGCGTACGAACAGCCGGAACGAGTACCTGTTCATCAGGCGGTAATACTCGTCCGCAGGGAACCCGCTTTCAGCGTCCGGCAGGACAAGGTCCCAGTCGCGTTCCTTCTTGTGGAGCGTGAAGCCGCGCCGCTTGAGCATGTCGAGGACGGTGTCGCAGTGCGAGGCGAGGACGCCTCTGAGCCGGAGCACCTCTTCTTTCAGGCGCTCGACCTCTTGCTCCAGTTCTCTCTCGCGAGCGGTGGCGGGAGCAGGATGTTCGTCGTCCGGCATGGTCCGCTCCAGGTTGTCAGCGGGTATGGGCCTTGATGAAATTCTCTATAGAGCGGTCGTAGCTCCGCTCGCCCTCCGGCGGGAAGAAGCAGCCGGGTATTTCGCCGGACTTCCTGTGGTATGCGACGCACTCGCAGCAAATGCCCTTCCTCGGGCACGGCTCGTACGTGCATGTGCAGGACTTTTTGTTCTTGTCGAGCGTGCAGTCACGCATGTTAAAACCTCGCACTTTCTACCACAGAGGCACAGAGGGCACAGAGGAAAACATTACACAGGTAAAGACAATGAACGGCGTCATCCTGGGCAAAGCGAAGGATCCGCCTGTATAAATCCCCTCTCCTCGCGGGAGAGGGGTTGGGGTGAGGGGTCTCCTCGTTGCTTTATGTAGGGGCGGGTCTCCGTGCCCGCCCTGGCTTTGGTTTAACGGTGTCGTTCTGAGGCGATGCCGAAGAATACGCCTGTATATGATAAATTGTAGGGGCGCGGATTTCGCGCCCGCACCTTATGTTGTCATTCCCGCGAAAGCTGGAATCCATTGTAATGCATAAAGTCAAAATGGACCCCCGTTTTCACGGGGGTGACAGAGAGGGCGGGCACGGGGACCCGCCCCTACACGACCTTTACGTAAACTTTGCGCTGCCTCGGGCCGTCGAACTCGCAGAAGTATATGCCCTGCCATGTGCCGAGGACGAGGTGCCCGTTTTCCACGAATACGGTCTCGCTTGCCCCGACGAGCGAGGACTTTATGTGGCCGTCGGAGTTGCCCTCGACGTGCCGGAACCCTGCGTCCTGTGGTATGAGCTTCGAGAGAAATGAGTCCATGTCGCTTACCACGCTCGGGTCGGCGTTTTCGTTTATCGTCACCGCGGCTGTCGTGTGCGGCACGAAGACGTGGCAGACTCCGCTGACCACTCCGGAGTCCTTCACGGCGGCCTGTACCTCGACGGTGATGTCCAGCATCTGCACCCGCCTGCCCGTCTCTACCTCGAACTGCCGCATCAGTTGGTCACCTGCACGAACCGGCCTTCCTTGACCTGCCATATGACGTAGTTCGCTATCTTGTTGTCGCCCTTGTCGTCGAACTCCACCCTGCCGAGCGCGCCGTCGAACACGCCCTTGTGGATGGCCTCGGCAACCGCCTTGCCGTCGGTCGAGCCCGTGTCGGCAATCGCCTTCAGCATTATGTTCGCGGCGTCGTACGCGTATATCGAGTACGGCCCGTGCGGGCCGAACTTCTTGTGGTACTCTGCGAGGAAGGCCTTCGCGGTCTCGAAGCTCTCCGGGTCCGGGCTGAACGTCAGATACACCCCTTCGGCGGCCGAGCCGCCTATCTCGATGAACTTGGGGTCTATGCAGCCGTCCCCGCTTATGCAGGCGGGGTTCAGGCCAAGCTCGCTGGCCTGCTTGACGAGCAGTCCGCCCTCGGGGTATATGCCGCCGAAGTAGAGCACCTGCGGTCCCGCGTCCTTTATGCTCGCCAGCACGCTCTTGAAGTCCTTGTCGCCCTGTATGACGCTGCCGTAGTATACGACCTCGACCGAGTTGCCGAGGTTGGACTTGAACTGGTCGGCGAGCCCCTGGCCGTACGTGGTCTTGTCGTGCAGCACCGCGACCTTCGTCGCCTTGAGCGTACCGGTGACGTACAACGCCGCCGCCTTGCCCTGCTGGTCGTCCCGGCCGCAGACGCGGAACACGTTCCAGTAGCCCTGCTCGGTGAATACCGGGTTGGTAGTGGCGGGTGTTATCATCGGCATGCCGCCGTCCATGTATATCTTGGATGCAGGTATCGAGCAGCTTGAGTTGAAGTGTCCTACCACACCCGCTACGCCCTCGTTGACGAGCTTGTTCGCTATCGCGACCGCCTGCTTGGGGTCGTGCTGGTCGTCTTCCACGACCATCTCTATCTTCTTGCCGAGGACGCCGCCCCTCGCGTTCCATTCGTCCACAGCGAGCTGGACGCCGTTTTTGAAGTCCATGCCCATCTTGGACTGGTCGCCGGTCATCGGGCCGGCGATGCCAATCTTTATCGTCTCCTCGCCCTTCTTTGCGCAGGCGGATACGAGGATGGCCATTGAGATGATTGCGGCCGCAAGGACTGCGAATTTCCTGAGCATCAAGTTACCTCCGGGTGGATATTCTTCTTGGTTCTATGAAGGGGCCGACCCGTGTGTCGGCCCTGCTTTTCCTCGTGTAGGGGTGGCCCTCTGTGGCCGCCCAGTCTTTTCAGTCATTCCCGCCCCGGCTTTAGGCATACCGGGGCAGGCTCCGGCGGGAATCCAGGAAGTTCAAACTTCCTGGACCCCGTGTCAAGCACGGGGCGACAATCAAATAATAATTGCCGTCACTCGATTTTCCTGGTACGGCCCCCGCAAAGCCACTGGGTTCCCGCTTTCGCGGGAATGACAACACTAAGGTTGCGGGCGCAATGAATTGCGCCCCTACTAATGATAATATACAGGCAGATTCCTCGCGGAGCCTGCCCCGGCATGCCTAAAGCCGGGGTTCGGAATGACAACCTTAATGCACGCCGAACTGTCCCGCAATCTCCCGCGCTGCGGCCTCGACATCCTCCGCCGCTGTGACCGCGGTGATGACGGCTATACCGTCCGCGCCTGCGTCGATTACCTGCTTCGCATTCGACGCCTTTATCCCGCCGATAGCCACGACAGGTATTCTAACACACCCGCGCACAAGCTTCAAGCCCTCAGGCCCCTTGGCCGCGCCCGCGTCCTTGGTCGCGGTCACGAACATAGGCCCGAAACCGATATAATCCGCGCCGCTCTGCTCCGCCGCCATCGCCTCATCCACGGAATGAGTCGAGACGCCGATAATCCTGTCCGGCCCCATGAGACGCCGGGCGACGTCCGCGGGCATGTCTCCCTGGCCCAGGTGCACGCCGTCCGCGCCGGACGCAAGCGCAAGCTCGACCGAGTCGTTCACGATGAACACGGCCCCATGCTCGCGGGTTAGCTCGCGGAGTTCCAGGGCGACGGGATACAGCTCGCGCACGGTGAGCCGCTTGTCCCGGAGCTGGATGACGCGCGCGCCTCCACGAAGCGCGGCGGACGCGACGTCCGCGTGCGTCCGGCCCAGGGTGTGTTCCCCGTCCACTATGACGTGAAGGCCGCGGATGTCGTGGATGTCGCCTGACATTTATTTCGGGTTGAAGTTTTCGAGGTAGGCGGTGGTGTAGTTTCCGGACTTGAAGACCGGGTCCTGGAATATCCTCTGCTGGAGAGGTATGGTGGTCTTGATGCCCTCGACGACGTACTCGTCGAGCGCGCGGCTCATCCGCGCGATCGCCTCGTCACGGTCCTTGCCGTAGACTATGAGCTTCGCGATGAGCGAGTCGTACGTCGGCGGGACGGTGTAGCCGCCGTAGACCGCTGTGTCCACGCGGACGCCGGGGCCGCCGGGTACGTTGTATGACGTTATCTTGCCGGGGCAGGGCGTGAACTTGACCGGGTCCTCGGCATTGATGCGGCACTCAAAGCTGTGGCCGACGATATGTATGTCGTCCTGAGTGAAGCCAAGCGGGAGCCCGGCCGCGACCTTTATCTGCTCCTTTACGAGGTCTATGCCCGTGACCATCTCGGTGACCGGGTGCTCGACCTGTATCCTCGTGTTCATCTCCATGAAGTAGAACTTGTCGCCGGATACGATAAACTCGATCGTGCCCGCGTTCTTGTAGCCCACGGACTTCGCGGCCGCGACCGCGACCTCTCCCATCTTCTTGCGCATCCGGGGCGTTATCGCGGGGGACGGCGCCTCCTCGACCAGCTTCTGGTGGCGCCTCTGGACGGAGCAGTCGCGCTCGCCCAGGTGGACGACGTTGCCACGCTCGTCCGCCATGACCTGCACCTCGACGTGCCTGGGGTCGGTCACGAACTTCTCGATGTAGACCTCCGGGTTCCCGAACGCGGACGCGGCCTCGGACTGGCACATCAGGAAGGAGTTCACGAGGCTCCCGGCGGAGTGGACGACGCGCATACCGCGCCCGCCGCCCCCGGCCGAGGCCTTTATGATCACCGGGTAGCCGATGCCCTGGGCAATCTTGAGGACGTCCTCCTCGGCGGAGACGGGGCCGTCGCTGCCAGGCACGACCGGGACCCCGGCTTTAATCATCGTCTCCTTGGCCTTGGCCTTGTCTCCCATCAGGCGGATGTTCTCAGGCGATGGCCCGATGAACTTGATGCCCGCGGTCTCGCACATCTCGGCGAAGTTCGCGTTCTCCGCAAGGAAACCGTAGCCGGGGTGTATCGCCTCGGAGTCGGTTATCTCAGCCGCGGAGAGTATCGCCGGGATGTTCCTGTAGCTAAGGCCCGAGTCCGGGGGGCCTATGCATATGGACTCGTCGGCGTAGCGGACGTGGAGCGAGTTTGCGTCTATGGTGGAGTGTACCGCGACCGCTTTCACGCCCAGCTCGCGGCATGCCCGTATTATGCGCAGGGCTATCTCGCCCCGGTTTGCGATAAGGATCTTTTTGAACAAGAGTTACCTCTTAGGGAGAACGTGCGCCGCATACGCCGGTTCTAATTCAGGGGGGCAATTCATTGCGCCCGCACCTATAATGCCTGTCGTCCCGACCGAAGCGGAGGGACCTGCTTTTGGTTCCATGAAACCAACAGCAGATTCCTCGACTTCGCTCGGAATGACAAACATGAAGGGCCGACACGCGCTTCGCTTGGTACGGCCCCTACAGTTTGGTAGGCGCGAAAGACGCGCCAATAAAAACATCGGATATAAGCAGATTCTTCGCTTCGCTCAGAATGACAAACAACTGCAAATCCCCCCTATAATCCCCCCTTTTGCAAAGTGGGGATAAGCTTGTACCCTCTTCCGTCCCCCCTTTGACAAAGGGGGGAACGATGGGGGATTTTATTACATCGGCTCGATATGAAAGAGAGGCTCGCCGTACTCGACGGGCTGGGCGCTCTCCGCGAGTATCGCGACAACCTTGCCGCTCGTCTCGGCCTCGATCTCGTTCATCAGCTTCATGGCCTCGATGATGCAGAGCACCTGGCCCTTCTTGACCACGTCGCCGACCTCGACGTACACGGCTGCGTCGGGAGACGGGGAGCGGTAGAACGTCCCGACGATCGGGGACGTGACGACCACGACGTTTTTCTCTGGGGCCGCGTCTTTCGCCTCCGCCGGCGCGGCGGCAGGCGCGGCCTGCGCGGCCATTGCCTGCGGCGCCGCCTGATGCTGGACGGTGTAGGTCATAGGGGCGTGGTTGCCCTCGCCGTTCGCCTTCTTTATCCTGACGCGCGTCCCGGCCTTCTCAAGCTCTATCTCGGCGACGTCGGTGTCCTTGAGGATCTCAATGAGTTCCTTGATCTCTTTTAAGTTCATTTCCGCTCCTTGGGTGCGGGAGAGAGAGACTACTTGACCCTTTCCAGGTACTCGCCGGTCCTCGTGTCGATCTTCAGGACCTCGCCCTCTTCCATGTACAACGGGACCTTGACCACGGCCCCGGTCTCGAGCGTCGCGGGCTTCGTGCCGCCGGAGGCGGTGTCCCCCTTTACGCCGGGGTCGGTCTGGACGATCTTCAGCTCGACGAACATCGGCACCTCTACGCCAATAAGGGTACCGTTGTGGTAGAGCGCCTGTATGACCATCTCCTCCTTGAGCCAGTTCTTGTTGTCGCCCAACTGCGCGGCGGTAAGGCCAGACTGCTCGTAGGTCTCGTTGTCCATGAACATGTACTCGTCGCCGGTGGCGTAGAGGAACTGCATGGACTTCTCCTCGAGGTTCGGCGTCTCGACCTTCTCGCCGGAACGGAAGGTGCGGTCTATCACGTTGCCCGTCCTGAGGCTCTTTATCTTTGTCCTTACGAACGCGCCGCCCTTGCCGGGCTTCACGTGCTGGAACTCGATGATGATATAGGGCTCGCCGTCAAGCTCCATCTTGGCCCCGTTGCGAAATTCGGATGTTGAAAGCACTTCTTTATCCTCCGTTTAATAAGAAAAAGTCCCGCCTCTTTAGTAAAAAGGCGGCCCAAAACTTTTGACAGGGAAAACCTGACAAACTTCCGCTAAAACCTGTTAACCTTTGGAAGCCCGGTCATTACCCGGCAGCCGTCCTCCGTAACAAGCACCATGTCCTCGATCCTGAAACCGCCCCAGCCCGGTATGTATATACCCGGCTCGATGGTCAGCACCATGCCCGGGGCGAGCACGTCCTCGCTCATCGGCGACACGCCCGGCGCCTCGTGCACCTCGACGCCCACGCCGTGCCCGAGTCCGTGCCCGAAGTAATCGCCGTAACCCTTGGACGCGATATAGTCGCGCGCCGCCGCGTCTACGTCCTTGCACGGCACGCCCGGCTTCACTGCCGCTATGGCCCTCGCCTGAGCGTCCAGCACGATGCTGTAAATATCCGCCTGCTTCTCGTCGGGCCCGCCTATGACGCCGCTCCGGGTCATATCGCACTGGTAACCGTGCGCCTCCGCGCCGAAGTCTATCACGACAGTCTCGCCCGCCTCCATCACCTTTTCCGAGGCGATGCCGTGCGGGAGGGCCGCCCTGTACCCCGAAGCGATGATGGTGTCGAACGCCATCTTGAGCGAGCCCGCGGTGCGTACCCTGAACTCCATCCCCAGCGAGGCGTCGCGTTCGACCACGCCCGGCACGATATTGGAAAGGTTCTCGGTGTATCCGGACTCGGCCCGCCTGATGGCCTCGGTGATGCGGGCAACCTCGTCCTCGTCCTTTATGATACGAAGGCCCTCGACCACGTCCTTCAGGGAGACAAGCTCGACGCCGTCGAGCTTCTTCGCGAGCGCGGCATGCGTGTCGAAGGCCATATCCCGGCCCTCGAACCCGAGCCTCTTTATTCCGGATTCGCGGACGACAGCCGCGACGTCCTCCGTCCAGCGGCCCTTCTGTATGACGACCTCGTAGCCTTTCACTTCGTCCGCGGACTGCGACTTGTACCGGAAGTCGGTGATGAACACCGCCCGCTCCGGAGTTACCAGGACGAACCCTGACGAGCCGGTGAACCCAGTCAGGTAGAATACGTTGTGTATGCTCGTGACGAGGAGCGCGTCGGCGTCGGTCTTGTTGAGCGCCTCCCGGAGCCTGGCCAGCCTGTTCTGCCTGTAGACCGGCATCGCTACTCCATGTCCCCGATGAGCTTGAGCGCGGCCCTGAGGCCGAGGAAGTAGCTGTCCACGCCGAAGCCGCATATCTGGCCGGCCGCGACCTCCGAGACGTACGAGTGGTGGCGGAACTCCTCGCGCTTGTATATGTTCGAGAGGTGCACCTCGACCGTCGGTATGGCGACCGCCGCTATGGCGTCCCGAAGCGCCACGGACGTATGGGTGTAAGCACCGGGGTTTATGATTATGGCGTCGTACGTGCCGAGCGCTTCCTGTATGGCGTCAACAAGCTCGCCCTCGTGGTTGGACTGGAACGTCCTCAGCTCGACGCCCGCCTTTTTTGCCGCGTCCATGAGGCTTTCGTTAATCTCGGTCAGGGTCATGCGGCCGTAGACCTCAGGCTCGCGCATGCCGAGCATATTCAGGTTCGGTCCGTGGATAACGAGTATCTTTCCCATGTCAGGCTCCTTGCGTAGTTCTACAGTTTCTTCACGAACACGAACCACGGTTTTTTCCCCACCCGGACGTCCAGCGGGGAACTTTAGCACATTACCGTCCCCAAAACAACAAAAAACCGCCGCGAGGCAGTTTTTGTCAGGTTATCAGAAGTTTATATACGACTAAAACTCTTCGACGAGCCTGTTGGCCGCGACCCGCATGAGGAAACGCCCCTTGCCGAAGTTTCCGTCCCGGGACATGACGAGGGCGATGAAGTAGTCGTCGTTTATCTTCCTCATGATAAGGTCGCTCGACTCCGTGATGACGGAGACCTCGCTCGGGCTCCCCATCCGGAGCGACTGGGAGGCGTTCTGAACCTCCTTGAGGATGTTCCCGTACTCGGCGCTGACGGACGGGAGGTCCACCCCTGCGGTCACCATAAGCGAATCAACTATAATCCCGTCCATGCCGACAATTGCCGCGCCCTTCGCGCCCTTGACGGACGATGTGACGTATTTCAGGACTTCGGTAAAGCTCATATGGCCCTCTTTCTCCTGATTTTATTGAGCAGACCTTCAAGGCGTCCGGCAGCGAGCGGGTCGGCTGGCATGTTTGCGGGGGCTTCGTCCGCGCGGGCCTCCGAGAAATTTTCAGACGCAGCGGCCGGTGCGGCCATCGCACCCCATGCGTCATCGTCCGGCACGGCCGTCTCCATGAACCCGGCCTCGGCCACGCCCTTGTCCGCGAAACCCTGTTGGCCGAAGTCTCCTTCTGCGGCCTCCGTCTCATGGGGCGCGGCCCAGAGGTCTTCATCCGGGCCCCCGAACCCGCCGAACGACGCCGGCATCGGGGCCTGCTCAGAGGCTGCCGCCTCCTCCGCCCTTGCCGCCGCCTCGAAGTCGAGCGGGGTGTAACCCTCGCTGACGGGCTCCGGTTTGCCGGTATCCACGGGCATGCCGAACTCGCCCATGGACGCGCTCATGTGCGCGAGCTGGTACAGTTCTTTAAGCTTCTGCTGTATCACAAGGTCGTCCGGCCTCTCGACCGACAGGCTCTTGTATATGTTTATCGCCCTGTCGTAGAAGCCCTGCGAGACGTAAAGTTCCGCGAGCGTCTCGGTCTCGAACATCTCCTTGGCGGGTCCGGCAGGTTCAGGCCCTGCCACGAACGTCGCGGGGACCGCAGCCTCCAGCTCGGACGTCTCCAGCCCGGCCTCTGGCGGCTCAAGTTTGAAGCCGTCCATCGCGAACGCGGAAAGGTCGTCGGGGATCTCGTAGACCTCCTCGTTTTCGCCGACCTGAGGCAGGGAGGAAGCGTCGTCCCTGTATGCGTCGAAGATGTCCTTGACGCCTTCGACCTCGCCCAGGTCTATGGCATATCCAGAGCCGGACGCGGGCCTGGGCGCAGGTGTCTCGAAATGCTCGTCTTCCATAACGAGCGGCGACGACTCGATTCCGAAGATGTCCGCACCGGTCTCGGCCGCGGGCTCGTGTTCCTCCATACCGGCCGACCAGGAGAACGCGTCGTCTGATGCCGCCGGAGGAACGGCCTGTTCGAGATACTCGTGAGGGGACGCGAGCGGAGGGGGCTCGAAGCTCAAGTATGCAGGCGCGGGCGCCTGCCCGAAATGCTCGTCCTCCATGACGAGCGGTGACGACTCCAGGTCGAACATGTCGGACTCGACTTCCGGGGTCAGCTCATGCGCGCCACCGCCCTCGGCGCTCCATGAGAAGGCGTCGTCTGGCGCGGCGGGTTCGAGATACTCGTATGCTGGCGCGATCGCGGGAGGCTCCAAGCTCTCGTATGCAGGCACGACAGGCGGCGTATCGAAATGTTCGTCTTCCATCACGAGCGGAGAGGACTCCATGTCGAAGACGTCGGTCTCCACCTCGGGCGCAAGCTCGTGCGCGCTGCCGCCCTCGACGCCGAAGGCGAATATATCCCCGGCGTCAGCCGGGGACTGGGCCGGCTCTTCTTCTATTTCATAGGTGGGCGCAGCGAACTCGTCCGCCGTCTCTTCCGCGGCAAACCCGAACCCTCCCTCGTCCTCTATCACATACATCGGCGGCCCGGACTCATCAACCGGCTCCTCGGCCACGAACTCGAAACCGCCATCGTCTTCGAGGACGTAGGTCGGCGGGCCGGACTCCTCGGCCTCGTCGGCCTCATCTGCGGCCTCCGTCGCAAAGCCGAAATCGCTCGTGTCATCGATTGACGGCATGGACGGCAGGGACTGTATGGCCGGTGAGGGCTCGGTCTCCTGCGCCCTCTTGACCTGCTCCAGAGTCTCCATCTCGGGGACGGGCATCTCCATGACGGCCTGCCCTGCGTCGCCCAGTTGCACTCCGGCGTCGGGTACCGCCTCGGGTTCCGGCATGGCATCGGGCATGGCCGCAGCCGGAGCTTCTTCTCCGCCCACGTCCGTAAGGTCGAACACCTGCGGCGCGGGCTGGGCTGGCTTCTTCTCCTCCGGCTTCGCCTCGGCAATGGGGACTCCGCCCTCCAGCATTTCGAGGGCATTCTTCGCCTCGGCGTCCTTGGGGTGGAGCATCAGGACCATCTTGTAGGATTTCTTGGCCTCGGGGTACATGCCGAGGCCCTTGTAGACCTCGCCGAGCTTCTTGTATGCGAAGAGGTTGTCGGGGATCGCCTTGACGACGGACTCGAACTGGGCGCGGGCGTTTTCGAGGTCGCCCTTCTCGAGGAAGGCCTTGCCGAGCAGGACACGGGCGCTCATGTAGGACGGGTGGACCTTCAGGCCCTCCTCGAGCGTCATTATGGCCTCTTCGGCCATGCCGGATTTTATGTACTCCTCCGCCAGCGGCATGAAGAGCTTCGACTTTGGGTCCTTCGCCAGCTGAGATGAAAGCCTGTCTATCTCGGGCGATAGGCTGAACTCGTTTTCCTTGCTGGGAGGCATCGGTTTTCCTCAATATTTACCAGTATTTTTGTATTTTAACAAAGGGGCCGGAAATGTCAAGCAGAAAAGGTTAGCGGGTCCGTTAGATTTTTACGTCGCTAAGGGCGTAAACGCCAGCACCCCGTCAAAGTTTTTCCTTGATTATCCACCGTCCTGATGCTAATTTATCACTGTCGGAAAAATGACAGTATGCGCAAACATTTCATAACACCCCCCGGCTCCCTCTTATTTTAAGAGGGAGAGTAAAAGGATGAGGCCGATTTTTGTTGCCGGAGGTCGTATGGACGAAAACGTTCTGCTTGTCGACGACGACGAAAACACCAGGAAGGCCCTGTCGATAGCCCTCGGCCGCGAGGGATACAACGTCCAGACTGCGGCCAACGGCTCGGAGGGCATTGCCGCGCTCGACGGCGGGCCCGTGGACATACTGGTCACGGACATGAGGATGCCCGGCATTTCCGGCATGGAGCTCCTCCAGTACACGCGGGCCAACTACCCCGAGGTGATGGTCATAATGATAACCGGCCACGCCTCGGTCGAGACCGCGATAACCGCGCTCAAGGACGGCGCGTTCGACTACATCACAAAGCCAATCAAGCTGGACGAGGTCAAGTTCACGCTCCAGAAGGCCTGCGAGAAACGGAACCTGCTCATCGAGAACCTGCTCCTCAAACAGCAGTTGAAGGGCAAGTACAAGTTCGAGAACATAGTGGGCACAAGCCGCGCGATGCACGAGGTCTTCTCCATCATGGAGAAGGTCATAGGCACGGACAGCACGGTGCTCATACAGGGCGACTCCGGCACCGGCAAGGAGCTGGTAGCGAAGGCGATACACTACAACGGGCCGAGGAAGGACAAGCCTTTCGTCGCCATCAACTGCGCCGCCATACCCGGCGAGCTCCTGGAGTCCGAGCTTTTCGGACACGTCAAGGGCTCGTTCACCGGCGCTGTGGCGAACCGGCCCGGCAGGTTCGAGCTCGCCAACACAGGCTCGATATTCCTGGACGAGATAGGCAGTATGAGCCTGCACCTACAGGGCAAGATACTTCGTGTTATACAGGAGCGGGAGATAGAGCGGGTAGGCGGCGGCAAGCGCACGAGCGTGGACGTGAGGATAATATCGGCCACGAACGTGGACCTCGAAAAGGCGGTCAGGCAGGGGTTGTTCCGGGACGACCTGTTCTACAGGCTGAACGTCATACCAATACGGCTGCCGTCACTCAAGGAGAGGGTCGAGGACATACCTCTCCTCGTCGCGCATTTTATCGGGAAGTACAACCAGCGGATGGGCAAGGACATCAAAGGGGTCGCATCCGGGGTCATGGACTGCCTTACCTCGCATGACTGGCCGGGCAACATCCGCGAGTTGGAGAATGTCATCGAACGCGCGGTAACGCTTACGGACGGGAAACACATACAGGTCTCGGCTCTCCCGGACAGCGTCCAAGGCGTCTCGGCCGACCCGGTGTACAGGATGAACTCTCACATACCGGACAGGGGCGTGGACATGGGGGCGGAGCTTGACAGGTTCGAGTCCGCGCTTATAAGTTCGGCGATGAAGAAGGCCGGGGGGGTGAAGAGCAAGGCCGCGGAACTGCTCGGTATAAAGAGGACGACGCTTATAGAGAAGATGAAAAGGCTGGGGCTGTAACCGTCAGACCTTGCCGAAGACGTAGCTTGATATAAGCCTCTCCGGGTCCATCGCGGACTCGGTCTCGCGCAGCTTCCCGCCGTCCGAAATAACCCTGTCGGAACCGCCCGGCGTAATCTGCACGTACTTCCCGCCGAGCAGGCTCTTCGTCTTGATGGACGCAACGGAGTCGTCCCGTATCTCGACGCCGTCGTCGAGCCGCATCACCACCTCAGCCTGGTACTCCCTGAGAGATACGGACTCCACACTGCCGACCCTGATCCCGGCGATGCTGACGGTGTCGCCGCCCTCCAGGCCGCCGACGTCCCCAAATTCCGCGACGACTTTGTAGCCGCCGCCGAACAGTCCGGCGTTGCCGATATGCCCGCCGTGCCAGCCCAGCCCGAACGTGCCCGCGACCGCGAATACACCCGCCATGTACTTCATTTTCTTCCAGAAGATCAAAACCGCTTACCTGCTTTCTGCGCGGAGTACGCGCGACCTGCTAAAAAATCGAGCCGGGCCATGCCACGCAGAGACAACCGAACAGATACAGGAACGCTCCCAAGGCCAGCAGGTCCCTCGACAACCTGATTTCGTACTGCATAATGCCACCTCGCTTGTTACCGCGTTAATCTTTTAACCCAAGATGAGTATACACAAGTATTATTAAACAGGCATTAACTGTGGGTTAAATATCGTTAACACTGGGAGATTTATACGCGGGGACGAGCTATCACCACCGGCCACTATAGCGGAAGCTGTGCCGCGTAATAATTTCTTGCAAATATGCAGGAAACCGTTTATTCTATTTACATAACATCTCCTTCATATCAATTGGATACGGTGCATGAAAATCGAGTGGATCATTGAGTGCATTGAAAATGGCGAATATTATTTTTCGAGACATGGCGACCAGGAGCGCCAAAACGACAACCTGACGATCTCGGATGTTGAAGAGGCGTTGCTATCAGGCAGAATATTGGAGCAATACAACGACACCGGCAGAGGCAAGAGCTGTCTTGTCGCGGGCTTTACAGAAAATGGCGCACCAGTACATGTTGTGTGCGGCATCAGGGGAGATTTGATGGCCGTTATAACCGTATATATCCCCAAACCACCGAAATTCAAGTCCCCCTATGAGCGAGGGTAGCAATGAAAAAATCATGCAGCTTCTGCGGCAACAAGAACTTCAGGGAAGACAAGGTGCAGTACATCTACAAGCACGATAATCGGTTCCTCGTCGTCAACAACGTCCCGGCCGAGGTGTGCGAGTTCTGCGGAGAGCAGTATTTCAAGGCCGACGTCCTGAAGAAGATAGAGAAGGAGTTCAGCGAGATCCATTCGGCCGGGAAGAAGGCGAAGAATGTGCTCAGGATGCCGGTGGAGGAGTTTGTGGAGATATAATATCTGGCGTCTGGCTGTCAGACTTTAGGATAATCTTTCGCATCTTGTTTTGAACATACCACCCGCCACCAAACATGGAAAACCATATACTAAAATAAAGTAGAATGTATTCGTCCCATTCTGGTTTACGTCCAATCTCTGCTATTTTTATATTGAATACAGCGAAGTGCATGGAATAAAGCATGCCGACCATAACAACAATAATAAACGCCTGGACGATTACAAGAAGAATTATGGCAGGGATACCTGCGATAGAAGTCAACAATATTCCCAATGCCCCTATCCCCCCCATACTCCCAAAGAAGATGGGAATCGTATATAAGCAGATTCTTCGCTTCGCTCAGAATGACACCGTAAATTCAATAACAAATAAAGGGGCCGGCATTTCTGCCGGCCCCTGAGAAAATACATTACGCCAGTTGCTTACATCTTAACCTTCAGCAACAGCGGGTAGCTCCTTGCGTGGTCGTTTACTATTAAGACGAGTTTTACGCCTATTTCCCGGCCATCGAGCGACCCGGGGTCACCTTCCGGCGAGCCATTGCAGTACAGGGGGTAGACGCGTACAGCACCCTTTTCGTCACGGTAGACGTTGGCGGCCGGAAACACCTCCGCCAGTATCGTGCCTCCGGGAGCGATGAAGGTGTTGCGGTTTGCGGCCCCTCCGGAACCATTCAGCTCGCACAGGAGCCTGCCTTCAAGTCCGTCCGCCGCCATCACGGCCGAGCTGTCCCACAAAATCTCCAGCGGGGTGGCGGTCTTGTTGGTCAGTTCGAGCGAGTACCGGCTGTCGTCAACCACCCTGATGGCAAGCCTCACGTCGGAATCCTCGAATACAGGCTTCCGGCTTGCGACAGGCGACACCAGGCTGTAGTCACTGATGTGCCCGGTTGCGCACCCTGCAAAGAGGGTGGAAACCGCGATTATCGCCGCAGCAAGAATGGGCGTTATGACTCCGGCCTGACTCCTCATTTCGTTCCTAAGTCCCCATCTCCCAGGAGGCGAGGTACTCCTCCTGCTCCTTGGTGAGCTTGTCTATCTTGATGCCCATCGCCTCGA
Organism: Nitrospirota bacterium; assembly: GCA_016212105.1. GTDB lineage: Bacteria > Nitrospirota > JACRHJ01 > JACRHJ01 > JACRHJ01 > JACRHJ01. Next base: position 28,315 of record JACRHJ010000025.1, read on the forward strand.
GCTTCAGGCGGGCAATCTCCTTGTCCATGTGCTCCGGCACGGAATATACTATCTTCTTGAGCTTCTTGCCCTCGGTCTTCATGAACTCGGCGGAGAGCGCCTGGTTCGCGAATGACATGTCCATGACGGACGAGGGGTGGCCTTCGGCCGCCGCGAGGTTTACCAGCCTGCCCTCGCCGAGGATGTTCACGCGGTTCCCGTTGGGCAGCGTGTACTCGTCGACGAACTCACGGATGCGCCTCTTCTTCTTTGCCATCTCTTCGAGCGAGACGAGGTCCAGCTCGACGTTGAAGTGGCCGGAGTTGGCGACAATCGCGCCGTCCTTCATCACCTTGAAGTGCTCGCCGCGGATGACGTTGATGTCGCCGGTGACGGTGCAGAAGAAGTCGCCGACCTTCGCGGCCTCCGCTATGGGCATTACCCTGTAGCCGTCCATGACCGCTTCGAGCGCCTTCAACGGGTCCACTTCTATCACTATGACGTTCGCGCCCATGCCCTCGGCCCGCATGGCGAGGCCCCTGCCGCACCAGCCGTAGCCGGAGACGACGAAGGTCGTGCCCGCGAGCAGGCGGTTGGTCGCTCTTATCATGCCGTCCAGCGTGCTCTGGCCGGTGCCGTAGCGGTTGTCGAACAGGTGCTTGGTGTCCGCGTCGTTGACCGCGACGACCGGGAATTTTAATACACCTTTGGCCGCCATGCTCCTTAGCCTAATAACGCCGGTGGTCGTCTCCTCCGTGCCGCCGATGATGCCCTTTATAAGGTTCGGCCTCTCGGAGTGTATGGTCGAGACGAGGTCCGCGCCGTCGTCCATCGTTATCATCGGCTTGGTGTCGAGCACCGCGTTGATGTGCCTGTAGTAGGTCTCGTTGTCCTCGCCCTTTATGGCGAAGACCGGTATTTTGTCGTGCTTGACGAGCGAGGCCGCGACGTCGTCCTGGGTCGAGAGCGGGTTGCTCGCGCATACCACGACGTCCGCGCCGCCGGCCTGGAGCGTCTTGCACAGGGACGCGGTCTCGGTCGTGACGTGCAGGCAGAGCGCGAGCCTGACGCCCTTGAGCGGCTTCTCCTTGGCGAAGCGCTTCTTTATCAGGTTCAGGACGGGCATGTTCTGGTTCGCCCACTCTATCCTAAGCTTGCCTGTCTCGGCAAGCGACATATCCTTGATATCGAAATCCATTAAAGACCTGCCTCCTTTTTAAGCTTCGCGGCCAGCGCGGTGTTCTCCCATGTGAAGCCCGCCTCGTTCCTGCCGAAGTGGCCGTAAGCGGCGGTCTGCTTGTATATCGGCTTCTTGAGGTCGAGCGTCTTGATTATGCCCTTGGGGGTCATGTCGAAATGGCCCCTCACCAGCTCGACCATCTTCTCCTGCGAGAGCTTGCCGGTCTGGTATGTGTCTATGAGGACCGAGACAGGCTCGGCGACGCCGATGGCGTACGCGAGCTGGACCTCGCAGCGGTCGCATATGCCCGCGGCTACCAGGTTCTTGGCGACGTAGCGCGCCATGTAGGACGCGGAGCGGTCGACCTTGGACGGGTCCTTTCCGGAGAACGCGCCGCCGCCGTGGCTGCCCACGCCGCCGTAGCTGTCGACGATTATCTTCCTGCCGGTCAAGCCGGTGTCGCCCTGCGGCCCGCCTATGACGAAGCGGCCGGTCGGGTTGATGTGATAGACGATGTCTTCCTCGTCGAGCAGCTCCTTCGGGATGACCGGCTTGATGACCCTCTGGATGACGTCCTCGCGGAGCTCTTTGAGGGTGATGTCCGGGCTGTGCTGGGTAGAGATGACGACGGTCTTGACCTTGTACGGTTTCTTGTCCCTGTACTCGACCGTCACCTGGGACTTGCCGTCCGGACGCAGGTAGCTGAGTATGTCGTCCTTCCTTACCTCGGTGAGCTTCCTGGTCAGCTTGTGCGCGAGCGTAATGGGGAGCGGCATGAGCTCTTCAGTCTCGTTGCAGGCGAAACCGAACATGAGCCCCTGGTCGCCCGCGCCGCCGGTGTCCACGCCCATCGCGATGTCGGCGGACTGCCTGTCTATGGACGTGATGACCGCGCAGGTCTCGTAGTCGAAGCCGTACTTCGCACGGGTGTAGCCGATTCCCTTGATCGTGTCCCTGACAATCTCCGGTATGTGGACGTAGGTGTTCGTGGTTATCTCGCCCGCGACGAATGCCATGCCTGTCGTGACCATCGTCTCGCAGGCCACCCTCGCCTCCGGGTCGTCCTTTATGATCGCGTCGAGTATCGCGTCCGAAATCTGGTCCGCGATCTTGTCGGGATGCCCCTCGGTGACAGACTCTGATGTGAAAAGATAGTTAACCCTGCTCATTCAAGTACCCCTCCATAGGCGTGGTGATAAAGATAGCCCGTTATACTAAACCAAATCGTCTATCATTTCAAGGATAATCCTTGCATCGCATCGAAAATGACGTCGAGGAGCGCGCGGGCCGCCTCCGCCTTGGTCACGACCCCGGTATCCAGCAGATGGCCTGCCCTGCCGTACAGCCTGAGCCTGTTCAAATCTCCGCCGAACCCCGTCTCCCCGCCTACCGGGTTCGCGGCAATCAGGTCGAGCCTCTTCGCCTTCAACTTTGCCTTCGCGTTTTTCTCCTGGTCGTCCGTCTCGGCCGCGAAGCCGACGAGCAACTGCCCCGGCCTCTTCCTCTTCCCGAGCCCCGCGAGGATATCCGGGTTCTTTACAAGCCTCACGGTCGTCTCGTCCGCGCCCTTCTTTATCTTGGTGTGCGAGACCGTCTCCGGCCTGTAGTCGGACACCGCAGCCGCCATGATGACGGCGTCCGCGTCCTTCGCTGCGGCGTTCACCGCCGCCTCCATCTCCAGCGCGCTCCTTACGGAGACAAGCTCCACGCCGGCGGGCGGTACAAGCGAGACCGGCCCGGAAACGAGGACGACACGCGCGCCGCGCCGCGCGGCTTCACGCGCGACAGCATAGCCCATCCTGCCCGACGAGCGGTTCCCGATGAAGCGCACCGGGTCCATGTCCTCGAGCGTCGGCCCGGCCGTTACCAGCACCGTCTTCCCCGCGAACTGCCCGGCATGCGCAAGCATGGCCTCGGCCGCTTCGGCAACCGCCGACGGCGCGCTCATCCTTCCCCAGCCGTACTCGCCGCAGGCCATCGGCCCCTCGTCAGGGCCGGCGAACCCGTACCCGAAGCCCCTGAGCGTCTCGATGTTCCGTTTCACAGCCGGGCTGTCGTACATGCGGCAGTTCATGGCAGGTGCAATAAGCACCGGGCATTTCACCGCGAGCAGGGTCGTGGACAGCAGGTCGTCGGCGATCCCGGACGCGGCCTTCCCGATGAGGTTCGCGGTCGCGGGCGCGACGACGAATATGTCCGCCTTCGCCGAGAGTTCTATATGAGAGATCGCCGCGTCGTATCCGTCGAAGAGATTTGTGCGCGCGGGGCGGCCGGACAGCGCGGAGAACGTAAGAGGCGTGACGAAGCGCGCCGCCGACTCGGTCATGACGACGGTGACAGACGCGCCCTTCTCCCTGAACAGGCGCACGACCTCGGCCGACTTGTACGCGGCTATGCCGCCTGTCACGCCGAGAAGGACTTCTTTATTGGCAAGGGGAGAAATCATGGCAAGCGACCTGTTTCCAGTAACCACGTAGGCAATAACGGCTAACGGTTGTCATTCCCGCGAAAGCGGGAATCCATTGTAATGCCGTAAAGTCAAAATGGACCCCCGTTTTCACGGGGGTGACAGATAGGGCCGACACGCGGGTCGGCCCCTGTCCTTTTCCGTCATTGCGAGCGAAGCGTGGCAATCTCGGTTCTAAAAACTGAGATTGCCGCGTCGTCCCGCGAAGCGCGGGACTCCTCGCAATGACATACATCGCTGCGCCAAGCGCGCCTATTCCTCTTCGTCCTCGAAGACCTCGTCGGAAACTTCCTCGTCGCCGAAATCCTCGTCGGACTCGTCACCGAGCATCTCGTCCTCCTCCGCTGCCATCACAACGGTCTCGGACTTGTAGGCCTCCTTGATCTCCTCCATCTTTTCGAGAGACGCGGCCGCGGCCTCCTCCATGCTCTGGCGTGCCATACGCTCGCGCCTCATGCGGTACTCCATCTCGCGCGCCTTCCTGGCGTCCTCGCCGGTCAGGTACCTGAGCTTGTCCTCTATCGCCTCTTCGAGCGCGAGCGTCGTGTTCTTGACGTACTTGCTCTTCACCAGCACGGGCGAGCCGTCGGATATCTGCCTGGCCCTCTGCGCTGCTATAAGGACCAGCCGGAAGCGGCTGTCGAGCACGCTCGCCGAATATTCTATCGGAAGCTTGATGATGTCCAATTTTAAACCCTCCTCATATACCGAAATTATCCATGAGCCAGGTCTTGTCGAGCCGCTCGACCGCCGCCCTTTCGGCGGCGACGACGGCCCCAAGCTCGCCCAGCGCTTCACTGAAATCATCGTTGACCACGACGTACCGGTACTCCTTTAAATACCTGATCTCGCCCTTCGCGTTGCCCACCCTTTTCCTTATCGTCTCGTCGTCGTCTGTCTCCCTGCCCCGGAGCCGCCTCTCGAGCTCCTCCATGGACGGCGGCAGGATGAATATCAGCACCGCGCCGGGCCAGTACTTTTTGACCTGCATAGCGCCCTGCGTGTCGATGTCCACTATGACGTCCCTGCCGAGTCCGAACAGCCTCTGAAGCTCGGCCTTCGACGTCCCGTAGCTGTTGCCGTGCACCTCCGCCCACTCGACGAAACCGCCGGCTGCTGCCATTTCCCGAAACTCGTCCTGGGTCACGAAGTAGTAGTGCTCTCCGTGGACTTCGCCCGCGCGCGGCTTCCTCGTCGTGTGCGATATCGAGTGCGACAGTGTCGGGTCTATCCGCACCAGCTCCTTGCAGAGCGAGGTCTTGCCCGCGCCCGACGGGGCGGATACGACGTATAATATGCCTATGGCCTTACTCAATGTTCTGGACCTGCTCGCGGACCTTTTCGAGTTCGGCCTTCATCCCGACCACCGTGTGCGCTATGCCCTGGTCGGAGGCCTTGCTGCCCATCGTGTTGACCTCACGGTTTATCTCCTGGAGCAGGAAGTCCATCTTGCGGCCGACCGGCTCGTCGGCTTCGAGCATCGAACCGAGCTGCGCCAGGTGGCTCCTGCCGCGCACTACCTCCTCGGTAACGTCGCAGCGGTCGGCGAACATGACGACCTCCTGGTGGAGCCTCGCGGGGTCGAGCTCTATGCCGTCCGAGAGCTTTTCCACGCGCTCCCGGAGCTTCCTGGCATACTCCTGCACCGTGACCGGTGAGAGTTTTTCGACCGCCGCTATCCCGGACTCTATGAATGCCGCCCGGGACGCAATGTCCTTCGCAAGCGCCTCGCCCTCGAGCGCGCGCATCTTTTCGAGCATGTCCATTCCGCCGGAAAGCGCGGACGAAAGCGATGCCCACGCGGCCTCGATGTCCTCGGCGACCTCCTCCTCGGTTATCACGTCCTTCATGGAGGTGATGAGCGCGAGGTCAACCTCGCCGGGCAGGTCGAAGACGGACTTCAGCTCGTTCATCGCGCCGACGTACTGGCGCGCCGCGTCCATGTTGAGCTTGAACGCGCGCTTCACCTCGTCCGCGCCGCCACGGTTGACGAATATCTCAACGCGCCCCCGGGACAGCCTGTCCCCGACCGCCTTCTTTATCCTTGATTCGAGAGCGAGCAGGTCCCTCGGCATCTTGACCGACACGTCGAGGAACTTGTGGTTGACCGAGCGCATCTCGACTATGAAACCGCCGGCCTCGGCCTTCCCGAACCCTGTCATGCTCTTAATCATCCGTTTTCCCCCATGAAATTTAAGATGATATAGCAATAAAACCCTTTTGTCAATGGAAGGTTTTGTGATATTTTGTAACGATGGAAACTGCATGGAGGGTGCTGGACACCGGGGCAGGGGGCGCGGCATGGAACATGGCCGTCGACGAGGCGCTGCTTCTCATGGCCGAGAAGGGGCAGTGTGTGCCCACGCTCCGCTTTTTCGCGTGGGAGCGGGCTTCGCTTTCCATCGGCTCGTTCCAGAAGGTGGACGAGCTGGACCTTGCCAGGGTTGCCTCCGAAGGCGTACCACTTGTGCGGAGGCCGACCGGGGGCAGGGCTGTGCTCCACGGCGCGGAGCTGACCTATTCGGTTACATGCCCGATACCGAGCGCGCACTTCCCGTCCGACCTGATGGGCTCGTACAAGAGGATAGGCGCGTGCTTCCTTCAGGGTCTGAACGGGCTCGGGGTCGAGGCCGCGCTCGTGCCTGTCTCCAAAAACCCGGACAGGAAGCCGGGCAAGTCGTATACTCACAACCCGCTCTGCTTCTCTTCGCCTTCCTGGCACGAGGTGCTCCTGGACGGCAGAAAACTCGTAGGCAGCGCCCAGAGGCGGCTCAAGGGGGCTTTCCTCCAGCAGGGCTCGCTCCTGATGGAGCTGGACATCGAGGGGATTGTATCTCTGATGAAGTTCGCGGACGACGATGCACGCCGGGCGGCGGCCGAAAGTCTCGCGTCGAAGATGACCGCGCTCGGCGAGGTCAGGCCGGGCATATCCATCGAGGCGCTGAAAGCGGCCATCGTCGGCGGCTTCGAGGCGGAGATGGGCGTGCGGTTCGTGGCAGGCGGGCTTGCGGAGGAAGAGGCCGCGCTGGCTGGGAGGCTCCTGCGAGAGAAGTACGGGCGGGCGGACTGGAATTTGTACAGGAAATGACGATGTTACGGTGTCATTTTGTGCAACGCGAAGAATCACACCATATAACCGTAAGACAAGGGCGCGGACTCGCGCTTCGCTTGGTACGGCCCCTACGTAAACCATCCCTCACCCGGCCCTTTGGGCCACCCTCTCCCATTGAAGGGAGAGGGTACATCTATAATCCCCCTCTCCCCTTGTGGGAGAGGGGGTTGGAGGTGAGGGCTGGCCGCAACAAATAAATAAAGGCCGGCACAATGGCCGGCCCCTGCAAAACCCAATCCAAATTCAGCCCGCCTTACGTCTTTACGATGTACATGCAGGCCTTGCCCTCTATCTTCTTCTCTATGTCTTCCTTCGACATCTCGACCCTGTTCCCGCCCTCGGTCGCGTGTACGACCTTGCCGGAGGTCATCGAGCGGCAGGCGACCTGGTATACCTTGACCGGCTTGCCGCCGATCCTGATATGCTCGCCGACGGTCCCGCGTATTACCTGGTGGACGATGCAGAAGGGGTGGAGTATCGCGCCCTTGGACTTGTACACCTCGGTGTACTTGTCCACGATCTTCTGGTAGAACTCCGGGAGTTTGCCGTCCACCATGACCGACTTCAGCATCCTGGTCATCGGGCAGTCCTTGAGTATCAGGACGTTGCCCTCGCGGTCGGCCTTGCCTTCGAGCACGTCGAAGGGCGAGTTGCCCTTGTCGTGGTCTTCGCAGAACAGCGCCAGGCTGTCGTAGTCCTTCAGGTCGAGCTCTGACGCTATGCTCTTGCCCATCTCCTGGAGGTCGTGGATGATTGCAAGGACCAGGCGGTTGTTGTCGGTTATGACCTCGTCCGCCCACTTCTTGTTGAGCTTCTTTTCAAGCAGCGACATGCATTACCTCGCCGGGTACCCGGCGTCCACAGGCGTCGGTACTCCTAATAAAACGTGTTCGTCTATCACAGGTTCGGGACTGCCGGAGCAAGCGTCTGCATAACCCGCACAGGCTGCACGGCGACGGGCATCCCGCCAGTAGACGGCAGGCTGCCCCGTATCCGCGAAAAAACAGTCCAAGAAACTGCCCAGCAGTACATCAGCCCCATTACCTCAACCCGGAATGCCCAGGTTAAGCGGCGGCCTGCTTCGCGGTCTGGACGACCCTCGCGAACCCGGCCGGGTCGGACACGGCCATCTCGGCAAGCACCTTCCTGTCGAGCTCGACGCCCGCGACCTTGAGGCCGTGCATCAGGCGGGAGTAGGATATGTCGTTTATGCGGCTCGCGGCGTTGATACGGGCAATCCAGAGCGCCCTGAACTCCCTCTTCTTTGCGCGCCTGTCCCTGTAGGCGTACTTGAGCGCCCTGTCTACCGCCTCGGTAGCCGTCCGGAACAAGCGGCTTTTGCCGCCGTAATAGCCCTTTGCAAGCTTCAGGACCTTGTTCCTGCGCCTCCTGGCCTTAAAACCTCTTTTCGCTCTCGGCATCTTGAAATCTCCTTACGGACATAATTTGCTGTGACGCGCCCGCGCGCGCCGGGTATCGGCTGAACATCGCAACTTCTTTATGACGGACACGGCCCGGTATTCCCACGGCCAGCCGCCCCGTTTTAGCTGTACGGGAGCAGCGTCCTGATGGTCTTCGAGTCGGTGTCGTTCAAGTGCGAGACCTTGGTAATCTTGCGCATCCTCTTGCTGGCCTTGGAGGTCAGAAGGTGCCCGCCGAACGCGGCCTTGTGCTTCACCTTGCCGCTGCCGGTGACGCGGAAACGCTTCGCGGCACCTTTGTGCGTCTTTATCTTGTAACCAGCCATCTCGGAAATCCCCCTTTATACGTCTATTATTTCGGCACAGAAACGCCCCTCGGCCGCCTGGACCGGGAACAGAGTGTGACAGAATACACCAAAGTTAACGGCTTGTCAAGACTTTGGAGCGACAATCATCATTAAAGTCCGGCCTTCCCTCTTGGGGGCCTGCTCGATGGCGCCGAACTCGGCTATGTCCACCGCCGCCCTGTCGAGGAGCGCCTGGCCTATCTCGGTGTGCGCCATCTCGCGGCCGCGGAAGACCATCGTGAACTTGACCTTGTCGCCCTCGCCGAGGAACTTCTTTGCGTGGTTCATCTTGAAGCCGTAGTCGTGGTCGTCGGTGCCCGGCCGGAACTTTATCTCCTTGAGCTGCACGATCTTCTGGTGCTTCTTGGACTCGTGCGCCTTCTTGGCCTGCTCGTACTTGAACTTGCCGAAGTCCATAATCTTGCAGACCGGCGGCTCCGCCTGGGGCGCGACCTCGACCAGGTCAAGCCCGCGGTCCACGGCGGCCCTGAGCGCCTCGTCTATGGACAGTATCCCGAGCTGCTCGCCCGCGTCGTCTATGACGCGCACCTCTCGTACACGAATTTCCCTGTTGATCCTTGTGGTCGGTTTTGCTATGACCATCACCTCCTGGTTATTGATGCCCGTTTGTTAAGCCAGCCCCTTGTCCCGGATTATCTCTTCATAATCCTTTGCGGAAAGGGGGCACTTTATCAAGTCCCTGAACTGCTCTTTGTTTAGCCGTGTTTCGTTTATTATCGAGTTGACCGTACCCGGAGTAATATTGCCATTCCCGTGCGGGATTGTCACTCTGAGTACAGGCACACCGTCGAGAAAATACCAGCCGTTTCTTTCCTTGCCCTTTCTGAGTTTTATCCTCAGCTTCTTTATTATAGCCTGGGCAATCTCCTGTTTCTCGAAGTTGAGAAGCCCCATAACCTAAGGCTCCTCTACGATTATCTTCTTGAGCGCCTTCAGCCACATACGCGGCAACTTGCCCAATGTGCCGTCCGCCTCGAACTCCACGAGGTCTTCGTACATCGAGACAAGCTGGCCCTTGAAATCGAGTATGGCCAGGCTCTCGGTATTGCCGGCGCCCCAGACCTCGACCTCGGGCAACTTCGCGATTACCTCGTCTTCGTAGAACTCCAACGTAATGTTCAAAGGCGCCCTGAGAGCAAACCTGTCCGAGCCGAGGTCGTACAGCTGGGTATATTCGACCATCGGCTTGCTGCCAATCGACTCCTTCAGTGCCTTTATCTCTTCTTCCAACTGCTGAAGTTTTGTCATGGCCCATACCGCCTCTCAGCCAATCGTCCTGTCCGAAATTTCCCTAGCCATCCTCGCGGAAAACTCGTCCACCGGCATCGCGCCCAGGTCCTTGCCGTCCCGCATGCGCACGGCGACCGCGCCCGACTCGACCTCCTTGTCGCCTACGACGAGGATGTACGGCACCTTCTGGAGCGTCGCTTCCCTTATCTTGTAGCCTATCTTCTCGTTCCGGATGTCCGCCTCGACCCGCATGCCGGCCGCGCGCATGTCCGCCGCGACCTTCAGCGCGTAGTCCGCATGACGCTCGGTAATCGTGCATATCATCGCCTGTACCGGCGCGAGCCATACCGGGAATATTCCGGCGTAATGCTCGACCAGCACTCCGAAGAAACGCTCAAGCGAACCCATCAGCGCCCTGTGCACCATGATGGGCTGGTGCGCCGCTCCGTCCTCGCCGGTGTACTCGACGCCGAAGCGCTCCGGCAGGTTGAAGTCCACCTGCACCGTCGTGCACTGCCACGAGCGGCCGAGTACGTCCTTTATCTTTATGTCTATCTTGGGGCCGTAGAAGACGCCCTCTCCGGGGTCAACCGTGTATGCGAGGCCCCTCTTCTCCAGCGCGCTCTTGAGTGCGCCTGTCGCTATGTCCCAGTTCGCCTGCGTCCCGACCGACTTCTCCGGCTGGGTGGACAGGTATATGTCGTACTCCGTGAAACCGAAGGTTTTCAGCACGAACAGCGTGAAGTCGAGCACGCGGAATATCTCGCCTTCAATCTGGTCCGGGCGGCAGAAGATGTGCGCGTCGTCCTGCGTGAAGCCGCGTACGCGCATCAGCCCGTGCAGCGCCCCGGAGCGCTCATACCTGTATACCGTGCCGAGTTCCGCCCAGCGTATCGGCAGTTCCCGGTAGCTCCTCTTCTTCGTCTTGTATATTGCTATGTGGAACGGGCAGTTCATGGGCTTCAGTTCGTACTGCACCTCGTCTATCTCCATCGGCGCGTACATGCTGTCCCTGTAGAAGTCCCAGTGCCCGCTCTGCTTCCAGAGGTCGAGCTTCGCTATGTGCGGCGTGTAGACGAGTTCGTACCCGCCCTTGACGTGCTCCGCCTTCCAGAAGTCCTCTATGGTGCGCCTGATTATCGCGCCCTTGGGGTGCCAGAGTATGAGGCCCGCGCCGGTCGAGTCCTCGTGCGAGAAGAGTTCGAGTTCGCGGCCTAACTTCCTGTGGTCGCGCCTCTTTATCTCCTCTAACTTGTCGAGGTACGCCTTCAGCTCGTCCTTGGTCGCCCAGGCTGTGCCGTAGATGCGCTGGAGCATCTTGTTCTTCTCGTCGCCGCGCCAGTACGCGCCGGCGGAGTTCAGGAGCTTGTAGGCCTTGATGTATCCGGTGGACGGGACGTGCGGCCCGCGGCAGAGGTCCTTGAAGCCGCCCTGGTCGTAAAGCGAGACGACCGGCTCGCCGAGGTCCGATATTATCTCGGCCTTGTATGTCTCGCCCATCTCCGTGAACAGCTTAACCGCGTCCGCGGAGGACATCTCGCTCCTGACGAACGGGGTGTTGGCCTTTATTATCTCGGCCATCTTCTTCTCGATGGCCTCCAAGTCTTCCGGCGTGAAACCCTGCTCCATGTCGAAGTCGTAGTAGAATCCGTCCTCTATGGACGGGCCAATCGTGACCTTCGCGTTCGGGAAGAGCTGCTTGACCGCCTGCGCCATGATGTGCGACGCGCTGTGGCGGTAGGTCTCCTTGCCCTCGGGCGAGTCGAACGTGTGAATCTTGACGACCGCGTCGGCTTCGAGCTTCGTGCCGAGGTCGACCAGCTTGCCGTCCACCTCGCCCGCGAGCGCGGCCTTTGCGAGTCCCTTGCCGATGGAGGCGGCGAAGGCAAGGACGGTGATGCCCTTCTCGGCCTCGCGCTTCGTGCCGTCCGGCAGGGTTATGGTTATCATGTCAGGCATGTCAGTGGAATCCCCTCACCCCCGGCCCCTCTCCCGGAAGGAGAGGGGAGCACAGGGAGTCCCGCATCGCGGGAGATTTAGATATTGTAGGGGCGCAGTTTACTGCGTCCGCACCTCTATGTTTGTCGCCCCGTGCTTGACACGGGGTCCAGGAAGTTATTCAATCCTAAGTCAGGGCCGATACACGGGCGGACGCTTTTTAAATCCCCCCTATCATCCCCCCTTTTTCAAAGGGGGGATAACCTCATGCCTCCCCCTTTGTAAAAGGGGGACTGAGGGGGATTTGGCTTTGCCGCCGTCCCCCAAAAGAAAAGGGCATCACGCAAGGGCCACGCCCTTTGATATGATGCCCGGTAAATCGATGTGCGTGTTACAACTGTTTATAAGACTCCAGGTAAATATATAACGGGAGGCGCGAAATATTCCGCCACGGACCGCCCGCCCACAACCGTGAAAAAGCGCACCAGTTGATGCGCATTGTCAATTTATATCAATATTTAGTGGCATTGTCAAGCAATTAAATTGGTTGCGGCGGCGCTGGTTGGATTCAAAGGCAGGTTCTTATTTTTCTCTATATAGCTCCGGATTAGGATTGTACTCTTTTATAATATCGGCAATATCCTTACCACGCACCTCGATACTACTGATGTAACCGTCGTGTTTGATATCTTCCTTGAAGCGGGTTGTATAAATTATAACACGCGATACAACTTGGTTATTGCAAACGGTAAGCACTTCATATTTAACGACGTCATCCTTAATTGCCAATGGATAACTAATCGCCAGTTCACATTCTCTCTCAGGCTTGTCACCATAAAACCAGTTCTTGTTTATTTGCAGATAATGAAAGAAAACAGACCTGCCATCAGGGGTGTTCTTTTCCATCTCAGAATCTTCAAACATAAATTCGAACTCATTATGGTGCCCCATTAATTTTGAAAATTCCACCACTGTGGGGATTTCCTTCTGTTCAATATACTTATAGAATCTCTTGATTGCACTAACTTGTTCGTGAATAGATACCTCCGCTGGTTGCTCCGAAGCCTCGCACATAGTACCAGAAAACCAGCACAATGGTAATAGCACGATTATAATCGCTCGCATCAACATAATCCGCCTCGCAAGTTTGGCTATACTCTGTCGAGAATTGACAAGCCTATATTCCTCTGACCCGCCCAACCTGAAAAAAGAACGGGGGGCGAAAACTCTCGCCCCCCATCAAATGATTCCTGATACTTCGATACTACTTTACGCCGTCCTTCAGACCCTTGCCCGCCGTAAACTTGGGCACCTTGGCAGCCGCGATCTTTATGGCCTCGCCGGTCTTGGGGTTCCTGCCCTTCCTTGCTTTTCTTTTGGTGATGGAGAACGTGCCGAAGCCTACGAGGGAAACCTTGTTCCCCTTCTTGAGGGAGGCCTTGATGCCGTCGAGCATACCCGCAAGGGCCTTACCCGCCGCAACCTTGCTGATTTCGGCCGATTCGGCCATCTTCTCGATCAGTTCCGCTTTTGTCAATTTCCGTTCCTCCTTTCCTCATGAAAATGGTACAGCATTATGTGAATACCTAACCTTTTTCGAAAGCCAGTATTACCCACGGAATACCGTTTGTCAAGGTTTTTTTGATTATTGGAATTTTTTAACCTTTGCCGTCGGGGGACGCGCCAGGCCTGCCGTTTCCCTTCAAGAGCGGGATGCCGAGTTCCGCGACCTTCTTCCGGAGCGTGTTCCTGTTTATGCCGAGCAGTTCCGCCGCCTTCAACTGGTTGTAGTTCGTCTCTATCAGCGCGCTGATGATGAGCGGCCTTTCGACGAGCGCAATCACGGACGCGTACAGGTCGTCGGTCCCGAGCTTGCCGGTCTTCTTGATGTAGCAGCGTATCCGCTCTTCGAGGAAGCCTTCGAGCGTCTGGTCGCATGCGGGGCTTGCGGGTTCCTGCGCACCCTTCATCAACACCTCGACGTCCTCCGGCAGTATCGCGGCCGAGGACGAAAGCACCACCGCGCGCTTGAGGCAGTTCTCAAGCTCACGGACGTTCCCCGGCCAGGTATGCTCCACCAGCCTCTTCATAGCCTTGGGGCTGATGCTCTTCTTGATGCTGCCTATCTCCAGCGCGGTCTTCTCGAGGAAGTGCTCGGCGAGCACAGGTATGTCTTCCTTCCTCTCGCGCAGAGGCGGCAGGTGCACGGACACGACGTTCAGGCGGTAGTACAAGTCCTCGCGGAACCGCCCGGCCTTCACCGCATCGTCCAGGTCCCTGTGCGTCGCGGCGATGATCCGCGCGTCGGCCTTTATGGTCTCCGTCCCGCCTACCCTCTGGAACTCTTTTTCCTGCAAGGCGCGGAGAAGCTTCGCCTGGAGGTTTATGTCCATGTCGCCTATCTCGTCGAGGAACAGCGTCCCGCCGGATGCCTGCTCGAACTTGCCGGTCTTCCTCCCGGCCGCGCCGGTGAACGCGCCCTTCTCGTGTCCGAAGAGTTCTGACTCCATAAGCTCGGACGGTATGGCGGCGGAGTTCACGACGACGAACGGCCCGCCGACACGCTTCGAGTGCGCGTGTATCGCGCGCGCTATAAGCTCCTTGCCGGTGCCGGACTCGCCGGTGATGAGCACGGTCACGTCCGTGCCGGAGACGCGTCCGACGTCCTTGAAGACCTGCTGCATGACGTGCGACTGGCCGACGATGGCGCCGACCTCGTACCGCTCGCGGAGAGACGCCTTGAGGTTCGCTACCTCCTCGGCCATCGCGCGGTTCTCCAGGGCCCGCTGCGCGAGGAGCTTCACCTCGTCCACGTCAAACGGCTTGGTGATGTAGTCGAACGCGCCGAACTTCATCGCCTCGATCGCGGTGCGCATAGTTCCCTGCGCGGTCATCATGATGACGTAAGTGCCGACGCCCGCGTCCTTCATCTTCTCAAGCACCGCGAGCCCGTCCATGCCGGGCATCTTGATGTCCATGAAGGCGAGGGGATACCCCCCGGTCTTGAGCGATGCGAGGCCCGCGACTCCGTCCTTCGCCTCGGTCACTTCGTAGCCCTCCTTCGTGAGGGCCTTGTTCAGGACGAACCGGATTGATTCGTCGTCGTCTACTATTAGGATTTTGTGGGGCATAACTTAATATTTATCCACTTGAAGGTTTGGCTTTATCTGGATACCCAGCAACGAACTCAAGTGGTCGCTGAACTCGTGATATTGCGGGTGAGTGGTGTCTACAATGTGCTCGATGTGGAAGAAACGGGTGGTGGTTGGTGATTCCTTATGTGCTTTTTCTTTGTCTACATCCACTGCAAGGATGGTCCAGAACTCATGAAAACCTTTGTTGCGGGCCTTCTGGTGGCTCTTTTCCGCCTCGCCCAGGCGGTTGTGAATATTTGAAATATCCCTGCCACCCTTTATTTCTATCGCCACCAGATTCCTGTCACCGGAAGCCAAGACCTCGGTGAGCTTAATATCCGGATCGGATGAAAACTCTATCCTGACAGTCCTGCCAGAATCGTTTCTTATTATGATATTGCGCTCGGACTCTTCGGAAATATAACCGCCTAACAATGCCTTAATATGATTGAACACTATAGCGGTTGCAGTTTGTCCGAGGACGGTGTTTCTGCTGCCCCTCAACTGCGGCCCCAGGGTGAGCAGTTGCAGGTCTTTGATAATGACCTTGTCCACACCGTCGAGGTGGTTCAGCAATATCCATGCGGTATCTATGAGGCTTGCGCAAAGCGACCCCATCAGCCCTTCATGGCGTCCGGTTATCCTGCCCTTCTCCTCCATGCCCTTGAAGACACCAAAAGAACCCTGGTCATAAAATTCCTTGCTTGATACGCCAAACAACAGACGGTAATAACCCAATAAATGCGGGTTCGATTCGAGTAGGTACGGCACGGGGAAAAAGACTTCGCCGCGTATTCCGTACTTAGCGAGTTTTGCCAATTTCTCATTCCCGGCAAGTTCGGCGAGTTCCTTGTCCAGAATGCCTATATCGAGGCCCTCAACGGTGGAGGCAAGCGCCTCCTCCAGGTATTTATGCCTTATCTCCTGCAAGCGGAGATAAAACGCTATTTGGAGTTCCGGGACTATTACTTTGTACTTAGGCGGTTGCGCTTTCGTAGAGCCAGACTGTGCTTTTTTCGTCAACGTTACGCTCCTCAAGCTTCTTTAACCTGTTAACCGCAATCCTTACGTACTCGGAATTTATCTCTATGCCGATGAACTTCCGGCCAAGCTCGTTACATACATAACCGACAGTCCCCGAACCGAAGAAGGGGTCCAGAACGGCGTCGCCCGGCCTGCTGCCCGCTAAAATACAAGGCCTGATCAAATCCGGAGGAAATGTCGCGAAGTGGGCATCTGGAAATGGCTCAGTATTAATACTCCATACCGTCCTGCGATTTCTCAGCCCGCCGTTGTTCTTCGTCGGTTCCTGAATAGCCAGGTTGTCGTAGTGATATTTCTCCGACTTGCTCATCAGGAAGATGTATTCATGTGCCTGCGTCGGCCTGTCCTTAACTGATTCCGGCTGACAGTTAGGCTTGTTCCAGATTATATCCGACCTCAGATACCATCCATCCTTCTGCAACGCGAAGGCTACCCTCCACGGCACGCCTATCAGGTCCTTCGGCTTCAATCCGGCGGGGGTCGGCGGACGATACTTCATCCCCCGTGCGCTGTTTTTCTTGTCGTTATCCCGCCAAGTCCTGTTGCCGCTGGTGTACGAGTCGCCAAGGTTCAACCAGAGTGTGCCGTCAGGCCTAAGAACCCGGTACACCTCTGAAAAAATCCTTCGAAGGTTCTCGATATAATCGGACAGCTCGTTTTCCGCGCCTATCTGCTCGCCGATGCCATAATCGCGAAGTCCCCAATATGGCGGACTCGTCACGCAACACTGGATGGATTCCTCCGGCAAACGCCTTAAAACATCAAGGGCATCACCCACTATGATTTTAGACTCGAACATGGCTGCTCCGGCGCTTTTTGTGAATCAATGCTGTGAGCAATATACCCCCCTCCCCCCTCCCCTGTCAAGCCCATTCTGCTTAATTATTAGGCACCCCCGTGTTTCCCATATCAAGGCGACAAAATTGTCACGCAAGCCGCCCGCAAACGCCTGATAACCGGAGTTTTGCCTTGATAAACAAGGGCCTTCTATGTTATCCTGAACCGTTTGTAATAACCACGACTTTCATCTCCCCGGAGGCTTCACGAGATAACTCATGGAAGACAAATACTACCCCAAGGTCGTCGAGGCCAAATGGCAGAAGCGCTGGGAGGATTCCCGCGCCTTCAAGGTCACGGAAGACCCGGCCAAAACCAAGTATTACGTGCTGGAAATGTTCCCCTACCCGTCGGGCAGGATACACATGGGTCACGTCCGGAACTACTCGATCGGCGACGTGGTCGCGCGGTTCAAGACGATGCGCGGCTACAACGTCCTGCACCCGATGGGCTGGGACTCCTTCGGGATGCCCGCGGAGAACGCGGCCATCAAGCACGGCATACACCCGCACACATGGACGCTTGAGAACATAGACTACCTGCGCGGCCAGTTGAAGAAGATGGGCCTGTCATATGACTGGGACCGCGAGGTCGCTACCTGCCTGCCGGAGTACTACCGCTGGAACCAGTGGTTCTTCATCAAGATGTTCGAGAAGGGCCTCGCCTACAAGAAGAAGTCCTTCGTCAACTGGTGCGAGTCCTGCGGCACGGTGCTTGCGAACGAGCAGGTCGAGGACAGCAAGTGCTGGCGGTGCGACAACGAGGTCGGCCAGAAGGAACTCTCCCAGTGGTTCTACCGCATCACGGCATACGCCGAGGAACTGCTCGGCAAGCTCGACGAGATGCCCGGCTGGCCGGAGCGCGTCCTCACGATGCAGAGGAACTGGATAGGAAAGTCCGTCGGCTGCGAGATAGATTTCGCCGTGAAGGACGTGGACGGCGTGGACAAGATAACCGTGTTCACGACGCGCGCGGACACGCTCTTCGGCGCGACGTTCATGTCCATCGCGCCTGAACACCCGCTTGTCGAAAAGCTGATCGCCGGGAGGCCGGAGGAGGAGGAGGTACGCGCTTTCGTCGAGAAGGTCCAGAAGGAAGACAAGATAGAGCGCACCGCCGAGACCGGAGAGAAGGAAGGCGTCTTTACCGGCGCGTATGCGGTAAACCCGGTCACGGGAACCGAGATCCCAATCTGGGCAGCGAACTTCGTCCTGGCCGAGTACGGCACCGGATGCGTCATGGCGGTACCCGCGCACGACCAGCGCGACTTCGAGTTCGCCAGGAAATACGGCATGCCGATAAAGGTCGTCATCAACCCGGCGGACGCCAAGCTCGACCCGGCCTCGATGGACGCGGCATATGTCGAGCCGGGCGTGATGACCGCATCCGGAAGCTTCGACGGCACGCCCTCTCTCGAAGGCAAGGTGAAGGTCGCGGAGCACCTCGAATCGCAGGGCATCGGCAAGAAGACGATAAACTACCGGCTCCGGGACTGGGGCGTTTCGCGCCAGAGGTACTGGGGGACGCCGATACCGATAGTCTACTGCGACAAGTGCGGGCCTGTGCCGGTGGCCGTGGAGAACCTCCCCGTAAAACTTCCGACAGATATAAAATTCACCGGACAGGGCGCGTCCCCGCTCACGACCTCGGCCGAGTTCCTTGCGGCCAAGTGTCCCAACTGCGGCGGCGAGGCCGTCCGCGAGACGGACACGATGGACACGTTCATGGACTCGTCATGGTACTTCCTGCGCTACTGCGGCTGGGACGAGACCGGGCCGTTCAGGAAGGACAACGCGGCATACTGGATGTCGGTGGACCAGTACATCGGCGGGATAGAGCACGCGGTGCTGCACCTGCTGTACTCGCGCTTCTTCACGAAGGTGATACGCGACCTCGGCCTGACGACGGCGGACGAACCTTTCACGAACCTGCTCACGCAGGGGATGGTTATAAAGGACGGGGCGAAGATGTCCAAGTCCAAGGGGAACGTCGTGGACCCGGACGAGCTGATAAACCAGTACGGCGCGGACACGGCGCGTCTTTTCTCGCTGTTCGCGTCGCCTCCGGAGCGCGACCTCGAATGGTCGGAGCAGGGCGTGGACGGCTCGTTCAGGTTCCTGTCCCGCGTGTACAGGCTCGTAAGGGACAACATCGACACACTGACGACGGTAACCGCCAAAGCAAACGGCGAGCCGTCCAGGCCTGTGAAGGACATCAGACGCGCGACGCACAAGACCATCAAGAAGGTCACGGACGACATAGACGGCTCGTTCCATTTCAACACCGCCATCGCCTCGGTCATGGAACTCGTCAACGCGCTGTACCAGTACCCGCTCGACAAGGCCGACAAGGCGTCCGTCGCGGCGTTCAAGGAGTCGGTCGAGTCGGTGGTCCTGCTTATGGGCCCGTTCGCGCCGCACGTCTGCGCGGAGCTTTGGGAGGCGCTCGGCAAGTCCACGCCTCTTGAGAAGACGCCCTGGCCGGCTTATGACCCGGAGCTGATACTCGCGGACGAGGTAGTCATAGTCGTTCAGGTTAACGGCAAGCTCAGGGACAAGATAACCGTGGCGGTCGACGAGACCGAGGAGAACATAAAGGCCGCCGCCCTCGCGCTTGAGAATGTAGCGAAGTTCACAGGCGGGCGCGAGCCCAAGAAGGTGATATACGTGCCGGGCAAGCTGGTAAATATCGTGGCGTGATTTTCGGTGTCATTCTGAGGCGCAGCCGAAGAATCCGCCTTTGACTTTAATACTGATATTAATCCGTCAACAATACAGGCAAACTTCCTGGACCCCGTGTCAAGCACGGGGCGACGCACAAGTACACGTCATTCCCGCGAAAGCGGGAATCCAGTGACTTTGTAGGGCGCGACGCCCCCGGCGCGCCGGTGTTAATAAACCAGGGCCGACACACGGGTCGGCCCCTACATCAGGACAACAACATGAACCGTTTCATTTACCCGTTTCTGGCCATCGCGCTCATAGCGATAACCCTCTCCGGCTGCGGCTACACGCTGTCCAGGACGGGCAGCGCGTCCGGGCCGTCGAAGGGCAGGCACAAGGCCTGCGTGCCGATGTTCGTCAACGACACGTTCGAGCCGCTAATCGAGGAAGAACTGACCGCGGCCCTGTCCGACGAGCTGATGACGGACGGACGCTGGGTGCTGACCGCGCGCGGGGACGCGGACCTGCTCGTCACGGGCCGGGTTACCGGTTTCGAACTGGTGCCGCTCTCCTACGACGCGAAGGAGAGGATACTCGAGTACAGGCTGAGGATACGCTCGGACGTGAAGGTGACGGACGTCAAGACTGACAAGGTCCTCTGGAAGGACTCCGGGGTCGAGACGTTCGCGGACTACCGCGTGACCGACGACATCACGAAGAGCAAGATAAGGAAAGGCGAGGCGGTAAGGAAGGCGGCGAAGGGTTTCGCCGAGGACTTCATAATCAGAGTACTGGACACGTTCTGACATGGCATCCGTAAAACCGCAGGAGTTCTTCAGCTCCATCGAGAAGGGCCCGCTCGCGCCGGTTTATCTCCTGACCGGCGAGGAGGGCTACTTCATAGACCGTGCCCTCGCGAAGATACTCACGCGCGCGCTCGAAGGCGTGGCCAAGGACTTCAACCTCGACGTCTTCTACGGAAAGGACGCAAAGGCGGACGATATCGTCTCCCAGGCGTCCACACTCCCGATGATGTCCGAGCGGCGCGTCGTCGTGGTTAAGGAGGCGGACAGGCTGAAGGGTACGGAGCATCTCCTCGCATACCTTGCCTCGCCCGCGCCGGAGACGGTGATGATACTCGTCGCCGAGGGCGCGGAGAAGC
This sequence comes from Nitrospirota bacterium, assembly GCA_016212105.1. Lineage (GTDB taxonomy): Bacteria > Nitrospirota > JACRHJ01 > JACRHJ01 > JACRHJ01 > JACRHJ01. The sequence goes on from JACRHJ010000025.1 coordinate 48,850, forward strand.
CCAAAGAGGCCGCGCTGACCAAGCCGATGTCCAAGTCCTGCGTATTCGTCCACTTCTACCCGCCTTTCGAGAGCGAGGTGCCACGCTGGATAAAGCAGCTCGCGCGTGAGTCCGGGTACACCGTGGACGACGACGCGGCCGCGTACCTCAGGGACACGCTCGGCGGTAACCTCGCGCTCGTCGAGGCGGAGCTGAACAAGCTGTTCAACTTTCTGGGCGACAGGAAGACAATAACACCGGACGACGTCAGGGAGTCGGTAGGCGACTTCGGGATGCCGCTCGTCTTCGACCTGATGGACGCCGTGGCGGAGAAGAGGACTGGGGCTGCCCTTGAGGTACTCTCCCGGCTCCTCACGGACAAGGAGAACAACCCGATAATGCTCGTGGGGATGTTTGCCGCGCACTGGCGGAGGCTTCTGGCCGCGAAGGAGATGGCCGACGCGGGCGACGGGCCGGAGAAGCTCGAGAAGGCGTTCAGGCTGAACTTCAGGAACAAGAAGGCGTTCCTGGGCCAGGTGGCCCGTGCGAGGGCGACGGAGCTGAGGGCCGCCTTCAGGAGCTTCGCCAAGGCTGACGGCGCGCTAAAGGGCTCGGCGCTGCCGCAGAGGCTCGTCATGGAGCGGCTGATACTCGAACTTTCCGGCGCGGGAGGGTTTTAGGATGACGGTCGCGACAAACAGGACGGGCGGACATCTCTGTCCGCCCGCCGGAAACGATAAAGCCTGTATGTATCCTTTACGCCTGCGCGGTCGCCGCCTTGTGGAGCCTGGCGGAGAGGCGGGAGATGCTGCGCGCGGCGGTGTTCTTGTGGATGATGCCCCTGGACGCGGTCTTGGCTATCACCGGGATGACCTCGGCGAGGGCGGCCTTGGCGGCCTCGACGTCCGACGTTATCGCGGCGTTGAACTTCTTGACGGCGGTCCTGAGCGCGGCCTTCGCGGTGCGGTTCCTCTCGCGCCTCTTAAGGGACTGCTTGTTCCTCTTGATTTCAGACTTATGGTTTGCCAACTGATTACCTCCGTGAGTTGTTTATTTGCGTTACAAGCGGATATTTTTAACATAACCGGCGCCGGATGTCAAGAGATTAATTAATGCTGAGCATCGTCCAAAATAGCCTGAAGGCCAAGCTGTTCCTGCTGTTCTTCTCGATCAACCTCGCGGGGATAATGCTTGTCGGCCTGATTTCGTACCAGTCCAAGCGCGAGGCGCTCCGGAGCCAGGTCGAGGACAACCTGTCCGTAATTTCCTCGGAACTCGCGGACAAGGTGGACAGGTACCTCTCAGAGAGGATGAACGACACCAGGGCCATCGCCCTGCACTACTCCCTGCGGGGTGTTAAGACCACCACCAGCAGCCAGAACGCACTGCTGGCCGAGTACATGAGGATATATCCGTACTACGAGCATATCAGCATCATAAACGTCGAGGACGTACGGCCGCCCAGCAAATGCGAACAGCCGTATCCCTGCTGTAACGACTGGTACCTCCCGGCTATGGCCGGCAAGGTCATCTCTTCCGACATGTACCTCTCTGCCCTGACGGACAAGCCTACGATGTCCTTCGCTGCGCCTATCCGGGACGAACGCGGAGTGGTGGTAAGTATTATCACCACCAACCTGAAGCTCGACTACCTCTGGGACATTGTCGCGCACGTGGCCGAGGAGAACAGGAAGAGCGGGCTCACCGGCTACGCATACATGATAAACAGCAGCGGCGTTATCATAGCACACCCGGACACGAGGAAGATACTCGATGAAAATGCGCTCGACAACCCGGAGCCGAGCGTGAGGGCGATGATAAAGGCCATGGTCAGCGGCGCGACAGGCAAGGTGGACTACACATACGAAGGGGTGTCCAAGACTGCCGCATTCGCCCCCTGCAAGGGGTTCGGGGATTACGCCGGACACGGCTGGTCGATGGGTGTCAACTGCCCCCACTCCGAGCTATACGCCCCACTCAAGCCGCTCCTCGAAAAATATATCGCACTTTTTCTGGCGACGTCCCTCGTCATGTTCTACGTCTCGTCAATGATAGCCGGCTATATCGTCAGGCCGGTCCGGGTCCTCAAGGAGAACGCATCGAGGATCGGCGCGGGCAACTTCAACCTGCGCGTCCACACGAACTCGTCCGACGAGATAGGCGACCTGGAGAAGTCGTTCAACAGGATGGCCGAGACGCTCGAGACCAGGGACGCCCAGATACGCGAGTACACCAACACCCTGACGAGCATCAACAGGGAGCTGGCCGTCAAGCAGGACGAACTCTCGCGCGCCAACACTGTCCTGAAAAACACGAACGACGAGATGCGCAAGCTCGAGAAGCAGAAGTCAGAGTTCATGGCCATGATAACGCACGACATAAAGTCGCCGCTCTCCACCGTCATCACATACGCCGAGATGATACTCGGAGGCGTGATAACCGACGGGGGGCCGGAGCTGAAGAAGGCGGTCGGCAGCATACACGCGAGCGGCTACAAGATACTTTCGCTGGTAGACAACTTCCTGGCTTCGTCCGCGATAGAGGCGGGGAAGCTGCAGCTCAACCTTAGACAGCTCGACATAGCGGACTTCATAGAGGACGAGATGCCGTTCTTCACGCCCCAGATGGACAAGAAGAACATCGTCTTCACGCTGAACGTGGAGCCGGACATACCAACGGTCATGGCCGACAAGATGCAGCTCGACCGGGTATTCGCCAACATCATATCCAACGCCATCAAGTACACGCCTTCCAGGGGTGGGGTCTCGGTTAAGGCGGGTACCGCCGGAGACAACGTGTTTATCTCCGTTTCGGACACCGGGCCCGGCATAGACCCGGACGAGGTGGAGAACATGTTCAACAAGTACATGCGCGCCAAGGACACCTCGAAGTTCGAGGGCATCGGCCTCGGCCTGTTCATAGCCAAGGCCATAGTCGAGGCGCACGGAGGCGTCATAGACGTCCAGAGCACGTCTGGCGAGGGCAGCACCTTCACGATAAACCTGCCCGCGAGGGGAACCAGAAATGACGCAAGATAGAGAGGACGAACTCGTCCGTGAAATAGCACGGCTGCAAGGCGAACTCGACGCGGAGCGGGACAGGCTCGACCTCGTCCTCCAGAGCATAGTCGACGGTGTCTACATGACCGACGTCGAGCGGAGCATCGTGTACTGGAACAGGGGCGCGGAGCGCATCACCGGCTTCAGAGGAGATGCCGTCCGCGGCAGGCTCTGCAAGACACTGCTCGCGCATACCGACGAGGAAGGCAGGAACCTCTGCGACGACGCATGCCCGCTCACGAAGACCATGGAGCAGAAAGACCCTATATACAGCAAGGAGGTCTACACCAGGACGGCCGACGGGACGCTGATGCCCGTATCGGTATCCTGCGCGCCGCTGTTCGACAGCAGCGGCAACGTCGTCGGCGCGGTCGAGGTCTTCCGGGACATCTCCGCCAAGAAGGAGCTTGAGAGACAGAAGGCGGCGCTTGCCTCGATGGTGACCCACGACCTGAAGACGCCGCTCATGCTCATACTCGGCTACACCGAGCTGCTACTGGAGATGAAGCCTGAAGATGCGTATGGTTCCATGCAGGAGTTCCTGAAGGCCATAAGCATCGGTGGAAACCGTCTGCATTCCATGATAGAGGACTTCCTCGCCATATCACGGATAGGCGCGGGCAGCAGCATGCGGGTAAACCGCCAGCCTGTCATCGTCGAGGACCTCCTGAACAGGCTCTGCCAGGACTTCCGCGTCGTCGCGGACAGGAAAGGGCTGAGGCTCGAGTATTCGCCTCCAAAGGACATGCCGGTGGTCGAACTCGACATAACGCTCATGGAGCGGGCGCTGACGAACCTGATCGGGAACGCCGTGAACTATACACCGGCCGGCGGGACGGTCTCGCTGTCGGCATGCAGGGCAACGCTCCGGAAAGGCTGCGACGAGGTCGAGGGCATATCTATCATCGTCTCGGACACCGGCCCGGGCATACCCGAGGAGGAGCTGGCCAGCGTGTTCGAGATGTACTACCGCGCCAGGGGTTCCGCCGGCACCAACGGCTCAGGGCTTGGGCTCGCTATAGTCAAGGCCTTTGTCGAGTCCCACGGAGGGACGGTCTCGGCCGTAAGCCAGGTGGGCGCGGGCACGACGTTCACAGTAACGCTGCCCGTTTCCCGTCACGCACCTGACGCAGTATGAGCGACCAGGCTAATATTACGAAGGCCGCCTGGTCGATGAGCGGCGTCACGTCCATATCGCGCGTCCTCGGCTTCGTCAGGGTCATGGTCATCGCAAAGGTCTTCGGCGCGGGTATGGTCGCGGACTGCTTCTTCGTCGCGTTCCGCATCAGCAACATCCTGCGCGAGCTTCTCGCCGAGGGCTCGATGTCCGCGGCGTTCATACCGGTATTCTCCGAATATCTCCACACGAAGTCCAAGGAAGAGGCGCGCGAGCTGGCGAGCGCCGTGTTCAGCATACTGCTGTTCATACTCATAGGCGTCGTGATGCTCGGCATCGCACTGTCTCCGCAGATTGTAAGCGCCATAGCGCACGGCTACGTCCAGTACCCGGAGAAATTCGGCCTGACGGTAGACCTCACCCGAGTCATGTTCCCGTACATCCTGTTCGTCGGGCTCTCCGCCGTGACGATGGGAGTCCTGAACTCAATGGGGTCGTTTGCCGCGCCGGCGTTCGCGCCGGTCATGCTCAATATCTCCATGATAGGCTTCGCGCTCTACGTCTCCCCGACCATGGAGAACCCTATAGCTGGGCTGGCAATGGGCGTGGTCTTCGGCGGGCTGCTCCAGCTCCTGATACAGCTGCCCGCCCTCAACAGGAAGGGAATGGGCTTCCGTTTCATATTCAGGCCGCGGCACGAAGGCGTGAAGAAGGTCGGACGCCTGACCATACCCGTCATCGGCAGCCAGGCCGTCACGCAGATAAACATCTTCATCAGCTCCATCATCGCCACCTACCTGCCCGAGGGGAGCGTGTCGTACCTGTTCTACGCCATGTACCTGTTCCAGTTCCCGCACGGCATTTTCGGCGTCTCGATAGCCCAGGCGGTCCTGCCCAGCATGTCGAAACAGGCGGCCATCGGCGACGACGCGGCGCTCAGGGACACCTTCTCCTTCGGCATGCGGAACATCTTCTTCGCCATGGTCCCGGCGATGATTGGCCTCATCGTTCTCCGGGTGCCCATCGTGAGCCTGCTCATGCAGAGGGGGACTTTCACTTACGCAGACACGCTCGGCACCGCCTACGCGCTGCTGTTCTTCTCGATAGGCCTCTGGGCGTATTCAGGCGTCAGGGTCGTCAACGCGGCGTTCTACTCGCTCCAGGACACAAGGACACCGGTGATGGGGGCCGCCCTATCGATGGTTACAAACGTCTGCATGTCGCTCCTGCTGATGGGCCCGCTCAGGCACGGCGGCCTGGCGCTTGCGACGGCGCTCGCGGCCATGCTCAACATGTCATTCCTGCTGTATATGTTCAGGAGGAGGATGGGGCTGATAGGCGGACGGAGGATAATCGTGTCCGTCGTCAAGACCCTGGTCGCGGCTTCCGTTATGGGGGTGGTCTGTTACTACATCGCGGGGACAAATGCGGTATGGGCAGAGATTGGACACGTCTTAGAGAAGTCTTACCTGCTGACGGCCGCCATCGTGGCTGGCATCGCGGTCTACGCGAGTATGCAGTATATGATGAAGAGCGAGGAGCTTTCGTTCATGTACGGGATGGTCGCGGGGAGAATCAAGCGGAGGCGGGGGTAGCAGGGCGGGCAATGCCCGCCGTCCTGCCTTAAGCAAGTATCGATCTATGGTGGGCGGTGCCCACCCTACTAACTGCGCGTTTATTTTATTCTGAGCATGCGATAGACTATCATTATACATACCTTCACCGCTATCTATAAGCATCCTTCCGATGCGCCACAGAAAGTACCTCGACCAACTCCTGCGGCTCATCGACGATATAGAGTATACGGTAATCACCCACCCTTATCCTGTAACCGTCACGGCCCTGCAGTTTCATCGCGCCCACAGGCAACGGCTCTTCCTTTAATGAGATAAGGACGGATACTACCTTGTCCTGTACCCTAGCTGGCAGACGCTCCATGTCCTTCTCCGCCGACCGTTTCAGCCTGACGGTATAGGACATCACTTTACCTTCTTTTTTCTGTCCGCAAGATAGTCGTCGAGCGACCGCGACGGCTCATGACGTCTCTGCTCGATGACGACCATGTCCATCAGGTCCTCTCGGAACTCCTTGTCATCCAGTAACCTCTTGACGAGCTCCTCCTTTTCCTTCTTCGGAAGCCCCTTGAACGCGGTCCAGAATATCTCGGTTGTCGCCTCTGCAGTAGTCATTATTTCCTCCATGACGAATATCCCATAACTCTAAGGATAAACGGCCTCGATTGATATTGCAAGCGCAAAATAGAAAAGGCCCTGTCATTTCTGACAGGGCCTTTTAAAATATTCCCGGCGGCGACTTACTTTCCCACACCGTTACCAATGCAGTATCATCAGCCCTGGAGAGCTTAACTTCCGTGTTCGGAATGGGAACGGGTGTGACCTCTCCGGTATAACCACCGAGAAACCGTA
>JACRHJ010000026.1 GCA_016212105.1 Nitrospirota bacterium
CCCTTATTGCGAAGGCGGATTACCTGCTTGCGAAGCTCGTACTTTGATGCTTTGTTTAACTTGCGTGCGTCGGTCTTTTCCATGACCGACACTATATCACAAATAGAGATGGATTGCACTAAATATCCACCGGGTTAATAGCCAGCCTTCCTCACCACCTCATACCGCTTCATAATGTTGGCCCGGAACGCCTCCGGCGTTGCAAGCCAACCTACCCGCCCCTTCAACACCTCCAGAAACCGCCGAGCCTCCGCATAAAACTCGTCCACGGCATCCAGCACGGCCTTCGTCTTGGAGCCAGAATAGTCGTGGGATATGTTCTGCCGCGCCTCAAGGTACAGGAACCACTTCTCCGGGTCGAGAAGCCCGAGCTCCCCGCATATCCTCATGACCGTCTTCGGCCCGACGGCGTTGTCGTACCCCTCTACCTCGGTAAGATACCGCTTGGCGGTCTTCCACGCCATCTCCGTGGTGTACTCGAACCGGTGCATGAGGGACTCGCTCACGGCGTCCTGCAGGACCTCCGGCAGCTCGCCCATGCGCTTGTGCTCGTCGAGCATCTCGCCCAGACGGGCTACCGCGTCCTCAAGCTGCCTGGTGTCCATTCCGAAGTTTTTCATGGCTCGATTATAAGACGAGACGGCGGAACCGTCAAGGAATTAATTGTGTTTTTTGGTATGACGCGGGCTATTTGAAACGCCTGTATATGGCCGCGGCGATAAGGTCGTGCAGTTCAGAATAGTATATGTCGATCGCGCCCTTGTCGAAGGGCATGAACTGCCGGTTGCAGTGTGAACAGAAGAGGGCGGGCGCGGTCAGGGTCACCCTGTACGGCCTCGTCTTCGCAAGCCCGGTCGTGAACTCGAACGTGAACTCGCGCGGGGTCCGGCGTTTACTGTCAAGCTCGCGGCCGCAGGTCGGGCAGACGTGGCGGAACCTTAGCGTCAGCGTCCTCCTGGACTTCGCCATGATGCCGGATGCGGCAAGACCGTCCATGAAGGCCGGGCCGAACTTCTTGTCGAGCCAGTAAAGCCCCTCGTGGCCCTTGGGGCATTTCTGCGCCGGGATGTTCTCGACCTTCACCGTGAAGTCCTTCGAGCTGGTTTCGAGCGTCTCGGCCTCGCCGTTTACAAGCCCCGTGCCGCACACCTTGCAGACGCGTCCGCCGTTTCCCGTCAACCCGATACCGGCCATTTTTCCCTCCTTGACCTCTAACTCCCCCTTATCTATATAAGAGTGGGCATAGGGACGTTATTAATCCGGTGACTAAATATGCATATAGGATCGACCAAAACAAAGTCGCTGGATTCCCGCTTTCGCTGGAATTACGGGTAGTTACGTGTCTCCCCGTGCTTGACACGGGGCACAGGAAGTTCGCATATTTATCCACCGTGTTAATATGGTTACATTAGCGTCATCACGATTAGCCCGAGCAGCATCACCGCGCCGCCAAGCAACCTCTCTTTTATATGCGACTCGCCGAACATGAAGTAGCCGTAGCCTATGGAGAAGAGCAGGCTGAGGCGCTTGACCGCGATCATGTAGCTCACGTGCGATATGGCGAGCGCGAGCGGCTGGAGTATGGCGAGTAGCGCCAGCGTCGCCCCTATGAAGATATATAGCCCGTAGTCCGAGCGCGGGACCGATACCGGCTTCTTCGTGAAGTATAGCGCGACCGGCGTGAATACGAAAGAGAAAACCGCGACGTAGAACACGCCGAAGAACATCGCGGAGGAGTGCATTATGGCGAGCTTGCTGAGGTCAGACGTGACCGCGAATATGAGCGCGACCCCCATCATCAGCATCGAACCCTTTTCGCGGTATACCGCCTTGAACGGGGCAAATATGCCGCCCTCGCGCAGCGTATGTGCGTTCAGGAGGTACGCCCCGGCGCAGAGCAGCAGGACCCCGGCAAGCCCGGCCGGGCTCGGCGCCTCGCCCAGCAAGACGTATGAGAATATCAGCAGGTACAGCGGCGTGAGCGCGAGGAACGGCATCGTCAGTGACATGGGCGATATTTCCAGCGCCCTGATGTACATCAGCGTGGCGATGACCTCGAGCGGCATGGCGAGGCCGCACGCCCAGTAGAAAGTCGGGTCGAGCTTGGGGATGGGTACGAACCAGAGCGCGGCCAAGAGAAACGGCACCGCGAGCAGGTTCCGGAGCCAGGAGACGATGTAGAAGTCCGCGCCGTTTAGCGCCTTCTTTGTGAAGGCGTCCACGGTAGCCTGGACGAACGCGGAGAGTACCGAGAGTATCAGCCACATGCGGGGTTACGGGTTGCACATAAGGAGAAATGGGCTCATGCCACCGCTACGTACTCGGCGAAGGAGGTGGATTCGGGTATGGGAAGGCCGTCCTCTATCAGCCCCTGCACGTGCATCTCGACGGCCTCGTGCATGTTCTTCTCCGCTTCCTCGCGGCTGGCCCCGGTCGCCACGCAGCCCGTCAGGTCCGGCGAATACGCCGAGTAATTATCCCCGGACTTCTCTATTACGACAAGAAAACGGTGCATGCTATTTGCCCTCCTTCAACTGCGCCTGCTTCAATACACTGTTGAGCGTGCCGGGGGCAAGCTCGTCGTTCGGGTGCCCGGCGATTGTGACCCGGCCGGGTTTCGACGGGTGTTTGTACTGCCTGTGGCTGCCCCGGGTGGCGACGGCATGCCAGCCGTCCGACTCGATCAGCCTTATTATGTCGCGCACTTTCATCGGCACGTGCGGTCGCCTCTAAGCCGGTTATTTTAATTTTATTCATCCGGCGGATAAATATCCGGACATCCTCAAAAGAATCGCACGCTTTCAAGGGGGCGCGGCCCCCTTGCACCCCCGGACAAGGGGGAAACGTTCCCCCTTGCATCCCCTCGATTCTATAAGGATGGAAGCCAAATTATGGCGAGCTGTGCCCGCCGGATTTATAAAAATCTGGCCCCCAGCTCTAACTCCCCCTCTTAAGATAAGAGGGGGCCGGGGGGGGCGTTATGAAGTATCAGCGACGAACCCGGTCTCCGTGGATTGCCGGGGGGCGTTATGAAGTATCGGCGATGAATCCAAATATTCAGCCGCCGGTTTAATCAGTGGAATGATACCACAAACGTAAGCAAAGTCAACTACCTGGACACAGTCGGCCATCCGCCTCTCACTCTATCATCATCTGCCGGTCCATCTTCGCCTTCAGGTTCTCCATCGCCTGGACGGCCCTATCTTTTATATACGTCGCCTCGTCCCCTGATGGACAGCACCATTACAAGTATCCGCTCCCTGTCCACCTGATAGACTATCCGCAGTCCGCCAAGGGCATACCGATGCTTGCCTTCCAGTTCTCCCCACAGCTTCTTGATATGCGGGCCGGAGAGAGGTTCCGTAGCAAGGGCCTCGATTGCCCTGTTGATCCTTTTCCTGGTCTCTTTGTCCTGCTTCTTGTAATACTTCTCCGCCTCATGCGAGACGAGGACCTCATACATCGTCCTTTACCGCCTTCCAGCTTTTGTACCTTCCGGCCTTGAAGTCTTCCTCGCCTTTCATGATGCTCTTCACAAAGTCGCTGTCGGTCAGCGTCTCGCTGGTCGCCTCAAGCTCCTCCTTCGCGCGAAGGAAGGAGATGAAGTCCTCGACCTCCTTGCGCCCCTTCCTTGAAAGCAGCCGAAGGTCTTCGGCAGTCTTGTCCTTGAGCGATGTTCCCTTTTCAGCCATTTCAGTCCTCCATTTACTCTATCATCATCTGCCGGTCCATCTTCGCCTTCAGGTTCTCCATCGCCTGTACGGCTATGACGTACATCGCCTGCGCCCAGGCGAGCGGGGTGTTTTCGTTCGGCCTGCCGTCCGAGAAAAGCTCCGGTATCTTGTAGCCGGGTGTCATGGTCTTCTCGACACGCTTGACGTAGTGGTGGGCCTTTTTCAGGAGGTTTATAGCCTCGCGCGCGTCGCCACGGGCGAAAGTCTCCTCGGCTATCTTCGTATGCACGATGGACAGCCAGGCGAAGCCCATCGGCCACTGCGCCTCCCTGCCCTCCGGCTTCCACGGGTCGGGGTTGAAGTACCGGTCGTTCGGGTAGCGCACGACACCGGCATCCCCCAGGAGCTTCTCCTCGACGTTGGCGAGCACGGTTCGGCGTGTGTCCTGGTCGAGCACCTTGTACGGCCATATGAGCGAAAGCTGGGCCATGTCGAAAGGCCTGGACTCGCTCTCCCTCGGCATGATGCGCTTGAGCGCCTCCTGTCCCTGCTCTATGAAGCGGGCCGGCACGCGCACCTCTTCGATGTTCTCCCTGATGCTCATCAGCCCCGCGAGCACCGAGCCGACGGAGGAGGAGTGGACCTCCGGGCCCTCCTCCCAGACGCCGTAGTCCGGGGACTCGTGCCAGCGTATGGAGTAGAGGTACCAGACGATGTCCTGTACACGCTTGACGTCCTGGAGGTCCCTGAGGACTTCTATGCCTTTCTTCTTGAGGTCGCCGACCTTGTACAGGAACAGGCCGAAGATGTCGAGCTGGTTGTGGCCCCACTCGTCCGGGAACTCCTCGATGGTGTGGACGCGGAACCGGGCGTGCAGGAAGTCGTGCTTGCCGGTCGGCTTGTTGTCTATGCAGGAGTCTATCTTGTCGCTGTACTTGTCGAATATGTCGAGTATCAGGCCGAACGACTTCTTGACGGAGGCGAAGTCGCCCATGTACTCCTTGGCGATGGTGCAGTACATGATGTCACGGAGCCAGAAGGCCTGGTAGTGTCCGTTCGGCGAGGCCGAGTACCCGCCGTTGTAGTGGTACATGGCGTCCAGCACCTTGAGCGCGGCGTCCACCTTCTGCTTGGCGGTGGTTATGACGTACTTGGTCTCGTCGCTGCCGGTAATCTTTTCGAGCGCGGCCGCGTAGCCCTTGATGAGCGCGTCCTGCTCGGTGACCTGACGCTTCAGGCCCTCGATTACCACTGTCAGTTCTTCTATGTCAGTTGCGTTGTTTTTCAAACTGCACCGCCTGTTAGTAACGTGAAACGTGTTCGTGTTTCGTGTTCGTGAAATGCCCGGCCTGTCGCCCCGTGCTTGACACGGGGTCCAGGAAGTTCATAACGCCCCCCCTCTTATCTTAAGAGGGGTGAGTGCCCTGCTTTCCGCCCCCCAGCAGGAACCGCACCTGCCTCTTCAGTCCTTCGAGGTCGGTGGACTTGACGACGTAGGCGTCCGCCGACAGGACGTCGAAGTCCGCCTTGAACTCCGGGTACGCGGTAAGCATGACGACCGGCACGGCCGGGTCTATGTCGCGTATCGCCCGGAGCGCGGCTATCCCGCCCATGCCCGGCATCTTCACGTCGAGCGTTACGAGGTCGGGCCGGAACTCCTTGAACACGGCGAAGGCCTCCTCCGCCGACGCCGCGGTGGCGACGGCATAGCCCTCGTCCTCGAACTCGCCTCCGTACAGCAGCCGGAGGTTCTCCTCGTCGTCTACAACCAGGATTTTCTTTTTCATGGGGGGGCCTCTTGCGTTTAACTCACAAAAGTTTTCGGGCCGCACTTTTACAAAAGGGCGGGACTTTGCTCTTAGTCTTTCGTCCTCGGGTTCAGCGCGTCCTGGAGCCCTTCGCCGAGCAGGTTGTACCCGAGCACGGTTACGAGTATGGCGAGGCCGGGGAATAGCGACAGCCACCAGGCTATCTCGATGTTGTCCTTGCCGGACGCCAGCATGTTGCCCCACGAGGCGGCGGGCGGCTGGACGCCGAGTCCGAGGAAGCTCAAGGAAGACTCAATCAGTATCGCGCCGCCGACGCCGAGGACGGCCGAGACCAGTACCGGCGACATCGCGTTCGGGAGGACGTGCCGGAATATGATACGCAGGTCGGACGCGCCGACCGCGCGCGACGCCATGACGAAGTCGCGTTCCTTGAGCGTAAGGAACTCCGCGCGGACGAGGCGGCATACGCCCATCCACGACGTGATGCCGATGATTATCATGATGTTCCAGATGGACGGCTCGAGTATGGCGATGACCGCGAGAATCAGAAAGATGGTCGGGAAGCAGAGCATGATGTCAACGAACCGCATCAGGAGGCTGTCAATCCAGCCGCCGTAAAATCCCGCGACCGCGCCGATGACGACTCCTATGCCGACCGAGATGCCGACCGCGACAAAGCCGACCAGGAGCGATATGCGCGTGCTGTACAGCATCCGGGTGAAGACGTCCCTGCCGAGCTCGTCCGTCCCGAAGAGGTGCTTCGCGGTCGGCCCGGCGAGGATGTTGCCGGTGTCTATCAGGTTCGGGTCGTAGGGCGAGATGACGGACGCGAGCGCGGCTACGACGAACAGGGACAGTATCACCGCGCTGCCCGCGATGGCGAGCGGGTTGTGCATGAACCGGGCCAGAAAGCGTGAGGCCAGGCTGTCTCTGTTTTTCAACTGAAGCATTTCGCGCCCCGTGAGTATTGACAATGAAGCTAATTTTCGCCGATTGGGCGGGTTATGTCAAGGCTAATATATTTTCCCTATTGACAACGTAAATCCGCAGGAGGATAATATCTGAACATAGCAGCCGAGACCCGTCCGGGAGGGCGGGTGCGGGGGACCCAGTTTTATGGGGCGTATTCCTGCGCAATGCAGGATAGGGCACTTCCAGGCCCGAGCCCGTCAGCTAACCTCGCAGGCATTTGGGAGGGCGAACGACAGAGGCACGCCTTTGCCGCTACCTGGTAGCGGCATTTTGCTTTTCCTCGCCGGAGCCCGTGGACCTTTTTTTTCTACAGGGGGTAGGCAGGTGAAAAGCCAGTCCGGCAGGTCTGTGTCCGCACGTCTGAAAACGTTCGTCATCGGTGGCTCAAGGGAGATCTTCGACCCCAGGATATTCCACAACATCACGCTCATAGCCTTCTTCGCATGGGTCGGCCTCGGGGCGGACGGGTTGTCGTCGTCCTGCTATGGCCCGGAGGAGGCCTACCTCGCGCTCGGCGCACACCCTCACCTCGCCATTTTCGTCGCGCTCGCGTCCGGCATAACCGTATTCGTCATCTCCGCGAGCTACTCCCAGATAATCGAACTGTTCCCGACCGGAGGCGGCGGGTACCTCGTAGCCTCCAGGCTGCTCTCACCCAAGGCGGGCATGGTATCCGGTTGCGCGCTCCTTATCGACTACGTCCTGACCATCTCCATATCGGTCGCGTCCGGCGCGGATGCCATGTTCAGCTTCCTGCCGTCCGGATGGCTGGCATACAAGCTCCCGTTTGGCATCCTGATCGTGGCCGTGCTGATAGTCCTGAACATGCGGGGCGTCAAGGAGTCGGTAATGCCGCTCGTCCCGATATTCCTGGTGTTCATCGTTACACATGCCTTCTTTATCATATATGCGCTCTCCACGCACGTGTCCGACGTCTCCGGCGTCGTGGCCGCGACCGGCGGCGACATCGGCGCGTCATACTCGGAACTGGGCCTGTTCGGGATGCTGTTCGTCATCCTGAGGGCCTTCAGCATGGGGGCGGGCACGTTCACAGGCATCGAGGCGGTCAGTAACGGCCTGCCGATAATACGCGAGCCCAAGGTGAAAAACGGGAGGCTCACTATGCGCTACATGTCCGTCTCGCTCGCGTTCACGGTCATGGGCCTTATCCTCGCATACCTGTTCTTCGGCGTCCAGCATCTGCCGGGCAAGACGCTCAACGCGGTGCTGTTCGAGAGCATGACACGCGACTGGGGCGGGGGGTACGGGTACACACTCGTCCTCGTGACGCTCGTGTCCGAGGCGGTGCTGCTGTTCGTCGCTGCGCAGGCGGGCTTCCTCGACGGGCCGAGGGTTATCGCCAACATGGCGCTCGACAGGTGGTTCCCGACGAAGTTCGCGCTCCTGAGCAACCGGCTCGTCACGCAGAAGGGCATCCTACTGATGGGCGTGGCCGCGCTGGTCACGATGGTGCTGTCCGGCGGCTCGGTGCGGTTCCTCGTCGTGCTGTATTCCATTAACGTCTTTATCACCTTCTTCCTCTCGCACCTGGGGCTTGTAGTGCACTGGCTCAGGGAGGGCAAGGATGACAAAGACCGTGCGCACAAGCTCATTGTATCCGTGACGGGGCTCGTCATCACAGGGTTCATACTCGTCACCGTTACAGCGCTCAAGTTCTTCGAGGGAGGCTGGATAACGCTCGTTATAACAGGGGCGCTCATTGGCGTCGCGCTCTACACGAAGGACCACTACCTGAACACGCAGCGCATGCTGAGGCGGCTGGACGGCCTCGTCGAGGCGTCGGGCCACCACCTGACCGGCGAGTCCGAGCTGTTCACCGAGGGCCCCAAGGGCAGGGTGAAACTCGTGGAACTCGACAAAAACTCCCGGACCGCCGTCCTGCTCGTGAACGGCTACAACGGCCTAGGGCTGCATACGCTGCTGAACGTCATAAGGCTGTTCGGCGGGACGTTCCGGAACTTCGTCTTCGTCCAGGTCGGCGTGGTGGACGCGGGTACGTTCAAGGGTGTCGAGGAACTGGAGCGCCTCAAGGCCAAGGTGGACGCCGAGCTGGCGCTTTACGTGGACTTCGTGAACAGGCAGGGCTTCTACGGCAAGGGGTACTCGTCATTCGGGACAGACGTGGTCGAAGAGGTGGCCAAGGTCACGCCGGGGATAATGGCGGAGTACAAGAACGCGGTCTTCTTCGGCGGACAGCTCGTCTTCCCGGACCCGTCGATACTGACAGGCCCGCTCCACAACTACACCATCTTCGCGGTGCAGAGGCATTTTTACAGCCAGGGGATACCTATAGTGATGATGCCGGTAAGGGTATGAGGAGGAGACGCCCTAGCACCCACCAGTGGAGCCCCCTCACCCCCAACCCCCTCTCCCGCGAGGAGAGAGGGATTAAAATGGATTCCCGCTTTCGCGGGAATGACGGTAAGCCCTCACCCCCAACCCCCTCTCCCACAAGGGGAGAGGGGGACTATATATGTACCCTCTCCCTTCAATGGGAGAGGGTGGCCCGAAGGGCCGGGTGAGGGTTGGTTTGAGGGTAGAACAAATTAACGCCATCCCCTTGCCTAAAGCCCGGAAAAGTGGTAGATTTTCTGTGACAAACGGCATACTGGGCTTTGCATGAAAAATCCGGCGGTACGGCGCATTTTTGGTCTTGCGGGAAGGCGGCCTTCGTGGTATATTCTTAGCACTCGGCATAGGTGAGTGCTAATATCAACCCCCATCCAAGGAAGGAGGCCAGACATGACACTCGTACCGTGGGACCCTTTCAAGAACCTTATGACGCTTCAGGACAGGATGAACCGCCTCTTCGACGAGACCGTCCAGAGGGGGCAGGGTGGCGAGCCGATGGCGCGCGGGACCTGGCTCCCGCCTGTCGACATATACGAGACCGACGAGGCCGTGGTAATGTCGGCGGAGCTGCCCGGCATGGACGAAAGCGACGTGGACATCCAGGTCCGGGACAACACGCTGACGATAAAGGGCGAGAGGAAGCTCGAAAAGGACGTGAAGGAGGAGAGCTACCACAGGGTCGAGCGCACGTACGGCGCCTTTACCCGTTCGTTCACGCTCCCCGCGACGATCGACCAGGACGGGATAACCGCCTCCTACAAAAAGGGCGTCCTCGAAATCAGGATGCCCAAGTCCGCGAAGGCGGTACCCCAGCAGATAAAGATATCTATAACGGAATAAAGGGGGAAGATGGACAGGAGGAGGTTATTGTTCTGGCGGTTAACTGCGGTAACGGCAAGCATCCTGGATTCCCGCCTTCGCGGGAAAGTCGGTTTTCCCGAAGTTAAACGGGCGCCCGTACCGGTGGCTTGTTACATGATAGCGGCACTGGCCGCGCCGTGCGGCATGCCGGACAGCTTCGCCGGTCTTGCGAAGGACGCCGGCCCGGCCGTAGTCAACATCAGCACCACCCAGCTCGTCAAGCCTCCGGCCACCGTGGAGGACCCGCTCGCCGAGCAGTTCTTCCGCAAATACTTCGGGGGCACGACTCCCCAGGTGGAGGAGAAGTCCCTCGGCTCCGGTGTGGTCATCTCCTCCGACGGGTACATACTTACAAACAACCACGTCGTGGCCAACGCGAGGGACGTCAGGGTGACGCTGCCCGGCGGCACGGTCAAGGCGGGCGAGGTGGTCGGCGGCGACGAGAAGACGGACCTCGCGCTCATCAAGGTGGACGCGTCGGGCCTCCAGGCTGCTAAGCTCGGCGACTCGGACTCGCTCGAAGTAGGAGACTGGGCGGTCGCCATAGGCAACCCGTTCGGGCTTTCACACACCGTGACCGCGGGCATAGTCAGCGCCAAGGGCAGGGAGCTCGGCGCGGGGCCCTACGACGACTTCATCCAGACCGACGCCTCGATAAACCCCGGCAACTCCGGCGGGCCGCTCTTCAACACCTGCGGCGAGGTCGTGGGCATCAACACCGCCATAAACCCGGCCGCTCAGGGCATAGGTTTCGCCATACCCATAAACATCGCGAAGATAGTCGCCGCCGACCTCAAGGCCGAGGGCCGGGTCGTCCGCGGCTGGCTTGGGGCCGGGGCGCAGGCCATAACGCCTGAGCTTGCCGACGCGTTCCACATGAAGGAGCCGCGCGGCCTTGTCATCACGAGCGTGGAGAAGGGGAGCCCGGCGGCCGAGGCCGGCCTCCATATAGGCGACGTCGTCCTGTCGTTCGCGGGCAGGGAGATAACCCACTCCTCGGAGCTTCCCTGGCTGGTAGCGAGCAGCAAGGTCGGCTCGAAGCTGCCGATTACAGTCCTCCGGGATGGTCAGGAGGCGAGGTTGGAGGTCGTGATAGCGCGCATGCCGGGCGGGAGCCTTACACGCGAGGCGGCAAAGGTATTAGACGGACTCGGGTTCAGGGTCGCCGAGCTGACTCCGGAGACAGCACGGCAGCTTAACCTCGACCCCAACCGTACTGGAGTGGTAGTGACTGAGGTCGCCTCCAGCGGGCAGGCGGCCGAGCGCGGCATGAGGCCGGGCGACCTGGTCATCGCGGTAAACGCCAGGGCGGTCAGGGACACGGGCGGCTTCTTCGACCTGCTCCAGTCGCTCATACCCGGCGAGACCGCCGCCTTCTACGTCCAGAAACAGGCCGGGCCGGTGTTCGTGCCGCTGACGGTGAAGTGAACACGTAGACCGTGTTTCGTGTCCGTGTCACCTTCGGATCCTCGAATGACAACCATAACCCAAAAGGCTGGGCCGGCACTCGGGCCAGCCCCCTTATATAATAACTATGAGGCCCACATGCTGACCCAGATAACAGACGCCCTGAACCACCGGACGGACATCACAGCCTGGCAGGTGACGAAAGTGACGGGCAGGAGCAGCCAGCTCTTCCTGATAAAGCACGACGTCGAGTCCGTCCGCCGCGTCGACACCGTCAAATACCATGTCACGGTGCACCAGCTCCGGGACGGAGACGGCGGGCAGACGCTCGGCGAGTCCAGCTTCGTCTTCATAGAGGGCGACGACATCGGCCCGAAACTTGACCTCGCTGCCGTCATGGCGCGCGGCGTGTCCAACCAGCCGTGGACGCTGCCGGGGCCCGGGCAGAACTACGTCTTTCCAGATGTGAAGGATGAAGCCATCGCACTGAACCCGGAGAAGGTAATCGACAAGGTCAAGGACGAGATATTCCACGCCGTGGACGGCCTCGAAGGCGTAAGGCTTTCGTCCGCCGAGGTATTCGCCGACTGCCGGGAGTTCAAGATCGTCAACAGCCTGGGCCTTTCGGCTTCGGCCGCCGACACCGAGATACTGTTCGACTTCGTCCTGCTGACAGGCGCGGGCCACGACGAGGTCGAGTCGTCCGGGTTCAAGACGGTGCGGTTCTACAAGGACCTGAAGGTGCGCGAGACGCTCAGGCAGTACGCAGCCTACGCGAAAGAGAGCCTCGCCGCGAAGCTCCCGGAGAACGGGCGGTTCGACGTCGTTTTCGCGGAGGAGGCGCTCGACACGCTTTTCAACACGTTCGTGTCGCACGCGGGTGGGGCCTCGGCTTATCAGGGCTGGAGCAGGTTTACCGCCGGGAGCCCGGTCGTGGCCGACCCGGAGGGCGAACTGCTTACGATGTACAGCAACCCGCAGGTGCCGGGCGGCATCCGGAGCGGCCCGTTCGACGAGAACGGACTCGCGTACAAGCGGGTCGAGGTGATAAAGGACAACATATTCAGGAAGCGCGCGCTTTCGAAGCGGTACTCGGACTACCTGGGCCAGGACGCCACCGGCGCGTTCGCCAACGTAGAGGTCGAGACCGGCGCAAAGACCACGAAGGAACTCCTGACCGAGGGCTGCTACTATCTCCTCCGGTTCTCGACATTCGAGCCGAACCAGGTGACCGGCAACTTCTCCGGCGAGATACGCACCGGGTACAAGGTTGTCGGCGGTTCGCTCGTGCCCATAAAGGGCGGGAGCGTCTCCGGCGTGATACAGGACGCATTCCGGCGCGCGTGGTTCTCTTCGGAAAAAACCACGCGGCCGGGTTATCGCGGCCCGGAGGCGGTGAAGCTTATGGGTCTGGATATAGGGGGGGAGTAAGCAAGGCTCTCCCTCACCTCTTACCCTACACCTACACCTCCACCTTCAGCTTCATCGTTACCTTGCAGTTCAAGAGCTTCGAGATGGGGCAGCCCGCCTTCGCGGCGGCTCCGGCAGCCTTGACCTTTTCCGCGTCCCCGCCGGGGACCTTCGCGACCACGTCCAGAGCGCTCGACGTCACTGCGAAGCCGCCGTCCACCTGCTCAAGCGTCACGGCCGCCTTCGCGCTGATGCTCGCGGGCTTTATCTTCGACTCGCCGAGTATCGCCGAGAATGCCATCGCGAAGCAGCCCGCATGCGCCGCCGCGACAAGCTCTTCCGGGTTCGTCCCGGCCTCCTCGCCGAACCGCATGTTGAAGTTGTACGGCGTCTTGTCGAGCGTCTTGCTGCCGGTGGAAACAACGCCCTTGCCGTCCTTGAGTCCGCCGGTCCAAACCGCCGATGCCTTGCGCTTCATATCGCCTCCTTGTTATAATCCCCTCTCATAGCGGGAGAGGGGCTGGGGTGAGGGGTCTCCACCTGTGTGTCAGGGGTGAGGGTTGCTCCTTATACCCCCACGAATATCCTGTCCGGGTCCTCAAGCCTCGCAATCACGCCGTTCAGGAAGTGCTGCGCCGTCGCCCCGTCCACTATCCGGTGGTCAAACGTAAGCGAGAGTGGCAGAATCCGGCGTACCTTTATCTCGCCATTTATCACCACCGGCTTCTCGGTAATCTTCCCGACGCCGAGGATGCCGGCCTCCGGGTAGTTGAGCACCGGAGTCCCGAAGATGCCTCCGATCGAGCCGTAGTTCGTTATGGTGAACGTACCGCCCCTCAGGTCTTCAAGCTCAAGCGTCCGCTTCCTCGCGCTCTCTGCAAGGGCTTCCAGTTCCCTGGCAAGCTCGATTACCTGCTTCCTGTCCGCGTACTTTACGTTCGGGACGATGAGCCCGTCGCGGGTCTCGACCGCGATGCCGATGTTGTAGTAGCCCCTGACGGCTATCTCGCCTTTATCGTCGTCCATGACGGAGTTCATGAGCGGGTCACGCTTGAGCGCCCCGACGACAGCCTTGACGATGAACGGCAGAAACGTGAGGTGCACGCCGTCCGCCTTAGCCGCCTCCTTTTCTTTCTCGCGTATGTGCCACAGGAGACTGACGTCCGCCTCGTCCGTCGTCGTCACCTGAGCGGCCTTCGTCAGCGAGTTGACCATCGCCTGGGCGATCTTCCTGCGCACGCCGCGCAGAGGGATATGCTCGACCGGGCCGAATGTATCTCCGCCAGGACGTCCGGCCGGCTCAGGCGCGCCCTTCTCCGGCGTGCCGCGCCCGGCGGCCTTCCTGACGTCGTCCTCGGTCACACGCCCCCTGGGGCCGGTGCCGCGCAGCTTGTCGATGACAACGCCAAGCTGCTTTGCCAGCGCCCTGTCCTTGGGCAGCGCATCCACCCTCGGCCTGCTGATGGGCTGCTGCGTGGTTTCCGTTTCCATATTATCCCCTCTCCTCGCGGGAACACCATTACCCCTCACCCGGCCCTCCGGGCCACCCTCCCCCGCAAGGGGGGAGGGATAAATTGAAGAGGCTATCTTAGGGCTGGGGTGAGGGGTCTCCACTGGGGTTTCCTCTTCCTCCTCATCCGGCGCCTCCTCCAGCTCGCCGACAACGCCGACCGACTCCTTGAACGGCCTGTGCGGCGGAGCCGGTGTCACGGACACCTTGGTGGTTGGCATCGGCGGTACCGCCACGGAAGTCTCGGCAGGCCTTGCCGCCGGCTTAGGGGCCGCGTCTTTGGCCAGCTCGGACTCCTCGCCGATTACCGCTATCACTTCGCCGACGTTTATCACGTCGCCCGGCCCGCCCTTGAGTTCCAGAACAACGCCTGCCACTGGCGACGGGACCTCCGCGACCGCCTTGTCCGTCTCGACTTCGAGGAGCGTCTGGTGGCCGGATACCCTGTCGCCCACCTTTACCTTCCACTCGACTATCTCGCCCTCGATAAGGCCCTCGCCTATGTCCGGGAATTTAAACTCGTATGACATGTCGGTGTCTCCATTCTTCCCACGAAACCATCCCTCACCCGGCCCTTCGGGCCACCCTCTCCCATTGAAGGGAGAGGGTACATCTATAATCCCCCTCTCCCCTTGTGGGAGAGGGGGTTGGGGGTGAGGGCTTACCTTATTCTCCCCTCTCTCCTCGTGGGAGATGGGCAGGGGGTGAGGGTTTCTTTAGAATGACATGGCATTCCGCGCACCCGCGACAATCTTGGCCGCGTCCGGCATGTACTCGTTCTCGAGCTTGAAGAGCGGCATCACGGTGTCGTACCCGGTCACGCGCTCGATCGGCGCGAGCAGGCTGGTCAGCACCTCCTCGGAGACGCGCGCGGCCAGCTCCGCCCCAAGCCCGAGAGTCCTCGGCGCCTCATGCGTAATGACGAGACGGCCGGTCTTCCGCACGGACTCGACGACCGTGGCGCTGTCCATCGGCGACAGCGTACGCAGGTCTATGACCTCCGCCTTCACCCCTTCGGCTTCGAGTATCTCGACGGCCTTCATCGCCTCTCGCACCATCGCGGCCCAGGCGACTATGGTCACGTCCGTGCCTTCCCTGACGACGTTCGCTACGCCGATCGGCACCTCATAGTCGTCCTCCGGCACCTCTTCCTTTATCGCGCGGTATATGCGCTTGGGCTCGCAGAAGATTACCGGGTCCGGGTGGCGGAGCGCGGCGGTCATCAGCCCCTTGGCGTCGTAAGGGCCGGACGGTGTTACGACCGTCAGGCCGGGCGTGTGCACGAGGTAGGTCTCCGGCGAGTCGGAGTGGTGCTCCGGGGCGCGTATGCCGCCGCCCCAGGGGACCCGGAGGACCATCCGCACGGGGTACAGCCCCCGGCTCCTCGTCCGGTAGCGCGCTATCTGGTTGCAGAGCATGTCGAGCGCCAAGTGGAGGAACCCCTCGAACTGTATCTCCGGCACGGGCAGCATCCCGCCGACCGAGAGGCCGAGCGCGGAGCCGACTATGCCCGCCTCCGTCAGAGGCGTGTCCACAACCCTGTCCGCTCCGTATTTTTCGCGGAGCCCGTCCGTCACCCGGAAGACGCCGCCCTCGCGGCCGACGTCCTCGCCGAGGATTATCATATCGCCGTTCCTGGCCATCTCGGCGTCGAGCGCCATGTTTATCGCGGTTACGAGGTTCACCTTTGCCATCTCAGACGCCTCCTTTCCCGGCCTCGGCGAGGAAGGCGGTCATCTCGTCCCTCTGTCGTTTGAGGTAAGGATGGACGCTTGAGTATGTATAATCGAATATGTCCGTCACAGGTGCGGGCGCAGCCTCCTCTGCCTCCTTCACCGCCGCCTCGACCTCTGCCTTCGCGGCGTCCGCTATCGCATACTCCTCTTCCTCGCTCCAGAGGCCCTTCGCGTTCAGGTAAAGCCTCAGCCTCACGAGCGGGTCGAACGGCTTGTTCTTCTCCAGTTCCTCGTCGGTGCGGTACTTTGTCGGGTCGTCCGCGGTGGTGTGCGGGCCGAACCTGTAAGTCAGGCCCTCTATAAAGGACGGGCCGTTACCCGCCTTCGCGTGGTCGAGAGCCTCCTTGACCGAGCCGTATACCGCGAGCAGGTCGTTCGCGTATATCTGGATGCCCTTGAAGCCGTACCCGGCGGCCCTCTGTGCGATGGTCTTCGCGGCGGTCTGCCGCTTCCTCGGGACGGATATGGCGAACTGGTTGTTCTGGCAGAAGAATACGACCGGGGCGTCCATCACGCCCGCTATGTTCATCGCCTCGTGTACCGCGCCCTCGGACGACGCGCCATCCCCGAAGCAGACGAGCACTGCGGACTTTTCCCCTTTGGCCTTCATCGCCCATGCGAGGCCGGTCGCGGGCAGAGTCTGGCTCCCGACGACGACGGCTATCGGCAGGACGCGCAGTTCTTTTCCGTAGCTCATGCCGCGCTCGTCACCCATCCAGTACCGGTATATGCCCGCAAGTGGCACGCCCTTCATGAACATCGCGCCTGTCTCCCGGTACGACGGCACCAGCCAGTCGTCCTTGCCAAGAGCGGCGGAGCAGGCCTGCGCCGCCTCCTGCCCGAGCACCGGGGCGTACGTACCCATCCTGCCCTCCCTCTGGAGGTTGAGCGCGGTCTTGTCCGCGACCCGCATCACTGACATCCGGACGTAAAGCTCCTTTATGCGTTCGTCCGTGATGTCCGGCATGAGCGAGGCGTCGATGATGCGCCCGTCCTTGTCCATAATTTCGAGCTTCTCGCCCTTAAACGGGTCGTATCTGTCGAAGTACATGAATCCTCCTTATGCGGTCATCCTTGTGCTCGTATCCCACAGTTCCACCTGCCTGAACTCAACCACGTCCACCAGCCCCAGGTCTGTGAGCCGAAGCTCCGGTATAACCGGCAGGGCGATGAACGACATCGTCATGAACGGGCTTTCGAGAGTGCAGCCGAGTCCCGCGGCCGCACGGTCGAGTTCGATGTATTTCTCCGCGACCTCGGGCGGCGGCCTGTCGGACATAAGGCCCGCGACCGGCAGGGCAAGCTCGGCCAGGACGCGCCCTCCGGACACGACCACCATCCCGCCGCCAAGCTCGGCCAGCCTCCGCGCCGCGAAGACCATGTCGGACACGTCCACGCCCACCACGACGAGGTTGTGCGAGTCGTGCGCGACGGTGGAGGCTATCGCCCCGGACTTCAGTCCGAAGCCCTTTACGAAGCCCAAACCGGCGTTGCCGGTGCCCTTGTGCCGCTCGATTACCGCCGCGCGGAGCACGTCGTGCTCCGGCCCGGTTTCGTTTGCGCCCACCACAAGCTTCCGCGTTATTATCTGGTCGGGTATCACCTCTATGACCTTGATACGCGCATTATCCGGCATCCCCTTGAGCGACAGCGCCTCCGCGAGGCCTGCCGGTATGAGCACGCTCTCCCGCATTTCGTCCGCGCCGTGCCGCTCGACCCGCGCGAGACACGCGCCGTCCTTCGCCGCCAGGACGCCGTCCTTGTATACCGCGCATACCTTGAACGACACCAGGTCATCCACGACGGCAAGGTCCGCACTGTAGCCGGGGGCTATCGCGCCCTTGCCCCGGAAACCGTAATGCGCCGCGGGGTTGACCGTCGCCATGCGTACAGCCGTGACCGGGTCGAGCCCGAGTGACACCGCCTTCCTGAGTATCGCGTCCATCCCGCCCTCGGACACGAGGTCGGCCGCGTGCCTGTCGTCGTTCACAAGGCAGAACCGGCCCGCGTTCACCGGATTTATGGCGGGTATTATCGCTTCGAGGTTCTTCTCCGTCGAGCCCTCGCGGACGAAGACCATGAACCCCTTGCCGGCCTTCTCAAGTGCCTCCGCGGCCGTGGTGCATTCGTGCTCGCTCGAAATCCCGGCGGCGGCGTAGGCGTTCAGGTCCCGGCCGGTGAGCGACGGGCAGTGGCCGTCCATCAGCTTCCCGGCGCGCTCCGCGGCGTAGAGCTTGGCGAGCGTATCCGGGTCGGCGTTCACCACGCCGGGGTAGTTCATCATCTCGGACAGCGCGGGCGCGAGCGGGTTGTAATCGAACGCGGCCTTTATGTCGGCCACGCCGAAGGAGGCGCCGGAGGTCTCCATGTCCGTCGCCGGGACGCAGGACGGGACGGTGTACCGGATGTCCACCGGCAGGCCGCGCGACGACTCGACCATGTACATGTAGCCGGACATGCCCTTGACGTTCACGACCTCGTGCGGGTCGGAGACGGTCGTCGTCGTGCCGTGCGTCACCGCGACCTCCGCGAACCCCTCCGGCGTGAGCATCGTGCTCTCGATGTGTATGTGCGCGTCTATGAACCCCGGCAGAAGGTACCGCCCGCGCAGGTCCACGACCACCTTGCCCTCGGTGTAGTCCCCGAAGCCCGTGATAACTCCGTCCTTCACCGCGACGGAGGTCTCCATGACCTCGCCCGTGAATACGTTCAGGACGCGTCCGTTCACGAACAGGACGTCCGCCGGGATAATACCGCGTGCCGCCTCTATTATGGATTTTCGCATTGTTAAAGTATAGCGGGGAAAGCCGGACGGGTCAATCGCCGGAGAAAAAAACCGCCCGGAAGCTGTCTCCCGGGCGGTTTCTGTTTTCATGCATTCGTCGTCCGGCCGTCGGCGCGGCTATTTCTTCCCGCCGCCGTTACCGTTGCCGTTGCCGCCGCCTCCGCCTCCGCCTTCTGTGAGCGTGAACCCGCAGGTCGGCTGCGAACCGAACATGACGTACTCGCAGACCGCGTTGCCGGAGGCGCTGAGTTCGGCCACGATTACGTACTCGCCGGGGATGAGTGTCATGCCGTCGCAGTTCGACTGGTTGGGCGCGCATGTATGGATTATGACCTTCCATGTCCCGTTGTTGGTATATTTGAACATTTCGAGCTTGCTGCCTATGACGTTCGGGTCGACAGGCACGAGCCCGCCAGCCGTCTTGTAGTACAGCCTGGGGGTCAGCCCCGCGATGTCCGCGTCGGTTATCGCGGTGCCGCCCCTCGTGAGCGCGAACTCCACCGTCACCGCGCTGCTGACGTTGTACGTCCCGCCGCATTTGCCGCCCGCGCCGCCGTCCCAGCCTATCACCGCGGGCGTCTTCGCGCATGCTGCCCCGCTCGCGCCGGACACGTTGTTCGACGTGTCGAACGCGGTGACGTAGTAGCAGTACGTGGTGCACTCGTTCAACCCTGCCACCGTGAACATGGTCGAGGCGGTCGTGCCGGCCAGCGTCCCGTCGGCCGCGTACACGTTGTACCCGGCCGCCGTGCCCTCGCACTCGTCGGCCGAGGGCAGCCAGTTGAGCATTATCGATGTGCCGTCGGTTGCCGAAGCGGTCAACCCCTGCGGGACGGCGGGTGCCGTCACGTCGAGCGTCTTCGCGGTCGCGGGGGCGCTCACAGCCGACACGTTGCCGGAGCTGTCCTGCGCGGACATTACATAGCTGTACGTCGTGCAGTCAGCGAGGCCGCTGTCCGTGTAGCTTGTGCCCGATACGGTGGTGAGGTAGTTGCCGTCCCTGTAGATATTGTAGACGATTGCCGAGGTATCGTCGCAGTTGTCCGCCGAGGCGTCCCAGGCCAGGGCTATCGCCGAGCCGCTGACCGGGGTCGCCGTAGCTGCCGGTACAGACGGCGGCGTCACGTCGGGCATGTCCACGGTCGCGGGGTCGCTTCTCACGGACTCGTTGCCGGAGGTGTCCGACGCCGAAACCTTGTACGTGTATATCCATGGGCAGTCGGTAAGCCCCAGGTCGGTGTACGTCGTGTCGGAGGTCTCACCAATATAGACGCCGTCCCTGTAGACGTTGTACGACAGGGCGGATTCCGGGTCACAGGTGTCCGTGGTGGGGAGCCAGTTGAGTTCGACCTCGGAGCCGCTTATCGCGGTCGCGGTCAGGCCGGTCGGCTTGACGGGCCTGTACACGTCCGAGGTAGTGACGCATATCTCGGCGCAGTCCGGGGACTCGACGCCCTGGGCGTTGAAGGCCGTTATCTTGAAGCAATATTCCCGGCAGTTCGCAAGTATAGACAACTGGGTATACTGCGTTATGCCGTTGACGTGTGGTTTGTTGATTGCCAGCACGCCGTCCCGGTATACGTGGTATCCGGTTATCCCGGCAGTGTTCGCCGGGGCGTTCCAGGTCAGCATGGCATTGTGCTTGCCGTCTGCGTAGCTGTAGTCTGCCGTGAGGTCGGTGGGACAGGCTGGGATGGGGTTGGTTGCCTTTATTATCTTGTATCCAGGATTAGTTCCATAATTTGCATATTCGAAATCGGAAATAGATACATACATATTCCCTTTGCTGTCAAAAGCCAAGGCGCTAGGGTAACTTAATTCCGCGTCTTTGACTTTCGTTCCATCAGGAATATAACCATCAAGATATTCTCCGGTTGGAAGATAGTTTTCCACAAGGTATCTCCCCATGACAGTATTGATAACCTGTGTCTTGAAATCCACACGCCTGATTCTGTGGTTCCATTTGTCAGCTATATACAGGTCATCTTCCACATCCACTGCGAGGTCGCTGGCATAACAAAGCTTGGCGTTAGTCGCAGGACCGCCATCGCCTGAAAAACCCCAGGTCCACGATCCTCCATGACGTAAACCTGCATAGCGAGTAATAATGCCGGTTGCGGCATTTATCTTCGTTACCATGTTATAGTCGTTGATATGTGCTGAATAAAGGTTGCCCTTGCTGTCCATGGCAGGGCCACGCAGAAAACTAATTAAAAAAGAAAAACTTGCATCTTTCGCTAACACGTCTTGTTTGACGTCAAAGTCACCGTCACCGCCATTGCCGGAGACTGTGTCAATATACCAGACATCAGAGTTGGGGTCCGGTTTGAACAACCGCCTGATTCTGCTATACTCGTGGATATACAGACTCCCGTCAGGAGCCACTACAATCCCCAATGGCTCGCCCAGCTTTGCTTCGAGCGCCGGCCCGCCGTCGCCTGAAGGACGGCTCAGACACCACCCGATTCCGGCAATGATTCGGGAAATATGCGGCGGGGCTGCATCTACCTTTAGTATGCAATCCTGATGTGTAGTGATGTACAGGTTGTCGTCCTTGTCAAATGCAATACCGAACGGTGTAGCTAATGCCACCTCGGTCGCAGGAACGTTGTTCTGTGGCATGTCTGGAATATTATAACTATAGCTACCTGCATATGTCGTGATGACGCCAGTTTCCTTGTCAACCCTTCTTATCCACCGGCCTTCCGTGAAATACATGTTGTCCTTGCTGTCAAATGCAATATCGCTAATAGCGTTTAAAGTCACCTGCGTTGCCGGGACGTTCTCCAGGTTATATTTATATCCTGCTGCACCCCCCGCATACCTCGTCACTACCCAGTCGTCCATGTTAATATCCGCAAATGAAATCGATGCGGAGAACACGGCCGCGATGCATACCACCCCCGCCGCCAGCCCCCTCGAAATCCTCCCCAACCACTCGCGTGCCGACATAACCCACCCCCTCGAAATGAGTAAACCGCAAGAAACTCGTGACCGTGGTATTGCTGTTGGAACTGGAATTGCAGTAATGCGGGTAGTGCCTTGGAAGTACTTGGAATGTTATAGTAGCAAGAGCCGTGCCAAAACTGATTATTACCGTAACGCATTTAAAATACTGGCTATTACATCATGCACAATGCCGGACGCGACGGCCCGCGCCGAGCGTATTTGCTCATAAGAGCAACTGTTTACGCTCGGTCAAACCACGGATTATATCTAATCTGCAACCACGGTTAGCAGGCTGGCAGAAGGAGGACAAAGCGCGATATGCGTGAATATTATTTCCGTCTGCTCTTGCCGTCCGCGCCCGGCCTTACACTATCCGGCAGCTTTATCCCGTCTTTGACCTCTTCGAGTTTGTTGCCCACGTCCCTGCGCAGGGACTCCGGCGTGACCGGCGAGACGATGCGGGCGAGTTTTGCGAGGTGCGGGAATACCGCCGAACCGGTTATGAACGGGCTGTCCGGAGGCAGGAATACCATCAGCATGAACGTGACGGAGGTGCATACGGTCAGGCCCTTCAGGGCGCCGATTACCGGCCCGCCGAGCGTGTTCCAGAGCCGGAACCCCGCGTTCTTGAGCATGTCCGTGAAATGCCCGCCGGCGTAACTGATGAGCACCGAGGTGAATATGAATATCGCCATGAAGCTGATGAACCCGTTGACGTCCTCGTGCGACGTCACCCTGATGAGCGCGCCGGACGTCAGTGTGTGGAACCTCGCCGCGAGCAGGAAACCCGCTAAGACGGACACGAGCGAAAACACCTCGCGCGCCGCGCCCCTCATAAGGCCGACGAGCGCGGTCACGGCCATCACCGATGCCACTGCCATGTCGAATGCGTTCATATGCGTTCCTTGATTTTGGATAATGGGCCGGCACACGGGGCCGGCGACTGCACAACGACGCTCGGGAACCAGTTGGTGCAGAGTCAGGTGCCGTACCAGACGAAGCGAGTGTCGGCTCAGCCTATAATAGCGCCCGATGAACCGGGCAACTACAACATCCGGGATTCCCGCCGGAGTTTATCCCGGTACGCCTAAAGCCGGGGCGGGAATGACGTGCTCTTGTTCGTCGCCCAGTGCTTGACACGGGGTCCAGGAAGTCTGCCTATTTTGTTGCCGGTTTATTTCCTCATATCGGATAAAGGCAGATTCTTCGCGGAGTTTAGCCTGAGCGTAGTCGAAGGGCTCAGAATGACAACATTTACGTTTCCGGCGCAACCGCCTCCGCGAAAAACCCCCGCACCTGCCCCATGACAACCTCGCGCGTACCCGTCACGACCCTGCCCTCCGGCAGGGACGCCAGGAACTCACGCCCGTAGTTCTTCTCGACTATCCGCCGGTCGAATACCATTATGGAGCCCCGGTCCGTCCTGCTCCGTATGAGACGCCCGAACCCCTGCCGGAACTTTATCACGGCCTGCGGTACGATGTACTCCATGAAGGCGTTGCCGCCGGCCGCGGTTATCTCCTCCTGCCGGGCCTCGACCACCGGGTCGTCCGGGACCGAGAACGGCAGCTTCGTGATGATGACGTTCGAGAGCGCGTCTCCCATCACGTCCACGCCCTCCCAGAAGCTGTCCGTGCCGAAGAGCGCCGCCGAGCCGTACTCCCTGAAGTTCTGGAGCAGCCTGTGGCGCGGGAAATCGCCCTGCTTCATGCCCTGTATGCCCATCGCGGAAAGCTCCGGTTCGAGAGTGTCATATACCTGGTGCAGCATCCGGAATGACGTGAACAGGACGAACGCGCGCCCGCGTGAGGCGGTGAGCGACTCCCGGACGAGCCCCGTGAGCGCATCCCCGAATGCCTTGTCCGTCGGGTTCGGGATGTCCTTGGGTATGCCGATAATCACCTGCGTCCTGTAGTCGAACGGCGACGGGAAGACGCCGGTTATCAACCTGTCCGGCGGCAGGAGGTCGAGCCCGAGCCGCTTGTCGATGTACTCGAACCGCTTTTTCACCGTCAGAGTCGCGGACGTTATGACGACCGTCTTGAGCCTGTCGTATATCCGTTCCTTGATTTCCTGCGCGACGTTCAGCGGCGAGCCGCATAGCGATATTACGCGCCCGGCCTTCCGGGCCGGGGCCTCGACCCACCTGACTATGCCGTCGTCCCGCCCTTTAAGCAGCCCGTCCAGCGCGGAGGCGGTGCCCGCGAGCCTGTCCGCCTGCGCGCGAAGCTCGACCAGCGGGTCCGCGAGCCTGTCCGCCCAGCCCTCGTCCTCGCCGATCGACTCGCAGAGCGAGTTTATCGAGCGGGCGAGCCGCCCCAGGTCCTCGCAGAGGTCGGCGAACGACTGCTCCACCTCGGCCCAGCCGGGCTTCGACCGGAACTCGTCCGTAAGCCGGGCCTTTATCTCTGCGGTACCCTTTTTACCCGCCTGCCCGGCATAAAAGTACAGCATGTCGAAGGCCTCGCCCACGGACTTGACCGTCGTTTCCTTCCCGGCAAGTATAGTCTCGTTTATGGTCCTCTTCCATTCGTCGGCCTGGGCGATGCCGCGGCCTTTCTTTATACCGAGCTTGGACGCAAGGTACGGGAGCGCGCCGCGCTCCTTGTCCCGCTTCTGGTGGAGCCGCCCCAGCGTCTTCAGTATCCCGAGCCGGGACACCCTCGTCCCGAAGTACGAGGTCGCCCCGTCCTCTAAGTTGTGGCCCTCGTCTATGATGAGCCGGGAGTAGCCGGGCAGTATCGCCATCTCGGACGAGCCGCCGGTCATCGACCGGAGCGCGATGTCCGCGAGGAGTATGTGGTGGTTCACCACCAGTAAATCCGCCGAGGCCGCCTCACGCCTCGCGCGGAAGAAGAAGCAGTGCGTGAAGTGCCTGCATTTCAGACGCGAGCAGGAGTCCGACTCCGAGTTCAGCTTCTCCCACAGGTCGTCCCTGGGCATGAAGTTGATGTCGGAGCGGCTGCCCTCCTTCGTGTTGCCGGCCCATGCCGCGATCGCGGACAGTTCCTCCTTCTCCGCGTCCTCCAGCAGGAAGTCGCCTTCGCCCATCGCCACGTCGAGCTTCCGGAGGCAGAGGTAGTTGCCCCTGCCCTTTACGAGTACCGCCTTGAACGTACCCTCGAAGACGCGTCCGAGGAACGGTATGTCCTTGCCTATGAGCTGCTCCTGGAGGTTTATCGTGTTGGTCGAGACGACCACGCGTTCCTTGTTACCGAGCACCCACTGAAGAGACGGCACGAGGTAGGCCATGCTCTTGCCGACGCCGGTCCCGGCCTCGAGGGCCGCGACCTTGTCCTCGTTGAAGGCGCGCACGACCTCGTGCGCCATGTCTATCTGGCCGGGCCGCACCTCGTAGCCGTCCAGCACCCTGGACAGCGCGCCGCCTTCAGACAAGGCGGCCCTGACACTGTCCGCGTCGACCGGCTTTATGACCTCGCGCGCGAACGGCTCGACGACCGCGTAGCACTCGGTCACGGTGTTGTTCACGATGAAGAACCCGACGCCGCGCGAGCCGAGTGTCGCGGCTATGTTCATGTCCGGGCCGGACGGCGTGAGGAGCCCGCTCGGGTGGTTGTGTATGACCACGTCGCCGACCGCCGCGTCACGGGCTATGGCGGGCACGGACTCCTCGTCGCCGCGCGCGACGACCTCGGCACGGACGAGCCGCCTGTCCGGACCGCACGCTCCGAGGAAGAAGACCTCGTTCCCCCCCGCTTCGGCGATGACGCGCCTCATGTAGGACGTCACGCCCGGGTCTATGTATCTTTCAGCATCCGGCATAACTGGAATTTTAGAGTATGGGCGGGGGTAAGTCAACTGCATAAACCGAAGATTCACCCTCCCCTTGGTCCCCTCCCCTCAAGGGAGGGGAAACGAACGGTTGTCTCCCGCCCCCTTCAGGGGGGAGGGCCGGGGCGGGGGCTCTTCCCAAAGATTCACCCTCCCCTTGGTCCCCTCCCCTCAAGGGAGGGGAAACGTAAAGCATTTATCTTGAATCCTGTCCCGCCTTCGTGCTATCATTTCACGCATGAACTCACTCTTCTTCGGCGACAACCTGCACGTCCTGCGCGAGCATATCGGCAATGCGTCGGTGGACCTCGTCTACCTCGACCCGCCGTTCAACTCCAAGCGCGACTACAACCTGCTTTTCAAGTCTCCCAAGGGCCACGACTCCGACGCGCAGATTACCGCCTTCGAGGACTCATGGCACTGGGGCGGGCAGGCCGAAGCCGAGTTCGCGGAGCTTCTGCGCCAGCCGAACACCGACGTCGCGCAGATGATGGCCGCGCTGCGGGCGTTCCTCGGCGAGAACGACATGATGGCGTATCTGACGATGATGGCCAATCGTCTGCTTGAGCTGCACCGTGTCCTGAAGCCTACCGGGAGTTTGTATCTGCACTGCGACCCTACCGCGTCGCATTATCTCAAGGTTGTGCTGGATGGGGTGTTTGGGAAAGAAAACTTTCGTAACGAGATTTCGTGGAGACGGTCGCATCCCAAAGGTCAAGCATTCACGAGGTTTGCCAGTAATCATGATGTGATACTTGCATTCGCAAAGGACTCTTCCAAGACAACGTGGAATCCAGCATACAGAAGTCATGACCCTGAGAGGGTGCTGAACCAATACACACTGAAAGACGAAGATGGGAGGCGTTATCAGCTCACATCTCTGCTTAATCCGAATCCGAACCGCCCCAATCTAACCTATGAGTTCAAGGGTGTCACGAGGGTTTGGAGATGGACGAAAGAGCGCATGCTGGAGGCTGACGCAAACGGCAGGATAGTTGTTCCCAGAGACGGACAGGGAGTGCCTCGTTATAAGCGATAC
This sequence comes from Nitrospirota bacterium, assembly GCA_016212105.1. Lineage (GTDB taxonomy): Bacteria > Nitrospirota > JACRHJ01 > JACRHJ01 > JACRHJ01 > JACRHJ01. Next base: position 26,278 of record JACRHJ010000026.1, read on the forward strand.
CTCGATGAACAAGAAGGCATTCCTATTGATGATTTCTGGAATGATGTTGAACTGGTAAGTGGTAACGAGAGTCTCGGCTACCCAACCCAAAAACCCCTCGCCCTCCTCGAGCGCATAATCCAGGCCTCTTCGAATGAAGGCGACACAGTCCTCGACCCGTTCTGCGGATGCGGCACAGCGGTCCACGCCGCGCAGAAGCTGAACAGGAACTGGATAGGCATAGACATAACACACCTCGCAATATCTCTGATAGAGAAGCGGCTGAGGGACGCGTTCCCCGGCATAAAGTTCGAGGTACACGGCACGCCCAAAGACATAGACGGCGCGCGCGACCTCGCAACCCGCGACAAGTACCAGTTCCAGTGGTGGGCCTGCTCGCTCGTGGACGCACAGCCATATCAAGGAAGGAAGAAGGGCGCGGACTCCGGCATCGACGGCCTGATATTCTTCCAGGACGACAACGGCCCGGCGAAGAAGATAATCGTCTCGGTAAAGGGCGGCGAGAACGTGAGCGTGAACATGGTACGCGACCTCGCCCATGTAGTCGAGCGGGAGAACGCGAGTATCGGCCTGTTCGTGACACTCGCCAAGCCGACCGGCCCGATGAACACCGAGGCGGCCGCCACGGGCTTCTACGACTCGCCCACCGGCACAAGCTTCCCCAAGTTGCAGGTACTCACGATAGAGGGGCTGCTAAGCGGCACGGAGCAGGCCCGCTACCCAGACCTCACGCGCGGCGGCCTGACCTTCAAGAAGGCGAAGAAGGAGACGGGCGGCGACAGGCAGGAGAAGTTGTTCTGAGGTTCACCCTCCCCTTTTATCCCCTCCCCTCAAGGGAGGGGAAGAATTGTTGAAGCCGTTAGTATAATAGACTGGCTTCAACCAATCTCCCCTCGCCCCTTGGGGGAGAGGGGCCGGGGGTGAGGGTGTCTTTTGGCTTCAACGAATCTCCCGCCCCCTGCAGGGGGGAGGGCCGGGGTGGGGGCTCTTCTAAATGTCCGACCTTAAAAAAATCCTAATGCAAACTGCGAAAGACCTCCGCAATAACCCCACTGACGCCGAGCGGTATTTATGGGAACAACTCGGCAATAAGAGGCTGGACGGACATAAATTCAGAAGGCAGCAGAGGATTGGTAATTTCATTGTAGATTTCGCTTGCATGGAGAAGAAGTTGTTAATCGAGCTTGATGGGGAGGTCCATCTTACTCAAAAGGAAAAAGACGCAAAACGAGACCAATGGCTCGAATGCGAAGGATACAAGGTTATCAGATTCTGGAATAGCGAACTGCACAATAACCTTGAGGGAGTTTTAGAGGAAATAAGGAAGCATTTGGATTCACCCTCCCCTTAGTCCCCTCCCCTCAAGGGAGGGGAAGAATCGTTGAAGCCGTTAATATAATAGACTGGCTTCAACCAATCTCCCCTCGCCCCTTGGGGGAGAGGGGCCGGAGGTGAGGGTGTCATTTGGCTTCAACTAATCTCCCGCCCCCTTCAGGGGGGAGGGCCGGGGTGGGGGTTGGTTTATCGCTTTATGGGGGAGGGCCGGGGTGGGGGTTGGTTCTGCCCCCTCTCAATTTCCTTGAAATCCCCCCCGCCTTTGGTGTATAATTCCCCTATTGTTTCCTGCATCACAAGAGGTCGCAGTCCGCACGCAATGCTCTCCAGAATCCTTATAATCAGCACAAACCGCGAGATGTCCCCGCAGCCGGTCGTCCCCATAGGGGCGGCGTGGGTAGCGGAGTCTCTGCACCAGGCGGGTTTTCAGGTGCGCCTGCTCGACCTCGCCTTCGAGAAGGACCCCCGGAAGAAGGTGGACGCCGTGCTCGGCGAGTTCAAGCCGCACGGCATCGGCCTGTCCGTCCGGAACGTCGACAACGGCGACTTCCTCACCCCGAGGACGTTCCTGCCCCAGCTCAGGGACATCGTCTCTCATATCAAGTCGAAGACGGATGCCCGCATCCTCGTAGGCGGCTCCGGCGTCTCCGTCATGCCGTACCAGATGCTCGAATACCTGGGGCTCGACTACGCATGCGTCGGCGAGGGCGAAGAGGCCGCCGTCATGTTCTTCAGCGCGAAGGACGAGGACGAGGCATGCCGCGCGCCGGGGCTGGTCTGCAAGAAACGCATCAGCCCCGACTACGAGCGCAAGGACTGGCTGTCTAACCCTGACATCGTGCGTCCGCGCATGGACCGCTGGGTGGACGTCAAGCGCTACCTGCGGTTCGAGCCGGTGCTGCCGGTGCAGGGCAAGCGCGGCTGCGCGAACCGCTGCCTCTACTGCACGTACAACAGGATAGAGGGCCGCACCTACCGCCTCCGGGAGCCGGGCGCTGTGGTCGAGGAGATCTCGGCCGCAATGCTGAACACCAAGGTGCGCACGTTCGAGTTCGTGGACAGCATCTTCAACCAGCCCGAGGGCTACATGGAGGTCCTGCTCGAAGAGATAATCCGCTGGCGGCTGAAGGCGAAGTTCCATGTCGCCTCAATATCGCCCAGGGGGCTGACCGCCTCGCAGGTGAAGCTCATGCAGCGGGCGGGCATCACGGCCGTCGGCATAACGCCGGAGGCCGCGTCGGACACTACGCTCGCGTCGCTCAGGAAGGGTTTTACCGCATCCGAGGTGCACAGGGCGGCTGAGGTGCTCGGCGCGTCCGGCATCAGCGCGCTCTGGTGCTTCCTGCTCGGCGGGCCAGGCGAGGACGCGGGCACCGTCGGCGAGACGATAAACTTCATCAACAGGAAGATCGGGCGCAAGGACAAGGCGTTCGTCACCGCGGGCATAAGGATTTACCCGCAGACCGGCATGCACGAGACGGCCATTGCCGAGGGCTGCATAGGGCGGGACACCGACCTCCTCATGCCGACTTTCTACTTCACGGACAGGATATCGCCTTCCGAGACCCGCGACCTCCTGAAGCGCGGGCTGAACTCGCTCGGCGACGTGATATTCCTGTCCGACACCAACTTCTCCACGCTCGGCGGGCTGAGGCGGCTCGGCACGGCGTTCAGGCTCCCCAGCCCCTTCTGGCGCTACGCCGGATACATGAACATGATGATTACCGGGAACCGGATAATCAACAAGGACTGGCGTCAGGCCCCCGGAAAGACTGAGGTATCATGTCCCCGGACAACAGACCCCGCGTAGCCATAACCGGCATAGGCGCGGTGACGCCCATAGGCATCGGCGTGGACGGCCTCAGGGCCGGCATCATGGCGGGCAGCTCCGGGGTGTCGGAGATAACCAGCTTCGACTGCTCGAAACACAGGACGAAGGTCGCGGCAGAGGTGCGGGGCTTCGACGCGCTCGAGTTCGTCAGCAAAAAGAACCGCAAGCACGTGGACCGGTTCGCATCGTTCGCTGTCGCCGCCGCGCGCATGGCCGCGGAAGACTCCGGCCTCGACCTCGCCGAGAACTCCGGCGCGGGCATCTTGATGGGCTCCGCCCTCGGCGGCACCGGCTTCGCCGAGGAGCAGCACGACATATTTCGTGAGCAAGGCCTGGGCCGCGTGCACCCCTCACTCGCGCTCCTCGTCTTCGGCGCGTCCAGCTCCAGCAACATCGCCATCGAGCTCGGCCTGAATGGCCCGAACGTCACCAACTCGAACAGCTGCTCGTCCGGGACGGTCGCCATCGGCGAGGGCTTCGAGATGATACGCGCCGGCCGGGCGAAGGTCGTCCTCGCGGGCGGCTCCGAAGCCCCGCTCTTCCCTCTCTCCTTCGGCTCATTCACGCTGATAAAGGCGATGTCCGCCAGAAACGGCGACCCGGAAGGGGCGTGCAGGCCGTTCGACATGGACAGGGACGGGTTCGTGATGGGCGAGGGCTCGGCGGTGCTCGTCCTGGAGGATATGGGACACGCGCTTTCGCGCGGGGCGAAGGTCTACGCCGAGCTAGAGGGCTACGGCCTGACGAACGACGCCTACCACATGACCTCTTCCCTGCCCGGCGGCGAGCTTGCGGCCGGGGCGATAACCGCCGCCCTCGGACAGGCCCGGCTCAGTCCGGAGGACATCGGGTACATAAACGCGCACGGCAGCTCGACGCAGATGAACGACCGGCACGAGACAGAGGCCATAAAGCTTGCGCTCGGCCCGCACGCGTACAACGTACCCATCAGCGGCACCAAGCCATTTTACGGCCATCCGCTTGGCGCGGCCGGGGCAATCGAGGCCGCCATATGCGCCCTCGCCATAAGCGACGGGTACCTGCCCCCGACGCTGAACCTGACAAGGCCCGACCCGGCCTGCGACCTGGACTACATACCGCTCTCCGGCCGGAATACGAGGGTTGACCATATCCTGTCCAACTCGTTCGGCTTCGGCGGCATCAACGCCGTCCTTGTGCTCGGAAGGGTCTGAGCCGCCTCAAAACCTGTTGCATTTCCCCCCGCGGTTGGGTTATTATAACAACCAGTAGAATTCCATCTCGACCCCCTCCCGTACTAACACGTAACCGACAGGCACTGCATGACACTGCAAGACGTCCGGGAGCAGGGCGCTCTACCCGGCGGGCAAGAAGAACCAAGCGAACCTGTACAGGAATGGGCGGCGGCCGCTCCCCTATGGAGGAGGGTTTCCGCCTTTCTGCTCGACTCGGCGCTCCTCGTCGCGGCCGGGGCTGTCCTCTGTTTCCTTCTGAGGGACCTGCTTGTCCCGCTCGGCAACGGCGGCAAGCTCGTCGGGCTTGCCATCGCAGCCCTCTATTTCGTCCCGAGGGACGGCAGGCCGGGCAACGGCCAGACGCCCGGCAAGAGGCTGCTGGGTATCAGGGTAGTTGACAGGTTTGGCGGCGCTGTTTCCACCGCGAGGTCCGCGTGCAGGTTCCTGGTGGCCGCGACCCCGGTCTTCCTCATAGGCATCAGGCTTACCTACGGCATGTACAACTGGGTCGCGGTGTTCCTGGCGATGTTCCTCTCGTTCGGCCTCGGCGGGGGGCTCGTCTACTTCGTCCTGTTCAACAGGAGGACAGGACAGTCCCTCCACGACCTCGTCTTCGACACTTACGTGATATCGGTCAGGACCGGAAACGCCCGCCTGATAGGCCAGCGTGTCGCGCTCAGGCACTACGCGATATTCTCGGCCTACCTGTTCTTCATTTCGGCCTTCGTCCTCTGGAATACGCCGAGGATGATCTCCGCGGAGCAGTTCAGGCATGTCGTGGAGATCAAGAAATTGCTGTCTTCGCAGGACGGGGTCATGGACTCGAGCGTGAAGTGGGGAAGCTACCTGCGTGGAGAGGGCAGCTACATGGACGTCACGGTATACCTTGAGGAGGAGCCGGCTTCATATGCACGGGCCGTAGACGATGCGGCTTCCACCGTCGTAAAGGGTTATCCGCACATGGGCGAGGTCGACAACCTCACGGTAACCGCCGTCCACGGCTACGACATAGGCATATTCTGGTCGTTCAGGAACAGTTCCGTATCAAACACGCCCGCATGGTGGAGAAGCCGCATCGGGCCGGAGGACGCTGGATGAAGGTGCTCGGGATAGACACGTCCACGATGCTCGGCGCGGTCGGGATAGTAGACGGAGGAGAACTGGTTGCGGAGCTTAGGACGAACGTCGAGGTAACGCATTCCGAGCGGCTGATGCTGCATATCGACGGCCTGCTGAAGTCGGCGGGCCTTGTCCTCGCGGACATAGACGGCTTCGCCGTGACGGTCGGGCCGGGCTCGTTCACCGGCCTCAGGATAGGCATGGCAGCCGCGAAGGCGATGGCGTACGCCTCCGGCAAGCCGGTAGCCGGCGTCCCCACGCTCGACGCCCTCGCGGACAACATGCCGTACTGCCGGTTCCAGATATGCCCCATGCTGGACGCGAGGAAGAAGATGGTCTACGCCGCGCTTTACCGGCAGACCAACAACGGCCCGTCAATGATAATGCAGCCCTCTGTCTTGGCTCCCGAGGAGCTTGCCGCGATTATAGACAGGCCGACGGTCTTCCTCGGAGACGGGGCGCGGGTGTACAGGGGCGTATTCGAGGAGAGGCTCTGCTGCCAGGCGGTGTTCGCGCCGAGACGTTACGGCTACCCGTCCGGGGCGAACGTGGCCTTCCGTGGTTTAAAGAAAATAGAGTCCGGCGAGGCCGGCGACCCGATGTCACTCACGCCGTTTTATATCAGGCGTTCCGAGGCGGAGGAGAAGGCTGGGGTGTAGTACAGGATACCCACACGAACTGGCGGGCTGTTTATGAGAAGTATAACATCCGTTCTATTCCTGATGTTTCTCGTGTTCATGGCGTTGGCTCCTAGTAGCGCGTATGCGGATGAACGCTTGTGGCCAAAAGCTCCGCAACCTGCGGCTACTGATAATCGCTCATGGCCGAGCGTCGACTGGTTGAAACTCAAAGAGACCTGGCTCGCTTACCTCAATTACCCTTCCTCAGAGAACGCCGACAAGGTATCGAGACAACTTCCAAGTCAGGGCCATGTCAAATATACAGGAGCGACCGACGAACATGATGCGGTTAACTTTGTTTACGATAACCTCGGCATGCTCTCACGACAAATATACTCGGGCGACCGTAGCGCGGTAAGACTTGGGTTTAGGTTATTCTCAGTATCCGATGCAGCTTTTTCTGAGGAACTGGACATAATATTAGGCTCCCTGATCCGTATCAACCCGAGGTTGTTTCTATTGGTGCTTAATGAAAATCAGTGGGCCTTAAAGAATAACCAAGGATTATTGGTAAACTTCGGGGGTGATTATGTAGACCGGCCGAACGCCGATGAGCTGGAAATATCGCTCAGGATAGCCGCCCTGCGTAGCGTCGACGACCCATCCCTTGCCCCACTTAGGGATGAATGCCTACAACTGCTTAAAGGCATGCAGCAAACTCGATAGCAATTCGGGCAGGTACAACGGTGGGTCCCTCCATTCCGGTCGGGACGACATCTTAAAGGTAATGGCCGACACAATTGTGTCGGCCAGACTTATCCCCCTCACCCCAGCCCCTCTCCCGCAAGGGGAGAGGGGATATAATAAAGAAGCGGCAACCCCCGTCCCCGACTACTTTGCCATCGCACCCGCGACCGTCGCGCCTATTGACGCCGGGTCGCGGACGACCGTTATCCCGGCGGCCTCCAATGCCTCTATCTTGGACTTCGCCGTGCCGGAGCCTCCGGAGACTATCGCGCCAGCATGTCCCATCCGCCTGCCCGGAGGCGCGGTCAGGCCAGCGACGTAAGCGAATACCGGCTTTGTAAACTCAGCCCGGACATACTCCGCAGCGTCTTCCTCCGCCCTGCCGCCTATCTCGCCTATCATCAGCACAGCCTCCGTCTCCGCGTCCTCCTTGAACAGCCGCAGGCAGTCGACGAAGTCCGTACCGATTATAGGGTCGCCGCCTATACCGATGCATGTGGACTGGCCGACCCCTACGGACGTCAACTGGTGCACCGCCTCGTAGGTCAGCGTCCCGCTCCGGGAGATTATGCCGATACCGCCCTTCCTGTGTATGTACCCCGGCATGATGCCGACCTTGCATGCATCCGGCGTGATGACGCCAGGGCAGTTCGGGCCTATGAGCCGGGTCGCCGAGCCTTCGAGGGCGCGCTTCACGATGATCATGTCGTGCACCGGAATGCCCTCCGTGATGCATACGACGAGCCGGAGGCCCGCGTCGGCGGCCTCGAGTATCGCGTCGGCGGCGTAAGGCGCGGGCACGAAGATGACCGAGACGTCCGCGCCCGTCGCGGACACTGCGTCCACGACGGTGTCGAAGACCGGCACGCCTTCATGCTCCTGCCCGCCCTTGCCCGGCGTCACGCCCGCGACGACCTGCGTCCCGTACGCGAGCATCTGGCCGGCATGGAAGCCGCCCTCGCGGCCTGTGATGCCCTGGACGAGGACTTTTGATTCGCTATTTATGAGAATGGACATAACACCTTTATATGGGATAAAGTCCCGCCTCTTTGTAAAGAGGCGGCCCAGAAACTGTTATTAATCCGGCGGTTAAATATGCATATAGCTTCGACCAAAACAAAGTCGCTGGATTCCCGCTTTCGCGGGAATAACGGGTAGTTGCGTGTCTCCCCGTGCTTGACACGGGGCCCAGGAAGTTCACATATTTATCCACCGTGTTAATAATAGGGCCCGTACCGGGCCGGGTTCAGGTAGGGGCCGTACCAAGCGAAGCGCGTGTCGGACCTTCTTTGATTTGTCGCCCCGTGCTTGACACGGGGTCCAGGAAGTTCGCATATTTGGTTGCCGGATTAATTTGATGACTTTATCCAATCCCCTCTCCTCGCGGGAGAGGGGCTGGGGTGAGGGGTCTCCTTACGCGTTGCTCCTCATGCAGCCCACAACCATCTCGCCCGCCTCGCGCATAGAATGCGCGACCTTGAAGCTGAGTCCAGACTCGCGCAGGATGCGCGCGCCCTCGTCTCTGTTCGTGCCTTCGAGGCGGACGACCACGGGCACATTCACCGCAAGCTCGCCCGCCGCCGCGACGACGCCCCTGGCGAGTTCGTCGCACCGCAGTATCCCGCCGAAGATGTTTATCAGGACCGCCTCCACCTGCCGGTCGGAGAGGAGTATTTCGAGCGCGTCCTTAATGCGTCCCGCCGCCGCCCCGCCGCCCACGTCGAGGAAGTTCGCGGGCTCGCCGCCGTACCCCTTTACAAGGTCCATCGTCGCCATGGCGAGCCCTGCCCCGTTCACCATGCATCCGATGTTCCCGTCCATCCTGACGTAGCTGACGCCAGCCTTCTTCGCGCGGTACTCCAGCCCGTCCATGTCGGACGGGTCGGCGAGCCTCTTCATGTCCTCGTGCCGGTAGAGCGCGCTGTCGTCCACGGACATCTTCGCGTCGAGCGCGACGAAGTCGTCGGACTCGACCAGCACCAGCGGGTTTATCTCGACAAGCTCCGCATCCGAGACCAGGAAGACGATGTGGAGCTTCAGCATGATGTCCACGAAGGAGTTGACCTTCCCGCGCGGGACGCCGATACTGTATGCCATCTTGCGGGCCTGGTACGGCTGGAGGCCGAAGACCGGCTCGATGTACTCCTTCACGACCCTGCCCGGCTCGCGCCTCGCGGCCTCCTCTATGTCCATGCCTCCGGCGGAGCTTGCGATGATTACAGGGAGCGCCTTCTCCCTGTCTATCGTGATTGCCAGGTAGTATTCCCGCTCCACCGCGAGGCCTTCCTCGACCAGCACCTTGCGCACGGGCACGCCGTCCGGCCCGGACTGCACAGTGACGAGCCTCCTGCCAAGTATCGCGTTCGCGTCCGAGTACGCCTCGACAGGACTATGCGCCGTCAGTATGCCGCCCGCCTTGCCGCGCCCGCCTGTATGCGCCTGCGCCTTGACCACGCCCAGCGAGAGGCCGAGCACTTCGTAAGCCTCCCTCGCCTCGGCGGCGGACGAGACGACCTTGCCCGCGGGGATACGTATACCCGTCTTTGCTATTATCTCTTTTGCCTGGTATTCGTGGAGGCGCATATTTCCTATTTCCCCAGCCACCGCTTTACCGCGTCCAGAAGCGCCTCGCGGTTCAGCCGGGCGATGGAACTGACAAGCGGTATGGACTTGGGGCAGACGCGCTCGCAGTTCTGCGCGTTGCCGCAGCCCGCGAGGCCGCCGTCCCCGCGTACGACATCGAGCCGTGCGGCGCGGTTCATCCGCCCTGTCGGGTAGCTGTTCAGGAGCGTCGCCTGGTTCAGCACCGCCGCGCCCATGAACGACGAGTTATTGTTCACCTGCGGACAGGCCGCGAGGCAGCAGCCACACGTAATGCACCGCGCCAGCGGGTACGCCGCCTCCTGCTCCTCCTGGCTCACCTGCGGGCCGGGGCCCATCGGGTATGTCCCATCGATGGGTATCCACGCGCGCACCCTGGCGAAGTTCTCGAACAGCGACGACCTGTCCACCATAAGGTCGCGCACCACGGGGAACTTGGCGAGCGGCTCAAGCGTCACCGGCCTGTCGAGGTCTTCTATCAGCGCGCTGCACGCCTGGCGCGCGCGTCCGTTTATGACCATCGCGCACGAGCCGCAGACCTCCTCCAGACAGGAGCACTCCCACACGACCGGGTCGGCCTTCACGCCGTCTATCGTGACAGGGTCGCGGCGTATGTCCTGCAGGGCAATGACGACGTTCATCCCCGGCCGGAAATTTACCTCGAACTCCTGCCAGTAGGGCTTCGCGTCGGGGCCGTCCTGACGGCGGATTTTTATGGTGAAATTGTCGGACATCACAAACTCTCTCATGGTTGTCGTCCCGACCGGAGTGGAGGGACCTGCTGTTGACTAAAAACACAAAGCAGATTCCTCGACTTCGCTCGGAATGACAGGAGGTGGAGGAGATTGCCGCGTCGCTTCGCTCCTCGCAAAGACACCCGCCTATTTAAAGAACCCCCCGAGCGCACCGCGCACGAACTTGTCTATCGGGTAGCCGTTCCCGGACTCGGCCCTGTACGTCCGGTCGTATATCATGCTGTTGTCGGCAGCGGACAGGACGTACAGCCGCGCGTCCACGAAGCCCTTCTCCGCGTCCGCGTCGTTGACGGAAATCTTCACGTAGGCGCCGGTCACGGATGCGTCGTCCGTAACCGTCACGCCGCGCATCCGGAAGTAGTCCGCGGCGGCGGCCTTCAAGCCGCGCAGCAGCGTCAGGTCGATATGCCCGTCCGCATCCCAGATGTACACGGAGTGCACAGGCGGCGGGGGAGCGGTGGTTTTCTCGGCGGACTGCGCCGCGCATCCGGCCATCAGGGTTGCGAATGTCATCAGCGCGACCAGCGTGAGCGTCTTTATTGTCGTCATATGGCCTCTTTGTTTTTATGTAGGGGCGGGTCCCCGTGCCCGCCCTGGTTTTGTTTGTCATTGCGAGCGTAGCGCGGCAATCTCAGGTCTTATAATGCTGGGATTGCCACGTCACCTTCGGCTCCTCGCAATGACATCCAATTACATTGGATTCCCGCCGGGGCGGGAATGACAGTCGAAGATGGCGGGCAGTGCCCGCCCTACTATATCCCCTCTCCTCGCGGGAGAGGGGTTGGGGTAAGGGGCTTCCTTCAGTCCACATCATAATGCCTCTCCCTCGGCACGATAAGCGAGACGTCCACCGGCTCATAAGAGATTTCCGGGCCGTCCGGCGTAAAAGACGCGCGCGTAGTCTTGAGCCAGCCCGCATCGTCGCGCATCGGGTACTCCGGCTTGTAATGCGCCCCGCGCGACTCGTCGCGCATGAGAGCCCCGACCGTGATAGCCCGCGCGAGTATCAGCATGTTCTTCAGCTCGCGCGCGAATACGAGGCTGGTGTTCGCCACGGGCGACTTGTCCACGACGTTAAGCCTGCCGCACCTCTCCAGCATCTCGGCGAGCTTCTCGTCCGTCTTCTTCAGGTCGTCGTTCTTCCTTATGACCGTTACGTTCTTCCGCATCAGGTCGCCCATCTCGCGGAACAGGTCGAACGGGTTCTCCGTCCCGCCGGTGTTCAGTATGTCCGCGTTGATGTCACGCTGGAGGTTCGCCTCGGCCTCGAATATCCCGGACGATATTTCGCCGGAGCGCTTCTGTAATCCCTCGGCATACGCGACCGCAGCCGGACCCGCGACCATGCCGTCGAATATGCAGGACACGAGCGAGTTCGCGCCCAGCCGGTTCGCGCCGTGGTGCTGGTACTCGGCCTCGCCCGCGGCGAAGAGTCCGGGCACGTTCGTGGCCATGCTGTCGTCCACCCACAGACCGCCCATGTTGTAATGCACCGCCGGGAAGACCCGCATCGGCACCTTTCTCGGGTCGTCTCCGGAGAAGCGTTCGTATATCTCCGCGATGCCGTACAGATTCCTGTCGATGTCGCGGGGGTTCAGGTGCGATATGTCCATGTATACGACCTCGCCGCCGTCCACGCCGAGGCCCAGCTCGTGCACCACCTTGAATATGGCGCGGGACGCGATGTCCCTCGGCACGAGGTTCCCGTACGCGGGGTACCAGTCCTCCAGGAAGTACCACGGCCTGCCGTCACGCGGCACCCAGACACGGCCCCCCTCGCCGCGCGCGGACTCCGAGATGAGCCGGAGCTTGTCCTCGCCGGGCATCGCGGTCGGGTGCACCTGGACGAACTCCGGGTTTGCGTATACCGCCCCGGCCTGATACAATGCCGACGCAGCGCTGCCGGTGTTGACGAGCGAGTTCGTGCTGAGGCCGAATATAGCGCCAATGCCGCCAGTGGCCGCGACGACCGCGTCGGCGGGGAACGCACGCACCTCCATCGTGTTGAGGTTCATGGCGGTGATGCCCCGGCATGCGCCGTTGTGTATCACCGGCGAGAGAAGCTCCCAGCCCTCGAACTTGGTTACCAGGCCCTCGGCCTCGTGTCGGCGGACCTGCTCGTCCAGCGCGTAGACAAGCTGCTGGCCGGTGGTCGTCCCGGCGAACGCGGTTCTGTGGAACTTCGTCCCGCCGAACCTGCGGAAGTCGAGATTTCCCTCGGGCGTCCGGTTGTACATCACGCCCATGCGGGCGGTAAGCTCTACTATGTCAGGAGCTGCCTCGCACATGCGCTTCACCAGCGGCTGGTTCGCGAGGAAGTCCCCGCCGTATACAGTGTCGTCGAAGTGCGTCCATATGGAGTCGCCCTCGCCCTTAAGGTTTATCGCGGCGTTTATGCCGCCCTGGGCGCAGACCGAGTGCGACCGGCGCACCGGCTGCATGGCGAAGAGCTGCACCTTCTGCCCGGCCTCAGCTATCTTTATGGTGGTCATCAGGCCGGCGAGGCCGCCGCCGATGACTATGATGTTCGCCTGCTTCAATTAAGGAGCCCCTTCTTCCTCAACCACCCGTCCATCTTCCGAAGCGTAAACCGCGCCGTCACAAGCATCGCAGCTGTGGCGATGAGCAGGAACACCGCCCACATCCAGGCCGGCGGCCTGCACAGCGGGCAGCCGATGCTCCGCCCGACGTACACCCAGAGCGGGAGCCATATGGCCGTGCCCGCGAGGTAGCCGATAATCACGCCAACCAGCACGGCGATGAGGCGGTATATGTTTGCCTTGTCTATCAACCTACCCCCACCCCAGCCCTCCCCCTGTGCAGGGGGCGGGAGATTCGTCGAGGCCATGATTTTATGTAGGGGCCGACCTGTGTGTCGGCCCTTGCTTAAATGCGCCCGATGAATCGGGCAACTACAACTTAAAGAATCGGTGGGCGGTGCCCACCCTACAACTGCTATTTCATCAACCAATCTTCCCCTCCCTTCACAGGGAGGGGATAAGAGGGAAGGGTTGGTTCACCTCACCCCATAAACCCCGTCAACGCCCTCAAGCCCACCAGCGCCAGCAGCACCCCAGCCGCGCCGAAAACCTTGAGCGACAAAGACTGCGCGTTCTGCCCAATGGTCACGCCCCACTTGACGAAGAAGTTCCATATGCCGCTGCCGAGGTGCAGCGCGGCGGCGGCGATGCCCACAAAGTACAGCCCGAACACCGCAGGGTGCGAAAGCGACGCCCGCACCGTGAAGTATGACGGCATCGGCAGGAGCCTCTGGTCGATTATGTGGTATATGACGAACAGGAGCGTCACGACGCCTGTCGCGCGCTGAAAGGTGTACAGGCCGTTACGAAGGTAGCAGTAACCGGGGAAGTTGTTCTTCCCCGTGTACCAGATATACAACCCGTAGCACGCGTGGTACGCGAGCGGGACGTATATCAGGACAACCTCTATTGGCAGAAGATAAGGGAGCGACCGGAGCGAGTGTATGCGCGCGTCGTAGGCAACCGGCCCGGCAAGGCCGAAGGAGTTTTCGTAAAGGTGGAATACCAGAAAAACGCCGAGCGGGAACACGCCCGCGAAGGAGTGGAGACGCCGCCAGAAGAGGTTGTCGGGGAAGGCCATGTCTTTAAGACCCGTGACTCGTGTACGTGGTTCGTGTTCCTGCGGACAAAAATAATGAACAAGTATAACACAAACCCGCCCGGAAGAAACAAAATCTTGACGGCATGCGGAATTCCGGCGGCCGCGATTTTTTCCGTGATTACCATGAGCGGTTGGGTTATAATACCCGCGTTATCAATGCGTATACCAACCCGGAGGCTACACATGAAGATGCTCCTGCCAGTAATAGACCCCGACCTCTGCACCGCCTGCGGCCTGTGCTGCGCTGCCTGCCCATACGAGGTGCTGGAGATGGTGAACGACCTCGCCGTCGTTGTAAACCCCAAGGCCTGCAAGGACCTCGAGGCCTGCGTCACCGCCTGCCCGACCGGCGCGGTCACGATGGAAGAGGTAGAGGTAGAGGACTAACCTTGCGCATCTCCGGCGGCGAGTCGCGCGGCAGGCGGCTGATGGGGCCCAGGCACGGCGGTGTCCGGCCTACCTCGGACAAGGTGCGGGAGGCGCTTTTCTCGATCCTCGCCGCGCGGGTCGAAGGCTCCGTATTCCTGGAACTGTTCGCGGGCACCGGCGCGGTCGGGATTGAGGCACTTTCGCGCGGCGCGGCGCGTGCGGTCTTCGTGGACGCATCGTCGAAGTCCGCGCGCCTTATACGCGAGAACCTCGACGCGCTTGGATACAGGGACAGGGCCGCCGTCGTGGCGAAGGACGCGCTCCAGTTCATGAAGAAAGACGCGGCCGGACTGGGGCCGTTCGGCCTAGCCTTCGTAGACCCGCCGTACCACGAAGAAGTCGGCGACAAGGCGATGGATGCGCTCGGCTCGGACGAGGCCGCCGGAGTCCTCACGGACGGCGCCGTGGTGGTATACGAACACTTCAAAAAGCATGCCGCGCCGGAGTCCTTCGGCCGCCTCGCAAGGCTCAGGGAGTACGTCTACGGGGACACCGTCCTGACTCTCTACGCCTCCGGCTAACACGTCGATATTATTGACAGCACCTCTCAACTTCCCTCAACAAAATATTGTGCTATACTTTGTCCGTGGAACACCGCGCACCGCATCGCTGGCATCAGTTGATGGGAGGACTGGCATGGACTTGAACAGGCTGCTTACGCTACTCGAGGAGTTCGAAGGCAAGATAGCGGTACTGTACGAAAACTACGCAGGACGGTTCTCGTCCGACCCGGACGTCTCGTCCGTATTCAGGGACCTGAGCACCGACGAGTTAACCCACCGGGACCTCATCCGGTACGAGAAGCGTGTCGTCATGAACGACCCGAAACATTTCGGAAACGTGGAGGCGGACTTCGCCCTGGTCGAGAAGATGATTTCCCGCGTGGACGCCGCGCTCGACTGTTGTGCCGAGACCACGCCGGAGGACGCGATAGCGCTTGCCATTGAGGTCGAGTCGAGCGCGCTCGAAGGTATGTACAAGGTCGTGCCCGCCACGGCCGAGCCTTCTTTCGCCAAACTTTTCAGGGCGATGCACGACGGCTGCTCATGCCACGTCACCACCGTCCGGGAGCTTGCCGGCCGCAGGGAGGCCGGTGAGTCGAGGCCGGACGCGGCCTGAACTGGCCCGGTTTGACAGATATTGATTATCATGACATAATCTGGAGGAAGGGTGTCTTGTTTTATGGGTCTTATTATGGCAAGGAAGAGGTGTCGTGATGGCAAAGTTATCCGATCTTTTGGTGAGGCTGGAGGAGTTCGAGGGCAAGCTGGCGCTTTTGTACGACTGTTACGCGGGAAGGTTCACCCACACCCCGGACGTCTCGGAGCTGTTTGCCAAGCTGGGTTTCGAGGAGAACTCGCACAGGGACATCGTCCGGTACGAGGGGCGCGTGGTTAAAAACGACCCCGATTACTTCGGAGACATCGACGCAAATATCAAGCTTGTAGAGGAAAATCTCGAACGCGTCGCCGCCGCGATTGAGACAAGGTACCAGGCCACAGTAGAGGAGGCGGTCGGCTTCGCACTCACCATAGAAAAAAGTTCTCTCGAAAACCTGTACCTGAGCATACCGGAGACACTGGACCCGGCGTTCGGCAGGATCGTCACGGCCATGAAGGCGGGCTGCACCGACCACGTCGCGGCGGTCACAGGCATCATACGAAGGCACGGGCTGAATATACGCATACCCAAGGCCGCGTAACTTCGCGGTTACGGTCAACGAAAAGCCCGCCCCATCCGGGGCGGGCCAGACATCCGCTTCAATATTGCGCGGCCTCAAGGGGGCGCGGCCCCCTTGTACCCCCGGACAAGGGGGAAACGTTCCCCCTTGCATCCCCTCGATTCTATATGGATGGATGCCAGACTATGGCGAGCTTCGCCCGCCGGATTTATAACAATCTGGCCCCCACCTCTAACTCCCCCTCTTAAGATAAGAGGGGGCCGGGGGGCGTTATGAAGTATCGGCGATGAATCCAAATATTCAGCCGCCGGTTTAATTATAATTCCGAGGCTCGCAAGGACAGCCTGCTAAACCACGTACCCGTCCTTCTTCTTGATGGCATCCAGCTCCCTCTTCTTCTCCTCGTATCCCGGCCTGTCCATCATCGCGTAGGTGAGGAGTTTGCCCTCCTCGACGCCGGGCTGGTCGAACGGGTTTATGCCGTACAGGCCGCCGGCGAACGCGGTCTGCACCTGCATCATGTACAGGAGCTGGCCAAGCGTGTAGGCGTTAAGCTCCGGGAGCGTGATCCGCGCGCTCGGCCTGCCCGCCTTCATCAAGGCAAGCTCGGTCGCCGACTGCTCCGCGTTTATCAGTCCCGCGAGGCTCTTCCCGCCCAGGAAGCTCACGCCGTCCATCTCCCTGAACGCCCTGGGCATGACCACCTCTTCCCTGAACTTCTCCACGCGCAGGAAGGTGAGGGTCTTGTCGTTCGGGCCCTCCATGTAGAGCTGGACCTGCGAGTGCTGGTCGGTAGCACCGACCGCCTTTACCGGGGTCTGGCCGGTGTGTACCACCCTGCCCGCGAGGTCGAGCTTCTTGCCCAGCGACTCCGCCCATAGCTGCCGGTACCAGTCGGCGACGTCCCGGAGCCCGTGCGCGTAAGCCATCATGACGGATATGCGCTTGCCCTTCTTCGTGTCGGCCAGGTACTGGAGGCAGGCCGCCATGTAGGCCGGGTTTTCCCATACGTCGCCTTTCGCGGTGCGGTTGTCCATGTCGGCCGCCCCGGCGAGCAGTTCGTCTATGTCTATGCCGGAGACCGCGGCGGGAAGGAGCCCGACCGGCGTGAATACCGAGAACCGCCCGCCCACGCCCGGCGGGACCTCGAGCGCGCGGTACTTCTCCTTTTTTACAATCTTTCGCAGGTTGCCCTTCTCCGGGTCGGTCACGCAGACGATATGCTCCCTGAGCGCGGCCTTGCCGAGCGCCTTCGTCACCGCCTCCCGCGCGAGCAGGAAATGCGCGACCGTCTCGGACGTCCCGCCGGACTTGGTCACGACGTCGAATACCGTCTTTTTAAGGTCGATCGCCTCCATCATTCCGGCGAAGAGGTCCGGGTCCACGTTGTCCGGGTAGAACATCCTCGGTCGGCCGCCGCGCGCCTTTTTCGTCAGCAGGTTGTGGTACGGGTGCCGGAGCGCGGTCTGGAGCGCTACCGGCCCCAGCGCCGAGCCGCCAATGCCCAGCAGTATGAAGTTGTCCGCCGTGGCCGCGATTTCCTCCGCGAGCGCCTTTATAGCGGCCGTGTCCTGGTACGGCAGGTCGAAGAACGGGAGCGCGCCGGACTTCCGTTTACCCGCCAGTTCCTCGTGCACCTTCGCGGCCCTGGGCCGGAGGGCGTCCAGCTCGGCCCTGGTTATGCCGTCTGACCTGCCGACGTACTCGTCCATCATGAAGTTGAAGTCGTACGATATGCGCATCCCGCCCTGCCAGTCAGCGTCCCGCCATCCTTTCATATCCCGAGTCTCCTGGTTATGTAAGGGGCCGACCTGTGTGTCGGCCCTGTTTTGCATACAATTGCATGTAACGGTGTCATTCTGAGTCCGTTCGGCTTCGCTCAGGGCAGGCTCCGCGAAGAATCCGCCTGTATCTAAAGGATTCACGTATGCGATTTATCGCGTCACTCCCATGACAGTCTATCAAAAATTCCGGTTTACCGCCAGACTTTGTCGTAAATCAGCAATTTTGATTTTTTCTTGACATGAGGATATAATTGTAAGAGAATACCTACTAACCTACGGTAGTTCTCTTACAATCCACTTCAAGAGGTAGACTACATGCGCCCCCCCTTTTATGCAATCCTTGGTTTTATGCTCGCGTTATCCATTTTAGCCGCACCCGCCCGGGCCGCAGAGCCGCAGTCCGAGGCCGCGAAGTCGGTAATCTCCGGCACCGGGAACTACAAGGCCGGAGAGTACAACAAGGCCCTCGATGACTTCACGAAGGCCAGGGAACTCCTCCCGGACGACCCGGACGTCCTGTTCTACCTCGGTATGACCTACATGAAGCTGACCGAGCCTGAGCGCGCGGCCGAGTTCTTCCAGATGGCGCTCGACAAGAAACCGGACTTTACCGACGCCAGTTTCCAGCTCGGTTCCACGCACGTCATAATGAAGGAGTACGCCGAGTCTATACCACACCTCGAGGCGGTCCGCGACAGGGAGCCCGGCAAGCTCAACCTCGGCTACATGCTGGGCCTCGCCTACTACAATACAGGGCAGTTCGACAAGGCGCTCGACTCCTTCGAGAAGGCCAATGTTACCGACAAGAAGATTGTCAGCCTGAACCTCTACTACACCGGCCTCACCAAGGTCAGGTTAGGGAAGCTCGACGAGGCCGAGTCCGCCTACAAGGAGCTTATCAACGTGGACCCGGCCTCGCCGCTTGCTCCGTCGTCCGAAAGGCTCATGGACGTCCTGGCCGCCGTAGCTCAGTCTAAGAAGAAATTCCACGTCCAGATGACGGCCAAGATGCAGTATGACACGAATGCCATACTCGAGCCCACTGCCGACGTGCCGGGCATATTGAACATAGGGGACAAGGCCAGGAGGACCCCGGTTGAGTTCTTGTACCTTCGCGGCGACTACTCTGCATTGCAGACGAAGAACGACGACATCTCCATCTCCTACTCGCTCCTCAATACGTTCAACAACAACGCGGATGGCGTGGACTTTCAGGACCACATATTCTCCATAAGCGAGCTGCACAAGGGCATAGCATGGAAGAAGCCGTATTACCTTCGCGCTACTTACACCTACGACCATGCACTGCTCGACTACAGCTGCTACCTTAACAGACACACCTTCAGGCCAAGCTTCACGCTGATAGAGAGCCCCAAGCACCTCACGCTCATCCAGTATAGCCTCCAGGGCAAGAACTTCGTTAACACCCCTCCGGTCCGCGAGGAGGAGAGGGACGCGATCAACCAGGAACTAGGCCTGGTACACTACATGCGGTACGCCGGCGACAGGCACTACATGTACGGCGGTTATTTCCGCGACAAGGAGTCCGCGAGCGGGGAAAACTGGTCCTACCTGGGTGACAAGTTCATGGCTGGAGGGCAGTACACGCTGCCCGGCAAGTTCAGGCTCAACCTCGACTACTCGTACAAGGTCCTCGATTTCGACAACGAGAACAGCATGTTCAATAAGCAAAGGGAGGACCACAACCACATACTTTCGGCCACCCTTACAAAGGAGCTGGTGAAAAACCTGTTCGTGTCCCTGGAATTCCTCTATAACCGGAGCGTATCTTCGCTCCCCCTCTATGACTTTCAGAAGAGAGTCTACTCAATAGGTGCCGTATGGAGATTCTAAGCAGAGCAAGCCAATCGTGGAGGTCCTCCGGGTCCTCGTGGCTGGGGTTGGCCGGGATTATCACCGGCGCGCTTATCATGGCCGTCCTGTTTTCGGCCATGTCATACGCGGCTGAACCGGTCGGCAGGATACTCGCTGTCAAGGGCACCGTTTCCGTCGTGCACGCGGGGGCGAAGAAGCCTGTCCCCGGCGCAAAGAACGCGCAGGTCTTCCTTGGCGACAGGCTGAGCACCGGCAAGGCGTCGAAGGTCAAGCTTCTGATGAAGGACGAGAGCATTGTGACGCTCGGCCAGAGCAGCGAGCTGACAGTCGACCAGTTCGTCTACGCTCCTGAGACCAACACCAGAAAGTCCGTGTTGAAACTCGCCTCGGGCATGGTGCGAAACCTGATAGCCAAGAGCTTTTCAGGCATAGGCTCCGTCTTTGAGGTACACACACCGACTGCGGTCGCGGGTGCCATGGGCACAGAAAACCTCGTTTGGGTGTTCAGAGGTGAGACTGTCCCAACCACCATAGCCGGCATTGATGGCGGCGCTGTGGACATATCCAGGATAGTGCTGAACTCCCAGTTCGTGGGAGGCAAGTTCATGGACTACGGCAGTCCGGGCAGCATAGACTGGCTGAGGTTGTCCGACATCGGCGACGGGGGCGGCGGCAACGGGGGCGGCAACGGCGGTGACGGCAACGGGGGCGGCGGCAACGGGGGCGGCGATGGCGGCGGCGATGGCGGCCCGCTCAACACCCTCGGCGTAGGCATAAGCAACAACACGCAGTTCGGAAACCAGTACGGATCCGTAATACTGAACAACGGGTTCGCCAGTTACGCCCCGCAGGGCTTTGGCCCGACCGATCCCTTCCTCCTGCCGCCCGGCACGTTCAACACCCTGCTCGGCGCAACCGACCTCTCCGAGGACGGCGGGGGAAACGGCGACGACGGAAATGATGGCGACGGCCGAGGCGGCGATGGCGGCGGCGGCGATGGCGGCGGCGATGGCGGCGGCGGCGATGGCGGCGGCGATGGCG
>JACRHJ010000027.1 GCA_016212105.1 Nitrospirota bacterium
GAAACGGGCTTACGGCTTCAAATCCTTCGACTACTACAGGACGATCATTTACCTCGTTGCTGGAAAGCTTAAGTTCCCGGAACCATGCTGTAAATAACTGTTATGAGCTTCTCGTACCCACACTAAACGAGAGAGAACCCAAAAATGTATGGGCGCAATTTATTGCGCCCAAGCAACATCATCATATACAGGCAGATTCTTCACTCCGTTCAGAATGACACCGTAAAAACCAAAACGACATCGTAATCCAAGGGGTGACAATATGTACGAAGAAAAAAAACAGCCCCGCGTTCTGGTCTTCACGACGCCGACCTGCGGCTACTGCACGAAGGCCAAGAGCTACCTTAAAAGAAACGGCATAAAGTTCAGGGAAATTGACATCTCGCGGGACCCGGACGGGGCGCGGGACGTGAAACGCATGACCGGCGGGACGTCGGTGCCGGTTATAATGGTCGGGCCGAGGGTCGTGAAGGGGTTCGACAAGGCGAAACTGGACTCATACCTGGACATCAGGAAATCACGGCCGGACGAGGATACCGGCGAGGATTCCTGATACATACGGTTTTAGTTCTGGTTTTGTATTGACAATCATAGGATTATATCTTATCATATTTTAATGGACAAAAATAACCGTGAGCATGGCTTGCTGCGCGGAATGAACCGTCCATTCGAGTCATTGTTGTTCGTATAGCGGTATAGAGGCTGTTTTGTATTACATTTCCGATATGTGCGACGGTTGCGGGTTGTGCGCCCCTGATTGCCCGATGGACATGATATGCCCGAACGGCAATAAGTTCGAGATAGGCATAGGGTGCAATATGTGCGGCGCATGCGGCAGCGTATGTCCCGTGGGTGCGATTAAAAAAAGTTGAGGAACTAAAAAGGAGGAAGTTACTGTCATGGGTGAGAATGCGATAAAGGTTACAAGCGCCACATGGGAGCAGGAGGTCATGCAGGCGGAGGGCCTCGTCCTCGTGGATTTCTGGGCGGTATGGTGCGGCCCCTGCCAGATGGTCGCCCCGGTCGTCGAGGAGATAGCCGGCGAGTACAAGGGCAAGCTCAAGGTTGCCAAGCTCAACACGGACGAGAACCCAGACATAGCCAGCAAGTTCAGGATAATGGGCATACCGACCCTGATGTTCTTCAAGAACGGCGCGGCGGTTGACCAGGTCGTAGGCGCTGTGCCCAAGGCCCAGCTCAAGTCCAAGATAGACGCCCTAATGTAGTCTTAGGGTTTAGACGGGTATCAGGCAGAACAACCAGTAAGAAGACATGCGCTCCGGCACCCCATGACATCACTGCCGTGTCGGGGATGCCGCCCCTAAGCGGAAGAGAGGCATGCCACATTTGCCAGGCCCGGACGGAAGAACCCCTCTCCGGGAAGAAAGAAAAGGTAATAAAACAATGAAAACCGTAGCTCAGAAGATAAGGGACGCGATCAACAGGAAGGGCTTCTCGACCGTGAAGGAGTGCGCCCAGACCCTAAGCCTTCCGTACGAACTGCTAAGGAAGGTCGTGGGCGAGGACCACATACCAAAGGACGAGCAGCTCCTTATCTACGCCAGGAAGCTCGGCATAGACCCCAAGGACCTCCTGTTCACGGCGTACCACCAGAAGGCGCCCGCGGAGTTCAAGGAGTTCTTCGAGAAGAAGGTTATCCGCGAGGCCCCGGTGGCCTACAACAAGATACCCCTGCTCTCCTGGGTGCAGGCGGGCGGCTTCGCCTCCGGCTCGGACCAGTACCCATACCCCGGCGTCTCGGAGGAGTACGTCGAGACGGACCTCCAGGGCAAGTACCTCTTCGCGATGAGGGTCTCCGGCGACTCCATGGAGCCGCTGTTCTTCGGTGACGAGATAATCATCATCGACCCCGAGATACAGCCCCAGCCCGGCGACTACTGCATCATCAAGAAAGACCAGGAGGAAGAGGCCACCTTCAAGCAGCTCAAGAAGTACAGGGGCGTCTGGGTGCTCCACCCGCTGAACCCCAAGTACGAAGACCAGGAGATGTCCAAGGAGATGCGAGTGGTCGGCAAGGTCATAAGGAAGCAGAAGGATTTTTAATATCCGACTGCTTCCGCGGACCGGACCTGTAGCTTATTATTAAACCGGCAACAAAATAAGCAAACTTCCTGGACCCCGTGTCAAGCACGGGGCGACGAACAAGCACACGTCATTCCCGCCCCGGCTTTAGGCATGCCGGGGTGAACTCCAGCGGGAATCCAGGGACTTTTCTTACTTCGCATGGTTTGCATATAATGCTGCCGGATTAATAACATGTCGCCCCAACGGGCGGCATTTTTTTTGCCTGAACGCTTTATTCGACCTGCCAGCCTCCCGTTTTCCCTCTCCGCGTGGTATAGTTAAATTAGACCAACTTACTGACCGGGGAGGGAAACATGAAATTACTTACCGCATCAGCCGCAGCCATACTTTTGACGCTGTCCAGCGCGTTGTACTCCCTTGCCGGGGAGGGCTATACGGTGCCTGATGTATCCAGGGCGCAGCTCGTCCTGAGCGAAAGCCAGTACGTCTCGGACAAGGAGCCGCCGACACGGATAGACATCAGGACATACAAGGACAAGGACGGCAACCTCGTCAGGTCGTACAGCGTGGGCGACGCGGTGTTCCGCTACGACGTCGATACGGACGGGAGGACGCCTTACGAGTTCCGCATCCTGGACAACGACGGAGACGGGGCTTTCGAGACAAAGGAGTCGCTGGTCGGCGAGATGGCCGTGCAGGAAAAGGGCCAGAAGTACTTCATAGACCTGGGGCCGGAACAGGGCCGGGAGTACAGGTACAGCTACGAGGACGCGAAGAGGCCGGACGCGGTCGAGCAGAGGCAGCTCCTGATGGGATACCCGATATACATCCCGCAGTGGGTGATTCTGCGGACGCCGTAAGCGCGGCGGGCCGGCCGGCCCGCCGGCAAACATACGTCCCCCTATGAGTTAAGAGGGGGATCACAGGATGTTACTCTCTTCACTTAGGTCCTCCAATGAAGCCTTTCAGCAACAAGGCGTTATCATACATCATATCCCTGGCCGCGATAGCCGTAGCGACAGTTGCCTCTCTGCTTATATACATCGCGTACAGCTATTTCGGGCTCGCGGAGATAGCCCGCCACGACCAGGAGCACGTCAAGGAATATGCCCAGTTGCTGAGGAAGAGCTTCGAGTTGCTTGTCCTCAGGGGAGGGGGCGACAAGGAACTCAGGGTTATGACGGCAAGCCTCACGAACGACCCGCATATCACTTACGCCGCGCTCCTGAAAGATGGCATGCCATACTTCGTCTCCGGCCGGGACGACGGCGCCCCGCGCCCGGACGGACCGGACATGGGGGCGCTCATTGCAAATTC